>LFCK01000001.1 GCA_001189095.1 Parcubacteria bacterium C7867-001
TCCGACCGGACAGACACAGACCGGCGGCACGCAGACACTTGCGACGACAACCTCTTCCTTCAATGGACTCACTGCAGCAATCACGATTGTCGGCAACAGTAACACACAGACCTTCACGCCGTCGCTCTCAGGAACGCTGAATGTTAGCGGCGGTGGTACTGGCTTCACTTCTGCTGCAGATGGTGCGCTCGTTATGGGCGGAACAAGCGCAACTGCGCTCACGACGCTTGCAACCACTTCAGGTGCAGGACGTTTCCTATCGCTCGATTACACAACGGGTCGTCCATCATGGATCGCAACTTCGTCGCTTGGCATCGCAATCACCGATACGACAGGAACGCTTACTGTTGCGAAGGGAGGTACCGGCCAAACCACGCTCTCAAGCAGTCAGCTTCTTTACGGTGCGGGAACCGGTGCAGTGCAGTCGGTTGCAACCACCACAGCAACTCTTTCGGGTGCCTTCTCATACTCCGGTACGCTTGGTGCCTTCGTCGGTGGAGCAGCAGGAACCCTCTCGCTTGCAGCCAACGGTGTGGCACTCACCAACCTTGCGCAGATCGCAGCAAACACGGTTCTCGTGAACAACACGAGCGCGAGCGGAAACGTCACTGCAATCGCAACCTCCACGTTCTTCGGCACCGGTACTGGCGGCTTTGTCCTCGCTTGGAACAATGGTTCACCAGCATGGGTCGCAACATCCTCCATTAATAATGGTGTGTCGAGTATTCAGCAGACCGGTGGCGGTTCTGCTCAGACCGGTGCAATCACCTTTGCGACATCTTCACGGGGGAACTGGATTCGCTTCTTACACACCGGGCGATATCCTCTACGCAAACTCAGCGACGTCGTTTGCGAAGGTTTCGTCATCGACAGACGGATTCGTGCTTGGTCTCAGTAACGGCATCCCGTCATGGGTTGCGACGACCACGCTCTCGACGATTTCTGGAACGCTCTCGGTAAGTAAGGGAGGTACCGGCATCACTTCTGCGGCTGACGGCGCGCTCCTCTTTGGCGGTGTTGGTGGTGGCTCAGCAAATCTCACCGCGCTTGCAACGACGTCTGGTGCTGGACGCTTCCTCTCGCTTGATTACACGACCGGTCGCCCGTCATGGATTGCAACGACATCCCTCGGCATCGCGATTAGTGACACTACCGGCACGCTCACTGCGGCTCGTGGCGGCACTGGTTTCGCGTCCTACACGCCGGGCGATATCCTCTACGCAGACTCAGCAACATCGTTCGCGAAGGTTGCATCGACCACCAACGGCTTCGTGCTTACGCTCTCTGACGGTAAGCCGACGTGGGTCGCAACATCCTCCATTAATAATGGTGTGTCGAGTATTCAGCAGACCGGTGGCGGTTCTGCTCAGACCGGTGCAATCACCTTTGCGACATCTTCATTTCAGGAACGCTCACGGTTGCTGGCGGGGGAACTGGCGCAGGCTCATTCACGAGCAGTCAGCTTCTTTACGGAGCAGGAACAGGCGCTCTTCAGTCAGTCGCCACCACCGCACCAGCCCTCTCTTCCGCCTTCTCGTACTCCGGCACCCTCGGTTCCTTCGTCGGAGGTGCAGCAGGAACGCTCTCTCTTGCAACGAACGGTGTCGCACTCACCAATCTTGCGCAGATTGCAGCAAACTCAGTCCTCGTGAACAACACGAGTGCAACAGGGAACGTGACGGCGATTGCGACGTCGTCATTGTTTGGGGCGGGTACGAATGGATTTGTACTTGCTCAGGTGAACGGTGTTCCAACGTGGACGGCGACGACCACTCTTTCAACTATCAGCGGACAGCTTGCGCTCGGTTCGCAGGTGTCAGGCACACTCGGTGTAGTGAACGGCGGCACCGGCGTTACGACGCTTACGCAGAACCAGTTTGCTTTCTACAACGGCACGGGCTTCACCACCGCAAGCACCACCGCAATCAACAACTCGCTCGGTACGCTCGGTATCGGTACCTCAACACCACGCTTCCTTCTCCAGCTCGCATCTTCGACCGCGCCGCAGTTGACACTCTCGGACGCTTCTCTTACCGCGGCGGCATATAACTTCCGCGCAATAAACAACCTCCTATATATAGGTACGTCGTCACCATCGACCTTCGCAACCACTTCGTCCTCAATCTTCGCGCTTGATTCCTCGACTGGCTCGACGACCGTGCAGAAGCTTGATGTCACCGGCAACGCGACTTCGACGCACGCAAACGGCATTAATCTCACCTCAGGCTGCTTCTCTATAAACAACACTTGCGTGGGGGCAGGATCCTTCAGCAATACGCTTGCGAACGGCGGTACCGCAACCACGACCTTCTATGCAGGTGGTGTTGTGTACTCAGATGGCACCAAGCTTACGCAAGCCTCGACTTCAAACGGCTTCATGTGGAGCTCACAGACGGGAAGTCTTGGTCTTGGAACCTCAACACCGCAGTGGGCGCTCACCATCGCTTCAAGTACACGCCCACAACTCACGCTCTCGGACGGATCGTTGACGTCAGCGCCGTGGAATCTCCGCAGCATCAACGGCAACTTCTATCTTTCAACTTCGAGCCCAACGACGTTTGCAACCTCAACCTACGCAGCGCTTGCGATAGAAAGCTCGGGCAATATCGCTACAACGTCCATCAACACGGGCTTCAACGTTGGTAGCGGCGCTCTCACCTACGACTACTACTCAGGTCTCACGTCGATCGCAAACGCAAATATTGGTGCGATGACCTTCGATACCGATTCTGGTGTGATCTCGTGGGTCGATATGCCAGTCACCAGCAGCGCATCAGCAGGCACTGCCGAGAGCTACTCTGCACAAATCGATGGAACCTCGATCCTCACCGTCTTCGCCGTCTCCGACGGCGCAGGAGGCATCGCATCCACATCGGTTGGTGTTGGTTCGACTACTCCGTGGGGTATGCTCTCGGTAAATCCGACCGCATCGCTTGGTACCGCACCGCAATTCGTCATCGGCTCCACGACCGGCGGTACGTCGTTCATCGTCAAAAACAGCAGCGATGTTGGTGTTGGTACCTCCTCTCCGTACGCACAGCTCTCCATTGGTTCCCATGCAAATCAGGACTCGTTCGCCATTGGCTCCTCGACCGGTACGTGGCTCAAGGTTACGTCGCTCGGTACGACGTCAATCGCAAAACTCGACGTCACCGGAACGGCAACCTCGTCATTCACGGGTAATGGCATCAACCTCACCTCAGGCTGCTTCGCGATAAACAACGTTTGTGTCGGCGGAAGCTCGGGTGGCATCGGTGATCCGTTCCTCCACCAGTCAACCTTCGGCGCAACCGCGTCTGCGACTACCACGCCACTCTGGGCGCAGGCGGGTCTCTATGCGTCCTCGACGGTTGCGTTCGGTACGGCAGGCAAAGACCTTCTCTTCAACTCGTCCACCGGCTTCCTCGGCATTGGTTCGACGAGTCCTTTCGGCCAGCTCTCTATTAATCCGACTACAACAAACGGAACCGCACCGTCGTTTGTGATCGGTTCGTCGACGGCAACGAACTTCATTGTCACGAATGCGGGCAACGTGGGTATTGGCACAGCAGCGCCAGGCTACAAACTCGAAGTCTCCGGCTCTGCAAGCATTCCCGCACTCATCCGTTCGACCGGCACCACCGCCTCACTCCTTTCCTTCGCCGATGCCAATACCTCAGTCGCTCCCGCCATCGGTTCAACCGATGAAGACCTCGTCTTCTGGTCTGGTGGTGCTGCACGCGCACTCCTCAGTGCTACAACAGGAGGACTCGGTATCGGTACGACCACGCCGCAGTGGCAGCTCACCCTTGCTTCAAGTACTCGTCCGCAGCTCACGCTTACAGACGGTTCCTCAACCGCAGCACCGTTCAACTTCCGCGCAATCAATAACACGTTGTATATAAGTACATCGTCCGCATCGACGTTTGCGACCACGTCGTCCTCGATCCTTGCCTTCGACTCGTCGACCGGTAGTACGACGGTTCAGCGTCTCTCGGTTACAGCGGCAGCAACGTCGAGCTTCGCTGGGGGCGTAAATATTGAAACAGGTGGTGTCACCGTTCGCACGCTTACGAGCTGCGATACGATCGATACAGATGTGAACGGAAATCTCATCTGCGGTGCCGATGCTGGCGGCGCAGGCGGTACTCCGTCCGGTACGGGTACCGAGCTTCAGTATAAAAATGGCTCCTCGTTCGGTGCAGTAACGAACTCGGCGTTTGACACTTCGTATGGCGCACTTGGTCTTGGTACCACCTCGCCGAAGTGGACGCTCACCCTCGCTTCCTCAACAGCGCCACAACTCGCACTCACGGACGGAAGTTTGACCAGTAACGGATGGGTCTTTAGGAACGCGGGAGGAAACTTCTACCTCGGCACGTCCTCAGCATCAACGTTCGCCACGACTTCAATTGCGGCTATGACCATTCTCTCGAATGGAAATGTCGGATTCGGAACAACGAGTCCGTACGCGGATTTCGCCCTCGTCGGAAACGGAGATGAACGGCAGAATCCTCTCTTTGTCATCGCGACAACCTCTTCATGGGGCCCTGGCCAGCAGCCACTTCTCTTTGTCGATGCAACAACAACCGGAAAACTAAACTACGAACGCATTGCCATCGGTACCACGAGTCCGTGGGGATTGTCGGGTCTCCGTGACTCGTTCACCGTCGATGGTCGTATTTACTCAACGTGGCGCGAATTGAGCTGTGACTTCCCAGGTGCCGGCTTCGTTTCTGCACCAACAGCGGACACGGTTGGTGCCTGCGGCGGGTTCTCGTTCGACTTCGACACGGACGGCACGGGCGTCATAACAAACCACATGTATCCGCCCAGCTTCCAGCTCCGCGCAGGATCCACGAACGCAACGGTCGGCGACGGTTCAGCCTTCCGTACTTCCTATGTGCTTGGTTCTGCAACGACAAGTCCTGTAATTGAAGCGTGGGTGCGTCCGTCCATGGGAGCAACCTCAACCTCGACTCCGATATTCTTGGTTGGTCTGACGAACGAAGCGTTCGGTGCCGACACTGGTGCCTTGCCAACGCAGGGCGCGTACTTCATCGCCACTTCCTCTGCGACATGGAAGGCAGTTACACGCTCTGCAAACAACGTCGAAACCATGTCGGACACGGGTGTCGCAACATCGTCGACTGATTTCAAGAAGATGCGCATCGAACTTACTGATCAGGAGGCAATATTCCTCGTGAACGGAACGGTGAACGTTCGTCATACGACGAACATCCCAACGGCAAACCTCGCGCCTATCGCACGCGTTGGTGTGTTTGCGAACGGCGGTACCAACGTCGGTACGCCTTCGCTCTATGTTGCCGTTCTCCGTTACTGGATGGACGATCCGCCGGGTGGGATAGAGGGTCAGCTACTAGGCGAAGCGTTCATGGAAGAATTTAATCCGATACAGGGAGCGGATATTGCCGAAGCATATCTGTCAGATATACCGAGCCTGTACATACCGGGCTTGCTTGTGGCGAATGCCACCTCCAGTCCAAATGCGATACGTCTTGCGCATGGTGCGTACGATAACGACATCTTCGGTGCAATTACCACCTCACCGCATACGGTGCTTGGTCAGGAGGCGTCAACCACGGTACGCGTTGGTCTTGTCGGTCGCGTTCCAATTATCGTTTCGCTTTCGAATGGCAGTATCAAGCAGGGCGACCGTATCACGAGCGCGACATCGACGGCGGGTATCGGTATGAAGGCTACTCGTCCGGGTCGTATTGTTGGCGTCGCGCTCGAAGGATTCGATCCAGAAAATAGTAGTGGCTCCTGCGACGCGAACCTTACGGACGAACTGCTCGCCGCTGGAGTAAATGTGCCGACGGGAACCTGTCTTGCGCGCATCATGGTGAAGCTTGAACCGAACTTCGATATGTCGATTGGCAATCTCGTTCAGGATCTTGTTGCGGGCGCGCTTGGCATCAATGACGCGATTGAAGAGCTTGCAAACGCTGCATTCTCACAGGGTGCCGAGCTTACGAAGTACGTCGTCGGCCAGCTTGTTGCGAAGATTGCGGTTGTCGAAACCTTCTTTACGAAGAGCCTCACCATCCTTCCAGACGGCATCATTAATGCACCGGGTGGCTCAAATCAGGTGACTGGTCTCGCAACGCTTTCGCAGGGAACCACCAGTATCTTCGTTCCGAATGCGAAAGTTACGAGCTCTTCCAAAATCTTCCTCACGCCGCGCGCGCTCCTTGCTTCGCCGCTTGCGGTCACTGAAATCCAACCAGGAAGCGGCTTCACGGTCTCGGTCGTAACGAGCACGAGTACGGACGTGCCGTTCGACTTCCTCATCATCAATTCGTATGGCGGCGCAAGTGCGCCAAATACGTCGCAGGGAAGCCAGCCGCCTCCAGCAGCAACCCCTCCTCCGGCTGAGGGTGGAGGTTCGGGTTCTGGTGGTACTGGCTCCACGACCCCATCAGGAGACACAACTCCTCCATCGGTCTCGCTTAATGGCGACCCAGCAATCTCGGTTACGCAGGGAAGCAGCTTTACTGATCCGAGCGCAACTGCCGCAGATGATACTGATGGAGACCTGACTGGAAGCATTTCGGTGGAGGGAAGCGTCGATGCGAATACTGTAGGAACGTACACGCTTACCTACTCAGCAACTGATGCTGCGGGGAACACGGGGTCTGCATCACGCGTTGTGACGGTTGTTGCACCCGAGCCAGCAGCTGAGCCTCCACCAACCGAACCTCCGCCAACTCCCTAATAGTGATTGGGCTATACTTTCTTTATGGAACGAACGTCAGTGCGCGGGTTCACCCTCTTAGAGATACTTCTCGTAGTCGCCATGCTCGCAATCCTTGTGGGCTCAATCGTCGCAGCAGTAAACCCAGCAGAGCAGCTTGCCGAAGCGCGCGACACGAAGCGCAGGCAAGACGCAAACGCTCTTGCTGAAGCATTTGCGCAATACTATCTCCGACACGGCTCGTACCCTGAGAATCTTCCGACGAGTGAAGCTGTTTGCTATGGTCTGTATACGAACTCCTCGTTCAGTATTTGCTCAGAGGGATACCAATGCGGCGGTTTTTCCGTCGATGATACGCTCGTTGGAGAAGGTTTTATCATTGAAATTCCTCAAGATCCTATCGATCCTTCACAAACAAATCCCGAATATAGTGGATATCTTGCTTTTAAGAATTCAAACGGTCATGTGCGAATCTGCGCACCGTTTGCTGAAACAGAACAGATTTCGGTAATCCGTTAACCGTCATTTCGGTCACTACGAGGAGCGAGACGAGGGGTGGTATTCTAGAAACTATGGCGAAAGGGAACGGACAATCATTTTCCAAGGGCGCGATTTTTGCTGGGGCGGGTCTTGTTATAGGGATCGGGATTGGCTTCGGTTCGGCTCAGCTCATGAAAGGTCAATACCCAACACTTCAGGAACAGCGCGAAGAGTTCGCAAA
This sequence comes from Parcubacteria bacterium C7867-001, assembly GCA_001189095.1. Lineage (GTDB taxonomy): Bacteria > Patescibacteriota > Minisyncoccia > Phycocordibacterales > Phycocordibacteraceae > C7867-001. The sequence continues at coordinate 7,419 of LFCK01000001.1, forward strand.
CTATTCCTTTATAAGTCCGCTGCTTGCCTGCGCTGACCCGTCCGCAGCGCTGCTTGGGAATAATCAGGCGGACGCTCTTGAAAAGAAGCTGAAGGATTTCGCTTCCTTCGCAAAGGCACAAGGCTACATAAGTGATGTCGGGGTATATTTCCGCCAGCTGAACGGAGGTCCGTGGATCGGCGTCGGAGAAGATGCTGAGTTTACGCCCGCAAGTCTTCTTAAAGTACCGCTCGTGATCAGCGTTTTCCGAGCGATGGAAAGAGACCCAGCGATTGCCGCAAAAGAAATATCCTATACTCCGGACGAAAGTCTGGTGACGCAGCATTTTCCAGCACAACCGCTCGTAAAAGGAGTCTACTCTGCCGAGGAGTTGGCTGCTCAGACATTGGAGAGTTCGGACAATAATGCGGCGCTCGCACTCGCCGGAGCAATTTCAAGCGACCAGTTGTTCGACGCTTACACGCATCTCGGTATTATTGCGCCCGAATATGGGGAAGATTATTCAACAACCGTCCGGAAGTACGCTTCCTTCTTCCGTATTCTCTATAATGCAACCTACCTCTCCCACGAGAACTCAGAAAAACTTCTTGCAATGCTCTCAAAAAGCGTATTTACGCAGGGGATTGTCGCTGGCTTGCCTGAGGGAACAATCGTCTCCCATAAATTCGGTGAACGCCAGATTGACGGAACAAACACGGTCCAGCTGCACGATTGCGGGATTGTCTACCTTCCGCACGGCCCCTATATCCTCTGCGTCATGATGCGTGGATCAGATTTCGATACGCTTGCGGAACAAATTGCGACGGTTTCAAAAATTGTCTACGAGTATGCGAAGTAGCGTTGCTGCCGTTCTCTGCGCTCTCGCCGTTGCCGGAATTATTGCCGCTGTGTATTTTTTACCTCGACCTACCGTCGAGAATAGTGCTGCGAAGACGCCGTTCGCAACCAGCACGCTTTCTGCAGTGTATACAAATAGTACCTATCACTTCTCTGTTTCGGTGCCGGAAGGCTTTACGTCGCAAGAGCTTCAGGATCCCGAAAATGGACAGACGGTTGTGCTTCAAGGAGCTTCTGGAGACGGGATACAGATAGTGATTCAGCCATTCGGAGAAGATCTCCACGTGCTTACTGAGGAACGGATACGACATGACATACCGGATATGAGCGTGAAGAACGCGCAGCCAGTAACTGTTGGTACCGATTACACCGGACTCGCGTTCCTCAGCGATAACGCCGCCTTCGGCGGCGCATCAAGGGAAGTCTGGTTCGTATTTCGAGGGACACTGTATCAAATCAGCACCTACGAACGTCTCGATGGCCTTCTCAAGGCAATGTTTGCAACATGGAAATTCCAAGAATGAGTATGCAGCGCGCATTCCTATATATAGGTATCCTTGCCATAGTCTTCCTTCCTATGAGCGCGAACGCTGCGCTTGGTACGGCTCTTACGAAGCCGGCGAACAATTTGGGGCTCATTGGGTATTGGCCGATGAACGAAGCGACCTCGACGCGGGCGGGAGATTTTTCTGGACAAGGGAATCCAGAAGTTCTTTCTGGTACTGGATTGCCGACATGGACGAACGGGAAGTTCGGTAAAGCCCTCTCCTTTGATGGAACGAATGATTATATCGAAACAGTTTCTACCATCTCATACGGTGGTTCCAATACCGCGACCATTTCTTTCTGGCTTAACTGGACCAGCTATGCGGACGATTGTGATCCAGCGCTCGCTTCGGGAGATACCGATGCGAATGCCGGTGCGTGGGTTGTCGTTCCAAACGACTGCGACTTCCCAGGATACTTTACCGCTACGATCGGCGATGGTGGCGGTGGGGCGCGTACTGAGGGAATAACTCGTCCGTCGGCCGGCTCATGGCATCATATTGTCGTTGTTCTCGATAATAGCTCTGCAGCGGGCAGCCTGACTTTTTATGTCGACGGTGTTGCGCAAAGCGATACTGTATTAAACGACACCAAAGGCGCAGCCGGCACGATGTTCACTGCGAAACTGACTGGTATGGCGTATACGGGTGGCGCCTTTTTTTGGGGTGCCGGAAAAATGGATGACTTGCGACTCTATAATCGAAGTCTTTCAGCGCCGGATGTTGCGAAATTGTACAAACAAGGTGCTGTACGCATCAATGCGTCTTCAATAACACTCCAAAACGGCACGACGCTTACAAATGGACTCGTCGGTCTCTGGACGTTTGATGGAGGCGACCTCAACTGGACGAACGCTACGGCGGGGGTTGCTTATGACCGTTCGGGGAGCGGGAACACCGGAACGCTAACCGGCATGAGTCGCTCTCTCACTCCCGCGATAGGAAAACTCGGTCAAGCATTTAGTTTCGACGGCACTAACGATTACGTATCTATTCCTGAAGGAAATCTTGAGATTACCGGTTCCCTCAGTATCTCGCTCTGGACCTATGTTCGTGCCGCACCTGCCGATCGATATATGATGGTTCAAAAACGGGATACGGGTGGCGGCCCTGTGACGTACGGATTCGAATTCTCCGTTGTTGATTGCGGGACGAATATCCCGCACCTGTGGTGGACGACCAGCGCTGGTGCGAGCTTTGTTGGATACAACGCAAACACAGGATATTCACTTAATACATGGGAGCATTGGGTTGTTGTCCGCGATACATCGAACAGCACCGTGAAGTTCTATAAGAATGGTGTTGATGTCGGCTCGACGCTCTGCTTTTCGGGAGGAGGTTTCTCTCCAGCTGATACGACGACCGCAAACGTAAGTCTTGGATGGGCTACGTACGGCTCAGATTCAAATGTTCCGCTCAACGGCATGGAAGATGATGTTCGGATCTATAACCGCGCGCTTTCCGCTACCGAAGCCAAACAGCTGTATTTGCTAGGCCAGACCAAGACGAACAGATAGGGAGTTATGCCCAGTACCGTGCGAACGAGTCGATAGTCGTGTCTCTTCGGCGCTATACTTCTCGTAGGTACTTCTATGAGCCCCGTGTTATCTGTACGCACTAAAATCCTCATCGCCATCGTTGCTGCGGTGGTGGTTCTTTCGGGCGTCATGTATGTCATCTCCTCGGGCGTTCTCCTTGCAAGCTATCAAAAACTCGAGCGCGAGGCGGTCATCAAGGATCTCGACCGAGCAACCGACGGACTCAAAGGCTTCGTCCATGCGAACATCATGGGAAAGATGTACGACTGGGCTGAATGGGACGATCCTTATTTTTATGTACAAACCTTCGATACCGACCGCAACGTAACCTTCGAGGAAGAAATTCTTCCCGTCACCGCGCTCTACAACTTGAACATTAACGTGCTTCTGTTCACGAACCTCGCGGGACGCGGCATCACGATCCGGTATGCGGATCTTGAAAACGAACAGCCGGGGCCTGATGCAGAGGCGGAAGAAGTGAAGCGTATCATCGTCTCCTATCCGAGTATCATCAATCATCCCGACATAAACGAGGGAAGCGAAGGGTACATTCTTACACCCAAAGGGATTCTCGCAGTTGCCTCTCGACCTCTTACACAAACGAACGGAGACGGACCGACCTCTGGCTCCCTCACCTTTGCGCGATATCTCGATGCTGGAGTAATCAATGAAATCGCCGACACCACGCATCTTGCGCTTGAGGTATATCGCTATGACGAGCAGCAGCTTCCAGACGATGTGCTCGAGGCGAAGCAGAAGCTCACGGGTGATACTAAGTACTACACGAAGCCACTGACGCCGACGACCATCGTGGGCTATACGCTCTATAACGACATCGACGGTAAGCCAGTGATGATCATCAAAATAACCGATCCGCGTCCGGTGTATGCGCAGGGACAATTAAGTTTCCTTACGTTCCTCATCATTAGTGGGCTTGCTATTCTCGTCTTCGGCTTCCTTATTGTCTTCCTTCTCGAACGCCTCGTGATTTCTCGCTTTGTGCAGCTTACGAGCGATGTGTCGAAGATAAATGATGTGCATGACCTTTCGATACGTGTGGACGGCGGCATCAAGGACGAAGTCGGACGACTCGCCGATAAGATAAATCAGATGCTCCTCTGGCTTTCGGCGTCTCAAAAGAAAGAGGCGGCGGCGCTCGAAGAGGTTAAGCATGGAAAGGAGAGAGCGGAAGAATTAGTGCAGGTACGTACGAAGGAATTGCGGCAGGAGAAGGACAAACTCCAAGAGTCGAACGTCCTCATGGATACCATGGTCGGAAATCTTCCGGTCGGTATCGTGCTTGCAGAGGCTCCAAGCGGCAAGATTCTCGTCGCAAACACCACGGCACAGAAAATCCTTGGTGCGGATCTTGACCCCAAGAAGGACGGTACAATCTTCTCGAACTTCGCCGCATTCAAACGAGAGGATGGAAGCCCGTATCCGGACGAGGAGCGCCCATTCTCACTCGCGGTCTCTCAGTGCCGTTTGGTAGCGAAGAATGACATTATGATTGACCGAGCCGACGGCTCTCGACGCCTGCTCTCTGTTGTCGCGGCTCCGATTTCGAGTAGTAATGGCAAAGTCACCTCGGTCGTCGACGTGATCGAAGATATTACGGAGGAGAAAGTTATGGAGCGCAGTCGGGACGAATTCTTCGCGGTTGCCTCCCACGAGCTGCGCACACCACTCACCGCCATTCGCGGCAATGCAAACATGATCCTCGATATGTACGGTAAGACGATCAAAGATAAGGATATGGCCGAGATGCTCAAGGACATCAACATGTCGAGCGAGCGGCTTATCAGCATTGTGAATGACTTCCTTGAAGTCTCGCGTCTTGAACAGGGTCGTTTTGAAATACACGCGCAGGACATTGATGTAACCACGACCATCGACAAGGTTACTCGCGACATGAAGGGGCTTGCGGATGAAAAAGGACTCAAGCTTGAATACAAGGCTCCAGAGAAGCAGCTGCCGAAAGTCCATGCTGATCCGGCGCGTGTCGAGCAAGTGCTCGTGAACCTTGTTGGCAACGCAGCAAAGTTTTCGAAGAAAGGCTCTATTCACATCGAAGCGGAGGAGGAGAAGGGTGCAGTTGTCATACGAGTGACCGACAGCGGTACTGGCATCACGGAGCATAATCAAGCGCTCCTGTTCCATAAGTTCCAGCAGGCTGGCGAGCAGATGCTTGCGCGCGACATTACGCAAGGTACTGGTCTCGGACTCTACATATCGAAACTCATCATGTCGGCAATGGGCGGCACTATCGGTCTTGAAAAGAGCGAAATCGGCAAGGGCAGCACGTTCTTCTTTACGCTTCCGCTTGCGTCGAAGAAGGAGGCATGAGCGTCATTTTTGTAGTCGAAGACGATGAGTATGTGAGTCGTGTGATGGAGCGAGCATTTCGTTTCGCGGGACATGAAGTTGTCTCTGCTATCGATGGGGATGATGCATGGAAGAAGCTTGAGGAACTCTCTGACGTTCCGGCTGCTATTCTCGTCGATATCCTCATGCCGAACATGAATGGCATCGAATTCATCAAGCTGGTGCGCAGGAACCACCGCTACGACGAGGCACCGGTCATTGTTCTCACGAATTCATTCCACTCAAGCCGAGAGGTTGAATCACGCGCCGCAGGTGCCGACGACTACGTCATTAAGTTCGACCACACGCCGAAACAAATCGTATCCATGATCGAAGCGCACTTGGGGAAACGCAAAGCGCTCTAAGAGCGTATATACTGTATACGTATGGCTCATTTTTTCATGGCAGAAGACGATCCCTTGATGACGCGCATGTACGAGCGCGCGTTCCGGCTCAATAACCATGAGCTCACCGTTGCGCACGACGGCGAGGAGGCGCTCGCGCTCCTTGCGAAGATAGATCCGAAGCCGAGCGTTATCTTGCTCGACGTGATGATGCCGAAGAAGAGCGGGTTCGATGTGCTTGTGGCCATAAAGCAGGACCCCGCGCTTAAAGACATTCCAACCTTGATGCTCACGAATCTCGCTGGCAAGGAAGATGCTGCAAAGGCGCTTGAGCTTGGTGCGCAGGAGTACCTCGTAAAAAGCGACTACAATCCGAAGCAGGTCATCGATAAGGTTACGGCGCTCGTGAAGTAGCTCTTTCCGCTATGGCACGGATCGCCGAAAGCGTCGACGAACAGCGCTTCAAGGAAGTCCTCCTTGAGGGTCAATACCTGTCCGCTGAAGAGCTTGCGACGGTGGAGAAAGCAGCGCAGGAGAAGAGTGTCCCGCTTGCGGCGGCGTTGGTGAGCGAAGGGCTCCTAACGGAGGATCTCGTCGGTCAGTGTATGGCCGAAGCGTTCGGCATCAAGTATGCCGATCAGGATTCGATGCCGGGAAGTCCTGAGGTCGTAAAGAAAATCCCCGAGTCGGATGCGCGCAAGTTTCGGGCCGTCTTCGTGCACGAAGATACAGAAATGGTAATCGCTGCGTCAGAGCGGCCAAAGGATGCGGATCTTTTTGCGCTACTTTCATCCCTTTTCCCAAACAAGAAAGTCGAGGTACGCTACACGCTTCCGAAGAATATTGATACAGCGCTCAAGCTGTATGAAAAACCGCTCGCGGCGCAGTTTGCTGAACTCCTCTCAAAACCGAATGCGTCCATAACCGATATCGTTGAAAAGGTCATCAACCACGCGTTTGATCTCAAAGTATCTGATATCCACTTCGAGCCGCGGGATACGGAAGTGAATGTGCGATTTCGTATCGATGGTGTTCTGCTCGAAGCCGTACGCATCCCGAGACGTTTTTATGAAAATATCGTCAACCGCGTGAAGGTGCTCGCGCGGCTTCCTATTGATGAGCATCAGCGCACTGAAGATGGGTCCTTCCAGCACCCTCATTCGGGGGGTGCCATCAACGTACGTGTTTCCATTGCGCCAACGGTCGATGGCGAAAAAATCGTTCTTCGCCTCCTTGCGCCGTATATGGCGATGTTCACACTCGATACGCTTGGATTTAGTAAGCGCGACCAAGCGCTCCTTACCGCTGCCGCTGATAAACCGTTCGGTATGATTCTCGTCACAGGCCCCACTGGTTCAGGTAAGACGACCACGTTGTACGCCTTCCTTCATGAACTCAATACGGCTGAAGTAAATATCACAACCATTGAGGATCCGGTTGAGTACAAAGTTTCTGGTATCAATCAAATGCAGGCAAACCTTGCGACCGACCTTACCTTCGCGACGGGACTCCGCTCCATTGTCCGCCAAGATCCCGACATTGTCCTCGTGGGTGAAATCCGCGACAAGGAAACGGCGGAAATTGCCGTTAACGCCGCGCTCACTGGCCATCTTCTCTTTTCGACGTTCCATGCGAACGACGCGGCGACCACTGTGCCGCGCATGATAGATATGGGCACTGAACCGTTTCTACTCGCGTCGACCCTTGAGCTGGTCATTGCGCAACGTCTCGTACGACGCATCTGCGAGACCTGTCGAACGACGTATATCATGACCGCAGCCGAGCTTATGTCCGCAATGCCGCGGGTTGTGCCGTATTTCAAAGGAAAGAAGCAGCTCACGCTCTATAAGGGAAAGGGGTGTGACATGTGTCATGGCACCGGATATCGTGGTCGTGTTGGTATCTTTGAGCTCATTCGTACGACCACCGCTATCCAAGAGTGCATTGCGAAGCGTCCGACTCGTTCCGAACTCTGGGCTATCGCACGAAGCGAAGGTTCGCGTTCCTTGTTTGAGGATGGGCTCGAAAAAGTCACAGGAGGCGTTACGACACTCGATGAGCTTCTCCGCGTCGCGGAACCCGACGCGCTCGCGTCATGAAAGAGCGTTTCATCTTCATCGTGAACGACCTTGTCGCGCGTGCGCGGCGGGTCGGCATCGAGAAGGAGGCAGAGTATCTTACGCAGAACCTCGGACTTCTTCTTTCGTCTGGAGTCGATGTTGTGAGTGCACTCAAGTCTATTGAGGCGGGTGTGAAGCACCCTGAAATGCGGCGCATCATTGCCGTGATGCGTTCGAAGCTTGCTGAGGGAAACACGCTCGCGCAAGCCTTTGAGGAGTCAGGGGCCTTCTCGCCTCGTGTTGCGACCCTAATCCGTATCGGCGAGGAAAGCGGCCAGCTCGTCGAGCATTTTTCTATGATCGGTGTGCAGGAGGAGAAACAGCGAGAACTTACGGGAAAAGTACAGTCCGCGCTCCTCTATCCGGTATTCGTCCTTCTGGTGACCGCTATGGTTGGTATTGGCGTCTCGTGGTTCATCCTGCCAAAACTTGCGCGTGTATTCACGCAGCTGAAGCTTCAACTGCCGTTCATCACGCAGATGATTCTTGGGTTTGGAAAATTCCTCGGGCAATACGGCGCTATTGCACTTCCGCTTGGCGCGCTCTTGTTTGCTGTACTCGTATATATTATTTTCTTCTATCCCGCTACGCGGAGAATTGGAGAAACCATTCTTTGGTCGATTCCCGGTATTCGCACGCTCATTCAGGAAGTCGAGCTTTCGCGACTCGGCTTCGTGTTCGGAGGGCTCCTTAAAAGCGGTGTTCCGATTCTCGAATCCATAGAGCTCCTGCGCGGGTCAACCTCGATGACACGGTACCAAGCGCTCTACGCGCATCTTGGGCATCGCGTAAGCGAAGGGGACTCGCTCGCTCAAGCATTCGCGAGCTTCCCACGTTTCAACGCTCTCGTTCCTGCACCAGTGGAGGAAATCATTGTTACCGGAAGTCAGTCGGGGCATCTTGCGGATGTGCTTACGCGTGTCGGGAAAGCGTACGAAGAGAAGTCGGATGTGTCGTCGCGTAATCTTGCAATCATTCTTGAGCCGCTCCTGCTCTTCATCATCTGGATCGCCGTGGTGCTGGTCGCGCTCGGTGTTATCTTGCCGATCTACAATCTCGTGGGCAGCATCAATCATCACTAAACTATGAAGAAACGCGGATTCTCTCTTCTTGAAATCGTGCTCGCAGTCGCGCTCGTCACACTCGTATTCTCGGGCGCGATGTTCGCGTTCGAGAGCATCCCTGCGCAACACGATCTCTCCGATGCGGCGCGTGCGGGAGAAACGCTTCTCTGGCTCGCTTCCGCGCGAGCGCGAGCGATGAGCGAGGATGATTCGTGGGGCGTGCATTTTGCCAATGACGCAATAACGCTCTACAAAGGCACGTCCTTCGCGTCACGTGATACGTCGTTCGATGAGCGTATCTCGGTTTTCGTCACCGTCTCTGGAACAACCGACTACGTTTTCTCAAAGGGAACCGGCTATCCGCTTTCTGTCGGAGAAACCACACTTTCGTCCGATTCGCTCGTCGAATCAAGAACCATCTCCGCTTCGGCCTATGGCGCAATCTCCTCGAGGATTTAGTGTGCTCGAACCCCTGTTCGCAGGGTCGCTCCTTGCCATTGTCGCGCTTGGCGTCGTGTCTGCGATTACCTATACGGGCGAACTCCGTGTCTCGCAGCAGCAAGCAACGAGCGCTGTTCTTTTTGCTGAAGAAGGCCTTGCCGCGGTGCGTTCAATGCGTGATGCGAACTTTTCAAGCGTAACCATCGGAACGCACGGACTCACCGACTCGGGGGGTTCGTGGGCGTTCGCCGGCACCAGCGATACTCCTGCAGAAGGATTCGTTCGCACGGTTACGGTCGCGAGCATTTCAAGTACGAGTAAGGAAATCGAAAGCAGTGTCGCGTGGTCGGATGATGTCGGCACTTCGACGCGCTCGCTCACAACTCGCCTCACCAACTGGCGTCCCTAGGTATGATCCGCGGCATCATTCTTCTTGAAGTCATACTGTATATCGCTCTTGCGACTATTGTTATCGGTGCGGGAGCACTGCTCTACATAACGATTCTTGCAGGGGATTCGCGCGAAGAGGCACCGCTTGTTGTTGAGCAGAGTGCGTCGGCAGCACTCGATGAGCTTGTGCGAATAGTTCGCACCGCTATGAGCATCAATACTCCGGCCGATGGTGTCACGGGTACGACAGTACTGCTTACCGATGCTGGTGGTCGGGAAGTAGCGATAGCGCTCGAGGACGGAGTGCTGACAATGTCAAAAGGGGGAGAGTCTGCTGTGCGCCTTACGCATGAGTCGGTAATAATTACGAATCTCGCTTTTGAAAACCGGTCTGGCTCGCTTGTCATTTCGTTCGATGCGGCCTATGCGAATGCTGGAGGTCGGCCAGAATTTGAGTACGCAAAACAGTACGAAACGGCGGTTACGCCGCGTCCCTTTCTCCCATGATCATGCGCGGCTACCTTTCGCTTCTTACCATAATCGTCATTACGGGAGTAACCGTATCACTCGCCTTCTCGCGTCTTTTCCTTGGAAGTGATGCTGCTGACAGCGGACGTGTGCGCGAGTCGATGTATGAAGCACGCGCGTATGCGGATGCGTGTGCTGAAACTGCGCTCCTTGCCATTGTCGAGACGGATGCCTACGAAGGCTCGGATACGCTCTCGTTTGACCAAGGAACGTGTGGCTATACGGTGGCAATCAGTAGTTCGACGGGTCGATCTCTCAGAAGTACCGGATACGCGGGAACAAGCGTGCAGCGGGCTCTTCTTGATATTCGTATCGCCACCTCAAGCTCGGAGGCGGGAACCACTACTACCGTAACGCGAGCGCTCTGGACTGAACCGTCATCGTTCTGATGATGCTCGATACCGTGTGGATGAAGGGAATGCGGGTCGGTTTCCGGTATATACTTACAGCAAACTAATCCGCATGACGCGTCTCTCTTCTCGCCACACAGTTCGCACTCGGGGCTTCACGCTCCTCGAAATCCTGCTCGTCGTCGCTGCCATCGCGATCCTCGCAGGAATCGTCATCGTGGCTATAAATCCAGCGCAACAGCTTGCCGATACGCGTGATGCACAGCGTCGTTCGGATGTTGACTCGCTGGCAAGCGCTATTTCCCAGTACGTCATCAAGCACGGCAGCTTCCCTTCGGATTTGCCGTCATCGGACGGTACCTGTTCCGGAAAGAGTGATGTTAGCGCGTACGGCATTTGCGCAGAAGATGCGAGTTGTTCGACCGGTTTCTCACTGGATGCAGAGCTTGTAACGGAAGGATTCATCGCTGGGATTCCGAGCGATCCGTCTGAAGACAACGCCGACTACTCGGGCTACTCTGCCTTCAAGGATGGGAATCGTGTCACGGTCTGCGCCCCGCTTGCCGAGAACGACACTATCTCTTCGAAGCGGTAATCCATGCAGCGCGGCTTTACCCTCATTGAAATCCTGCTCATCATCGCGGCGCTCGCGATTCTTATCGGCAGTACGGTCATTGCCATAAACCCAGCTCGACAGCTTGGCGACGCCCGTAACGGCGAACGCCGTGTTGATGTGGGTGCCGTGTATAGCGCGGTTCGACAATATGCTTTCGATAATCATGGTGCGGTGCCTGCCGAAATCCCCACTGGTACTCTTTCGAACTGCACTGACGCAGCACCGAACGCGGCGTATACCATATGCCGGACCGAAAGCTGTTCTGGCTCAATAGAGCTGACGGAACTTCTTACAAACGAGAAATATCTCGCTGCAATACCCAACGATCCGAGTAATAGCGATGCGAACCTTTCGGGCTATAAAATAATTCGTGACACCGATCACAATGATCGCGTTACGGTCTGTGCACCTCTTGCTGAGAATGACGAGCTGATTTATTTGCCTGAATAAGGGTCCGCGAGGGTGGTATTCTTGAAACATGATGTGGAACACTAAGAAAACGAGGGTTGCGATAAATGGGTTTGGGCGAATTGGTCGCGCGTTTGTTCGCCAAGCGGTAGGACGCAAGGAGCTTGAGATAGTGGCTCTGAACGACCTCGGGTCGCTCGATAATCTCGCCTATCTCCTCAAATACGACACGGTCTATCGTCGCGCACCATTCTCGGTCGAGGTGGCTGATGATGGACTCGTCATTAATGGCTCCAAAGTAAAGGTGTTCTCTGAGAAAGATCCAGCTGCGCTTCCGTGGAAAGAAGTCGGAGTGGATGTCGTTGTTGAGTCGACCGGTCTCTTTACTGACTACGCAAAGGCGAAAGCGCATATCGATGCAGGTGCTGGTCACGTAGTCATCACGGCGCCGGTAAAAGAGGAGTCGGAACTCGGTGCAACCGTTCTTATGGGTGTGAACGAGGATCGTATCGGATCGTGCCCCATTACAAGCAACGCATCTTGCACTACGAACGCCGCAAGTCCCGTCATCGCCATACTCGATGATGCGCTCGGTATCGAGAAGGCGATTCTCTCGACGACGCATGGCTATACCGCAAGCCAGTCCATTGTCGACGGCCCTTCGAAGAAAGATAAAAAGGAAGGTCGTGCGGCTGCGCAGAATATTGTGCCGACCTCGACTGGTGCCGCCGTCGCCGTTACGAAAGCCTACCCCTCGCTTTCAGGTAAATTTGATGGTATTTCACTGCGTGTTCCGGTTCCCGCAGGCTCGATTGCGGACATTACCTTCCTGTCGAAGCGCACGACTACCGCGGAGGAAGTGAACGACATTCTCCGAAAAGCCGCCGCGGACTCGCGTTGGAAGGGTATTTTTTCGGCTACCGACGAAGAGCTTGTGAGCAGTGACATCATTGGTGAACAATTCGCCTCAATTGCCGACCTCGGTATGACGCGCGTTGTCGACGGAAATCTCGTAAAGGTCCTTGCGTGGTATGACAACGAGGCGGGCTATACCCACACGCTCGTTGAGCATGTTATTCGCGCGGGGGCCGCATAATCCATGCACGAGGTTCAGTTTGACGAAGAGCCGGAACTCACGCGAGCAGTCCCAGCTGCAGGAGAGAAAAAGCGTGCAGAATCGGGTGCTGCCAACTGGCTCGTGTCGCACGGGTTTGCGCGCGATGCAGCCGGAGCAAACGCACTACTTATATTCCTCGCGCTGCTTTTGTTTGCCGCAGCGATTGCGGGGTTCTTCTTTCTTCAGCCGCAACCTAAAGCACCAACCGATGCGCAGCTTCGTACGCTTGAGATAATGAAGGCACGGTCAGGAATACGCTAAATCATATGCAATCGGTCTCTCAAAAGCGTGGCTTTACCCTCATCGAGCTCTTGGTCGTTATTGCGATTATTAGTTTATTTTCGAGCATTGTTCTTTCGTCATTGTCGCTCGCGCAGGCAAAAGCGCGCGATAGCCGCCGCCTCACCGATTTGCGACAAATCGTTAATGCGATTGAACTGTATCGTTCGAATAACTCAAGCTACCCCTCGACGAGCGGTTCGTGGTGGGGAAATTGCGCCGGTTTCGGTTCGCGCGCGACCAGTGGTGCCACCGCGTACGTTCCCAATGTCGCTCCAACGTACATCAAGGTGTTGCCAACGGATCCAAAACCTATCGCTCCAAATAATTGCTATCTGTATAGCTCCAACGGCAGTGACTACATGATCATGGCCTATGGCACGGTCGAAACGTATTCCTCTGCAAATAACCCTGCGCCACGCCCCTTTGATACGAACGAAGCAGACTTTGCGTTCTATACCGCTGGTGCGGCACAATGGTAGGTATGCAAATCTTCATCGCTTCAGATCATGCTGGTTTTGAGCTCAAGGAGTCGCTCCGAGCTTTTCTCGCAGAGGCTGGCCACACCGTGGAAGACTGTGGCGCGTTTGAAAAGAACGAGGGCGACGATTATCCAGACACGGTGATTCCGTGCGCGCAGAAGGTTGCGGAAATGCCGGACAGTTTCGGTATTGTTATTGGCGCGTCAGGACAAGGTGAGGCGATGGCCGCAAATCGCGTTTCAGGTGTTCGTGCTGCTGTTTTCTACGGCGATGTGCAAGGTGTCCAAACGGACGCGGAAGGAGGAGCATTATCTTTGGTGCAGTCGGTACGCGCTCACAATAATGCGAACATCCTTTCTCTCGGTGCGCGTTTTATTACGGAAGAAGAAGCACAAACTGCCGTACGTATTTTTCTCGAAACACCATTTTCAGGCGACGAGCGACACGTGCGTCGTCTCGCTAAATTCTGATGTATCCCCCTTCCTAAATCCAGAGTGCCGGTAAAACCGGTACACTGACTCTATGGCCGTTATCATACCGGCGATATTGCCGCGTTCTAAAGAAGATCTCATACAGAAACTCGACGCGCTTCAGGGGCGGGTAAGCGACGTCCAAATTGATATTGTCGACGGCAAATTCGCGGGTCCCGCGAGCTGGCCCTGCGTACCCGGAACCGAGGACGCGACGCTTTTCGTTGCACGCCACGAACTCCTGCCGCACGCGGGCTCGCTCACTATTGAAGTGGACCTTATGGTCGAGGAGCCGGAGAAGACTGTTGGCATGTGGGTTGCCCTCGGTGCCCGTCGCATCACCATACACGCGGAAAGCGTCATCGATCTCCCGCGTCTTTTGCGTTCGCTCCAACGTACATATGGGCACGATAAGGGATTCGCGCCAGAGCTTCTTTCCATTGGCCTTGCGCTTAACATCGACAGCGAGCTTGCGCGCATCGAACCGCATCTTTCTATGGTCGATTACGTGCAGTTCATGGGTATCGACAGTATCGGGAAGCAAGGTCAACCATTTGACGAGCGTGTGTTGCGCAAAATAGCGATTTTCCGCAAACGACATACTGATATTCCGCTTCAAGTCGACGGCGGCGTTTCGCTCGCCACTGCACCAAAGTTGCTTGCAGCCGGCGTGAGCCGACTCGTCGCTGGTTCGAGCATCTGGAAGTCGCCGGACATCGGGAAGGAGATAGAAGCCTATAATTCAATCTTAGAAAGCTACGGGCGGTACACCTAACATTCTGTGAGGATGCTATTCTAGAAATGATGGCGCACCACAAGGGTACTAATAATTTCCTAAGGCCTTCGGCCTAACAAAATTATGTCGCTTACCGAACAAGAACGCATTTCTCTTGAAGCGAAGGCCAAAGCGATTCGTGAGACGATCATCACCATGCTCGTCGAAGCGAAGAGCGGGCATACTGCCGGCCCTCTCGATATGGCGGACATCTTCACCGCTTTCTACTTCCATATACTCAAGCACGATCCTCAAAATCCCGAGTGGGAAGAGCGCGATCGGCTTATTCTCTCGAATGGACACATCGTTCCCGTCCGCTACGCGGCTATGGCGCACGCGGGATACTTCCCGCTCGAGGAAACGAAGACGCTTCGTAAGTTCGGTTCCCGCCTTCAGGGGCATCCCGAGCGCACACGACTTCTAGGGATGGAAACAACCTCAGGGCCGCTCGGCTCAGGTCTTTCGCAGGCTGCCGGTATGGCGTACGCATTCCGTATGGATACAAAGAAGAACCGTGTCTTTTGTCTCATGGGAGATGGTGAGCAAAACGAAGGCAATGTGTGGGAAGCGGTGATGTGGGCGGGGAAGCAGAAACTCTCGAATCTCACGGCGGTTATCGATCGGAACAATATCCAGATAGATGGCATGACGGAAGACGTTATGCCGCTCGAGCCGCTCGCCGATAAATACCGCGCGTTCAACTGGCACGTGATTGAAGTGAACGGTAACGATGTCGAAGCGTTCATTGCGGCTGTGGAAGAAGCAAAAGCCATATTTGAAAAGCCAACGATGATCATTGCGCACACCATCGCTGGTAAGGGTGTTCCGGAAATAGAATTCGATTACCACTGGCATGGCGGCGCGCCCGGCAAAGGCGTACCAAATGCCGAGCAAGGGAAGAAATTCCTCCAAGAAATTCGCTCTATGAAGGGGAAACTACCAAATGAGTATGCTTAATAAAGACGCAAAATTGCTAGAGACTCTTTTCGATAAGGATATCGAGAAGAAGTCAACGCGCGACGGATTTGGGACGGCTGTCGTGGACGCAGGGAAAGAAAATAAAGATATCGTCGTGCTGTCTGCAGACCTTAAGGAGTCGACGCGTGCGGACTGGTTCGAAAAGGAATTTCCGGAACGTTTCATCGAGGTGGGCATTGGCGAGCAGAATATGGCGACGCTCGCCGCAGGGTTCGCTCTTGCCGGAAAGATCCCATTTATTACGAGCTATGCCGCATTCTCTCCAGGTCGCAATTACGAACAAATTCGTACTACTGCCGCATTAAATGACGTTCCGGTAAAAATCATGGGCATGCATGCAGGCGTATCGGTCGGACCCGATGGGGCAACACACCAGATGCTCGAAGATATCGCGCTCATGCGCGCGATGCCGAACATGATTGTTCTGAACCCCTGTGACGCTGAAGAAGGAAGAAAGGCAACACTGTCTGCTGTTGCCAACGGAAAACCAACCTATATTCGTTTTGGTCGTTCAAATGTTCCTGTGTTTACAACAAAAGATACGCCGTTTGCCGAAGGAAAAGCGCTCGTTCTTTGGAAATCGGAAAAGCCGAAAGTTGCGCTCCTCGGTACAGGTTCGATGAGTTACAACGCACTCGTTGCCGCTCGTGCGCTCGAAGCCGAAGGCATCGGCTCCATCGTCCTTCACAATCCTTCGATAAAACCGCTCGACGAGGCTGCAATACTTGAAGCGGCGAAAGCGGCGGGGAAGGTTGTCACAGTTGAAGAGCACCAGGTCGCGGGCGGGTTTGGCGGCGCCGTTGCAGAACTCCTTTCAAAAAAGCATCCAGTGCATATTGAACGACTCGGGATTCAGGACGAATTCGGTCAGTCAGGGGAGCCGGACGAACTCATCGAACACTACGGTCTTGGCCCATCCTTTATTGCTGAAACAGCGCGAAGAATGCTTAAGGTCTAGAGAGGAGAAACGCGGTAGTCGGGAGGCGCGTTCTTGAGGAATTCTTCAAGCGCAGCGCGCGTGAGAAGACCTTTCTGTGCGCCTACTTCCTGAACGACTGCCATGGAATTAATTGGTGCCCAGAGAAGAGCTTCAGCCAGCGGTTTACCGAGCGCAAGCGCCGAAGTAACGGTCGATGCAAATGCATCTCCTGCCCCCGTTCGTTCATACGGCGCGCGGCTGTCGGGGTACATGGGAACTTTCATAAGGTCGTTACCGTCTGAGGCGTACGCACCATCGCGATCATCGGTAATGATAACGAGCTGGGGACCGAGTGCGCGCAGACCGGCAAGCAGTTCCGGTAACGGCGTTCCGAGGGGAAGTTCCAAAATTCGCTGGGCCTCTTCTTTATTGCAGAAAAATACATGCGTTCGCTCGTAGAGCGCTTTTAGCTTTTCAATGCCAAGCTTCATTTGAAACGTTCCCGGCTGGAAAGCGAGTTTCGTTTCAGGGTGCGCAGCGAGATATTCCGCGATTTGCGCGTGATATGGCTCGGAGTGGTCGGCGAGTGAACTCAGGTAGAGGAATTTTGGCGCCGGCATATCCTTCGGGAACTGGTACGGATACGCTTCATGCTTCACGAGTATGGTTCGCTCGTTTTCGTACCACAGCACGTAGTGATAGTTACTCTTGATGCCGTGGTGTGCCGTAATGTAGGTCGTCGAGACGTTTTCTTTCGTGAGCTGCTCAACATCATGCTTGCCTACCGTGTCCTGTCCGATGTCGGAAACAAGACCGCTTTTGAGACCAAGTCGCGCGGCCGCGACGGCCGCGTTTGGCGAATTACCGACTCCATGGCAAATCGTGGCGAAGTCGTAGGGAATTTTGTCGCCCCAACGCATTGAAATTTCACAGTCTTCATCATCTATCTTGCAGGTAACGCGTGCATCCTTGAGACGGATGAACGGCTCGGTGACGATATCGCCCACAGCGACGAAATCAAGCGGCTCCATTTCTCCTTAGTCTACACTATGCTCAACGCACCAGACCGTCTATCGAATTACCTGCGGATCAATCACGTCGCAAGCAATCGTCAATGTTAATCCGAGTATTCAAGAGTTTTAAAGGTCCACTTTGCGAAGGTGCTACACTACACATATGATGCTTGTTGATCTTTTGGCGTGCGCGCACTCGCTGGTGCATCCCGGCAAGGGCATACTTGCTGCTGACGAAAGTACGACCACCGCCGACAAGCGCCTCGAACAGTTCGGTATCAAATCATCGGTTGAGATGCGCCGGAAAGAGCGCGACCTCTTCCTTGCGACACCCGATATCGAGAAATATCTCTCAGGCGTCATTCTCTATCAGGAGACGCTCACCCAAAAGTCAAAGAGCGGGAAGTACTTCCCGAAGCTTCTCTGGGAAAAGGGCATCGTACCGGGTATAAAAGTCGACGAGGGAACCGAGCCTATGGCCGACAATCCCGATGAGCTCATCACGAACGGTCTTATCGGGCTCGAGGATCGCGTTGCTAAATACCACAAGGAGTCCCATACCGGATTTGCGAAGTGGCGCGCAGTTATTCGTATCGATGGCGATCGTCTCCCGACCGCTCAAGCACTTGTCGAGAACGCAAAGCGTCTCGCAACCTATGCAAAATGCGTGCAGGAAACAGGTATGGTGCCGGTGGTTGAGCCCGAGGTTCTTCTTGAGGGTAAGCATAGTCGCGCCCGGGCCCGGGCCGTGATCGAAACCACTATGAAGGCAGTCATCGCTGCGCTTGAAGACCAGTCACTCGATATGTCAGGAGTCGTGGTGAAGACTGCGATGGCGCTTTCCGGCAATAAGAGCGGTAGAAAGGATACGCCGGAAGAGGTCGCTGAGGATACGGTAACGGCGCTCGTGAATTCCATCCCGAAAGGGTTGGCGGGCGTGGTATTCCTCTCGGGAGGCCAGACACCAGACCAAGCGACCGAGAACCTCCGCGCAATAGCGCACTACGCAGCGAAAGCCGGCGCCCCATGGCCCATGACCTTCTCCTATGCCCGTGCGCTTCAGGAGGAGGCACTCGAGGTCTGGAGGGGAAAAGAGGAGAATGTGGATGCTGCCCGAGACATATATATGTCTCGCCTCGAGAAGGTCTTTAATGCGGCTCGGGGCGCCTAACGGCTCCTTGCGCTACAACCCCGTTTAGGGCATACTCGCCTTCATGCATACCCTCGCAGTTTCCGTCCGGACTGAGCTTGGAAAGCGCGCAAAGCGCCTTCTTTCTGCTGGTCAGATGCCGGCCGTAGTCTACGGTCCTAAGGAGGACACCATTTCGGTTTCCGTCCCACTCGCTATCTTTGAAAAGACCCTTAAGGTCGCCGGCGAATCGTCCGTGCTTGAGCTTACGGGCCTCAACAAGCCGCTTCAGGTCCTTATTCACGATATCGACCGTGATCCGGTTACGAACATCCCTCGCCACGCTGATTTCTATGCAATTGAGAAGGGTGCGAAGGTTGAAGTCGCTGTTCCGCTTGAATTTATCGGTGAGTCGGCTGCCGTGAAGGCTGGTGCGAACCTTGTGAAAGTTATCCATGAACTTGAAGTCGAGGCGGACGCAGCGCACCTCCCCCAGCACATCGAAGTCGACATTTCGTCGCTTGCCGAAATCGGTTCCCAGATCCATGTCCGCGATCTCTCTATTCCATCGGGCGTTACCGTAAAGGCTGAACCGGAAGACGTCGTTGCGCTTATTCAGGAAGTGAAGATTGAGGAAGAGGCTCCGTCGGAAGCTCCTGATATGGCTTCGATTGAAGTCGAAAAGAAGGGTAAGGACGAAGAGGAAGCAGCTGCAGAATAAGTCCATTCTTCATGAAAATGGCCCGCTTGGTAATGCCGGCGGGCTATTTTCGTCTTCTGATATACTGAAACCTACGTATATGCATCGGCATGTTCTCTTTGCTGTTTTCTTCCTTCTTGGCGCAATAGGGACGCTCTCCTTTGCGTCCGTTGCTGACGCGGCGGGTATCGACTGCACTTCAAATGCCGACGTTCGTGCCAAATGCCAGCAGGAATACGACCAGCTTCAACAGGAAATTGCGGGGTGGCAGAAGGTGCTCGACGAAACTCGTACGAAGAAAAATACTCTTAAGGGCGACGTGACCGCGCTCACCGCCCAAATCAATCAGGCCGAAGCGCAAATTAAGCAGAAGAACATTGCGATCGCAAAGCTCGGTTCGCAAATAGCGCAGAAGAACCGTATCATCTCAGATCTCGAGGCGCGCATTGCGCGCGGTAGGGATTCGCTTGCCTCGCTCGTACGCCAGCAAAATCAGGCGGATGATTTATCGCTTCCGGAGATTGCGTTCTCTGCGAACGAAATCTCAAACCTCTTTACTGATATGGATCGCGTTGTTTCGATCCAGAAGGGGCTCCATACGACCTTCGCGCAGATTCGTGGCGATAAGGAGACGACGCAGAATGAGAAACTCGCGCTTACCGACGCTCAAAACAACGAGGTTGATGCGCGCTATGTCGTACAGACCAAGGAACAGCAGATAAGTCAGAATAAGAAAGAGAAGACGCAGCTCCTCACTATCACCTCGAATCAGGAGAGTCAGTACCAAAAGGCACTTTCGGAACGGCAGGCACGCGCCGCAGCGATACGCAGCGCGTTGTTCAACCTGCGCGACACGCAGGGTATCGAGTTCGGTACGGCACTTACCTATGCGACGGAAGCCTCTCAAAAGACCGGCGTTCGTCCGGCTATTATCCTCGCCTTCCTTTCGCAAGAGTCTGATCTCGGAAAGAATGTCGGCTCGTGCCTTGTGACCGACCTCTCGACGGGTAATGGAAAGGGAAAGAATACGGGAACGCCCTTTAAGAACGTGATGAAAGCTCCCCGCGATACCGTGCCTTTTGAGGTTATCACTAAGTCGCTCGGTCTCGATTGGACGACCACTCCCGTATCGTGCCCGCAATCGATAGGCTATGGCGGCGCCATGGGACCGTCGCAGTTCATCCCGTCGACATGGCAGCTCTATGCAGCGCGCCTTAAGAGTACGCTCGGCGTCGCTGTCCCGAATCCGTGGGGCGCCAAAGATGCCATTTTCGCAACGGCGCTCTACATCACCGATCTTGGCGCGAGCTCGGGCACCTACACCGCCGAGCGCAATGCTGCGTGTCAGTACTTTTCGGGCCGTACCTGTGCGGCCGCAGGAGGGGTAGTCGCTTCCTATGGCGATTCCGTGATGGCGAAAGCCGCGACGTTCCAGCAGAACATCGATTTCTTGAAGGACAACTAAGGGTTGTGTCTGGTACGCTTATCGTAATGCTTACGCGCTTCTCGTACGTGTTTCTTGGTGCCGGCTCAGGCGCTCTCGTGGCGTTTGCATACTATTTCCCCTATAGCTGGCCGGTTATATTTATCGCGCTTATTCCACTTCTGCATGCGGTCCGTACTGCTCGTACATGGAAAGGTGCGCTCGTCGCAGGCATGGTTACCGGTGCGATCCTTGTGGGTGCAACAACATTCTGGATGTTTGCGTCGCGGCCACTTCCAACCGCGTTTAGTCTTTCGCCGTTCGTTGGCTTCCTAAGCGTCTTGGTCAGTTGGCTCTTAATCATGCTTTTTACAGCCCCTCTTGTTGGGGTATGGGCAGTGTGTGTGCGACGCTTTTTTCAATCAAGCATACTCGCTACGGTGGGTGTTGCGATACTGTGGGTTTTCATCGTTGAGTATCTGCGCATGTATGGATTTGCGCTGGTGACCTACACGCCGCTTGTTTCAAATCCACTCTTCTGGACGACGGGTGCGCTCGGGTATCCACTTGCCGACAATGAGAATTGGTTGCAGCTTGCATCTCTCGGCGGCCTTTGGCTCCTCTCCTTTACGGTAGTGTTGGTAAACGCACTCATATATCAGTTCGTCGTGCGCGCAAGCGGAAAGAGGAGAGTAATTGCCGGAGGAGTACTCGCAACGGCACTACTTATTGCTAGCGTACTTCCGATTATTTCTTGGCGTGATGCTGGGACAAGCACTCCGTCGGTACCCATAGGGTTCATGTCGCTGTGGTCGCATAACGAGGACCAGTTCGCTGCGATTACGGATGTGCATCAAGATGCGCAACGAGCCATTATTGACCTTGCAGAAAAAGGCGCACGCATTATTGTCTTGCCCGAAGGGGAAGACTATATCGATCTTCATACGTCTATCGATATTGATCGGCTGCGCCATGAAGGGGTCATGATTGTCGCCGCAGGTCCAACGCGTTCTCCTGACGGAAAGAAGTTGTTGCGGGGGTACGTCAGTGACGCAGAAACGGGAGTGGCCGAAACCATACGAAACAAAATGGTCCTAACCCCACAAGGGGAGTTTTTGATCGGTATATTCCGGTACGGTATGCCGCTTATTGGTTTAGAGAAAAGTGTCGCTCGCTTTGAAGACACGAAAGCGCTGGGTATTGGCAGTTGGGGGAGTGCAATTGAGTACGGAACACTGCGTGCATCACTCATGTTTTGTTTTGAGGTATTTGCACCGAATTTCGGAAAAGAGTTAGTCCGGCGACAAGATTCGGATGTGGTGTTGGCGATGATTTCTCATGCACGATTTTATGACGCGCAAAACCTTCACCAGGATACCTTTCGATTCTTGCGCGTTCGCGGGGTCGAAGCAGGCGTGCCACTTATTGTTTCAACGAATCATACGCTCGCCTATGCGTTTGATAGCTACGGTCGGATTCTCATGACCGAGGGTGCTAGACATGAGTCAGAGTGGGGGATCGTCTCAGTACCGCTTATCCCACGCTGATGTTCCACCGACGCCCCTGCCTTTTTCATAGGGAGGGGATAGAATGTACTTGAACCTTATATACACCTATACCATGCAACGACTTACTACCATCTGGGCACCCGCTCTCATTGCGTTCGCGCTGGTAACCGCTCCTATGGTCTCCTACGCGCAAACAGCCCCCGTCATTCCTCAGGTACGCGTGTCACATGTTGAGATGCTTTCAGTAACGTTTACGGAAGGAGCGGTGGCGTCGGGAGTATTTACGATCTCAAACGCAGGGAGTGGGTCCGCGGGAAATATAGACTACGTCATCCGACTTGTTGGTGACTACGACAAGAATGGAAACTGGGGTGTCGAGTACGCTTCTCAAGAAGTAGGTCCAATAGCCCTTGGTCCGAACGAAGTTCGATTGGTGCCATTTGCTATTGAACTTCCTGCAGGGGTTGCGGGGAACGATCTTGGTATAGAAGTGCAGGCAATGCTTGGTTCAGGATTCCCGCTCGGGTGGGCAGAGAAGCGTATCATTATTACCGGTACGCACACCTACCCAAAACTTACTGAAGCATATGTTGCAATCGGAGAAGGTAAGTTTGCGGTCGGTGAAGGGCCAACGATTCACTCAGATGAGAGCGCGGAATTGGTAGGAACATTTCAGAATAACGCTGCAACATCCCTTACACTTACTCCAAGCATCGCGCACAAGTCGATGACGGGTGACGTCGTCCGTACCGAGAAGGCCGCAACGTTTACGATTGCGCCAAACAGTTCACATGAGTTTCGTATCCCCGTAGCAGCGAGTAGCGCAAAGCCCGGCGTGTACCTCGCGAACATTACCTTCCTCGATGAGGGTGGAAAGCAGCATGCCCAACTTGTAAGCTATCGATACATTCTCCAAGGAGACGATATCGCAAACATTCAGTCTGCGAGTGCGGACAAAATAAGCGTTAAAGCAAAAGAGACAGTCACTATTTCGGTTTCCTTCAGTGGTACGCCGCCTGATATCAATCGTCCGGGAGCAAAAGAACAAGGAGTCGCTCTTCTTACGGTGAAGGCATACAGCGAGCGTGGGACAGAACTGGGTTCGAATACAAAGGAAGTAAATCTCGATACTGAGCACGTAGCCAGTGTCCCAATTGTGGTGAACGCTTCCGCAAGTTCTCTTCAGGTAAGTGCCACCCTTACGAAAGATGGGAAGGTGCTTGCCTCTCTCGAAGCGCCAGTGTCACCGAAGTTCGGTATTGAATCGATTCGTGCGAAAACGGCACTGTACTTCATGTATAGCCTCACAGCGCTTCTTGTTATTATCGGTCTCGTCCTGCTGGTGCGGAGCTATCGTTCTACGGTGCCGATGGTAAAGACACGTCAAGCGGGCATTACGCTTCTCGCGCTTGCGGCAGTTTCCGGTATTGTCAGCGTACTTATCATTATCGGTTTGTTTACGCCCCCGCAACAGGCAGTGAGCTTGAACCTCTCCACTCCGGTCGCGCATGCTGAGGGCAATCAAAAGGTTTGCGTTACCGATCCAGCAGCGTGTGGTCTTGGTGGCGGCGAAGCAGGAACACAGGAAGTCATTGTAAATCCTGATGTATGTCCGCTCGATGATGGTGTGCAGGAAATTGGGACGCCCTGCGTTCATTCAGAAATGGTTAGTTTCATATTTGTTAATGACAATGCAACGTGGGAGTACTACGTGAGGACGTACCTTCCTATATGGAAGAAGACATCCACTGTTCCGTATCGGTATTGGCAGTTTGAGGATCGGTATGATGAATCAGTTGGTATCGGATTGAGTCCATCGCGTGTCACCATGGAAGCTACGAACAATCCATTACAGAATCCTTTTACGCATGCCTATGACTCGTATTGGGAAGCAGGAATGGGAGGAGCAAGCAAGCGGTATATAGCAACAGATGCAGCCTCTTCGGCGGAACAATACTACGAAACACCATCTGACTTTAACAATCAGCCGCCATTCGTTAGCGTTTCTTCAATTCCTGGACCGATTCGCCCAGGAGACGAGTTTACGCTACAAGGAGCAATCACCTACGTCGACTGCACAAACACTCCTTCAGGCTTCTTGGTAAATGGAAGATTCGAAGGTCAGGAATTCTCGCAGGAATTTCCTGCAAACCAGTTCACTGGTCACGAACTCACTACTGTTCAGAGACGCTTCTCTAAAACATTTACTGCTCCAACCACTCCCGGTATCTATAGGGTGTACTTGGATATGGGTTGGGAAGTTCCCGTACTTTCGATGGGAGGCACGCTTCGTGGCCACATTGACATTGAGGTGAAGGCGGAAGTTGACCTTACACCGACCGACCTTGCACCAACGAGCGCTATTGTGAATGTACCAACAACCGTGTCGGTAAAGGTAAATAACACCGAACCTGATCCGGTTGGAATAAGTAACACGCGTTTCGAAATTCAGGGTCCTGATTTTGGGTATGAAACCCACACCGTGCAAGGGGAAAGTTGCACCATAACAAAAGAGGGGCAGATATGTGAGCCAACAACTTCGGAAGAGTCAGTCCAGATCGGGTATTACCTCGACCAGCATGTGGTAACGGCCGCAATGTCCGGTAACGGTTTCTCGACAGCTTCGTTCCCGCTTACGTTTACACAAGAAGGAACGTATAAAGTCCGAGCGTGCGTCGACTATGCATGTGGTTGGAATGCATACGGCGTATATTCGTGTGATGTGGGTTCGATTCCTGAAACGAATGAGGCCAACAATTGCACGGCAGGAGATTGGACCGACATTGTGGTAGGTCCGGCAGTTGCTGCTGTGTCTTGCACCGTCAACAACGAAAACCCCGCTCTCGGTGAATCAGTCACATACACCGCAACTCCGGTATATGGTGCAACCGGCCCATACATCTGGACGGCCTCCGACGGTGCAACTGGTCTCGGCACAGGCAGCACCGCAACACGCTCCTTCTCTACCGCGGGTACCTACGGTATGAGCGTATCTGCAACCGGCGCACTCTCTTCAGGATTCTGTCCAAACGTGACGGCGGGCAATGCGTGCTCGAACCCTGAAGCAACACTCTCTGCCTCTCCAAACCGTGTGAAGCAAGATGTCCCAACCCAAGTCACCTTCAGCTATAGGGCAACGGGTGCTTCTTCCTGCACACTCACCGGTCCTGATGTGAACCAAACGTATACCGCAAACGAATGTACTGTCTCAGCAGGGACGCACAATGCGACCCTCACCATCACCACTCAAGGGGTGTATACCCTCACTTGTGACGGCGACGAAGCGAAGGCCGTTGTGAACGTCATACCGAAATTCAATGAGTTCTAGGGTGTGGGTTGGTGTTGCGTGTATCCCCACACGAATCCAGAGCTCAGGGCCTTGCTTGATACAATTAAAGGAATGAGAAAGGTGATAGCTCTCGGTGTGGGCGCCGTCGTAATCGTTTTGATCGGTATTCTTGTGCTTAATCCGCAGCTCGTACGATATCTGAAGAATCAAGTTGCACTTCTCACTGGTTCGATAACCTTAGAAGAGGAACTTAAGCCCGCGTTGTTTGTTGCTCCTCTTAACGGCGGGGTATACACCAGCAACGGGAAAAACGTCACGCGTGGGTATCTTCCGAAAGGGACTGTGATCATTGATGCTGCGCGATCTCCGACGAGGCTCGTTGTCGTTAGTCGTCTCCCTGATGGGCTCTATGGCATATGGACTGATGGTATCTTGCGTACGTCGTCAGCGACAAAGAAAAACGACATCGACGTTACGCCAAACGGGTATCGCGTTGCGTATGTTGAAGAGGGAAAAGGAACATCATCGGTCATTCTTTTGACCGCAGACGGTGTGTCCCAAACAATCGCAAGCAGTTCGCAGCCGCTCTTCTTGAGCGACACGGTCATTGCAGTATCGGATGCGAGCGGCGTTGCGCTCTATGCTCTTGAAGACCTTACGAAAGCTCCTCGCCGCGTCGCAGTGCTCGGTACGGCAACTGCGCTTGTCGCCGCATCTCCTGATAGGAGCTTCATCGCGGCAGTTGATGAGGAGAAAGGACAGACAACTGTGTATCGATCAATCAATCCGCAGGAAGGACTGTTTGTCGCGCAGTCGGTTTCTCCCTACCTTGCAGCATCTTCACTTATCCTTACTCCAAACGCACTCTATGTGCTTACCCCGCCAAATAAATCACTGCAGCGTGGACTCTTCAAATACTCATTTGATGGTGGTGCCCCAGCAAAGCTCCGCAGTTACGATGGCGATATGTATATAACCAAGATACTTCCATGATGCGCTCTTCTTTTTTTCGTACGGCAACGTTGACGCTTCTCTTTTTTGCAGCGTGGGTCTCTTTGGTGCATGCAGACGGTATGGCTGACCCGTGCGCGGGAGAACTGTCTCAAATTTGTTTCCCCTCAGATCCGGTAGCATCCGTATCGCTCACCGCGTACCCAGATAGCGTGCCGACAGCCTCTCATTCCACTGATCTTTCATGGGCTGCAGAAAACGTGGATTCATGTACGAGCTCGGGTTTCAGTACGGGCAGTGCCTTCTATGGGAGTCTGTCGCTAGTTCCCGGCTCAACGCAGACCTATACCATCACGTGTACCAGTTCTCTGGGAACAGTATCCGATTCAATCACTGTTTCGGTTACCCCGAAACCAGATTTCATTTCTGGTAACGTGGGAAGTGTATCGGCGACCGTCGGTAATCCGGTAACGCTCAGCGCAATGATTGGGAATGTGGGCAACGCTGATTCAGTGAGCCCTTTTTATTACGCCTTCACACTCAATGGTCCGACTCCGGTGTATGTAGCAGGGTATCGTGATGCCTCCCTTGCGGCAGGAGCAAATATGATTGCTTCAGAAGAAGTCACCTTTGCGATACCCGGCACCTACAGTGCGGTTGTGTGTGCGGATACTACGAACGCAATAAATGAAACATCGGAGACAAACAACTGCAGCGAACCAGTACAGATTATTGTATCGGACGCCGTGGAGTGTTCAGACGGTATTGATAACGACGGTGATGGGGGTGTCGATGTATCGGGTGCGTCTGGCGGCACGGTGACGGGACCGGAGTGCGGTGAAGGTATCCTTATTTTGGAAGGACCTTATAATTATTCTGGAAATTCGCCGTCTGGCGGTTACTTTTCGTGGCCTTCATGTGAAGCTGCTCCACTGCCGCCTGATGCTGACTGTAGTAGCGGGGGAGATACTAATGAAACCCATGTACCACAATGTTCCGACGGTATCGATAACGATGGTGACGGGGGTGTCGACTTTGAGGGTATAAATGACCCAGGGGGTACATTCTGCGGTAACGTCACAACACAGAGCGGCTACGATGGTGAAGGGCACCTCGACCTCTTCTGTGTTTCTGAGTACGAGGCCGGTACTATTGGGATTCGGTGGGCATATTATGGCAATAACCTGCAGGGAGGCATGTGTACTAGTTGGGGATTTGATAACGGAGCATACGCACCAAATGGTGGAGGGGGCGAGAGCGGCGGTACGTCAGGAGAAGTCCTTGTTACACCAACAGAAGACACCGACTACGGCTTATCATGCTCGACAGACTGCAACATATATAACGGCTGTATCGATCTTGATGGCTCAACCGCTGAAGCAAGCGGTGGGTTCCAAGTAACCGTGCAGGCACCGGTTACTGTTGATGCTGATCCGGGCTGCGAAAGTCCTGAGGACGAAACCGAGTCGCCGGACCCGACGCTCTCGTGCACAGTCGATTCTTCATCTGTTTCTCCGGGTGGCAGCACTACGTACCGCGTAACGGGAGGGGGTACTCCATACGCATGGACCGCTTCAGATGGGGCAACAGGACTTGGGACAGGCTCGACGGCAACGCGCTCTTTCCCATCTGCAGGAAGCTACAGCATGTCGGTCTCCTCAACAGGCTTTACTGCAGGAACGTGTCCTGCGGTTATCGTGAGCGGTTCGTCATGTTCAAATCTTTCCGGAAGTCTCTCGGTGAGTCCGAATCGCATAACCGAAAATACTTCGACGCAGGTGACCTTTACCTACACCGCAACAGGGGTCACGAATTCCTGCACCATAGAGGGTCCCGGAGTAAACGAGACGCTCTCTATCTCTGGCTGCAATGCAACAGGTTCGACACTCACCCAAACCTTAAATATCCCGAATCAGGGGGTCTATAACCTCACGTGCGACGGGACTCGTGTCGGCCGTGCAGTCGTGAATACGAAGGTCCGCTTCCAAGAGTTTTAAGGGTCTCGTTTGCGCCAAGTCACCGCATTTGGTATAGTGCGCGGGTCATGAAAAAGGACATCCATCCGGCAGATTACCGCACCGTGCTCTTCGAAGACCTCGCTTCCGGCGAGAAGTTTCTCATTGGCTCGACGGTAAAGACGACCGAAACGGGCACGTTTGAGGGGAAGGAATACCCAAAGCTCCTCGTTGAAATCTCGAGTAAGTCGCACCCGTTCTACACTGGTGAAGATCGCACCCTCGATAAGACCGGTCGCGTCGAGAAGTTCAAGCAGCGCGCTGCAAAGAAGAAATAACGACACTCAAATGGACGCCCCGCCTCCGCGGGGCGTCCATTTGTTATCATCAAACCCATGGACTACTCCCCTGAATTCAAGAAGAACTTTGCAACCGCATATCTTGCGGAGGAGTACGAGCGTCTCGCACGCGAAGTGGAAGAGTCAGTTGCAGCTGCAGGGAATGATGCAGATCTTCTCCAGATGGCCGAGGAAGATATTACGCGCATCAAGGCCCGGCAGGACGATATCCTTGTCGAAATAGAACGCATCCTCGCAAAAGAGAAGGAGGAGGAGAGTAAGCCAACTGCGCTCGTGCTCGAATTCCGCGCTGGCGCTGGCGGGGACGAAGCGACGCTGTTCGCCAAGGAATTGAAGGAAATGTATCAAAAGTACGCTGAGATGCAGGGATGGCAGGTGCGCACTCTCGACGATCTTACGATTGAAATAGGCGGTGCACAGGCCTACGATGCGCTTAAATACGAGACGGGCGTACATCGCGTTCAGCGGGTGCCGCTTACGGAAAAGTCAGGTCGCATTCATACCTCAACCGCCTCGGTTGCGGTGCTCCCTATCCGCGCGAAGCCGAAGTTTGAAATTAACCCGACGGATATTGATATGGAGTTTTCTCGCTCGGGCGGCGCTGGCGGCCAGAACGTGAACAAGGTCGAGACCGCTGTGCGACTCATCCACCGACCGACCGGTATCGATGTTCGCTCATCGAGCGAGCGCAGCCAGCTCGCAAACCGCCAGAAGGCGATGGCGATTCTTGCGGCAAAGCTCGAGACGTTGCATGAAGAAGAAGAGGCGAAGAAGCACGCGTCATTGCGAAGTGGCCAAATCGGTACCGCCGACCGCTCGGAGAAGATCCGTACCTACAACTTCCTACAGGACCGCATCACCGACCACCGCATCAAGGAGTCATGGCATAACCTTCCAAAGATCATGCAGGGGTATCTCGGAGACATTGTTGAGGCCCTAAAAACGGCCTCACAGCAGGGTGGAATTGGAGAGGCCGAGGAGGATTGAAACCCAGAATAGGGCATGGTAGAGTAGCCGGACATGGCAGTTATAGACCAAAAGGGCCCCGGAGTGGACCGCCTCTTTAAGGCGGGCGCTCATTTTGCCCAGCTCAAGAGTCGTCGTCATCCATCGATGAAGCCGTTTGTCGTGGGTGCTAAGGCACGCGTTGAAATCTTCGACCTCGCGAAGACCGATGCTCAGCTTGCAGAAGCAAAGAAGGCGCTTGCAGCGCTCGCTACCGCAGGCAAGACCGTGCTCTTCGTCGGCGGCAAGCAGGAAGTCTCTGCTCTCGTGAAGAATGCAGCAAAGAGCATCCACCAGCCGTACGTCGCTGGCCGCTGGCTCGGCGGAACCATCTCGAACTTCGTCGAGATCAAGAAGCGTATTGATCGCCTCGCAGACCTTACGGGTAAGCGTGAGAGCGGTGAGCTTGCAAAGCTTTACACCAAGCTCGAGCGTCTCTTCATCGATCGCGAAATCGAGCGCCTCGCGACCCGCCTCGACGGCATCACGAATCTCGCACGTCGACCGGACGCATTTGTTATCGTCGACACGAAGTATGAAGCACATGCAGTGAAGGAGGCTCGCGCAGCGGGCATTCCGGTCATCGGCATCATGAGTTCTGACTGCGACGTGACCGACGCGACGTATCCTATCGTCACGAACGACGCCTCGCGTACGACCGTTGAGCTTGTGCTCGGTGAGCTTACGTCGGCGTTCGAGTCGGGTCTTCGCGCATAAGCGAACCCCTTCCGCGGCCGCGGAGGATTTATAATTTTTAGTACCTACGAATCATGGACATTTCGACTGATGTATTGAAGACGCTTCGCGATAAGACGGGAGTTTCCGTTATGCAGTGCAAGAAAGCACTTGAAGAGGCGGGAGGCGACATCGAAAAAGCGGAAGTCATCCTTCGCAAGAAGAGCGGTGCTGCAGCTGAAAAGAAGGGTGATCGCGAGCTCGGTGCAGGAGCTATTGGTTCCTATGTTCATGATGGTTCCATCGGCTCGATGGTGCTCCTTTCCTGCGAGACGGACTTCGTCTCGAAGAATCCTGAATTCGGCGCGGTCGCGCGCGAAGTAGCGATGCAGGTAGCTGCGTCTAATCCGAGCTTCCTTACGGACGCCGATATTCCGGCAGAGGCAAAGAAAGCCGCAGAAGACGTGTTCCAGAAGGAGGTGGAAGGGAAGCCAGAAGACATGAAGGCGAAGATTCTCGAAGGAAAGCTTGCTTCGTACTTCCGCGATCAGGTCCTCCTTGACCAGCTCTACATCAAGGACGACAGTAAGACCATTCGCGACCTCATAAACGAGGCATCGCAGAAGTTCGGCGAACGCATCGAGATCTCCCGCTTCGCCCGCTTCTCGGCCCGCAGCTAACACAATGTTCTACCTCGTCGCCGTACTCGTTCCGCTCCTTCTTCTCTCAGGGTTCCTCACCCTCACGGCCTACGAGACGCGCCACAACATTCGCTTTTTCGGCGTTGCGCGTGCGAAGCTTGATGCGCGCACCGAACGGGTTGCATTCATTCTCGCGCATGTCGACTTCGGGAAGTTCTTCTTCCATCTTCTGCGCGACGGGCTTGCGCATCTCGCGCACGAAATAGCACAGCTTTCGCTCGTGCTCGTTCGTCTCCTTGAGCGGACGCTCACGCGCGCGGTTCGCCACCTGCGCGGTCGCCGCGCAGCGAATGCGCCGATGACCACTCAGGCCGTGTCCTCATCTGCCTTCGTCGAAACAATGACGTACTTCAAACACACGCTTCGTAGGTCCCGCCAGGCTCCGCCTGCCGTTCCTGCGGAATCGACAACACCGGAGAATCCCGTAGGATAAATTCATAAGCCGCCTTAGCTCAGTTGGTAGAGCAACACTTTTGTAAAGTGAAGGTCCCCGGTTCAAGCCCGGGAGGCGGCTCAAAACAGATATGGAAGAAATGCTGCAAAAAGAAGGGAATGCGCAGTGTTGTCCGGTTGCGGCAATTGTCCGTAACGGGACGATACTTATCGGTTTGCGACACTATACTCCTGATAAATGGAAGGCAATAAGCGTATGGACGCTTCCGGGTGGAAGGTGCGATGTCGGAGAAACCATAGAGCAAACACTTCGGCGTGAGGTCGCAGAAGAAACAGCAATTTGTTCTCTAACAATTGATAAATTTCTCGGTGAAGTTCCTGGAGCAAAGGATGGCGATAGAGTTCCAGTGTTTCTCTGTAGCGCTTCTGAAGAGCCTGTTGTAGTGGAAATCGAGAAATTCTCTGAGTGGAAATGGTGCCCAATTACAGAGTTGCCGGATAATTTTATAAACCCCCACGCGAAGGAACTTATCCTCAAAGAATATACCTAAACCTACTTCTTGGTTGTCGTAGCAGTCGAAGTTGCGGACTTAAAGAGTGCTTTCGGGAAGAGTTTCTGGAAGTCGTCGAGGTGCGTGAAGCCGTAGGAGACTTTGTCCTGAATCACAAAGGCGGGGAATTGAGGCTTTATTTTCTCCACGGCAATGAGCGTCTTCAGTGCCGAAAGGTCGAGGTCGTAATCGAAGGAGTAGACGCGCAACGTCGGATACGTTTGGCGCAGGTAGGAGAGCGCGTAGCCTGCTTTGTCGCAGGTCGTGCAGGCTTGCGGATCATTCGAATAGAAATAGAGCGCGGTCACTGGTTTGAGGCCGCACGAAGAGGAGAGTTTCTTCGTCAAAAGATAATCACGAATCTGAAGCAAGGTGTACTGCTTCTTGAGTTGAAGTACTTGCGGGTCGCGGTTTCCGGCGCGACCTTCTGCAATACCGAGGCGGTCACCGAGATCGCTCACTTCGCGCGAGAACTCAGTTCCCGAAGCAATGTCTTCGCACGGCGCTGACTCAAGGAGTGCGAACTGCGTTTCAAGCGAGAGGGTGTCGGTTGCAAGTTGGTTCTGAATAGCGGAGAGTTCCGCAAGGCGCTGCTGGTCGAGGTAGTTGATGGCGTACACGATGCTGCCGATGATGGCGAGTGTTATAAGGAGCGCGAGGAGCGCGTTGCGGGCGGGAAGTGAAAGCGGCTTCATACGTACGACAATACTACGCGAATGCTACTAGCGCCACGCGCGTTCAACACCCGTCGCAACGTCATAAATGGAGCGGATGAGCCAGAACGGAGCGATGAGTCCGTATACGAACACATAGCCGATGATGCCGATCACAAGACCAGAGTCGGTATTCGATACTCTACGACCGACCATCATGAAGAATATTGAAATGGTCGTGACTACGAATCCGATGACGGTCACGAACGAAAGGGCTGCATAGAACCACTCGATGGAGAATCGCGGCATGAGGCTGTAGGAAAGCGGAACTCCAGCGGAGAGCGAGAAGACGTGGACGATTTCGCGGATGATCATGAAGAAGGCGATACCGAACAGGGAGACGCCGCCCAAGACGGCAACGAAGCCGAGTGGGAGCACCATGAGGCCAAGCACGCCGTATTTAGGGTTGCCCACGAGCCCGCGGTAGTCAGTAAGCACGTTTCGAAGGAAGCCGGTGGTCCAGCGCGTGCGCTGCTTGATGAGTTTCGGAACGGTTTTCGGAACTTTCGTGTAGACGCGTGCGCGAACGGCGTTATCTATTTCATAGCCAGCTTTCTGGATGCGCAGCGCCATTTCCATGTCTTCTGCTTGATACGCATGACGGAACCCGCCGATCTCGTTAAGCACCGACTTGCGATAGAAGGAGAAGGGGCCCGGAGTCACGTAAATCCCGTTCACGGCCGAGAGTGTATGGCGGAGTGCGATACCGAAGATATATTCCGCATTCTGCATGCGTTCAAGAAGCGATTTTGGTTCGAAGACCGACATTGCAGGGGTAACCGAGGCGACACGCGGATCCTCGAATGAAGCGATTATTTCGCGTAGTGCATCGGTCGCTACAAACGAGTCGGCATCAAGGCAGCCGATAAATTCAGCATCGCCGGCAGATTCGATGCCGATATTAATCGCGGAATGTTTTCCGCCGTTCGCTTTGTGAATCACGGTGATCTGCGGGTTCCCGACGTACGCGTCCATGACCGCTTTGGTGTTGTCGGTCGAGCCGTCGTTTACGAGAACTATCTTGAGCTTGTCTTTTGGATAGTCGAGGGCGAGCAGGGAGCGCACCGTGCCGTCAATCGTCGTTTCTTCGTTCCAGCAGGGCACGATAATGGCGACGTTTGGGGTCTCAGTCGAGACTGCGCGATAGCGACGCCGTCGCGCTGGATCTGAGAGAAAGGTAAGGAGCATGAAGACCTCGAAATAGAGGCCTAAGAAAATGAAAGGATACGCGAAATAGGTCGCGGAGAAGTCCATACCCGAAGACACTCAAAGTATAGCAAACTCGCCCCTTCTTCTCTATGTGCTAGCGGATGGTCGCGTTGTATTCGTTCGTGGTGGTTTCCTCCAGCTTTTTGTGGAGCGCATCAATTTCTTCGTTCGTAAGCGTGCGATCGAGGGAACGGTAGGTGATGCGGTAGGCGTAGCTCATCTTGTCTGCGCCGAATTTCTCATCGTTTTCGTATTTATCGAGAAGCGAAACATCTTCCACAAGATCCCCCGCCACTTCGCGCGCGAGATCGAAGAAGTTATTCGGGACGAAATCCTTTCCGACAATGAAGGAGATATCGCGGACGATAGGAGGGAACTTGCTCACTTCCTTGAACTCCGTTCCGAGAACAAGCTGCTTCTTCACACGTTCGTCGTCCGACCAAAGAAGGCGGATGTCCGGAAGAGACATGGAGGTAATAGCGAGTCGTTCGAGACCGAATCCGAACGCCCAGCCGTGATAGCCGGTGACGCCCATCTTCTCGAGCACGGATTTCTTTGGCATGCCGCTGCCAAGAATCTCAAGCCACTTTCCCTTTGCTGGGCCTTCGGCCGCCGTGCCCTCGACGTCGAGTTCAACTTCAAACGACGGATCGGTGTAGGGGAACGTGTCGGTGTTAATCCGAAATTTCTGCTCCGGGCCGAATACAGCATGCACAATATCCCCGAGCACTTTCTTGAGGTCGTCGGGTTCGACAGGCATTGAATCAGGTGCGATGTACCAACCTCCGAACTGATGGAAGACGTTCATGTGACGGCTATCGATTTCGTCCTTGCGGTAGACCTTGCCGAAGCAGAGTGCGCCCATCGCTTCGCCCTTTGCAATTCGTTCTTTGATGGCAGGATCGTTGAGGTAGTAGTACCAGAATACGGTGTCGTGGGTACGCAGAATGTTCTTTTCGTCAGCGTAGTATGTGTCCGAGGTAGAACGAGCGGGGTGGTCGGCAGGGAAGTCGAAGAGATCGAAGGAAATGTTGGCCGGAACGATTTCTGGGATTTCAATAATATCGAATCCAGACAAGGCCGGCACCTTCTTCACGCGCTCGACGATTTCGTGGAGCGGGCTTCCTTGTGTGCGGGAAAGGTCGGGCATCGAAAGGTAGCGCTTCATGCGGAGCGCCTCGAAATCCGAGCGGGACTCAAGCTCTCCCCGCAATCGCGTTTCGTCGCTTCGATCGATTTTTATATCCATATCTAGGGAGTTTACGACTCACGTATATAAAAACAAGCCGCTCGGGGTTACCGAGCGGCTGATGGTTTAGATAGGAATATGTAGGTGCCGGAAGAGCCAAGGTTTGAAAACGTTCCAGATGAACCAGAACATCGCGAGGCAGAGGGCTCCGATTCCGACGAGGCCAAGACCGATGAGTGCGGTCAGCCATCCTTTGGATCCGAAGCCGTTATAGATGAATCCTTCAACGATGGCTAGCACGCCCATGAGGGCCGTGATAACGCCGGTGAAGTATCCGAGATACATGCATATTCTGGTCGGATCGTCCCACAGTTCCTTAAGAATCTTTTTCATGCAGAACTCCTTTCTGAACGAACCTTACTTCTGTCATTTATAAAAAACAAGCCGCTCGCGTGAGCGAGCGGCCGTTTTGGGGCAGGGCAGTAAATCTCTACGCGCGGCGCTTTTGGCGCACACGCGGCGCTTGCCGGTCGGCGAAGCGCAGATCGGTGACGCGAACGTCGCCGAGCGGACCGGTTTTCCGGTCGAGGTCATCGATGAAGCGATTCACGTCCACAACCTCCCCGCGAGGGGAGAAGGACGCGTCACTGCCAATGTCATAGAAAGAACGGGACATATTGATCTCCGTGACACGGCTCGGCCCTCCGAACCGTGATACATGTAATATACAGTTTACGCATACTTTGTCAAGTTATTTGAAATCTTGGTGGGGTTGGGTAGAAACAGAAGTCGCCCGCGCATGGGAATGCGCGGGCGACGCTCGTCGAGCGAGCTTAGAGAAGGCTGGGAACGTGCCGAGACGTCAGCGGTTCGATGCCGAATTGCGCGGCTTCGAGCGGACGGGTCTGGGTTTCGAAAACTCCGTTGGGCAGAATGCGATGCCCGTAGGTTTCGAACCAGACCCAGTGCGGCTTGCCGTCTCGGCGGGTTCCAACCTTGGTGGGGAAAAACGCATAGCGCGGTTCCCACTCGTACAGGTCTTTTTCGGCTTGCGCCATAGTCAGTCCCTTTCTCTGTTTCTAAGATTAATTATACACCATACAGGCATATATGTCAATATTTCGGGGGCTTCGGGGATACCCGAAGAGGCAATCATTTATGATATAATTTCAGTAAGAAATCATGGCGAAAAAGGCTGAAAAAGAGGCTAAAAAAAGCGGCGCCAAAGGCGCCGCGGCTAGTGGTACCAAGGCGTACGACGCGTCTTCCATTCAGGTACTCGAAGGCCTCGAACCGGTTCGCAAGCGACCGGGCATGTACATCGGAACCACCGGTCCCGAAGGTCTCCACCATCTCATCTGGGAAATTTTCGACAACTCGCGCGACGAAGCCATGGGCGGGTTCGCAAACGACATCGAAGTCGCGCTTCTTCCGGGCGGGTATGTGCGTGTCGTAGACAATGGTCGCGGTATTCCAGTCGGCATCCATCCGAAGACGAAACTTTCTGCACTCGAGATGGTCATGACCACGCTTCATGCCGGCGGCAAGTTCGGCGGCGAAGATTCCGGATACAAAGTCTCGGGCGGTCTTCACGGCGTCGGTGCCTCAGTGGTGAACGCGCTTTCGACTAATGCAAAAGTTATCGTTCACAAAGACGGCGGTATCCACGAGCAGTCGTACAAAATCGGTAAGCCGCTCGCGAAGGTGAAGCAGACCGGCAAGACCAAACTCAACGGTACGATCACCTACTTCCGCCCCGACGAAACCATCTTCACGGGCGGCATCGAATGGAATTGGGACAAGATAGTTTCTCACTTGCGTCAGCAGGCATACCTTGTGAAGGGTACTCGCATCACCATCATCGATGCGCGCGAGGAACCGCTCGCAGCAGAAGGCGAAGAAGTCTTCTATCTGCGCGAGCTCGGACTCGAAGTTCCTTCGATGGCCTTTTATTTCGAAGGCGGTCTGCGTTCGCTCGTCTCTTTCTACAATCAGCACCAGACTGCGGTGCATAAGAATATTTTCTATATCGACCGCGAGCAGGATAATGTCCGCGTTGAAATCGCGCTCCAGTACGTCGACGATCTCACGCCGCGTCTCATGGCATTCGCGAACAATATCTACAATCCCGAGCAAGGCACGCACGTGACCGGCTTTAAGACTGCGCTTACGCGCTCGCTTAACTCCTACGGCCGCTCCTCAGGGATCCTCAAGGAAAGCGAAGAGAACTTCACGGGTGACGACGCGCTCGAAGGCATCACGGCGGTTATTTCGATAAAGATGCCGGAGATTCAGTTCGAGGGTCAGACCAAAGGCAAGCTCGGCTCAGTCGAAGCGCAAGGCGCAACCGCGACGGTCTTCGGCGAAGCGTTCGCCGCCTTCATGGAAGAGAATCCGGACGATGCGCGCGCCATCGTAAACAAAGTGCTGCTCGCGCTCAAGGCGCGCAAAGCGGCGAAGGCTGCAAAGGATTCGGTGCTTCGCAAGGGTGCACTCGAAGGCATGACGCTTCCGGGTAAATTGGCCGACTGCCAGACGAAAGATCCGGCAGAATCAGAACTCTTTGTGGTGGAGGGAGACTCGGCAGGCGGCTCCTCGAAAATGGGTCGTGATCGCCGCACACAGGCCATCCTTCCGCTGCGCGGTAAGATCCTCAACATCGAGCGTGCTCGTCTCGATAAGATGCTCGCGAGCGAGCAGATTAAGAATCTTGTGGTCGCACTCGGCACTGCCATTGGTGATGTCTTCGATATCAATAAGCTTCGCTACCATAAAGTGATCATCGCGACCGATGCCGACGTCGACGGTGCACACATTCGTACGCTTCTGCTCACGCTCCTGTATCGTCATTTCCGTCCGGTTATCGATGGCGGGTTCATCTACATTGCGCAACCACCGCTCTATAAAATAAAGCGCGGGAAAGAGGTGTGGTACGCATATACGGACGAAGAGAAATTTAAGATCGTAGGGAAAGATGCTGAGATCGAAGAATCTCCAGATGCGGAACTCCCTGAGGAAGACGTTGCCGAAGAAGAAGAGGCGAACGCAAAGAGCAAGAAGCCGATGAAGTTCGCTATCCAGCGCTACAAAGGTCTCGGAGAAATGAACGCGTCTGAGCTCTGGGAGACGACCATGGACCCCGCTCGCCGTATCTTGAAGCAGGTAAAAGTGGAGGATGCTGCGGATGCCGATCGCATCTTCGACATTCTCATGGGCAACGATGTCGCTTCGCGCAAATCCTTCATCCAAAGCAACGCGAAGCTCGCGAATATCGACGTATAAACAAGTAAAAAGAAAACGCCCCCGCGAATGCGGGGCCGTTTTCTTGAGTGAGATTAGAGAATCTCGATTGCGATAGAACCGCTGTTGTTGTTCTCGCTCGTCTCGACGATCTTCTTATCAGGATCGATAGAGATGTCGATGGTGCGCGTGCCAGTGCGGCCGCGATCGAAGCCGAGGGTGAAGTCGATGTGCTCACCCGGAAGAAGTGCCGCCTGCGTCGGGGACGAGAAGGTGTAGCTCGGGGAAGTCGGGAGCGTTGCGTCGAAATCCCAGCCACCAGTGGTGTTGGTACCGACGTTCGTCACCGTGAAGCGAACCGCGCCGCGCTTACCGTCTGGAACGGTCTTTGAAGCGACGAAGGAGGTAGTGTCAGTCTGGTTTGCGAGGTAACCGACTGCAACGATGTTTACTGAAAGGTCAGAGAGACCATAGAGCGTACCCTGTTGCGGAACGGCAGTACCGCCACCAACCACATACGTGCCGGTCGTGCGGGGGCCAGCAGACGGGGTTACCGCTGCCGGAGTTCCACCAGTCGACGGGGTAGTCGGAGTTGTATCAGTCGACGTTGCGACAACCGAAGAACCCTCGTCATCCTTCGACGGAACGACCGTAAGTTCGTTCGTCGACGCCGGAGAAAAGACCGATGAGAAATAAACGCTTGCCGTTGCAAGGCGAGTAACCGCCTGCGGGATATAGCGTGCCGAATAAATCGCAAGCGTCATGCCTGCGAAAATTAGTGCCACGAAACCGACAACGGCAAGACCGTTGACCATCGCGCGGCGCGTTCCCTGTGAAGTATTCATCGTTTCCATACGCATATATATCTAGCACACCCTCGATTTGTTGTCAAGTGTCTGGATTCATGCTCGTATTCGCCGCTCGTTGTTGACAGAGCCCTACTCTTTCCGTTACGTTCGATAGTGGGCGGGGAAAAGCCTTCCCAATGGGGAACACATGGAGGCAATGAATGACAGTACCAGTGAGTCTACGCAGCGAGGATCTTACGGTTGCACTTGCGATCGCAGCGCTCCAAGCCTACGTACCTCATGAGGAAATTCGCCTCGGACGAGCGCAGGATGACATCCTGTTCTGGTCCGGTTTTTCAGAACGGTTCCTGAAGAAGATTGACCGCATCGAACACCTCGGCGTGCTTAAGCCGGACGGGGTTCTCGACGCGGACATCGAACGGGTCGTCTCGCTCTTGTGCGAAGGCGATCGGGAGTGGTCATCAGTGGTGACCATCTTCCATCGAACGAGTCATGCAAACCTGTTATGCGGTGCGCACCGGTTGGTGCGCACATTCGCGCTTTACGGGATTGTGCATGGCTGCCTCAAGGAAAAGCCTGAGGCCACGACGCTCCGCGCCGTCGCCTAAGGGAAACCCAAAACCAAGCGCCACGCGAAAATCGCGTGGCGCTCTTGTTGTAGGCCGTATTCGGGCGTTTGACGTACCCCTTGACAAATGGCGGAATATAGTGTACTTATATGTAGGACCGATATGGCATTGGTACACAAGGTGGCGGCAGCCGTTCGTGCCGCACAGGATACGTATGCAAGGAAGTGGACCTTCCTTGCGGCTTTTCTTGGTGTCTTCTTCGTCTCGTTCCTCATCCTGCAGGATCTCGGTTTCGTGCCGAATCCGCCGCAGATTGCGGAAGCGGGTACGAACGAACCGAAGGTAACGCTTGAAGCGTCGCCGCTTGTTGCGGCTCCGTCTTCAATGGCTCACCTCTCGGCGGATGTGTCGGATGCAGGGCTTTTCGGTCTTCATGCTGGCGAGCTTCCGGTCGCCATCGAGATTCCGACCATCGGTCTTTCAGTGAAGGTGTCGAATCCGAATTCGACCGATGTCGGGAAGCTCGATGCGGCGCTTCTTACCGGAGCAGTCCGCTACCCGACGTCCGGCACGCTTGGCGTGAAGGGTAATGTCGTTATCTTCGCGCACTCGAGCTACCTTCCGGTCGTGAAGAATCCGGCGTTCAAGGCGTTCGATGATATTCAGAAGCTCGCACCGGGTGAGCGCATCACGGTATATTCAGGCACTCGTGCGTATACCTATGCAGTGACTCGTGTAGAAAAAGTGAAAGCCGACGATGCAGCTATTCCGCTTACGGTGAATGGCAGCAAGCTGACGCTCTCGACGTGTGACTCGTTTGGCACGAAGAGTGATCGCTTTGTCGTCACCGCAGATTTTGTTGAAAGCCATACGCTCGCGAACTAATCGCGCGCGGATGGCTTCCTGCAAAGGAGGCGCGGATTCCTAGTTCATTCACAACGTCGCGCATCACGCGCGACAAGAGGAGGGCATCCTAATGCCAGAACGTCGTGAGACTCGCGACGGGATCGGGTTCTTCGGGTGGGCGGGTTTACTCGCACTCCTGTTGATTATTTTCGGAGGCGCGTTCCTGTATTGGGACACGCACCGGAACCCCAGCCTGTCGAATGATTCCGGCGCCGCGCCTTTTGCGGCTACGGAGGATACGAGTACTGAACCGGTGGAGGCGCGTGCGCCACCACCGGAAGAACCGGCTGCGGAAACCAAACCGCAGACCGACTCGCCGAAGCCGCGTAACACCGGCTTCTACTACGGTCTGAAGGATCCGAGCGAGCTCGCAAAGCTCGTCGAGGACAATCTTCGGAAGGATCCGACGGGGAAGACGATGATCAACCCCGAGAAATGCGCCAAGGACGGCTCATGCGCCAGTCCTCATGACTATCTCGTTATGTTCCAAGAGAACGACCCGGAAGCTGAGCTCACGTCAGTGGCCCAGCTCCCTGCGTTCCTGCGGAGCCTTGTCGCTCGGGACCCCGGTCCCGGCGAGTATCAGATGGCGTGCATCAGGATGCCGGCTCACACGCCGGACCTGCACTGCATGAAGCGTAAATTCCTGCCGGGCGAAAAGGTCTATGTCGACCCCAAGTCGAATAGGGCCATCTTTGCTTGGCACTGCACGAACCCCATCGATAAACCGGTGGAGCCACGGCAGTGCATGGAAATCATGGTGACCATCAAAGGCGAGCGTTCGATGAAGTTCGCGCACCTCGGCCCCGCCAAGGTGCAGGACTCGTGCCTTGCTTTGCGCAAGGTCGGAGTGGGAGTAATTCCGCTTCGCGAGTACGTCGGTGAGTGCGACTTCGACGCGGTTGCCGAGTTCTTCGGCGAACGCGTGCGCGAGGAGTACTGCGTTCCGGTAACACCCGGTACGTACATTCTCACGGTCGCGGCGAAGCCTTACGGCGAGCCAAAGACCCGTCACTGGTGGGTGTTCTGTTGGTCGGATGAGGACGACGTGTCGTCGAACACGATGCGCGTCCGAGACTTCGATTACATCGGCAACGATGTGCGTCGCGCGACGATTTACAACTCGCGCGATGAAATGGAAGACAAGACCTATCCCAAGAGCGTTTCGCACTTGTGGATTCCGTGGAGCGAAGAGCCCGGCACGGACCGCTAAGGGAATGGACGGCACGCTTCGCGTGCCGTCCTGAACCTCCTCTTTTTTGTACGCCCGCAAGGGCAGGGGCTTATTTATTACCTGTTTATCAATTGAACGAAACAACAACACGTATGGTGTACTTCACCGAACAGATCGCATATGTGAAATCGCGACCGATTGCCGTCGGTATTTTCGCCGTGCTTGCTGCCGTCTCGATCGGCATGACCGTCGCTGTCGCGACTGGCATGACGCTTCCGACGAAAGCGTTCGCGGACGTTGGTCCTCCCTGCTGCACGGAGCCGCCTCCTCCGCCCCCGCCTCCTCCACCACCCCCACCGCCTCCGTCGAGCTGTGATTCACTCACGGCGTCGGCAACGGAAATTAATTCAGGCGATGCGGTTACCCTTACGTGGCACACCACCAACGCCGACTCGGTCACTATCGATCAGGGTGTTGGTTCGGTGACACCAGTCGGTTCAGGTTCGGTTGTCGTACATCCGACTGCGGATACGACGTACTCGGCTACCGTTACGGGTCCTGGCATCGTCAGCGAGCCGTGCCATGTTGAAGTAAAGATAAAGACCATCACTAACTCGGCGCAGTGCGTGTCGTTTGCGGCAAGCGCGTCGAACATCACGGCTGGTCAGGCAGTCACGCTTTCGTGGCAGACCCTTAATGCAACGGGAGTTACCATCGACAACGGTGTCGGTGCGGTAACGCCGATTGCGTCCGGTTCCACTGTCGTGCATCCGACCGCGAACACGACCTATACCGCAACGGTTGCAGGTGCAACCGGTAACGTGACGTGTGCCGCTTCGGTCCACATCACGACTATTACAACCGGTCCGTCTTGCGTCGCTCTTACAGCGAACAAGACCACGATTAGTTCTGGCGAAGCAGTCGTTCTCTCGTGGCAGACGCTTAATGCCACCTCGACCTCAATCGATCAGGGCATTGGTTCGGTTACTCCAGTCGGTTCAGGTTCCGTAACGGTGAACCCAACCTCTGATACGACCTACACCATGACCACTGCGGGCGCTCCGGCGAACGACAGCTGTAAGGTGACGGTTCGCATTCAGACGAGTTCCTGCGTCGGCTCGTGCTGCACAGGCAGCTGCGGTGGCGGCGGTAATCCGAAGCCGAAGGTCATCCTTGGCGTCGCAACCTCTTCGCCGCTTGCCTTCGTGTATCTCTCGCAGGTTCCGTACACCGGTCTTGATCTCGGTCCGCTCGGTACCTTCATGTACTGGCTCGTGCTCATCCTCTGGAGCGCAGCAGCTGCGTACCTTGTGCTCTTCACGGCAGCCCCATTCGCTGCTCGTCGTCTCCGTTCGTTCGGGGAAGATGTGCGCGATGTTCTCAATGGAAATGAATCGGTCTCAACTGCGCCGGTCATGCAGGCATCGGCGGGGGATCATTCAGGTGGACATAATCTTATGCCGCACGCTCCAGTTCCAGTTCACCGTGCTCCAGAAGCATCGAGCACGTTCTCGAACTTCCACGGCTTCCGCTCGTTTGCGCAGGGCACTGAGCTTACGATCGATGATCTCGTGAAGGGACTCGCTCGCGAACACGCAGTACATGCTGCTCCAGTTGCGCATATCGAGGATCCGAAAGAAGATGCGTACGCGTTCTCGTCTGAACGAAATGTCGAGCCTATCGCCCCGCATCTTCCGACTGAAATAGGGAAGATTGAACCGATCATGGACGTATTCGCACACGCAATCGAAGTTCGTGGATTCATTTCCGCGCTCGTCGAGAAGGACAAGGAGGCGCTCTTCGGCGCACTTCGCCAAATCGTTCGCGGCGGCGGTAGCGTTGAGCACTTCCTTACGCAGGTCGCGCACGCACTCGATGATGTCTTCCGCTCGCGCATCGACGGTACGCCGGCAGATCCCGAGATGGTTCGCATCTGTGTGAACTGCGACACGCCGGTTCTTGAGCAGCTCGTCGGTCACTTTGCGACGGCAATCGACTCAAGCTACTCGACCGATGTCACGGCAGGTAAGATGGCGGTCACTCGCGCACTTACGACGCTCGAAGCGTAATATCTCTTACTAAAGAAAACGGCCCGCCATAGGCGGGCCGTTTTCTATTTCTCGTTCGTGATGCGCTCGTAGCAGGCTTTGCAGAGGTGCATTTTTTTCGCCATGCCGTTTTCGTCTGGAGGAGAGAACAGGAGCCCGCCGAAGTCGGTGAGTTCGGTCTTACAAAAATCGCAGTGGGGAGCAATAGCCATTAGCGTACGCGCTTCTTGATTTCGTCCTCTGTGCGAGCAGTAAAGTCGCCGACGCTCATCGCGTCGAGCTTGCCATGGTCGCGACTGTCGACTGATACGGTGCTGTCCTCGATTTCCTTATCGCCGACCACGAGGAGATACGGAATCTTCTCAGTCTTAGCGTTCCTGATTTTCTTGCCAAGCGTCTCGTTCGACTCATCGAGCTCAACACGGAGCCCTGCTTCCTTGAGGGAGGCAAGTACTTGGTAGGCGTACTCGCTATGCTTTTCCGAGACGGGAAGAATGCGTGCGTGAACGGGAGAGAGCCAGAGTGGGAATGCGCCTGCATATTTCTCGATGAGGAAGGCAATGATGCGTTCGATAGAACCTATAGAGGATCGATGAACCACGAAGCATCCGTGCTCCTTGCCGTCTTCTCCCATGTAAACGAGATCGAATTTCTTCGGAGAGGAAAGATCGTATTGCACGGTGAAAGCGGTGTCCTCCTTACCATTCACATTCTTCATCTGGATGTCTATCTTCGGTCCGTAGAACGCAGCTTCGCCAGCCGCTTCCACGAAGTCGACACCTCGTTTTTGCATGCACTCGCGCAGAAGCGCTTCCGCTTTTTCCCAGCCAGCATCGTCCTTGTAGTATTTTTCAGTGTCCGCACGGT
This sequence comes from Parcubacteria bacterium C7867-001, assembly GCA_001189095.1. Classification (GTDB taxonomy): domain Bacteria; phylum Patescibacteriota; class Minisyncoccia; order Phycocordibacterales; family Phycocordibacteraceae; genus C7867-001. Next base: position 52,360 of record LFCK01000001.1, read on the forward strand.
CGCCGAGCGAGAGGCGGTAGGTGTAGTCCTTGCCCATCTCGAGTCCGAGCACGCCGTTCGCGTACTCGATAAGGTCGAGCGCTTTTGCGACTTCCTCGACTGCCTGCTCTTCAGACGAGCAGATGACATGCGCATCGGAAAGGCAGAATGAGCGCACGCGCTGAAGGCCCATGAGTTCGCCTGACTGCTCATAGCGGTAGAGTTTCGCGATTTCTGCGTATCGAACAGGGAACTCGCGGTAGCTATGAGGAGCGCGGAGGAAAAGTTCGAAGTGATGCGGGCAGGTCATCGGGCGAAGCATGAATTTCTCGTCCTCATCCTCGATAGGAGCGTACATCCCGTCTTTGTAGTGCGGATAGTGGCCGGATTTTTCGTAGAGCTCGAGCTTCGCCATGTCAGGCGTATACACGTGCTCGTAGCCACGCTTTATTTCTTCATCAACGATGAATCGTTCGAGTTCGCGACGTATCGTAGCGCCTTTAGGAGTCCAGAGCGGAAGGCCTTTGCCGACCGTCGGAGAAAAAGTGAAAAGATCGAGCTCTCGTCCTAGTCGCTTATGGTCGTTTTCTTTTTCTTGCGAGGGTTCCATATAGGGAGGAATATAGCATAAAAAGGGAAGCGGCGGCCCAGAGGGCCGCCGCGCGGAGGTTAGATACGCTTCGTATCGATGTGCCGATATTTGTCGGCAACCGCATCCGAAAGTCGCTCGAGCTCCTTTTGTGACATTCCTGCACAAGGGAGCAGACCTCGCAGCACTGCTACGTGCTGTTTTTTCTCATCCGGAGTCAATACGGTCATTGGGCACGTTCTCCTTCCTGAAATATATTATGTCACAATGCTTTAAGATTGTCTACCGTGAGACTAGTCTCGCCGTTGCGGCCCGAAACGTTTCCTTTGATGAGGACGCAGGTGCCGCCTTCGATAAGCCCTGCGTGCTCTTTGAAAAGTTTGGGGAAGATAACCCCTTCGATGGAAGCGGATTTATCCTCGAACTTTACGAATGCCATTTTGTCGCCGCCTTTGGTAATGATGCTGCGCACTTCGGAAATCAGTACCGGCATGATGACCGGCATTCCAGCCTTCGGTTCTTCGAGAATTTGCGCTATGGAAATCTTCGATTTCGCGGTCATCTCGGGATACGCGTCGAGCGGGTGCCCCGACACATAAATGCCGAGCAGTTCTTTTTCCCACGAAAGTTTGTCGAGGAGCGAGACGGGCTGCTCGCTTGCTGGAAGATTGAGTGTTGGTGCTGCAAGTGCGCCGAAGAGGGAGTCTTGCGGCTTTTCGTTCGTCGCATCGCGATGGAAGCTGAGCAAGGTCTCAATGTGCGCGAGCAAATTTCCACGACTGCCGAAGCGGTCGAGCGCGCCGCACTTGATAAGTGATTCGAGTGATTTGCGGTTGAGATTCTTTGAGCCAATGCGGCAGAGGAAGTCCGAGATGGAGGAAAACGGACCATTCTTTGTTCGCTCCTCGATGATCGCTTGCGCGATTCCTTCGCCGAAGTTCTTGATCGTCGTGAGGCCGAAACGAATCGTGTCTTTATTCTCGCCGGCAACTGCAAAGTCCGCGCCGCTTTCATTCACGTCCGGCGGAAGTACGGGAATCTTCATGCGCTCGCATTCAGCAACGAAGGTGGCGATTGATTCCGTGTCGCCCGCATCAGCCGTGAGGACTGCCGTCATGTATTCGACGGGGTAGTTCGCTTTCATGTATGCCGTTTGGTACGCCACTTTTCCGTAGCTTGCTGCATGTGCCTTGTTGAAGCCGTACGCCGCGAATGGCTCGATGAGTTTCCAAATAGCTTCTGCTCTCGAAGCGTCGAGTTTGCTATATCCCTTGAAGCCCTGCACGAGCTTTTCTTTCTGCGCCTCCATTTCTTCGGGGATCTTCTTTCCCATGGCTTTACGGAGCGCATCCGCTTCGAGCCATGAATAGCCAGCGAGCTTCACTGCCGTGAGCAGCACGTCGTCCTGATACACAATGAGTCCGTAGGAGGTATCAAGATATTCCTTCATCCGCTCGTCGAGGTAGCGCACGAGTCGCGGATTCTTCTTTCGTTCAATGTACTGCGGAATCATTTCCATCGGTCCCGGACGGTAGAGCGCCACCATGGCGTTGATGTCATGAATCGTGGTCGGCTGGAGTTCTTTGAGGTAGCGGGTCATGCCGGAACCGTTCAGCTGGAAGAGTCCTTCGGTTTCGCCGCGCGCGAGCATGGCGAAGGTCTTGTCGTCATCAAGGGGAATGCTTTCGATATCAATATGAATGCCGCGGATTTTCTCTACTTGCGCGACCGCGTCAGCAAGAATGGCGAGGTTTTTAATGCCGAGGAAGTCGAATTTAAGAAGACCGACGCCGCCGTATTCGTCCGTAATGGAGTACATGTCGTACTGCGTGATGAGGTCCCCCGAACCTTTCGGGTCGAGCTGGAGCGGTGACCATTCGGCAAGCGGGGTCGGTGCAATGACGACGCCGGCGGCGTGCACACCCACGTGTCGCACGCAGCCCTCGATTCTTTTTGCGAGATCGATGATCTCGCGCACGTCCTCGTCTTCGTCATAGATAGTGCGCAAGTCTTCCGTTTCTTCCATCGCGCGCTTGATGGTCATCGGGAAGCCTTGGCTTCCAACTGGAATGAGTTTTGCGATTCGGTCGCCAGTGCCGTAGGAGTGGCCGAGTGCGCGCGCGACATCGCGCACGGCAGCGCGCGCGAGCATTGTTCCGAAGGTGCCAATTTGCGCCACGTGATCCTCGCCGTATTTTTGTTTGGCATACGCAATCACTTCGCCGCGGCGATTATCAGCGAAGTCCATGTCGATGTCCGGCGCTTTCGGGCGCTCAGGGTTGAGAAAGCGTTCGAAGGGAAGTTTGTAGAACAGCGGGTCGACGTTCGTGATGCCGACGAGGTAGGAAGTGAGCGAGCCGCCTGCCGAGCCGCGCGTCGTGGTGAGAATACCGTTCGTCTTTGCAAAGGTGAGAAGATCCGACACGACGAGGAAGTACGTTGCGAATCCCTTGCTCTTGATGACGGATAGTTCGTACTCAAGGCGATCCTCGACTTCTTTGGTGCGCTCGAGTCCGCGCATCGTGATTCCTTTATAGGCTCGTTCGCGAAGCATATCGTCATGTGTTTTGCCTTCGTCGGCAGGAACGGAAGGGAAGGTCCAGTTTCCGAGCGAGAATTCAATTTGGCAGCGGTCCGCGATGTTCCCGCTTTCCTCGATGGCTTCGGGAATATCCTTGAACCATTCGAACATCGTCGATTCATCGACGAAGGAGAAATCTTCCTCCTCGTTACGTCCTGCCTCGCCTTGCTGGATGCGGCGCATGACGCCGGTCGCTTCGCGGTCGTCAGGCGCTATGTAGTAGACGTCGTGCTGGGCGACGAGCGGGACTCCCGCTTTCTTTCCAAGCGCGATTACTTTCCGAGTCTTTTCTTCGTGCCCCGAAACTTTCGGGTGATGCGAAATTTCTAAGTACACGTTTCCTTTGCCGAAAATGCTTACGTATTCCTCAAGCACGGCCGCGGCACCGTTTTCGTCTCCGGCGGCAAGCATGAGCGGAACATCGCCCGCAAACGAAGGAATGAGCGCAATGAGACCCTCGTGATGTTTGCGGAGGAGTTCTTTATCCATGCGCGGACGATCGAAGAGTCCGTCGGTATAGGAAGCGGTCACGAGCGCGAGCAGATTTTTATAGCCCGCCATATTTTCCACGAGCAGGACGAGGCGCGAACGTTTTTCATCGCGCTCCTTTATAAGGCGCGAGGTAGGCGCGAGGTATGCGTCGACCCCGAGTATGGGCTTAATGCCCGCTTTCGTTGCGGCTTTATAGAACTCAATTGTCCCGTGCATGTTGCCCTCGTCGGTAAGGGCGAGCGCGCTCATTCCGCGGTCTTTCGCGGCGTCCACAAGCTCATCTATCTTCGGAAGCGCCTTGAGGAAGGAGTAGTGGCTGTGAGTATGGAGATGGACGAAGCGGCCTGCCATATATCCCTAGTATACTTTCCGTATGAAATTCGTGCTCGGAGTCGATGAGGCGGGTCGCGGGCCCTTAGCGGGGCCGGTCGCGGTCGGCATCGTGTGTGTCGAAGAAGGCTTCGATATTGCAGCTGCGTTTCCGGGACTGAATGATTCTAAAAAGCTTTCAGAGAAAAAACGAGAAGCGCTTTTTGAGCTTCTGCTCGAACGAGAAAAAGCAGGGGACGTGCGATTCGTGGTGAAGTCAGTCGATGCAGCAACCATTGATAATGCAGGAATCGCCGTATGCGTGCGTCGATCGGTGCATGAGGGAATCCGTACACTTATGCCAGAACCAACCTCAGGAAAAGTATTTCTCGATGGCGCGCTTTCGGCGCCGGAGGGCTACGAGCATGAAGTTGTTATTGGTGGCGACGCGCTCATTCCTGCCATCATGCTCGCGTCGATTGCGGCGAAAGTCGCTCGTGATCGCCTCATGATAAAACTCGCGGAAGAATATCCGGTGTATGGCTTCGAAAAACATAAGGGCTACGGCACGAAGGTGCATTATGCGGCGCTCAAGGAGCACGGACTTTCGCCTATCCACCGTCGCTCCTTTATCCATCTTGACCGAGCTCGCTAACGGCGGTACACCTAAGGCTTCGTGTTCTTTGGGAGGAATACATGGGACGCACGTCGGGAAATCCCCGCATCGAAGCTCTCGAAAAAAAGAAGTACGCGGAATTGCCGTGCAGTACCTGCGAGATTTTCTCGCGCGTGCGATACGACGACATGCTCGAAGTCACTCTGGTTTTCTGCGCGATTAACGCAGGATGCGAAGACAAGCGAGTGCCGTCAGAAGTCCTCTACCGCGAGGCGAAAGCATGTCCGGGGTCGGAGCTGCGAATGCTCTGGCTCAACGCTCCCTCGCACTACGCGAAAACAAAGCCCGATCCTTAAAGGATCGGGCTTTTTCATGCTCTTGGACACAATTTCATGCTTGTGGTAAGGTACCCCTCATGTCAGTACGAATGCGCCACACTAGTTCGCATACCAAGAACCGCCGAAGCCACCATGCTTTGAAGAATAAGGTTATCGTCGCAGATAAAGAGAGCGGCAAGCTCCGCCTCCCACATCGCCTCGATGAATCGACCGGTATGTACCGCGGTAAGCTTATCGTCCCAGAGCGCGTCAAAGCCGTGAAGGAAGATGCGAAGCATAAGAAAGCGCAGAAGGAAGGTCGCGCTGAAAAGCACGAAGTACACTCGCATGTCGAAGAAGTAGTAAAGCCGGCAAAGACAAAAGCTGCAGGAAAGAGCGAAGCGAAAGCGCGCGCAGGTAAGGGCGACAAGTAAAAAAAGATTTCCACAATTCACAGTAACGGCCGCGGCATAGCCGCGGCCGTTACTGTTACATGCTAGGCTTAGGGGTAGTGGCAAACAGGCACCTTGCACGGTCAGTCGTACTTCAAACCCTCTTCGAGTGGGATACCTCGCACGTTCCGGATGCTGAAGTTGCAGCGGTTCTCGGACGCAACTGCGAGGAATTCGGCGGAGCCGATACCGACAAGCCGTTCATGGAACAACTCCTTCAGGGCGTCATAGCAAAACGCACCGATCTCGATCTCGTGATAGCGAAAGCGGCTCCTGATTGGCCGATAGAGAAAATCGCTCCAGTTGACCGCAACATTCTCCGCATTGGGCTCTTTGAGCTTCTGTTCGCCGATCGCGCGCAGGTTCCTGCGAAAGTCGCTATCAATGAAGCTATCGAGCTCGCAAAAGTATTCGGTGGCGAAAGCTCCGGACGCTTCGTGAATGGCGTTCTCGGTGCGGTCTATAAGGAAATGGGTGAGCCGGGCAAGGATGAGGTCGGCAAGAAAAAGACGATCCGCCGTGAAGATCTCCCACTTGAGAAGCTTGGCGGCGCCGTGGTCTACACTTTTCATGACGGTCAGTACTATCTTGCGCTCGTGCATGACGTTTTTGGTCGTTGGACGCTCTCAAAGGGGCACATAGAAAAGGATCCGAGTCCTGAAGAAGGCGTTGTCCGCGTGGTGAAGGAAGAGCTCGGGCTTACCGCAACCGTGCATGAAATGGTCGGAGAAAATGAATACGTCGCTTCGCATCCTGAAAAAGGAAAGGTTCGAAAGCACGTGTACTTCTATCTTGTTTCGACCGATTTCGAACCGCTCGTTCTCAAGAAAAGCGGTGGGCTTGATGACGCCAAATGGTTCCGCCTCACCGACATCCTCGACCTCAATTTCTACGACGACATGCTCCCAATCGTCACCGCAGCGGTGCAAAAACTACTTGATAAGTCCTCGACGCGTGCATAGTCCGTCTCGCTGGTGTTTCCAGTCGTATTTGATATAAGCTTATTTATATGCCCGATTTCAAAGCATTCGGCGAGTCCATCGGAGTCTCCTTCGCTAACCTCGAACTTCTCATCGAGGCGCTTACGCATCGCTCCTATATAAATGAGCACAAGAGCGCGAAGAGCCACAACGAGCGCCTTGAGTTCCTTGGCGACGCCGTGCTCGAGCTCGCGACGACGCGCTTCCTGTTTGATAAATATCCTGAGAAGCCAGAGGGTGAATTGACTGCGTATCGCGCGGCGCTCGTAAACACCTTTTCCATCGCTGATGCAGCAGACGCACTCGGCGTTAACGACATGCTCCTTCTTTCAAAAGGTGAAAAGAAAGATACGGGACGTGCGCGCAAAATCATTCTCGCGAATGCATTCGAAGCAATCGTGGGCGCCATCTATCTCGATCAAGGGTACGAGGCAGCGGAAGCGTTCATCGCGAAGAATCTCTACGCAAAGATAGAAGATGTGATCAAGGCGAAGAGTTACCAAGACGCCAAGAGTCGCTTCCAAGAAGCTTCTCAGGACAAGAAGGGCATCACGCCGCACTACAAGACCATGGGCGAAGTCGGTCCCGATCACGATAAGCATTTTACGGTTGGCGTCTATCTTGGTGCGGACGAAATTGCGCGTGGCGAAGGGAAGAGTAAGCAAGAGGCGGAGCAGAGCGCGGCGCAGAACGCGCTTGACAAGACTGGTTGGTAAAAGCATTGTGCCCACGTATCTGCGGTGAGGCAGTACGAGGAGAATGTTCATGAAAAAGAAGAGGTTGGCATTCGCTGCGAGCATTTTGTTCGCATGGTTCTTCGCGGTTCAAACGAACGCCATTTCCACCATCGGTCCGTTCTGGACCAAGAAGGAATGTGAGGCTGCTGCGGTGAAGCTGGTCAACAAAACTCCCGGAGCTGTTCTTGCGCTTCCGTGCTGGGATGGTCCGCCCAATACTATTGGGTAATGGTAAAGCGCGCGCCTTTGGCGCGCGCGTTTTCTTTTTGCGAGTTATATGAGAAGGTGCCGCAAGAAAGGAGGCAGTCATGCCAAAGCTCTGCAAGCGTTGTGGCGGAGCCGGCTGGCTCTTCCGTGCTCTCGAAAAGCAAACAGAACTCCAGAAATCCCGTCAGTTCGGCAAAAGCCCGTTCGGACAGCGCCTCACGCGCTGCACCGACTGCGGCGGTTCCGGCATGAAGGGAAAGAAGGAGAAAAAGAAATAACGCGCGTCCTACAGGGCGCGCGTTCCTTTCGTTGACAGATTGGTCGAATGCCGTAGCGTTATGCCTAGAAACAACTTAGGAGGTCATCGTGGACCATCTTGTGTTAGGCGTTCGGTCGGTCGGCATGGCTCTCATGTGGTCGGCGATTACGGCGATGCTGTACTTTCCGAATCATGACGGAATTACCTTTCCACTCGTTATTCTGAGCGGAATCATCTTCGGAGTTGGCGATTTCATGCGCACAAATGTGCCGCCGCAAGCGCTCTTTGCAATGCTTGCGACCTGCGCGATTGTGGCCGTCCTCTTCTCATGCGTTCGTTTTCTTCCAGAACCGTATCACTCCATCGCGCAATGGATTGCGCTCGGGTATGCGGTCATCGGGTGGATAATCGTGCTGCGTCGAGCTTGGCTCTTTGTCCGGGATAGCCGTGCAACGGCAACGCCCGTATAAAATTGAAACCGCGCCCAAGGGGCGCGGTTTTTGTTTGTTATAATTCCTGCAATGCTCAAGCGGCTAGAAATTGCCGGGTTTAAGTCCTTTGCGCGCAAAACGTCGCTGGATTTTTCGTCATCCGTAACTTCTATCGTGGGCCCGAACGGCTCCGGAAAGTCGAATGTGGCCGAAGCGTTCCGCTTCGCGCTCGGCGAGCAATCGATGAAGTCCATGCGTGGAAAGCGTAGTGAAGATCTCATCTGGAGCGGCTCCCATTCCATGTCGCGCTCTAATCGCGCTTCGGTCGCCATCGTTTTTGATAATCGTAAGAAAATATTCCCGAAGCTCGAGTTCGATGAAGTGACCATTGAACGCGCGGTCTTCCGCGACGGTCAGAGCGAATACCTCGTGAATGGCTCAAAGGTTCGTCTCCGCGATGTTCAAGAACTTCTTGCGAGCGCGAATGTGGGTGACACCGGTCACCACATCATTTCTCAGGGAGAAGCGGATCGCATTCTTCTTGCGTCGCCGCAGGATCGCCGCGCAATGCTCGAAGACGCGCTTGGCCTCACTGCATTTGAATTCAAGAAGCAGGACGCCATCAGAAAACTTGAGAAGACGGAAGAGAATGTTCGCCAAGTTGAAGCACTGCGACGTGAGCTCGTGCCGCACGTCCGTTTCTTGAGCAAGCAGGTCGAGAAGCTCGACCGTGCTGAAGAGCTCCGTAAGCAGCTCGCGCAAGCGTGTCAGGAATATTTTGCGATTGAAGAGCTCTATATCGAAGTGGAGAAGACGCGCACTGCGGCAGCGAAGTCCGCTGCAGGGGAACGTCTTGCAGCTGCGGTCGCTGAGCTCGGTCGTTTCGGGAGTCGTCTTTCAGGAGATCCGGAAGGAATGAAGTATTCGGAAACCGTGCGTCAGGCGGAGCGCGATGTTGACCGTATTCTCGAAGAGCGCGCAGAGCTTTCTCGAGAAATAGGCCGACTCGAAGGCGCGCTTGAAGAAGCAAAGAAGCGAAGTGTTGAGACTGCTCGGGATCCGTATGTGAAAGTCCCGCGCGAAGATTTCGCACTCCTTAAGAATGAGGTGGAGAAGCAGTCGAATCTTGGAGATGATGCAGATCCGTCCGCACTCCGAGCTGCGCTCATGTCGCTCCGCGCTGCGGTGACCGCATTCTTCTCGCGCTTCGGAAATCCGAATGACGACCTCATGGCGGATGAAGAGCGAGCGGTCGCACGTCTTGAGAACGAACGTTCGCTCCTCATGGAAAAGGACGCGCATCTTGCGGAAAGTGTGGAGCGTGCGAAAAAGCACCTCGCGAAGTCCCGTGAAGCATCGATGTCATACGAAGAGACGGGTCGCGAACAGCAGTTCCGCGTTCTTGATCTTGCGGAAACGAAAGCGAAAGAAGAAGCGCAGGTTGTGCGCGAGGAAGCGCGCGAGAAGGAACTTGAATACTTGCGTAGCGATCTTGAGCAGAGTCGTGCAGAAGCACTTCAGCTCGCTGGAAGCGAGGCATTTTCATACACAAAACTTTCGGAACTCCCGAAGGAAGAGCGTCGAACACAGGAAGACCGAAAGCGTGTTCTCGAGCGCCTTAAAATTCGCGTCGAAGAGGCGGGTGGTACGGGCGAAGACGTTCGCAAAGAGCATAAGGACGCGACCGAGCGTGAAGCGTTTCTTGCCCACGAGCTCGACGACCTTGCGAAGTCCGCACAAGGACTCCGCGACCTTATTGCCGATCTTGATCTTGAACTCTCGAAGAATTTCGCCGAAGGCCTTAAGAGTGTGAATCAATCATTCACAGAATTCTTCTCGCTCATGTTTGGTGGTGGTGGCGCGCGTCTCATGCTTGAAGAGGCGTCAAACGATGATGAAGAAGATGAAGAGAATGAGTTTGACGATCAACCGAAAAAGCAGAAGAAGGCAGGCATCGAGGTGCAGGTGAGTCTCCCGAAAAAGCGTGTGCAGTCCTTGGTGCAGCTCTCAGGAGGTGAGCGTGCGCTCACTTCAATAGCACTTATTTTTGCGATGAGTCAGGTAAACCCGCCACCGTTCCTCATCCTCGACGAAACGGACGCGGCGCTTGATGAAGCGAACAGCCGACGCTACGGCGATATGATCGAAGCGCTTGCGAAGCGTTCCCAGCTCGTCGTCATCACCCACAATCGCGAAACCATGAGTCGTGCAGGCATCCTCTACGGCGTAACGATGGGTTCCGACGGCGTGTCGAAACTCCTCTCCGTGAAGTTCGAAGAAGCAGCTGCCGTTGCAAAATAAAAACCGCGCCAGCATAGCTGGCGCGGCATTTTCACACATCGGCGAGAATGTCCGGAAACTCTCTCGCTAAGAAAGCGTCGAATACTCCTTCGCGCCCCTTTCTGAAATCGCGGTGCTGCGCCTTTTCAGATTCGCGGCGCCACAGTTTGCGTTCACGAAGATACTGCTTCACGAAGGCGACGAACTCGCGCGCGTCGTCCTCGTCCCAGAAATGGGCGAGTTCGATATCGTCTTGCGAGACGACGATAAATCCCCAGCCCGATGGCCGGACAGTCCACGGCTGCGGATATCGCCTGCAGGTCTGTTCGAAGACTTCTTTGAGGAAGTCGACCTTCTTTGTTCGCGAAAGGGTAAGTTGTTTCTTGGCCATGAGCGGCCTCCTTTCTTCGTGTCTATCTGCACGGTATCATGCGGAAATGGAAAAACACACCGGCGGATGTCACTGCACAAAAGTCCGTTACGAAGTTGAGCTGGATCTCACAAGGCCGGTCCTCGACTGCAATTGCTCGCACTGCGCTATAAAAGGCCTACTGCTCGCATTCGTGCCAGAATCGCAATTTACCCTCCTTTCAGGAGCGGATGATCTCGAGACCTACAAATTCAGCAAAGGCCACATCTCGCACATGGCTTGCAAGAGTTGCGGCGTGCAGCCGTTCGGAAAAGGGATGGGGAAGGATGGGCCAATGGTCGCGATAAACGTCCGTACGCTCGACGACGTCGACCTCAAGTCTCTTACGTACAACGAATTCAACGGAAAGGACCTCTAGGCCACCTTACGAGTTCGGCGTCGAGCACTCTTTTGCAGTTTCGGGTGCACTCGACAAATAATTATATTCGGGTTATAGAAGTACTGGAAGCCCATTAGGGGTTTTGCAAACGCCAACAGGAGAATTCTTAGTGGCAGATGAAACTACCGTAGATACCCCCGAACCTAAGGGTAAGGGAGGGTGGACCGCGCTCGCCGTAGTGGCGGCTCTCCTTCTCCTCATTGCCTTGGCTATAGGAGGCTATACGATCTATATGAAAAACGGTGGGCAAAATCCTTTTGCCAAACCTGCGCCGGTTGCCTCTAAAGAAGCAATCGCGTTCGGTGAACGTTGCGCTGGCGCCGGACTCTCTCAGGACTGCGCCGGTACGTATGTGTTCGTGAAGGGCAATCCTCGGCCGTATGTGATCGGCGAGTCATCGCTCTATAACGACATCGTCTGGTTCGACGCTCTCGCGAAGAACAAGTTCGTCGATGTCGAGCGCGTCGTCTCGCCGCGCTGCGGCCCCGAAGGCAGCGACTATGAAAAAGTCGTCTGCGAGTACAACGGCATCAAGCCCAAGCCGCCGGCGCCGGCAGCCGGTAGCGCTGCGCCCGTAAAGCCAGCCGCTCCGCCAAGCTAATCCGATCGCTCCGCGATTCGGAAAACCCGCTGCAGAAATGCAGCGGGTTTTTGTTATTTCACGAGTTCAAAATCGAGTTCGCGTTCGAAGGGCCGTGCGGCAATAAGGCGTACACGTATCGGGTCGCCAAGTGCGTATTCCTTCTTCGTACGCTCGCCCACAAGGCGATAACGCTTTTCATCAAAGGTGTAGTAGTCGTCGCCGATTGAGTTGATGCGCACCATACCGTCTGCGCGCGTCGACTGTTCTTCCACGTAGAAACCGTTTGCCGTGACGCCGGAAATAACCGCATCGAATTCGGTTCCAATCTTGTCCATGAGGAACTCGACCTGCTTGAGCTTGATCGAGTCGCGTTCTGCTTCCGAAGCAGAGACTTCGCGTTCGCTTGAGTGGACCGCGAGACGCTCGAGCTCATCGAGCTCTTTCTTGGTGACCTCGTCGCCATGCTCGATGTGCTTCACCATGCGGTGCACGAGAAGGTCCGGATAGCGGCGAATCGGTGAGGTGAAGTGCGTGTAGTGCGAAAAGGCGAGACCAAAGTGGCCATTGTTCTTCGTCGTATAAATAGCCTTGCTCATCGAGCGAAGGGTCGCGCTCTTAATGAGATATTCTTCCGGCTTTCCTTTCACCTGTTCGAGGAGCTGATTAAGGTCCGTACCTTTCACTTGGCCGGCGCCCGTGACTGGCAGGTTATAGCCGAGAACTTTGAGGAACGCCGCAAGATTTTCGATGCGTTCTGCGTCTGGAACATCGTGCACGCGATAAATGACGCCATTCGCAAGACCTTTTTTCTTGGTCGTCTTTTCCAAATGCTCCGCAACCGCTTCGTTTGCAAGAAGCATGAAGTCTTCGATGAGGAGATTCGTCGCTTTGCGTTCCTTGAGGCGGATAGCGATTGGCTTGCCGTTCTCATCGAGTTCGATTTTCACTTCGGCGGTGTCGAATTCAATAGCGCCCTTCTTCACGCGGCGTGCGCGGATCTTGTCCGCAAGCGTTTTAAGAATAGTGAGCTCTTTGAAGAGTTCGCCTTCGCCCTTGTCGAGCACTTCCTGCGCGTTTTCGTATGTAAATCGTTTATCCGAGTGAATGACCGTCTCACCGAACCATGTCTCAATGATGCCGGCATCCTTGTCGAGTGTGAACACGGCAGAGACAGCGAGACGATCGAGGTCAGGATTAAGTGAGCAGAGATTGGTGGAGAGGACGTGCGGAAGCATTGGAATGGTGCGATCAACGAGGTACACGCTCGTTGCGCGGTTGCGGCCTTCTGCGTCGATTTCGGTACCGGGGACGACAAAATGCGAGACGTCCGCGATATGCACGCCGATTTCAAAATTTCCATCAGGAAGCTCTTTCACTGAAAGCGCGTCGTCGAAGTCTTTTGCATCGAAGGGGTCAATAGTGAAGGTCGTGGTGCCGCGGAAGTCCTTGCGGCGCGGGTCTTTTGCACCGGCGTCGAGCATTGCTTGGCCGTTCTTTTCGAGTTCTTCCGCTTCTTTCTTTACGCCGGGAGGGAAGTCAGAGTGGAATCCTTGCGCGAGTGCGACGGCGCGCATTTCGACGTCGTGGTCGCCCGCGATACCAATAACTTCTTTCACCGTGCCCCACGGGAAACGGGCTCCTGCGTCCCAGCCGCCAAGCGTAATAAGCACTTTGTAGCCGAACGGGGGATTCTCACCGCGCACTTCAAACGGCACGTACATCTTCTTCCAGTCGGGAATCAGAATGGCCTTGAACTGGCTTGCATCTTCTGGCTTCGGTTCGATGAGTTTACCGACGAATTCCGTGCGAGCGCGCGTGACTATTTCGAGCACTTTGCCCGCTTCCCGCTTCCCGCCCGAACGGCGGTCTTCAATGAAGCCGACTGATTGCACTTTCACGATGTCGTAGGGGAATGCGCCGCCGAGGTCATCAGCTTGGATGATGAAGTCCTCCTTGCCGTTTTCCCGCGCAAAAAAGCCCGTGCCGCTTCGCGTCACGGAAATCACTCCTTCATATATCGTTTCGTCCTTTGCGGCCATTTACGCCTAAAATATAGCATCTTCCGCATATATCGACACGAAATGAGGCGCGTGGCATAGTCTTTTTGGAGTTCTCTGGAAATGACTCCTTGGAAAGGTTTTTACCAATGGGAGAAGTTAGTTTGGGGGCGATGTCGATCGCATTCTTGTGGTTTGCAGGAATTGTCGGCGTTTTTGCCCTCTGGATGTCGTTCGTCGAAAGTTGGCCGAACGCTCAGATGTTCACACCGATGTGGTTCGGCGGGGCATTCGCTCTCGCGGGCGCCGCGCTGCTTTCCGCAGCCAAAACGACCTACCCGATGCTGTGTGCAGGCGCCGTCCTGTGCGGCATCGGAATCATCTTCATGAGCGTGTATCTGCACGTTTTCGTGAAAGCGGGGTACCAGCGGGTTACCTATAAAACCTACTGACCAAAGGCGCCTCGGATGTATCCGAGGCGCCTCTTTATTTGACCAAAAGCCCCTATTTTGGTACTCTCCACGGACATATGTTGATGATCCGCTTTCAGCGAATTGGCCGCAAGAATGATCCGGCTTTTCGTATTGTCGTACTCCCGAAGACCTCGGGCCCTAAAGCTGGTACCTATACCGACCTCATCGGTACCTACAACCCGAAGACCAAGGAATTTAAGATCGAAGCAGACCGCCTCAAGGACTGGATGAGCAAGGGTGCCCAGCTTTCCCCAAGCCTTTCGAACCTCCTCATTGATAAGAAGATCATCGAAGGTAAGAAGGTGAATGTCCTTCCGAAGAAGTCTCCTATCAAGGATCCTGAAGCTGAAGCAAAGGCTGCTGCAGCGGCCGCAGCAGCAGCTGCGCCGGTTGTTGCTGAGGCAGCTCCTGAAGTTGTTGAAGAAGCGCCCGCTGAAGCTCCGGTTGAAGAGGCAGCTCCTGCTGAGGAAGTTGCACCTGCCGAAGCTGCGGCATAACCGCGCGCGCTACGCGCGCGTCATTACTTTTCTATGGATATGGATGTAACGAATGCAAAGGAATTTCTTGAATACGTGATACGCCAGCTCGTCGATCATCCGGACGAGGTTTCGATCGTTCCGACACTCGACAACTTCGGCGTCCTCCTCACCCTCAAAGTCCACAAGGACGATATGGGCAAGCTCATCGGTAAGGGAGGCAAGTTCGCTACCGAAACCATTCGCCCGCTTATGAAAGCCTACGGCTACAAGCATGGTGCAAACATTAGCGTGAAGCTCGCAGAACCGGTTGGCGGCAAGCGCTACAGCGAAGCGCCAGAACTTAAGTCGGTAGACGAAGCATTGGGCGAGCTATAATTCTTTATATATGACTACGACTCGTGGATTCGCGTTCATAACGGTACTCATTGCCGTTGCTGGTCTTTTGATGCTCGGTGGGACCGCGTACGTCGTTACGCAGGATTCGATGAAAGCTCCGGCGGATCAGGTCGCTACGATGGAAGAGAAGCATGTGCAGACGGCGCCCGGGGATCATCCAGAAGTTGATCATGATGCCAATGGTGGCGTAGCGGCATCTGCCACAGGAAAAATCGGCATTAACTGGAAGTTTGAGAGCGCGGGCGAAAAGGACTATGTTCCGCAAACCAAAGTCACGGCGATAGTAAGCAGCAAGCCGCATGTCGTCGGTGTATTCGCGGGTACCTGTTCTGAAATAGGACCGTCAGGCGGCGTTGATGGGAAAGGTCTTCTCGCCGGCGAACTTTCTGGCGTTCAATGCTGGTATGCAGGAGGCGGCAATGAAATCGGTCTCTTCGCGATAGAGGACGGCGGCGTCGAAATCATGGTTGGCGAACTCGATGAAGGCAGTGCTGAGAATGCCGGTGTCCGCGGTAACTTCAAGATTCGCACCGACATCAAGCTCTAATGCTTCGTTTTCATCTCATTACTCTCTTTCCGGAAGCATGCGATGCGTATCTTTCCGCATCCATCCTTGGTCGTGCTCGTACGAATAAAAAGATAGCGGTGAAGTATGCGTCTCCGCGCGACTTCGTTGAAAATAAGTGGGGCAAGGTGGACGAGCGTCCGTATGGCGGCGGTCCCGGCATGGTGATGCAGGCCCTTCCGGTGGTGAAGGCGGCGAAGAAGTCTCTTGGCACCAAAAAGAAAGCAGCGATTGTTTGGTTCGCACCAAACGCAAAGCCTTTTGATAACAAAGAGGCGGACAAACTCGCGAAGTTTTCTGACGTAGTGCTCGTGTGTGGTCGCTATGAAGGCATTGATGAGCGCGCAAAGACGATGCTCAAGACGCTCGGTACGCTTAAAGAATACTCAGTTGGTGAAGCGGTTTATACGGGTGGGGAAGTTCCGGCACTCGCTATTGTGGATGCGGTAACGCGTCGTCTCAAGGGGGTGCTCGGTAAGGATGAGTCGGTGGAAGAGCGGCGCGTGGCCTCCCGCGCCGTCTACACGCGTCCCGACACCATTTCCTTTAACAAGAAAAACTACAAAGTTCCCGCGGTTCTCAAGACTGGCCACCACGCAAATATCGATACATGGAAGACCAAGAAAAACACGCGCTAGCGTGGGATACTGAATGTATGGAAGCATCCCCCGGACAAGACCCGTTTGTGCGAAACGAAGAATTTGAAGAGGACGGAAAGACGTATCGTCGGTTCATCCGGCACGACGGAACGGCTATGACCATGCTTATAAGCAAAGGATACGAGCCGCGACGCGAAGAGGTCTTCAACGAAGAGACGAAGACGTGGGAACAGAAAGCAGCATAAAAGGAGCGGGCCGGCGCGAAGCGCCGGCCCTTTTTCCTGAACTCAGGACTTTTTGGATCTCGGTTCCCACAGGTTGACCATCCATCCGAGGACACAAGCGCCCCCGAAGAACAGCCCCCAAGAGAGCCCCTTAATCCATTCCCAAGTGGTAGGGTCAATGTGCATGATTGTGCACCTCCCATTGGATATAATACAGTATTTTAGTATATATGTCAAGTTATGGGGATAACCAGCCCCAAAACAGGCTTGACGCCCCCTGCGTGGGGCGTATACTGGGGCTAACCAGAACGGATTGAGTGATGGGGGCACTCTGGTACAAAAGATCCGATAGTTAGACAATTTTTTAACAGCGTCTCGAGAACGAGGCGAATGGCTTGCATGCGTGCAGGTCCATTTACCGTTTTCAGAGATTCCTTCTTCACGACATACACATGGCTCATACCAAAAAGCGAGAGCAGAAGACCTTCGCCGCCTTCAAGGCGCCGCGCGTGGACTTTCCGGATCTCGTCGCGCATCAGCGCGAGAGCTTCGAGTGGCTTCTCAAGGATGGATTCGCGGAGCTCTTCAAGGAGTTCTCCCCGATTCCGGACTATTCGGGAAAGAAGTTCGAGCTCAAATTTAATGGATTTGAAATAGGCGAGCCGAAGGGTGATGAAGAGTACGCACGCGAAAACATGCGCACCTTCGAAGCACCGCTCAAGGTTTCGGTTACGCTCCTTAATAAGACGCTCGGTACCGAAAAGACGCAGGACATCTTCATCGCGGACATTCCGATGATGACCCCGCACGGTTCCTTCATCGTCTCGGGTGTTGAGCGCGCCATTGTGCCGCAGCTCGCCCGCTCATTCGGCGCATTCTTTGTGTCTGAAGATATAAAGGGTAAGCCATCGTTCGGCGCGAAAATCATCCCGTCGCGTGGCGTTTGGATTGAAGTTGAGTCTGATGCTGATGGTGCGATCTTCGTGAAGATCGACCGCAAGCGCAAATTCCCGGTCACCAACCTCCTCTCCGTATTTAGCGGCGAGACCGGTGAAGCACTCTTGAAGCGTTTCAAGGGAGACGAAGTCGCGCTCACCGCGCTCAAGAAGACCCTCGAACTCGATACGGCAAAGTCTATCGAGGACGCCTACGTTGAAATTCACCGCCGCATGCGCGACGGCGATTTGGCGACCCCAGACAACGCCAAGCAGTACGTGAACGCACTCTTCGCTCCAGAACGTTACGACCTCTCCAAGGTCGGACGTCATCGCCTTAATCGCCGCTTCGGTCTTGCTACCGATCCGAAGTCGCTCGATAAGCGCGTGCTTACGCTCGAAGACCTCGTGAACATTGTCGCGGAAATCGCGAAGATGAACATCGACCCGAATGCACAACCGGATGACATCGATCACCTCGGCTTCCGCCGCGTTCGTTTCGTTGGTGAGCTTCTTCAGGCTCGTATGCGCGTCGGTATGTCGCGCATGAAGCGCAACATTCAGGACCGCATGAGTACCATCGAGACCGACACCTCGCTCCCGATGGCATTCGTGAACCCACGTCCGTTCCAAGCCTCGGTCCGTGAATTCTTCACCGCAAACCAGCTCTCGCAGTTCATGGATCAGCAGAACATTCTTGCTGAGCTCGAGAACATGCGCACTCTTTCAGCGCTCGGTCCCGGTGGTCTCACGCGCGAGCGTGCAGGCTTCGAAGTCCGCGACGTGCATCCGTCTCATTACGGACGCCTCTGCCCGATTCACACGCCAGAAGGCCAGAACATCGGTCTCATCCTCCGTCTCGCGCTCCATGCGCGTACCAACGAGTTCGGCGTCATCGAGACTCCGTACGCAAAGGTGGAGAAGGGTGTAGTCACTGAGAAAATTGAATACTTGAACGCACTCGAAGAAGAAGCGGTCGTTATCGCGCACGGCGCAACGCCAGTCGACGAGAAAGGCCGCATCATTCCTGATCAGATCGAAGCTCGTAAGGGCGGCGAACCAGCAGTCGTGAAGCGCGAAGAAATAAACTACTTCGACGCCTCGACCTACCAGATGTTCAGCGCCGCAACAGCCATGATTCCGTTCGTCGATCACGACGATGCGAACCGTGCGCTCATGGGTTCGAACATGCAGAAGCAGGCAACGCCGGTTCTTATTCCGGAAGCACCGCTCGTTGCAACCGGTATCGAAGAGCACGCAGCTCGCAACACAGGCCGCCTCATCGTCGCTCAGGAGGGTGGTGATGTTACCTACTGCGATGCGCGTAAGATTGTTGTCACTAATAAGGACAACAAGAAGCGCGAGTACAAGCTGCAGGGCCTTACACAGACCAACCAGAACTCAGCATTTAATCAGCGCCCAATCGTCGCAACGGGCGACAAGGTGAAGAAGGGTGATGTGCTCGCAGACGCATCGTCGTCGGATCAGGGCCAGATGGCGCTCGGACAGAACGTCCGCGTTGCCTTCATGAGCTGGAGCGGTGCTAACTACGAAGACGCCATCATCGTCTCAGAGCGCCTCGTGCAGGAAAGCAAGTTCACCACGCTTCACATCGAAGATTTCGAGTGCATGGTGCGCGACACCAAGCTCGGTGCTGAAGTCACCACTCACGACATTCCAAACGTTGGCGAGCTCCGCCTTAAGAACCTCGATGAGGAAGGTGTTGTTCGTATCGGTGCAGAAGTTCGCTCTGGCGATATTCTCGTCGGTAAAGTCACACCGAAGGGTGAGACGCAGCTCACGCCGGAAGAGCGCCTCCTCCGTTCTATTTTCGGCGACAAGGCGAAGGATGTGAAAGACACCTCGCTCCGCATGGAAGGCGGCAAGCGCGGCCGTGTCATCGGCGTGCGCGTCTTCTCTCGCGAGAAGGGCGATCAGCTCGAAAGCGGCATCATCAAGAAGATCGTTGTTACGGTCGCACAGGTTCGTAACGTCTCGGTCGGCGACAAGCTCGCTGGTCGTCACGGAAACAAGGGTGTTATCTCCCGTGTGCTTCCGGTTGAAGAAATGCCATACGACGAGCAGGGAAATCCTGTCGACATTCTTCTCACGCCACTCGGCGTTCCGTCGCGTATGAACCTCGGTCAGATTCTTGAAATGCACCTTGGTCTTGCAGCGAACTCGCTCGGCTATCAGGCAGTGGTTCCTCCATTCGCTGGTGCAACCGCGGAAGAGATTCAGGAAGAGCTCGTGAAGGCAGGCTTCGATAAGAGCGGCAAGATGCAGCTCTTCGATGGCCGCACGGGCGAAGCTTTCGCGCAGACGATTGCGGTCGGCTACATGTACATCTTGAAACTCCATCACATGGTGGAAGACAAGATACACATGCGCTCTATCGGTCCCTACAGCCTCATCACGCAGCAGCCACTCGGCGGCAAGGCGCAGAACGGCGGTCAGCGCTTCGGAGAAATGGAAGTGTGGGCGCTCCTCGGCTACGGCTCGGCGTACACGCTCCGCGAAATGCTCACCATCAAGTCGGACGATATTCAGGGCCGCTCAGCGACCTTCGATGCAATCGTGAAGGGCGAACCGGTCGTCCATTCGGGCACGCCGGCTTCCTTCAGTGTTCTTACCAACCAGATCCGCGGCCTCGCGCTCGATATTGAGCCGATGGACAACGCTCAGGATCTCCCTAACTAAATCTCTATGGCTATCACACCAAAAAAGAATTTCGTTCCGCGCATGGCGCAGAACCGCCAGGATTGGGGAGCTCTCCGTCTCTCGCTTGCGAGTCCGGAGCGCATTCTCTCGTGGAGCAAGGGCGAGATCACGAAGCCGGAGACCATCAACTACCGCACCCAGCGTTCGGAGAAGCACGGTCTTTTCGATGAAAAGATCTTCGGTCCGGAAAAGGATTACGAATGTTACTGCGGTAAGTACAAA
Source organism: Parcubacteria bacterium C7867-001 (assembly GCA_001189095.1). Classification (GTDB taxonomy): domain Bacteria; phylum Patescibacteriota; class Minisyncoccia; order Phycocordibacterales; family Phycocordibacteraceae; genus C7867-001. The sequence continues at coordinate 72,592 of LFCK01000001.1, forward strand.
GGCATCCGCTACAAGGGCATTGTCTGCGACAAATGCGGTGTGGAAATCACCCGCAGCATCGTTCGCCGTGAGCGCATGGGTCACATTGAGCTCGTTACGCCAGTCGCACACATCTGGTTCCTCCGCTCCATGCCGTCGCGCATGGCGCTCCTCCTCGGCATTCCGTCAGCGGATCTCGAGAAGGTCGTCTACTTTGCGGGCTACATCATCACGAAGGTGAATGAGGACATCAAGAAGCGCCTCTTGAATGAGCTTGAAAGCGAATACAAGACCAAGCACAAGGAAAGCAACACGGATGCGCAGAAGGACGCTCTTAAGGAGCGCATGACGCTCGCGAAGCAGGAAATTGATTCTGTCGTCGTCGGTCGTGTCTTCGACGAAGTCGCGTACCACCGCTACTCGGTGAAGTACTCGACGCTCTTTGAAGCGAAGATCGGTGCTGAAGCTATCTACGATATCTTCCGCGCGATGGATATGGAGAAGCTGAAGGCAACGCTCGAAGAGCGCTACGTGAAGGCTGCTCAGGCAGAACGCGAGAAGCTCGCAAAGCGCATCAGCCTTCTTGCAAACATGATGGCTGCGAAGGTTCGTCCTGAATGGATGTTCATGACGAAGATTCCGGTTATCCCACCAGCACTTCGCCCGATGGTCGCTCTTGAAGGTGGTCGTCACGCAACCTCAGATGTGAACGATCTCTATCGCCGTGTCATCAACCGCAACAACCGCTTGAAGAAGCTCCTCGATATTCATGCACCGGAGGTTATTCTCCGCAATGAGAAGCGTATTCTTCAGGAAGCGGTTGATGCACTCCTCGACAACTCGATTCGTAAGTCGGGTGCGTCCGGTGGTGCACTCACGCCAGCTCAGCGCCGTCCGCTTAAGTCACTCGCCGATTACCTTAAGGGTAAGCAGGGTTACTTCCGCCAGAACCTTCTTGGTAAGCGTGTGGACTACTCGGGACGCTCGGTTATCGTCGTCGGTCCGGATCTCGAGCTCGATGAATGCGGTCTTCCGAAGCATATGGCGCTCGAACTCTTCCGTCCGTTCGTCATCGCAGGACTCCTTGAGCGCGAACTCGCGTTCAACATCCGCGGTGCAGGACGCTTGATCGAAGACGGCGTGCCGGAAGTCTGGGAAATCCTCGAAGAGAAGATTAAGGGCAAGCACGTTCTCTTGAACCGCGCCCCAACGCTTCACCGTCAGGGTATTCAGGCATTCCGCCCTCGTCTTATCGAAGGCGATGCTATCCAGCTTCACCCGCTCGTCTGCCCTGCGTTCAACGCAGACTTCGACGGCGACCAGATGGCTATTCACGTGCCGCTCTCGGAAGAGGCGCAGTGGGAAGCAGCAAATGTGATGTCAGCGAACCGCAACATCTTGAAGCCGGGTTCAGGCGAAATGATCGTTATGACCCAGAAGCCGCTCGATATCGTTCTCGGTTCGTACTGGCTCACCAAAGACGTGAAGGGTGCCAAGGGCGAAGGCTCGTACTTCCAGTCGCCAAACGCCGCGATTCTCGCGCGCGATTACGATGCGATCGATGTACGCGCAAAGGTCTTCATCCTTCCGATGATGGACAAGGAGAAGTACGCAGCATTCGAAGGAAAGCCGTTCGAGACGACCGTCGGTCGCCTTCTCTTCAACACGGTCCTTCCAAGCGACTATCCATTTATTAATGAAGCAATCACGAAGAAAGTGCTCTCGCGCATCATGGCGGACTGCACCACTCGCTACGGCCTCGCGGCTGTTCCGGGCATCGTGAACAAGATCAAGCGCTTCGGCTTCGAGTACGCTACGAAGTCCGGCGTTACGTGGTCGCTTGCAGATGTCTCCGTTCCGGAAGAGAAGAAGGAGATTATCGAAGAAGCTCGCCAGAAGGTGAACAAGATCGAGGCAGACTTCCATGAAGGTCTCCTTGCGGCAGAGGAAAAGCGCCGCATGGTTATCGAGATCTGGCACGGCGCTAAGACCGAAGTCGAAAAGCTCGTTGAGGACGCAATGAATCCAGAAGGTTCGGTGCACGACATGGTGCGCTCGGGTGCTCGCGGTTCGGTTGGTAACCTCACGCAGATGGCCGGTATGAAGGGTCTCATCCAGAACACCGCCGGCGAAACCATCGAGGTGCCGATCGTCTCGTCTATGACGGAAGGTCTTAACCCAGTCGAGTACTTCATGAGTACGCACGGCGCACGTAAGGGTCTCACCGACACGGCGCTCGGTACCGCACGCGCGGGTTACCTCACGCGTCGTCTCTTCGACACCGCGCAGGACTCTATTACGACCGAGCAGGACTGCGGTACGAAGCGCGGTATTGAAATCGGACGCATCTCAGCATCCGGCATCAAGATCGACTTCGCAGAAGCTATCCGCGGTCGCACGCTCGCGCTTGAAGTCGCTGGCTTCAAGAAGGGCCACTACCTCTCAACGGAAGAGGCACAGGCAATTGCAGCATCCGATGCGTCATTCGTTACGGTTCGCTCGCCTATGTCTTGCGAAACACGTTACGGCATCTGCTCTACCTGCTACGGCATGGACCTCACAACGCAGGAGCCGATTGATCTCGGAGAAGCAGTTGGTACCGTTGCCGCTCAGGCAATCGGTGAACCGGGAACGCAGCTCACCATGCGTACCTTCCATGCCGGAGGTACTGCATCGGTCGGCGGCGACATCACGCAGGGTCTTCCACGCGTCGAAGAAGTCTTCGAAAAGCGTTCACCGAAGAATCCAGCACTCATATCGAAGACCGACGGTCTCGTCGTTGAAATCAAGGGCGAAGGTCGCGAGAAGATAATCGTCGTCGCTCCAGACGCAGCAGCTGAAGAGAAGAAGCCGAAGGGTCGTGGCAAGAAGAAGACGAATGAGAATGGTTCGTACGAATATCCACTCGTCTATCCTCGTATGCCGCTCGTGAAGCAGGGTGATGTCGTGAAGAAGGGCCAGCTCCTCTCCGACGGTTCTGCAGACCTCGATGATCTCTTCGAGTACGCTGGTCGCGCACCGGTGCAGGAATACATCATCTCGGAGACCTCTAAGATCTACGAACTTCAGGGCGCAAGCGTTTCGCGCAAGCACCTCGAAGTCGTGGTGAAGCAGATGTTCAGCCGTTCTAAGATTACCGAAACGGGTGATTCTGATTACTCAGTCGGTGATGTTGTTGAAGGTTGGGAATACGAGGAAATTGTTAAGGAAATGGAAGCAGCAGGAAAGATTCCGCCGAAGGCCCGCGAAATGGTGCTCGGTATCAAAGAGTCCGCACTTTCTCGCCGCTCCTTCCTTTCAGCTGCATCCTTCGAGCAGACCACGAAGATTCTCATCAACGCAGCTCTCAAGGGTTCCGTCGATACACTTCGCGGCCTCAAGGAAAACGTTATTCTCGGTCGCCTCATTCCAGCAGGTACCGGCTTTGCAGGTTCGAAGAAGCGCGCGTCTATCGAAAAGCTTCAGTCAGAACGTGCAGCTCGCATTCCAGTTCAGGAAGAGGATATGGTTGTCGCGCAGCGCACGACGAAGATGGGAGCGAAATAAATCTAGTCTCGAAAGGGAAGCGAAAAACCGCCCAACAGGGCGGTTTTTCGTACATTGACTCTAGACCAATAATATGTTATAGAGAATTCAGACCTGAACGTTCGTTTCAGGCACAGCAAGAGAAAGGCAATCAATGAAAATTGCTGGTATTGGCCTCGCGCTCGTCATGTTCGCGATGGTCTCGGGCTGCGGCCCTTCTGCAAAACAAGTCGCTGAGGCGACCGCTTCGATCAACGCGCAAGACCGAGCTCTCGATCGGCGCGATGCGCTCGATCGTCTGATGAAGTCGCTTAGGCCTGTTGACCAGGCTCGATTCGAGATGGAAATGTTCCGCGTGCGTGATGCACGCGAACTCCGTCTGGGCGACAACGCCTCGAAGGGCGAAATTCTGCGCGCGCGGAAAGTCATATGGCGCGCGGAAGAACTCGCTGAATACAAGTTGCCTGCAACGGCAACCGACGAGGATCTCTATGCGGCAAAAGAACGCAAATGGCTCAAAGAAGACGCGAAAGACCTCGGCCTTCCGGTGAGCGCATCAAAAGCGCAGGTCGATGCGGCGCGCAAAGCGAAGTACGACGCTGACAGCGAGAAGTCTCGCGTCAGGATGGCGCTCGACCTCGGTCTTCCCGCGACAGCGTCGTGGAAAGAAATCGAAACAGCGGAAGCCGATAGGCGTCGCGTCGATGCTGCACTTCGGCACGGGCTGCCAAAAACGGCCACGTGGGTCCAAATCAGCCGCAAGGCTGACGAGGATAACGCGGCGACCGATGCGAAGTACAAGGCGCTTCGGCGGGCGAACAGCGACTACGAAAAGGCGCAGGACGCACTCGAGGACGCACAGCGTCGCATCGACGCACTCGAAGCCGGCCTTCCGGAAACAGCGAGTCGCGATCAAATCGAGGAGCACGAAATCAATCGTGTGCGTCGCTATGCGGCGGCCAACCTCGGTCTCTCTGAGGGTTCGTCTTGGGGGCTCATTTTCGATGCGACCCAGCACGACTCTCGATACTAGAAACGACTACAACGCCCCGCGGCTTCCGCGGGGCGTTTTCTTATGCTAGGGTGCCGGCAGAAAGAAGGAGAAACGAATGAAAGAGTTTGATGTTCCTGAAGGAATGACGTCTGAACTGGTGGCGTGTACATTTGCGGCGTACCTCTTAGGAAGCCTCTTCAACAGCAACTGGCAAAGATCGGTCTACGGTCCATTTCGAAAAGACTATCGAGAAGGCACTGACTATGAAAGATGGCAGCTCGATAACACAAACGACTACTGGCTCCATATTGAAGGAAATAAAGCAAAACTTGTCTCTCGCTACGATCGCCAAGATGTTCTTGAGGCGATGTTGACCCTCTTCAAGCTCCGGTTTCCGCAACGCGCTCACGCGTAGTTGTGCTTAACGGCCCGCCAAAGGCGGGCCGTTTTTCTATCCAAGCAGGCAACCGCCAAAAAGAGTAAAATACTCCTAATGGCCGCAGACACCGTCGAATTGATAAAGCAGAAGTTGACCATCGTCGATGTGGTGTCGCCGTATGTAAAGCTCACGCGTGCCGGTAAGTATTTTAAGGGCCTCTCGCCCTTCAATAAGGAAAAGACGCCATCTTTCATGGTCTCGCCCGATCGCGGAAGCTATTACTGTTTCTCTTCTGGTCAGGGCGGCGACATGTTCACCTTCATCGAGAAGATGGAAGGAGTTGATTTCAAGGGTGCGATGAAAATTCTCGCGGAGAAGGCGGGCGTTGAGATTGTGTTTTCAAAAGGGGGAAGCGCCAATAAAGAAAAAACCGAGCGGCTGCGCGAAGCGCTAGGAGAGGCGGAGCAGTTTTATGCCCGCGCATTTGTCGAAGGAGGCGCTGCGCATGAATACGCGAAGAAGCGCGGACTTACTTCGCAAACCATGCAAGAGTGGCGCATCGGCTATGCGCCGGACGCATGGCGTGCGCTTTTCGAGGAACTTTCCGCAAAAGGATTTACGACGCAAGAACTCGTTGACGCAGGGCTCATAAAAGAAGCGGACGAAAAGCGCGGTACCTACTACGATCGCTTCCGAAATCGCCTTATGTTCCCGATTCGGGATTCCGCAGGTCGCACCGTTGCCTTCACCGGCCGCGCACTCGACCCGAACGACCAAGCGAAATACCTCAATAGCCCTGAAACCGAGCTATATAAAAAAGGTCAGATTCTTTTCGGAATGGATCGGGCAAAGGATGCGATTCGTACGCGCGGATTCGCGCTTCTCGTCGAAGGTCAGTTCGATCTCATCCTCCTGCATCAGATTGGATTCACGAATACCATCGCGCTTTCAGGGACGGCGCTCACGCACGAGCACATTTCACTCATTAAGCGTTACGCAGAAAATCTCATGCTCGCGCTCGATGCAGACCGCGCTGGTTTAGCCGCAAGCGCCAAGCATGCGATAGCCGCGCTCCGTTCCGGTATGCGTGTGAAAGCGGTCCGTATACCGCAAGGCAAGGATCCTGCGGATTTGGCGAACGAGGATCCGAAGGGAATCACGAAGCTCATCGCGGACGCCCAGTCCATCGTGGAGTTCTTTTTGGCCGTCCTTACGGGAGCCGAGAAGGATCAGCATAAGCTGGTGGTTGCCGTGGAGAAGGTCGTTTTACCCCTTATACAGGCCATCCAGAGTCCCTTGGAGCGGGAGCACTTCATCGGGGTGGCTGCTCGGGCCATAGGGTCAACGGCGGACGCTGTCCGTAGCTCTCTTTCCAAAGCTCCAAGACTTGAGGATATGCCTCGCCAGACAGGTACCACGAACGCCCCGCTTCCGGCCGCGCAGCTTTCCCCGCTTGAAGCCCGCCGAAAGTATCTTCATGCAGTTGCGGTGAATTGTGCTGGTTCTGAGGTTGCCAAGACCCTAGAAGAGGAGTATAAAAGGATTACAGGCACATCGCTCCCCGAGGAACTCCCGTCCGAGCGAATGCTATTTGAGGCAGGACTCGCATTTGTCGAGATGCCCACACCGCTAGAAGTAGAGGATCTTATAAAGAGTTTCGAGCATGTCTTCCTCAAGGAAGAGATTGCTCGTGCGTCAGCGCGTGTACGTCAGGCGGAAATCGCCGGCGATACCAAGGATATGCAGTCCGCAATGCAGGAACTGAAAGCGCTTTCGACGAAACTCTCCGTGCTCTCCTAATTTTATTTTCACACTATGGCTAAGAAAAAGACCGTAAAGAAGAAGGCTTCTTCGAAATCCGCAAAGAAAGCGGGAAAAAAGTCTGCGCCCAAAAAGAAGAAGGTTGTTAAGAAAGCAGTAAAGAAGGTCGCAAAGCCGAAGAAGAAAGAGCAGATGAAGAACGTCGTCCGTGTGGCGGCGAAGGGTGCGCGTGCAAAAGCTGCGGCAGAGAAGGGAGACAAAGCAGAGCGTCTTCTTCAGAAGGGTAAGGAGCGCGGCTACATCACTTACAGCGAAATTCTTAAGGAATTCCCGCACATCGAGGAAGATGTGCAGTTCCTCGATTCCCTCTACGAAAAGTTCTCATCGAATGGCATCGACATTCTCGAAGGCGGCATGCTCGAAGACAATGCCGACCAGTATCTTGCGACCCGCAATATCAAAGGTCGTGAGGGTGCGAGCTATGACTCCATTCAGATCTACCTTCGTGAAATAGGTCAGTACCCGCTTTTGACCGCCTCTGAAGAGCGTGAGCTCGCCAAGCGCATCGAGAAGGGAGAAGACGAAGCGCGCAACATCCTCGCTCGCTCGAACCTCCGCCTCGTGGTCTCTATCGCGAAGAAATACGTGGGCCGCTCGCCGGACCTCACGCTCCTCGACCTCATTCAGGAAGGAAATCTCGGTCTCTTCAAGGCTGTCGATAAATTCGATTGGAAGAAGGGCTACAAGTTCAGCACGTACGCAACGTGGTGGATTCGTCAGGCCATCACCCGCGCACTTGCTGATCAGTCCCGCACCATCCGCATTCCGGTCCACATGGTGGAAACCATCGCGAAGTACAAGCAGATTTCCCGTCGCCTTTCGCAGGCCCTTGGTCGCGATCCGCAGCCGGAAGAAATTGCCGTAGAAATGGGTGTCGAAGTGGAGAAAATCTACCAGATCGAGAAGATAAATCAGGACACTCTCTCACTTGAGAACCCAATCGGTTCTGATGACGATGAGAAGTCGACCCTCGGTGACTTCATCGCAGACGACAAGATTCCGTCCCCGATTCAGGAGTCTTCTGAACGCATCCTTGGTGAGCAAGTCCGCGACATCCTCGACGACCTTTCACCGAAGGAGCGCAAGATTCTCGAGATGCGTCACGGTCTCCTCGATGGTGTGTATCACACGCTTGAAGAAGTGGGTAAGGAGTTCGGCGTTACCCGCGAACGCATCCGCCAGATTGAGGCGAAAGCTCTCGAGAAAATTAGAACTCATGAGAAATCCCGAAGACTCAAGAGTTACTAATTTTCTCTTTCGAAGATCCGGATACCCCAAGGGTACTTCCAATTTCCTAACTCGCTGTCGCTCCTAACGAAATTTGGGCGCGCACGAAAAGCCTCAAAATATCAAAGTAAACAACCAGTTTATTTGGGGAGGAAATACTGGTGCCTAATGGCGCGTGTGGACAAAAAACTCACCTGTTATAGAGTTTAGGTATCCGATAGCTATAACAACAGCCGGCACATACACGCATGGCCATTTTTTCCAAAAAAAGAAGTCTAATATCAGGCGAGATTAGATACCGACCTACATTAACCTCTGCAAAAGGGGGTGTTGAGCTTGCAAAGCTACTTGAGGGAAAATTTCCTCATTGGCGAATTCGCAACGGACAGGACGTGGCACTTCTCGACGAAACAAAAAAGTGGCTGATCGAAATTAGATATAACTCACTTATTTTTCAAAATGAAGGCGAGGAAGCAGGAACAGAACTTATTGATCTCCTTGAGCTCGTGTTCAACGAAGTTAAGGAACATTTTGGCATAAGTGATTATTTACACGTAGGTTGTCGCAATAAGTCTGTTTACGCTTGCTCATTTCAAGAGAAAGACCTAGTTGATTTAACTTTCCGTAAATTGTATGGAAATACGTCCGTGCTTACTTCAATGTCAGGTGACAAATTAAGGGATACAGGTTTTGTACTAGATGCAACAAAGGGTGAACTAAACACGCATGTTCAAATTGGTCCAGCAAAAGAAGGTCAGGCAGAAAATTTCATCAACAACCAATTTGATGTAGAAGATCTAGAAGGTAATAGCTTCTTAATGGTAGACGTGGACGTATTTAAGAAAACCTCCCTCACAAAGGAGAGCTGCATTAACGTACTGAAGGAGGCCGCCGCTGTAAATTCTGAAGTAACCTCAGGGTACATCGACTTCTTGTCTACAAAATGATATTCCCAGTTCTACCGCCAGCCGACATAAACCTAACTAATTTTGCTGCTCAGCAGGGTGTGATTGATCGCAATAGAAAGACGTCTGAAAGCGCTTCAGTTGAACGTTCAAGCAAGGATTCAGAGCGTGTTGAGGTTGAGAGGAAAGAGATAACGGCGGAGAGTGTCGTTTCTGAAGATCAAACTGTCATTGAGGGTGTCGAATTCAAAGAAAGTGATAAAAGCTCTTCTTCAGTCAACGACCAATCGCGTGAGCATTTCTCCAACGAGGGCTTTGGCGATGCATATATAAAACACAGTACAGCAGCAGCAATATTGCAGATTAAGAATCTCATCGAGGAGTGGAATAAAAAAGGAACTAAGGATAGTACCTCAGAAATAAGCCAAATAAAAACTACTCTTGAGGAATACGCACCCTTCTTTACAGAAAGACCGGAGTCAGAAGTCTTACTGGGAGGACTGGAGACTATTTTTGATGGTGATAGATGGGAAAGACTCGATTCAGCTAAATTAACCTTGATATCCAGGCAGCTTGAGAACTTTCAAGCTGGAAATGTGAGATGGGAGTCACTCAGGAGATTTGCTCGAGAGATTTACTCTGCCGAAATTGTCTAAATATGGCGAAGAGACAGAAGGTTCTAATAGATACTTCTATTCAAATCGGAAAATTAAAATATAAAGAAATTAGAGAAAAAATAAGAGAAATCGCTGAAACAGAAGATCCCGGGACGTCCTTTTTTGTGCTGTTTGAGTTCAAGGTCGGAGTGATTCTAAGTTTTATTGAATATTGGAACTTTGTAAATATTTCAGAAAATGTCTCGAAGGCTATGAGTAGATGGTCCGAGAAATATAGTGTTAGAGACGTTAAATACTTTGTAATGTTGCAAGCGATACTGGCTGAGAAATTTGAAAACATCTCCACAGACAAAAAGAAGCATTTAAGACAAGTTGAATTTATCATAATGTTCACCATTGAAAACTTCTTCGCAGATATTCGAGATATACCAGTTGGTGATTTTAGGTATGACGAAATAGTGCGTTATGAAATAAAATCACGAGTTGATTACCCGGGGTTTGTGAAATTGTGCTATGAGAAAAACGAGATGGTAGATCAAAGGAAGTTTTGGACAAAATACAGAGCGGAACTAGATAAATTGGTTGCTGATGCGGACCTGGAGAAGTGCCACTCTTCATTACACGAAGCGTTAACTCGTATTCAATCTGATATTAAATATGCTCACATGGTGAAAACGAATAAATCTATTGGAGACGCCGTAATAACAGTTGACAGTAGACATGATACTCGCATTCTCACAACAGATTCTTCGTTCGAGAAGTTGGCGCCGATTTTAGGAAAGACTTTTGAGAAGATACCAAATAAATACTAGGACTCTTTGGCTCAACTACTTTTCCTTCGATTCTCTCGAACAATCGTAATTATGAGAACGGTCTCAGCGAGCGCGCCAAGTATTATCTCGTTAGCGAAAGGAAATTTAAAAAAGTGAAAGTCTGCGAGACCAAAGACCATCAGAATTCCTAGACACAGATAGAATCCCACAGCAGTCATCAGAGCTCCTTCTACAAGATCTAAAAAGAAGGATGTACTACTGCGCCGGCCCTTATAGGCCGCGCCGATAACAATTGAATTTGTAACTACAAATGGTCCAGTAAAGGCTATTGATAACAAAACGAGTTTAATCCAATCCAGTTGGAATACTTGATTGGGATTATATACGTACATGGCCGTTAAGCCTGGCAAAATAATTGCCAAAACAGCAAAGAAAGCAAGTAAAAATGATTTATCCTGAAATGTTCGAACCATTGATCTAACGCTCATTCGTTTATTCTAACATCGACCGAATGGGCTCGCCTTCTTCATCGAAATTAGAGGGTTGGACGGTATACTGAGTCCATGAAAAAGATACAACCGTTTTTGTGGTTCAAGGAGAATGGGCAGGAGGCTATGGAGCTGTATACGAAGCTGTTTCCGGATTCGAAGATCGGCAATATAACCATGCTGCCGGACGCGCCAGGGCCTAAGGGTCAGTTCGTGGGCGAGTTCGAACTTATGGCTGAGAAGTATATGTGCATACAGGGAGGAGAGAATCCGATGCTTGCTGCGGTGGGACCTGTATCGCTCGTCGCACTCTGCGATACACAGGAAGAGATAGATAAGCTTTGGGATGCCTTCAAGGAGGGCGGGAAGGAAATCGCGTGCGGCTGGATTACAGATCGCTTCGGCATTACGTGGCAGGTCACGCCGACCGTACTCGGCGAATACATGAGCGATCCAGATCAGGAGAAAGCGCATCGCACCGCTATCGCGATGATGAATATGGTGAAGTTCGATATCGCTGCCCTCAAACGCGCGCACGACGGCGAATAGCGCCTCTAGAGTGAATCCAAGCCCTCGGAAACCGTGACAACACGGACGTTATTTGCTTTGAGGTAATCCACGAGCTGATTGAAGAGTGTGGGCGTGATGCAGTATTGGTCCGAGCAGGAGCTTTGTACTTGGTGTGCGGTCAAGATGAGCCAGCGCTTATTCGCTAGCGCGGTGTCTACTCGGTTCTTAATCTCTGTCCAGGTGGTCGATGATTCGAGACCGTATCGCTCGAGCTGGTACGGATCTGATGCGAGTGTGACGTAGCCGCCGTTCGAGCTCGCGGCGCTTTCAAAGCCCGCGTCTTTCACTGCCTGAAGGCTATCGGCGTTATACGAACCGAAGGGGTAGGAGAAGGAGTTGATTGGTCCAACATTCCACAACTGAAGATCGTCTCGTGAGCCCTTTATCTGCGCGTACTGCTGGCTATACGGAAGGGTGGCAAGGTCAACGTGCGTTTGAGTATGTGCGCCAATTTCGTTTCCATCTGTCGCGACTTCCTGAATCTGCGCCTTTGTCATATAGCCCGGATAGCCGGTGTCTTCTATCTGCCGCGAGACGACATAGAAGGTGCCCTTGAGTCCTGCGCTTTTAAGTTTCGGAACGGCGTTCTGATACTGCGAGTCCCACGCATCATCAAAGCGGAGCGTCACGGCACCCGTATCGAAGACGCTCGTGCCGCCGCCGGTGCGGTCGGTCACTGAGACGTTATCGAGCGTGAGCGTGCCATTTCGATTAATGAGATGAAAGACGCGCACGCTCTGCGTGCCTGCGGGCACGGAGAAATTAGCGCTGGTGGTGGCCCAGGATGCCGTTGCCGGTGCGACGAGCAGATCCTGATATGCAAAGGTGCCGTCGGCGCGTTTCAGCTCAAGCGTGAGATACGTTGGGATAGTCGCTGTGTATTCGTCTGTATAGGTGTAATTGCCAGAAGGTAAGGAGAGCGGAGTGAAGGCCCATTTCGCATCACCCGAGGTCCAGCCGTTTATCGTAATTTGTGCAGCGCGGTCTCCATTTGAGCCTGTCACTGGATAAGAAAAGGTAGTGGTACTGGTTCCCCATCTGCCCTTCGTCCATGAGTCGGGTACTGCGCTGCCCGTTTCAAATCCTGAGTTTGCGACGTAGTTATCTCCGCCGCTTGAATTCACCTCAGTAAGAGAATAGGTGTCAGTCGTAAGGGTGCCGTTGCTTTTAATGAGGTGGAAAATGGTGGCGGAGACCGCGCCGGTAGGCGCGGTGAACTGGCCGGACGCAGTAGAGAAGCTGGAGTTTGCCGGAAGCGTCAGAAAATCTTTATACGCATACGTCCCATCCTGCATTTTAAATTCTGCGGTCACGATGCTCTGCGTACTTGCCTGATACTGGTCGGAAAACTGATAGGTCGTACCGCCTGAGACGGGCACATGCTCAAAGAACCATTTCGCATCCCCGTTCGTGTAGTTTGATAGCTGTACGCGAATGCCATTTCCCGAGGAGCCCGGAGCTGGGTAGGTGAGTGTGCGTGTATTCGTGCCATATCCGCCTTTTCGCCAAGACGCTGGAGCGTCCCCGCTCCCTGCGGTTTCAAGATCCGGATTCGGAATAAGGTTCGGGGGCGTGACCGCCGCGCTTGGCGCGGCGGTACGCGCCGCAGGCTGCGCCTGCGGCGCCATGAGGTCCTGCAAGAGCTCACTATTTGGTACGCGCAGACGTCCCGGTCCATGCTCGGGCGTCGACGAAGATTCGCTTTTCCCAAGAAGTTTGGTTAGTACCGGCGCCGCGAACGCCTGCGGACTCCCCGCGAAGAGCAGGCTCGCGGCCACTGTGAGTGCTATGAAAAGTCGCATTAGTCCAGTGTCCCTCATGAACGCTTAACTAAGCATGAAGAAACGCTGTCACTAGCCAAACCGCTTGTCAACTTCCGCAAGCAGCTCGGAACGTACCGGTTTTGACGGGCTATACTTTTAATATGAATAACTCGCAAAAGACGGTCGCGATCGGTGCCGCAAGCGGAGTCGTACTGATGGCACTTTCAGTGTGGGGCCTCTCATCCCTCATTCAGCCGATAGCGGGAATGGAGGAACCGCTTGCGCGGATTATGTTCGCTCTCGGTCTCAATGTTGTCGCAGCGCTCCCGCTTTTTGTCATGATCGCGACCGTCGGTAATAGTCGCTTCCTGAGCGATGCCATCGATCCCTTGAAGCACAAAGAAAGTAAGGAAATGGAAGTTGATGGGCATGTCGTCGACAACACGCTCCAGCAAAATTTTGTCTTTTTCGTCGGCACGCTCGCGCTCGCCTCAGTTATTCCGCCTGCGTGCACAAAGGTGCTTATAGCCGTCACCATCGTCTTCGTGGTCGCTCGGCTCGCGTTCTGGCTCGGCTATCGCATAAACCCGCTCTACCGCGCGCCCGGTATGTCTGCGACCGCCTACATGAACCTTGGCATCCTCCTCACGACGCTCTACCTTTTCCTTTTCTAATCATGGCTGAATACCGTGTTACGTCGAAGGTCGTGCAGTATCCCGGAATGGGCGGCTGGTATTTCGTAGGAGTCGACAAGAAAACGTCTGCGAAGATAAAGGCGAGCCAGAAAGGGAAGCCAAGGGTCGGCTGGGGTTCGATACGCGTGACCGCGACCATTGGAAAGACGAGCTGGAAGTCCTCGATTTTCCCCGATGCGAAGTCCGGCACCTACCTCCTTCCGCTTAAGGCAGAAATCCGAAAGAAGGAATCTATCGGCGTTCGGGATACCGTTCGCCTCGCCCTCGTCTTCTAGCCTGTTCTATACTGTAGGTATGAGTATATTCGAGCGATTCAGTGGCAAGAAATCCAATACGTCAGAGCTCAGTGGCGGCAAAAAGAAAATGCTTAAGGAGGCTGAAAAAAGCCGCCGCAGCTTCGAACCATTTTTTATCTCTCCTAGCTCAGAGAAAGGGAAGGAAAACGCACTGTGGCGCGAGTTTGCGCGGGAAGTCGCAGCGCCTACCTCAAAATCGCTCGAGGAGTATGCGCAGAATCCCGCAACTTTTCCGAAGGAGCGGTATGCCCTGCGCGGATTAATTTCTGCAGACAAGCAGTCACACGATCCAAACGGTACCTACTCTTCACGTGGCTCCTACTCGCTTGAACCTGACTCCGATAATCGTCTCTTTATCGATGCGCCGTTTGCGTACTCTCTTCAGTACCTGAGAGATGATGGCGCATGGGAAACGATCACGGTTGCATCTTTTGTACCGGATCTTGAAAAGAAAGTAATTCTCATCGACCAACTTCAAGGAGGGGACACTCAGCGTGGGCGCGTAACAAATGAGGCGCGCCGAGCACGCATGAAATTCAAGGAACAGCCTGAGCAGATATTGTTCGATGCTGTTGAAGATCTCGGTCAACGTACTAGCATGCGCGGCATCGGTTTACGCAAAAGCGAAACGATAAAATGGATGACTGTGCAGAACGCGCGCAAGGAGGGAAAAGTGACTGTCTACGATAAAGTCAGCGACGCGAACGACATGCGCGGGTTTGCTTCGAAAGAATACGACCTCATACCGATATCTCCCAAGCAGGAAGCAAAGTAATTTCAAAGCCAGTATTTGACAAATTTATACAGATAATTTATAATTAAAGCGTCCACTCAACAAAAGGGAGAACGGACATGTTCAATACGAAAGTTGCGCTGGCCGCTGCTGCGGCATTTGCTTTGTGCTTCGGTGTCGCCTCGCTTGCGCCGGCCCATGCGGCGTCCCCCGCGGACGTCCGCAAGGTCGCGCACATGGTCGAGAACCACGGGTCGTGCGTGAAGCCCGGCTCGACGAGCGACAGCGTGCTGGTCACGATTGACCAGCGCACGTATGCGATCACGTACGTGAAGAAGTTCAACGTGATTTCGATATACAGCGCCGGCCTCACTTCGGTGAACGCGCCGATGGACAAAGGTCTGACCGGCATCGCCGACACGGACCAAGCTGCGTACGACGCGATGATCAAGACGCTCGTGACGAAGCAGCCCGCCTGCGCGGCGCCGAGCGCCTAACACGCGACAGCTCGAAAGAGCAAAAAAGCGGGCCGACCCAGAGGGTCGGCCCGTATTTTTATACATAGAATTTACACCTTCGCCCTCGTTTGCATGAGAGTCGCGGCGAACTTTCGTTCGGCGATCGTGAGATAACCGAATTGCGAATGAAACGAGTCGCCAAACGCTTCTGCTAAGCGATTGTGAAGGCGGCCCGAAAGCAGGTGCTGAAGGTTCGGTGGGAGGCCGAGCGTTTTTTCGTACTCGTACTCCGTCGCGAAGAGGTTGCGGTAGCCGTTGTACATCGCCGTGAGATCCACGCACTCTTCAGTGGTCTTCAGAGGGTGGTGCAGCGAATTCAAGACAACATGCGAGCACTCGTGCGAAATCGCCATAGCGACCAAGCCGAAGGGCGCAGTCTCGAGGAAGTTCTTTCTGATAAACATAGAGAGTTCCATCGAGTTGAATCCAGCGGTGCCGTACATCGGCATCGGATTCGGCATGTTGATCCACGCGAGGCCGGTCGGCTTTCCGCCGGAATTCACGTAGCCAATGCGCAGTCTCGGTCCTTGCAGCTTCATGCTGTCGCGGATGAGACCGATCATTTCGGTGTACCGCTTTTTCTTGAAGAGTTCTTCCATCTCGCGGGTGTCGACCGGTGGTTTCGGTTCCTTGAAGGTACCGCCCAACTGCTTCACCCACATCCGGATTTCATGCTGACGCATGTCCACCTCCTTGTTTACTCTGGTATGAAAATAGCACTCGTAGGCGGATAGTCAAGAAAATGGCCGGCGCGAAGCGCCGGCCAAATATCACGAGACCCAGAAGAACTGGAAGAGATTCTCAGGCTCTTCTTTGCCAATCGGCAGTCTCCGTTCCTCGTCTGTCATGTCGGTGGGAAGGTCTTTGGCTTGCGCCAAGAGAATCCGCTTCATGAGCAGAATTTCGTTTCGAGAAAAGGACTCCTCGTAAAAGTTGTCCAAATACTCGCTGATGAATTCCTGCGACTGGATGGCTGCAGGCAGGACTCCGCGGCCGTCTTCGGACAGACCGATGATGTGCACGTGCGGGCCGAAAGTGCTGCAGGGTAGCAGTTCTTTCCGGTGTCCCGGTAGGTGCTTGTAGGGGCAGTCTTTCGAAAGTCCGATCATCAGCGAATCATCGACGTTCTCCTGTTCGGCAGCGGTTTCCGCCGCGGAGGAGATGTAGAGGAGCAACGGAAGCCCCTCGAGTTCTGGTATTCCGGCCATAGGATTCCTTTCCTTGCTAAGCCGTTTCTAGGGGGACACTACCATGTGGGGTGAGAAAGGGAAACGGCCGGCGCAAAGCGCCGGCCGTTGGTTGTATTTAGAACGCGTACTGCTCTTTCACGATCTTGCGCGCGTTGCGCTGCGCAAGACAGGAAAGCATCAGATTGCATCCTTTCACTGCGGGGTAAACCGTAAATTCCGATTTGAACACCCCCTCGTTCCTGTAGCCGGTAACCAAGCATTCCAAGGTGAACGAGTCGAGCCGAAAGTCTCGAAACTGCTCCTCGAGGCTCGTGAGGATGCCGTTTGCCACATTCGAGCTGTTCAGGCCATCAGGCAGCTTTGCTCTGACCACTGCGCCCCAGCCGTCGCCCCAGCTGACTTTAGCCCACCATACAGTGATGGCAGGAAAGAAATCGTCCACGAGTACCTCAACGAGTTCTTCGTGTGAGGCACGACAGACATGAATAGGACTTATCGGAGTCCAGATGTTGGAGACCTGCCAGAGCCACGGATACTCCCTGAGGAGCTTCGTTGTGTTGCTTTGTTTCTTGAACATTTCTTACCTTCCTAGGACATCCGTCCTTTTCAGCCCTCCGGGCTTCGTAAGGCAGGCCGAGATTGGCCCGTCTAAGGCTCATATAATCCCCACCAGAGGTTCATGTCAACGCAGGTATACTTTCCCTTATGTCTATTCCAAAAGTAGGGCGCGTAGCGCCCGCATTCAAACTCCTCGATCAGGATGGTCGTCCGCAAGAGCTGAAGAAATTCCTCGGCTCGTGGGTTCTCCTTTATTTCTATCCAAAAGACGATACGCCAGGATGCACCATCGAGGCGTGCACCATCCGTGATCAGTTCAAAGATTTTAAAAAGATAAAAGCGAGCGTGATCGGCGTTTCGACCGACAGCGTTGAGAGTCACCGCAAATTTGCGGACGCGTACGAGCTCCCGTTCACCCTCATTGCAGATACGGAAAAGAAACTCGTGAATAAATACGGCGTTTGGGGCGAGAAGAATATGATGGGTCGGAAATATATGGGCACGAAGCGCACCTCCTTCCTCATCGACCCGAAAGGGAAGATTGCAAAGGTGTACGAAAGCGTGAAGCCTCCTGTGCACGCAGCGCAGGTACTTGCTGACCTTAAAGAACTCACCAGTAAGTCAAAAAAGAAATAAAAAAAGCGCCGCCCCGACAGGGACGGCGCTCTGAATTTCGGCCGAAGGCCTACTCGTTGTTTTTGTTCTTGTTCACGAGCATCATCTCCGGGAGGAGACGCTGGATCGTGTTCGTGTTCTTGCCGTTGATGTAGATATCGCGCCAGGCGATCCCGATCAGCATCGCGCCGAGCAGCATGAGCCAGATATCGATCGGCTGCTGCTTGGCGATCAGCCAAAGGACCGTTCCGCCCACCGCGGCGATCGGTGCCCAAGAAATGGTCGAGTCGACGATCGGATTTTCATCCATGCCGACGCGCAGTTTCTCGAACAGTTCAGCGACCACAAGCGACTGCGCCCACTCGAAGCCTTCCCGAATGATCAGGACGACCGTCATGAACGTAATCGCTTCAGGCACCGTTTGCGGGCGCCAGTCGATGACCAGAGCGAAGAACACGTACAGCGCCGCAAGCACGAGCGCGGAGCCGCTCCGGCAGAGGAAAGGAAGGACCTTTTTAAGCGAGAAATCGCTCAGGGCCTTCCGGACTCCGTGCCAGAACTTCCCGCGCGGCTTAGCCGGCGGAGCTGCAGTTTGAGAAGCGGCCACAGCCGCACCCGGATCGTCAGCCATTGCTGACCTCCTTTTCAACCCTCCCACCAAAGCGGGGAGTTCTACCATTATACTATAAGTGGCCTATAAAGTCAAACGGGCTGGCGCAAGGCGCCAGCCCGTTATTTCAGGCTCCCTCAGGGACCGTCTGCTCGACGACCTTTGGCCGAGGAGGTTTGGGTGTGCAGGAGATGAAATAGGCGAAGAAGATCATGCCGATACTTCCGATCAGGTCGAAATATCCGCTAAGCGTCCCGCGCCCAATCTCATGTGGAATAAAAAAGGACGAAAGGACGAGAACGAGGTAGCGAATCACTCGCGTAAGCACCAGCTCGCGGAGCGGGTTCGCCGAGACAGCTGACGCCGATTGAAGATTTTGATCGGCCTTCTCGAGCTTGTTGATGTTGTCTAAAAAGATCCAACCAATGAGCAGGAGGAAGGCGACTTCCGAGAGCAAAACGAGCATTGTCTTGTGCAGAGAGTACTGAAGGATAGCCCCAGCCGTGTGGCTGAGAATGACCATCCAGCACCCAATTTTTGCGAGCCAGAAACAGGACTTGTTTGTCCACGTCCAGAACCAGTCGGCGAATCGTTGGAATATCGAGTCGATAATCCAGTTGTCGATGAGAACGAAAATGTTCATCTGCTGTCTCCAAAGAGTTCTGCCGAAACACTACACTTTTTGCACCTATTGTCAAAAAAACGGGACCGGACGAAAGTCCGGCCCCGTGGGCGGCGCGCTAGCGCCGACGTCTCTTCTTCCTGTCCTTGAACGACTGCCCGCTCTGAGTGCTTTTAGGCGCTTCAGGAGCCAGCTGCACGGCGGCAGGAATCTTCGGAATCTCCGGCGCCTTTGGCGCCGGTTTCGCCTCCGAAACCTTCACCGCGGGCATCGCATCGATCGGAAGACCGAGGCGCGCAAGGCGTGCCACAGCCCCAATGACCGAACCGTCGTCGACCATCAGCACTGCAGAGCTGTCCGGATCCAGAAAGGATTTGGTGGATCTAAGCATTCGCTTTTCTCCCAAAAAGAAACAAGGATGGCGGCTAAGCCATCACCGCAACAATATAAAATAAAGTAAATAGGGAGTCAAGCGTGTTACCCTTAGGATATGACCTATTTCGTCTACATCCTCGAATGCGCGGACGGCACGCTCTACACGGGCTCAACCACGGACCTTGAGCGCCGTCTCGAAGAGCACAACTCATCCGACAAAGGCGCCCGCTACACCCGTACTCGCCGCCCTGTGAAGTTTAAATATTCCGAATCCTTCGGCTCTCAGAGCGACGCGCAGCGTCGCGAGTATCAGATAAAACAGCTCACCCGTCCCCAAAAACTCGCCCTATTTTGAAGCGCGAATAATTATTACAAGGCTGATAGCAAGATAAACGCCAGCAATCCATTGAGCCGCTATTCCCAGTGAAGGGGTCAAAAAGTCCATTGATTGATTGGTTGGATAGAAGATGAATATAAGTGCGGCAATCGGGACATACCACTTTGCAAACTTTTTCCACGCCGGTATCGCCTTAGGTACTGCAAGGAGAAGGGCAAATACAATAGCGAGTGCCCCAAATCCGTAGAATGCCGGAACCCCAATTCGGTCATAAAAATTCAAACAAGCAGGATCTCTTTTCAGCCCTTCATATATACAAATTCCATACTGGATAGTATGAGTAAAAAGATACCCAATCCCTGCACCGATGAGGGAACCTGTAAGGGCAAACGGAAGATACTTCTTTAGATTCATCTGTTTTATTATATCGCCCCCTGAAGCTGGTCGAGAAGGTTAAGCAGGTTCTGGGTTTCAGCTTCAACAAGGGCTCCTTTTGCTGACTTTGCCCTGACTGCTTTTGCCATGGTATCGATAGATTTGCCTATTCCGGCAACGCTCTCCAGCTTTCCAAGCTTTGCCAGAAGAGACGATTTTAGAGATAGGCTAATATTTGCAGAATTTATTTGGCCCTTTAATTCTAGAATAAGCGCGGGATCGAAGGGGACGATTGAGCTTTGGGCCAGTAGCTCATCAAGAAGAGCGATGAGTGTGTTTGCTGTAGACGCGTCGATTCTTCCTTTCTCAGCCTTCTTTTCAAGTTGCATCTTAATTTTCGATAAGGAGTTAGTCTGTTTCTGTTTTTGCTTTGCGATTTTCGTTTCTACGTTAGCAATCTTATTTTGCAGCTGTGTCTTTACCTTCGCAGAAGCGTTTAAGTTTTGGACGGCGTTCTTGAGATTGCTCAAGACGTGTTCGATTGAGAGGTTCGAGCCATCGGATGGGATATACGTATCTACTTGACCGTCCCCGTTCTGATCAACTTCAAGCTCTGTGTTTACGAGTGTGGTTCCGTCAATCGAGAAAGTTGCAGAAACGGATGGCGTCACAGGCATGTCCGTAAAGCCGGAAAAGGGGTGAATTTCATCGTTCACAAAAGTTGCTGTCTCAATACTTGCCTGTCCAGTGTCAGTGCCTTTGAATTTAAGCGTGTAGTTCACACCTTTAGGAAGGAAAAGATATTGGTTTTCGCCCGAAACGAGGAAATTGCTTCCCGGAATGTTCTTAGAAATGAAAAGAATTTCCGACGTCAAATCTTGATTTTGATCGATACCTGTAAAATTTCCCTCAGAATCGTAAGCGCCGATTAATATTGGTGAACGAGTAATGATAAGTAACTGTTCATCTATTTCAGAGACGTCTGGACGCTGGTCGAGAATATAAGTTGTAGTTGTTACTGACTCGCGCTTTAAAACAGAGCCTATAACTTCTTGGACGGGACCCGTGTTTAACAGATCTTTATGATCAAAATCGTGCCCCGCTTGATTCCCATTAAAAAGAGAGAGGTCGAAGAAGTACTTTTCCCCAGTAGAAGAAAGGGCGCTTGGATATACAACGGTCTGGTCGCCCTCAACGGTTGGCACTATTTTATAGCTTCGTATCGGCGTCGGAATTCCAAAAACGTGGGCATTCCAGTACGTTATCGCTTTTGTTGTAGTCAACCCCCACCCAGCGACCTGTACAACGCGTATATGCGAGGGAATTGAATAGGAGTCCAGACCTTCATGGAGTTGGGTGCTCCTTGCGAGTAGAACTGGATCAAGCACCTCTGGAGTGCCGAGATCAGTGGGCTGTGGTGGTGTGCGGGTTACACCGGTCCCTGTGAGAAACTCGGTAAATTCATCGTAGGCATCAATAGAAACCCAAAGATCACGCCATGCTTGCGTATAGGATGCATTTTCGTCAAACGAAATAGGAGGCGACTGTACCGAATCAAAGTACATCTTGCTGGGCAAGAGATCATAAGTGCTCTGCATATTCTGTGCAACAGAACGCGTTGCTGGAGAGCGTACAAAGAACTCGAGCGCGAGCGGTTGTTCTCCATGGAGCAATGAGGGTATTGCTTGCGGCGTTCCGAGCTGGGGTGTTCCAATCATGACGAACGAACCGATCAAGCCGTCTTTCCCTTCTCCCTGCAGTTTCTTGATTAGTGTTTTGCCTAGCAGGCCTCCCATCGAGTGAGCAACAATGGTCACTTTGCCGGTTTTGGAATTTGCCGCTAGTGCCTCGAAGGTTGCTACAGGATCAACTATTCCGTTCTGAGTCTTTATTCCATCAGAGAGAATTCTCTCAGGAGAGAAACGCCAGTCATACGCAAGAGGTTTCCATTCGCGTATCACGCTGGTCGTGGCGAGGTCGTCCATAAAGGAAGCGAATCCACCGTAGAGATTAGCTCCGTAGAAATCACTTAAAGCACCCGCGACCGTAATGTCGTTTACGCTGTTTCCGTTCTCATCAAGTGCGAGACGACTAACGTCATGGCTCCAAATGCTCGGCGGCCAAAGAGAATCGTTTCCTTCTTTTAAGGCACTACCCTCAATACCCGGAAGGAAAAGAACATTGTCGTTGCAGTTTTCCGTACAAACGGGAATTGGTGGCGCATCGGTTGAAAGGCGGAGATACACCGCACCGGTATTTACGTTCGGAGCATCCTGAATGCCGTCATTGCCGAACGGATACTGCGATACGCTCGCTCCCACCATCGAAAGTCCCGGATAGTAATACGTTTCGCCATGCAGATCTGTTTCGCTCACAATGCCGTTGCCATTAATTTCAAAGACATAGTGCTGTCCGGCAGCAAGAACGGTGCCGGAGGGGAACGAAAATGAGGCGATGCAGGGAGCTGAGAACGGACTTGCGGCTGAGCCGTCACCATTACAGAAATCCCCATTTTGAGCTTCAAACAACGTTGAGGCGGGAATCGGTGCTGACGCGGCAACCAACTCACCCGTAACCCATGACTCATCAGCCGCATATATTTTCACCGCAACGGTGCCGGCAGTAAGCGGGTGCGCAGAAATATTTGGGAACCCTCCGACGGTCAGATATACCTCGAAAGTATCGAAAGTGTAGGAATGATCCGCGTCATACCAGTGGTCGAAATCCTTGGCGACATCCATCCAGATACCACCCGGCGTCGTGCTCGAGATTTCTGAGTAGAGCAAACCACCACCAACAAAAGCGCCGTTTGGGGAGCCCCAAACGGCGTGCGGAAATTCATAGACGACCGTGCTCGACGCAGTGTCAGCGAAAACAGGAAAGGGAAGCGCGCCAAGCGCAAGGAGTAAAAGCCCTATGTGGCCCGCGACCTGGAAACGCGGCATGCCGCCACCCTACCAAATCCGTCACCCATTTACCAGCCCCCATCCTCTCTAGAGGAGGTAACTATAACTCTGGATATCCAGAGTTATAGTTACCTAGGTTTTTCTAATTTTGGCAAAGAGAAGTGGGCGCGAAGGGCGGCTTCATTTTCAATATGATCAACAATCATATACAAAAGATTCTTTCCTATCCGTAACTCAGCTTTCAAGAGCGTCACAAGATCTTCGGCATTGTGTGGAGAAATCCAGACACTATTTTGCAATCGTACAAAGCCGAACGCAGTAAGCAGTTCTTTTATACGTTGTCGGAGAACTGGGGCTCGGCCCTGAATATCATAAATAACCAGACGCCATTTCTGATCCCACTTTTTTCTTCTCCCATCCCTACCACACGAAGCAAGGAAAAACTTACCTTTGTCTGTAATGCGTATGCGGGATGTGCCGCTCTCCCTCTGAATTTCGAGGTATCCAAGTCGAGCAAGTCGGTCAATGCTTTTTCGAATCTGAAGCCTTCTCTGAACCACGTGTTTTATCTGGCCTAACGCAACGAGAACGTTGGGAGCGACTATTGCGACAGAAATTAATCCAGATGTCGCTACAGTAGCCAATATGGCTTTATTGATTTTGGTTCGTCGGATGGACTTGTGGTTCGCTGCTTCTAGTTTACCCATGAAGTAATTATAACTCTGGATATCCAGAGTTATAATTACTTGTGTATATAGCATTAACGCATTAACGCGTTGAGGCTTTGAGGCACTGAGGCATTAAGACATGGACGTATACGTATATATGTGTACGGCTTGCATAAAAGTTTTGAAAAAGAGAAAGTCCGGCGCAGAGCGCCGGACTTGTTTTGTTGAATGCGAGAGATCAGTGCTCAGCGCGACGTTCGCTCTGCAGAATGGTCGAGACGAGGCACATGCCGCCGATGAGGGCGCACAGCAGCCCGCCGAACTGTGAGGTGCTGCTCGCTTCGAACGAGAGCCACGTGGGCAGAAGCGCTGCGCAGCCGCCTGAGGCAATCGCGAGAAGCGAAAGGAACGCGCGGACGAATGAAGGGCGCATGACCGCGACAAAAATGCCGTAATCACAGCTACCCCAAACAGAGCCTGTTCGATGAGTACGAGCTCAAGGGTATTCGACATTGGACTCCTCCACAAAGGTGCAGGAAAACGGCCTGCACTCCAGCCTTCGTTTATACGCCCCCTTCAAAAAAAAGGCAATACGGTACAATGAGGCCCATGAAGCGGGCGACCAAAAAAAAGACGAAGAAACTGCCGATCGACTATTGGAGCCATTCCTCCCTTATGGCGTTCTTGCGTAACCCGCTCACGTGGCACAAGCGGTACGTTGAGAAGATATACGATCTTCCGCGCACGCCAGCCTCGGTGATTGGCAGTGCGGGGCACTATGCGCTCGAGCTCTTCTATAACGGTGCACTCAAGGAAGAGGCTATTAAGGAAGGACTTGATTACATCCGTCGAATCTCAGACTTCGAACTTAACTTCGGGGTGGCGAAATCAAAGAAGGAGAAGCGCGCGAAGCGCGCCTCCATGGAACGCGATTATGTCCAAGCGATCAACTTTTATCTCGCGCGGCCGCCGCGTCACAAAGTGATTGGGGTCGAAGTGAAATCGATGGCGAGCGTTCCCGGTCTTCCGCTTCCGGTGAAGGCAATCTCCGACCTTGTCGTTGAATCAAAGGGGAATCCGGGGATGGTCGATATCGTCGACCATAAGTTCGTTGATTCTTTTAGTAAGGGAAGTGATAAGCCTGCGTTCGCACTCCAAGCGCTTTTCAATTACTACACCGTGACCGAGCTGTATGGGAAGCCAGTCTGTCGCTTCATCGTGTATGAATGCAAGAAGCGTAAAAATGCTGACGGACGGCCGCAGCTACGTAAATACGTGCTTGTCTATTCGGAAATAGAAGACATGTTCCTGTTCTTCCATCGACTTCTTCAAGATGCAACGGACGAGCTTGCACGCGAACGTGCGTATCTTCCGAATCCTTCAGATATGTTTGAGGGCGATCACTCAGTCGATCTCTATCGACTCGGACTTGTGAATCAGTGAGCTGCTTCTGCGAGCGATTTCTCGATGATTTTCTTCATTGAGGTGTAGTTCACCGCACCTGAGATGGTGACTGGATTCTTTCCTTTCACAAGGAGGATGGTGTAGGGGGCGCCACTCGCGCCGGCCTCAAGACCGTTCGTGTAGTCCGCAATGACACGCTTGCCGACGCTTTCGTCTGCAAGACAGGTGTCGAAGAGTTTTGCGTCGATGCCAAGACCCGGAAGGAGTTTGCCATAGTCAGCTGGATCGAATTCTTGATCGGCAGGGGCGGTTGAGTGCATGGCATTCAAGAAGCTCCAAAACGCGTTCTCGCCTTTAATGCGGGAGGCGCATTCAGCTGCAGCAGCATTCTTCGCTGCGTTCGGGTGTTCTTCAACGACAGGGAAATGGCGGTACACCCATGCGATCTTTCCATCGTTGCCATATTCAGTCATGAGCTGCGCGAGCGTTGCCTCAAATTGTTTGCAGTACTCGCAGTCGGTATCCGAGTATTCGATGAGCATGACGGGCGCTGAAGGATTCCCAACGATGTGGTCGTTTGCGGGGTCAACAGGACGAACGGCTGAAGGGGAACCGAGTTGTGCATTGGAAGGATCCGAGGTGCGCACGACGTACACAGCTATAGAAATAACGATACCGGCGAGGAGGATAGCGCCCGGAATGAGAATGGAACTGCGAATTTCAGGGTTCATGAAAAAAGTATAGCATCGGCGCTCGCGCTGAATATGCAGTGTGGGTAAAAGAGAAAGGTCCCGTGCATCACGGGACCTAACGTTTCCGATTCGATCGGGGGATATTGGCGAGCGCGCGGCGCTCGTACTCGGGGCCGGTTCTCCCGGCTTGTGCTACGCGTACGGAATATTTACCGCCGTAGAATTCGTAGATGATATCAGCGATATCAGCATAGAGTTCGTCTGGCAGATAGCTTTTCACAATAACGCGTATCTTGTGTTGATTGTCTGTCGAAGGGTCACCTGGCCCGATTTGACTGCTTTCAACAACAGAGCAGAATTCCTCCCTGCTCACAAAGCGCCCGTGGTACTGGGCGTCCAAGTACTCGCTGACCTTTCGGCACAAACGAGCTTTTCCCTCCTGATCGTATATATCCGATAGGAAGTGTATTCGAATCATCGACACCTCCCTTTCCGGATTTATTGTCTGCCGGCAGAATACGACGAATCCTTCTATTTGTAAATAGGCTAGAGACCGAGGGTGTGGGTGAGGGAGGAGCCTTCGCCGCCAGTCTCCCAGTTGCGTGTGTCGAGCTTCAGTTCCTTCACTTCCCGCAAATCCTTGTATTTTATGTGTCCGTTCGCGAGCGCGTAGTCATAGAGATCGCGGGTGAGACGGACATCTTCAATGCAGTATTTCTTCACCTTGTCATAGAGGCCCTCTTCCCACCATTTTTGCGCTTCAAGCCCGTCGCCCGTCTTTCCGCGCTTCAAGGTCGCTTCACCAAGCGCTTGGAGGCGAATGCGTCGACCGAGTGCTTTATAAACTTCCGCAAGAAGGTC
Organism: Parcubacteria bacterium C7867-001; assembly: GCA_001189095.1. Lineage (GTDB taxonomy): Bacteria > Patescibacteriota > Minisyncoccia > Phycocordibacterales > Phycocordibacteraceae > C7867-001. Next base: position 99,088 of record LFCK01000001.1, read on the forward strand.
GAGTGATTTTATTTTCGTGAGGTCGCCCGGATAGTAGCGATTCAAGATAGGGATGTCGAAGGTGTCGGAATTAAAGCCGATGAGCATGTCTGCACGCTCGAAAATCGGCCAGAGCTTCGGAAGCTCTTCCTGCGTATATGCGGTGTACTCGCCGGTCTCCGTGTCATGAACGCCGACGACGGTGAGTTCTTGTGTCGCGATATCGACCTTCCCGCGAGAAAAGGAATCACTACGCGTCTCGATATCGAACGTAATAGCCCGCATATTACTTCGCTAGGTGAGCTGCAACGCCGCTTATAGGAAGAGTAGTTTCTTCGCCGCTCTCGAGCTCTTTGAGGCGAACTTCGCCAGAGGACTGTTCGTCTTTACCGTAGGCAATGAAGTACGTGTTGCCGCGCTTGTCTGCTTCGCGGATCTGGTCGCCAAGGGATTTGCCGCCGACGTGCACAATAACGGAAACACCTCCATCGCGCAGGGTGTCGGCGAGTGTTTGCGCAGGAGCGATATCTTCTTCGCTTGGTGTACCTATATATATGGTTGCCGCGCTTTTTGCTACAGGTGCGATACCGTGAGTCGTGAGGAAGTCCATGAGGGTTACGTCGCCCATGCCAAAGCCGATAGCAGGAATCGCGTCGCCACCGAACATTCCAACGAGGTTGTCGTAGCGACCGCCGCCGAAGAGTGAGCGGGAATTCTCCGGATTGGTGTCGAAGACTTCAAACACGAGGCCGGTGTAGTAATCAAATCCGCGGACGATTTCTGGATCGAAAACGACGTTTGTCATGCTGCGTGCGTTGAATGCCTCGATGAGTGAGAGGAGCGCGTCCTTTTCTTTTGCGATCTCTGCGTCGTCTGCTGACTCGATGAGTGAGAGCGGGTCGGGGCGTCCTTCAAGTGCAGCTTCGAATTCTTCTTTCGGCATCTTCGCCTTGCGATCAAGAAGACGGCGATATGAATCCTTTTCTTCGCTGCTTCTAAAACCGGCTGCGTTGCATGCTGCATCGAGAAGTGAGCGGGAACTTATGCGGATGGAGAAATCCTTATCCTGCGCGCCGAAGGCGCGCAGGAGTTTCGAAGCGATGACGATGATTTCACCATCCGCCTTCGCGTCCTTCATGCCGAGCAGGTCGACATTGAGCTGGTAGTGCTCGCGCAAGCGTCCGCGCTGCGGGCGCTCATAACGGAAAACGTTTGGAATCGAGAACCAGCGGACAGGGAAGGCGAGTTCGCGGCGCTTTGCTGCCACCATGCGCGCCAAGGTCGGCGTCATCTCCGGACGAAGTGTGACTTTGCGATCACCGCGGTCGGTAAAGGTGTAGGTCTGCTCGTTCACGATTTCCTCCGAGGTCTTGCTTTCGTAGAGCGAAGCCGGCTCGAGCGGTGAGGCGTTGTATTCCTCGTAGCCGTAGGACTTCAGAACGCGGCGCAGGGTCTCGAAGGCGGACGAAAGCGCCGCCCAGTCCTCAGGGTAGAAATCACGCACTCCTTTATATGGTTCGGTTGAAAGCTCGCCCTTCATAGGAAAGAGTGTAGCAGATAGGGGGCCGGTATGAAAAATAAAACGGGCGGGACCAAAGGTCCCGCCCGCATGGACGCCCGTGGCGTCCGTTTTTACTTCGTGAGTTCAAGCTCGAGGTCGTCGAACTTCTTCACTCGCGGGAGCAGTTTTCCCGCACCCGGCTCATACTCGAGCCGGACGCGGTCCTTCGCTTCCGCATACTTCACTTCGGGCGAGAGCGCCGACAGGATTGAATACTCCTGACTCGCTTTCCCGACTGTGAGCAGCATCCAGCGGCTCTTGCCGTCTGGATTTTCCGCGATGCGCACGATGACGCCTTCCGCGGTAGCTGTCGTGACCGTTTTCTGCTCGAACGCAGCGCCCGGCTTTTCTTGCAGCGCATCTTGGTAGAGGCGCAGCGCATCATCGATCGACTCGGACGCAGCAACGATTTGGTAATCGCGCACACTCGCAAAGGCATACATCCGCGGGATGCTGTCGTTGCCCGAGAGGGTCATGAAGTAGGTCGGGACGCCACCCATGTTGTAGAGGATGGCTTCTCCCGCCCCATACCGAGCTTTTTTGACTTCCGGATAATTCTCCACGGAACTCCGTGAAGCATCCTCGATCGCGCCGGGGATTTTATACCGCCGGACTTCCTTGGTCTTCGTATCGATGAGGATGAACCCCGTCGTCGATTGATCGTTGCCGACCGAGGTGATGCCGGTGTACCAGTACGTGCGGCCATTAACTCCCTCCACGAGGTGGAGGAAATCGGTCGACGTCTGATACATACCGAACTTGCTCGTCCAGCTGTTCATCCAGCCGCCGACGAATCGGCCCTGGTTGTCGAACTGTTCGATTGCCATTCCTTCCGGAACGACGCGGTCAACCCATGCTGGCACGTTTTTCATGTTGTACCAGTTGGTCGCACCGGTCGAGGGGTCAACGACCACCACGCCCGTTGCGTCGTCACCGCTGAAGCCGACGCGTTTCTGGTAGGTCGTCACGACCCACCATGGCTTGCCGGCGTCATCGAGCTCGAAGGTCGGTTCGGTAAGACCGAACCCTGCGTATCCGTGCCCCCGAAGGTGCCGGATGAGGTAGTCGTTCCAGTGCGCGCCTTCCGCCATATAGCGAAGGTCGACCGGATTGCCGTTTACCGCGGTCACCAAGAGCTTGCGCTCCGGATCACTTGCCGACACGAGCACGTAGCCGTGCGTCGCATGGTTCGTGAACCAACGGAAGAATCCGCTGTGGACGAGCGGCGCCACCCAGACGAGCTCGTGCTCGAAGCAGACTTTCTGCGGCGCCAAAGCGCCGAGCGTCGTCGCTTCGAAGCATCCGTTCATCTGCGAGATGTGCATCCGGCCGAGGTCCACTTGGGAACCAAGGCCTTGCTGCTCACCGAGCAATTTGTCGGCGATGCGAACGGCATACACGCCGTTCACGACACGCAATTTCTTCGTGTCGATCGGCGCCACGTCCTTGTCGAACGTCTGTGCTTCTTTCACAGGACCCATGAGGTCACGGTAGCCCTCCCAGCGGAAGAGCGGATCCGTGGTCATGAAGCCGACGATCCAGAAGCCAATGATGACGCTGACGAGGGCGCCGAAGCCAGTGATGTTTGGAGCTTCGTAGTCCGAACGAATGCACCCGAAGGCGCAGCCGATGGCGAACGCGAAGAAGCAGAGGTACCAGCACATGCTGAACCAACCGTTCACTGCCGGCACGAAGCTCCAACCGGCGAGGCCGATCAGGAGCCCAGCGACGACCGCCGAAGCGATATAGGCGCTTCGGTATTTCGAGAACGAGACCAAGCAGCCGAGCACGGCCAAGGCCGCACCGAGGGCTGCGTATATGAGGAATATTTCCAAGGGAAACCCCCTAACTCAAAAGGACGAAAGTGTCCTAATGTGATTATACTATAATATAGTTAAAAGGTCAATTAGTGCGGATGAGCCTTATTGTACTCGGCGATTTCGCGCATGATGGTGTCGCGGATGTGGGTGGGGCGCTCAAGTCCGGTCATGACGAACTTCTCTTCGGCGCCAGCACTCTGCACCTCAACGGTGCCGAAGCCGAAAATGGTATGGAAGAAACCGGTGATGTTGGTGGTCACGTCCTGCACACGCGCGAGCGGAACACTCGAGACTTCGCGGCGGAAGTAGCCGGTCTGCTCAATATCAACGATACGAGTCGAGGTGATGACCCATTGATTCAGGAAGAAGCGCGTGAATGCGCTGAAGAATTTAAACCATGTGAAGAGCCACCACGTGCCAAGGATGAAGCGCACCCATTTATTGTCGAGAGCGAGGTATTTGGTGAAATCGTAAGTTGCGCCAAAGGTGCCGCCCGCGATGTAATCGAGAAGAAGAATCGGCAGCCATGCGATGAAGGCGTAGGCGATGGCATACCCAATGAGAATGAGCCAATGCTTCCTCACCACAAGGATGACTTTCTCGCCCGGTTCAAGCTCAAATTCTGGAGTGGGATTAAACATAGGTTAGTGGAGACCGCTCGTTATGAAAAAAAGGAGGTTCACGGTCACAAAAAGGTGCGCCACTATCGCCGGAAGCGCAATCCATGAGTGCCGACCGAAACGGAACCAGTGATACACCGCGATGAGCGTATACACGGCCCACCAGATGAAAATGATGGCTAAGATGACGGCGATGACGTCCGCGCCGTTAATGATGTTGTTCGACCATGGCGAAGGAGGAACGACGAACGACGGAACAACGACGTTCGAGGTGGATGATGCGTCCATTACGGATAGTATCCCACGACCAGTCGTGGGCGACCATATGGGTCATTGTGCAGTTCGGCTCGCTCTGCGCCGCCTGCGAGGAGAAGTTCTTGCGCTCGTTCGATGTTGTCGATATCGCACTCTATCCAGATGCTTCCGAGCGGCGCGAGGTATTCACGTGCTTCCGCTACGACGCGTTCGATAATGGCGAGGCCATCGGGCCCCGCAAAGAGTGCTTCAGGTGGCTCAAACTCGGTGACTTCCTCGCCGAGCTCGCGTGTATCAGGAATATACGGCGGGTTCGTCGCGATGATATCGAACTGCTCTCCGGCAAATGCTTCGAAAAGATCTCCCGCGCGTATGCTTGCGCGGGACGCATCGAGCTGGTTTTCAACAAGATTCTTTTCGACGAGTGCTGCGTGCTCAGGGATGAGTTCACCAAAAGAGACGCGCGCGTTCGGGCAGTACTTAAGAACGGACAGACCGATGGCGCCCGAGCCGGCGCAGAGGTCGAGAACGCGGAGCGGCTCGTTACCGATTCGCTCGATGAGCGCTTCCGTCCACCACTCGGTTTCTGGTCGTGGAATAAGCGGGCGCGAGTCGAGATTTATTTTGAGTTCGAGAAAGGGAAGCCAGCCGATGACGTAGGCAAGCGGCTCGCCTGCGGCGAGTCGCGCAACGTCGTCCGCAATATCCGCGTTTTGATCGCCGTCATATTTATCTTGAATAAGCGCCTGAATATCCTCCTGAGCGACCTCCATATATGGGCTATACTACAACGTATATGAAAGGAATGTTCTGGAATATCTTTTTCCTCGTGTTCTTCGCCGTGCTCGTGCTCTTCGGCTACGGCTGGCTGTATGACAATGCACGGACACCGGACTGGATCTCGCTGGGCGATTTCTTCCTCATCGTACTCGCCATTTTCCGCCTCGTGCGCCTTGTTTCGTATGACCTCATCCTCCACTTCTTCCGCGATTGGCTCGCAAAGGCTCCTGCAGATTCTTTTCTCGGAACGCTCTCGGCGTTGGTGCATTGTCCGTGGTGCACCGGCCTTTGGTTCTCTGGCTTCGTTCTCTTCTTCTACTACGCAACGCCGTTTGCGTGGCCGATCATCCTCATGCTCGCACTCGCGGCCCTCGCTTCAATCCTTCAAATTCTCGCGAATCTGATTGGCTGGACTGCGGAATCAAAAAAACGTTCGGTTGTTGGGCAACAAAACTCAACCTCTACCTGCGGATAAAAGAAAAACTCCCGTCGAAACGGGAGTTTTTCTTTCGGGGAACTAGAGGGGTTTAATAACCGCCTCCGTAACCACCGCGGTCGTTGCCGCCGCCGTAGCCACCACGTCCGCCGCCGAAACCACCTCCGCCTTCGCGGCGAGGAGGACGGTCACCTTGCGGGCGAGCCTGAGAAACCGAGAGCGTGCGCCCATCGAATTCTTTGCCGTCCCAGCGGTCGATAGCTGCCTGTCCGGCTGCTTCATCCGCCATTTCGACGAAACCGAATCCGCGTGAGCGGCCGGTCATACGATCCATGATAATACTGACGGACGCTACCTGACCTGCTTCTTCAAAAGCGGTGCGGAGCTGATCGTCTGTCGTGCTGTACGGAATACCGCCGACGTAGAGCTTGCTTGTTGCCATGTGGCTAGATTGAATTTTCGAATAACCTCGCCGAACTCATATGCTGTGGAGCGGCGTTTGGCCGCGCAAAAGCTCCGGATACTGCGAGTTAACCCCATTATGCTACAGAGTTCATAAAATCGCAAGTTTTCAAGCGTGGCCTGTGGATTACGAATTCATGACTTGACATAAGTATATATTCATGATAATATATAGTTTGGTCAAGGAACAGAAAGGAAACTCATGTTCTTACGTGCTTGTGGGTCCATGCTCGCGACGTTCGCCCTGGTCACTGTTGTGGCCTCGGGAATCATCGTGGGAGGCAACCACCTCGTAATCGCCACCTCGCCCTTCGACTACCAGCTCCCGCTCGTGGATGCATTCAAGATCGCCGGAGTCATTGGCTTCATCGCGGCTTGGTTCACCCCGACGCAGATTCGGTAAGTCCGACGTGCGCAGGAAAAGAGCGCCCGCTACTACAGCGGGCGCTCAATCGTTTTCTTTTATATCGCCATCTCTCCTGTGAGAGACACTTCGTTTTCACCGTCCCATCTGATGTGACCTTGCACCACAAGGTTCGTGATGCGCGGTTGCCAGAAGTGCTCGGCGTCTTTTACGCGTTTACCGAGCGTTTCCGGTGTGTCGTCGGGATCGATGCGAACTGCATGTTCGAAGAACACTGGTCCGCGGTCGTATTCCGGTGTAACGAAGTGCATCGTCACCGCGCTTACGCTCACGCGTCCTTCTCGGAAGGCTACAAGCACTGCTTCGTGCACGTATTGGCCGTAGAGACCTTTGCCGCCAAACGCAGGAAGCGGCGCCGGATGGATGTTGAACGTCGTTCGTGGATTGAGCCCGCGAACGGGTTTCAGCCATCCTGAGAGCGCCACAAAATCCGGTTTGTATTCTTCGACGAGTTTCCAATATCCTTCAGCACTCCACGACATATCGTAGAAGTGCGAAAAGGGAACGTGGAGTCGTTCCGCGCGTTCGCGGACGCCGCCGTTTGCGTGGTTCGAAACGACGCCGACGATGTCGGCTTTGAGCGCGCCCTTTGCTGCGTGCTCAACGAGATTCTCGAACCCCGAGCCGCCGCCCGTAAGCGAGCCTGATGCGAACACCAAAAGCCGTGGTTTCATTTCTAAAGTTCCTTTCCATGGAAGAGGATGGATTCCCATTCGGCGATTGTCAAACTGATACCCCATCCATGCGATAGAATGAAGGGAATGGACGTGCTCACGCTCTCCCGCATCCAGTTCGCCGATACGGCGATTTTCCATATTATCTGGCCGCTTCTTTCCATCGGCCTCGCGTTCTACCTCGTGCTGATGGAGGGCATGTGGCTCCGCACGAAGGATGCAAAGTTCTATCACCAAGCGCGTTTCTGGACGAAAATCTTTGTGCTCACGTTTGCGATAGGCGTCTCGAGTGGTTTTCCTCTTTCCTTCCAGTTCGGTACCAACTGGGCGGAATTCAGCAAGGCGGCTGGCAGTTTCTTCGGCAATATCCTTGGATTCGAAACGACGATTGCCTTTACACTCGAAACCGCATCGCTCGGCATTTTCCTCTTCGGCTGGAAGCGCGTTCCGAAAATCATCCACTTCCTTTCCGGTGTCGGCGTGTTCGTCGGCGCTTCGCTCTCGGGCTTCTGGATCGTCGTTGCTAATTCATGGATGCAGGTGCCGCGCGGCATTCACATGGAGGACGGGAAAATCATCGTCGACAATTATATGGAGGCTATCTTCAATCCATCGTCCCTCGTTTCCTACGGGCATATGTGGCTTGCCTGCATCGAGACGACCCTCTTCTTTATGGCCGGTCTCTGTGCGCTTGCGCTTCTCAACAAAGCGAAGGAGAGCGCGTTTTTTCTCACCGCATTTAAATACGTGCTCGGGCTCATGCTCATCGTGACCCCGCTTCAAATTGGCTTTGGACACCTCATTGGTTTGGTTGTTGCTGAACATCAGCCAGCCAAGCTTGCAGCAAGCGAGCTGCACTGGGACGTGAACAAGCCGGGGGATGGGGCTGCATGGAACATCATTGCGTGGCCGAATGAGGAAGGAACAGGGAACGCGTTTGAGCTCGGCATTCCCGCAGGCCTCTCGCTTATCGTGACGGATTCGCTCACGGGCACCGTGCAAGGACTCAATGAGTTCCCGAAAGATGAGCGTCCGAATGCTATCGAAAGCACGATAACCTTCTACGCATTCCGTGTAATGGTTGCTATCGGCGTCATTTTGCTTCTCCTTTCATTCCTTGGTGCGTGGTACTGGTGGAAGAAACGTCTCACGGTCGAAGGCGTACAGAAAGATCGTTTGTTCTGGTGGCTCTTCGTGGGGGCGTTGCCGCTCGGATTCATCGCAACCGAGGCGGGCTGGGTCGTGCGCGAAGTCGGCCGGCAGCCATGGGTCATGTATCACCTCCTTAAAACCTCAGACGCTGTCTCTGCGCATCTGGAGTCTTCAGTCATAAGTCTCTTCATCATTGGGCTCACAACCATTTTCGCCATCATGTTTATTTTGTTCGTCTTCTTCACGTATCGCATCGTTCGTGCGGGCCCTGATCTTTCCGCGCCTGTACCATGACCGAATCTATCCTTCCAATCATCTGGTACTTCATCATCTGCGGCGAACTCGGTCTCTACATCCTGCTTGATGGCGCAAATCTCGGCATCGGCATCCTTTCTCTTTTTCCGCAGAAGGAAGAGGAGCGGGGAATCATGATGCGACTCTTGGGTCCGATTTGGAATGCGAATGAAACGTGGCTGCTGGTGGCAGCCGGCTCGCTCTTCGGCGCATTCCCTCTTGTATATGCAGTCGGCCTCAATGCTCTCTACATACCGGCTGGTGTCATTCTCATCGGTCTTGCACTCCGCGCTGTGTCGTTTGAGTTCCATGCCTACGCGAACAATAAACGCTTCTGGAGCGGCATGTTCGGTGTTGCGAGCGCCATTCTCGTTGCGGGGCAAGGACTTGCGCTCGGAGGCTTACTGAGCGGCGTGAAAGTGGTTGATGGGAAGTTTGCAGGAAGCTTGTTCGACTTTGCGACGCCCGTTACGTTCCTCATAACCATCGGCATTTTCTTTAGTTACCTCGTACTGGGCTACGCCTACCTCATTCGGAATTCCTCGTATCAAAATTCAAATGAGACCTTTCCGCGCATTCTGATTGCGGCGGGAGGAACATTCATTGCACTGCTCGGCGCCACATTCCTCCTCCCAGAAACGAACTACGTGTTTTTCGATCGTTGGACCATGTCGCCGACGATGTACTACCTCTTTGCGCTCGCGGGTGTTATTGGGTTTGTATCGGTTACGCTTGCGTACTACGTCATCAAGAAAATACATCTCGAGCGCGTGTACTACTTGTGTCTCGGTATTTTCGTTTTAGGCGCACTTGGGATGCTTATCGGCACCTATCCGTATCTCCTCCCCGGTTCGATAACCATTTTCGAAGCGGCGTCTCCAGACTCGACGCTCTCCTTCATGCTCTGGGGTATCGGCCCGATTCTCCCCATCATCCTCCTCTACAACTTCTATCTCCATAAGATTTTTGCGAGAAAAACAGAGGGTGGGTACTAGCGCGGCTCGGGGTTAATTGACTAATGGCATAAAGTATGATATATTAAGGTTAACCCCATGTGGGGCAAACCAAGGAAAGGGTCCTTACGTGCAACAACCTAATCCTGCAAAATGGACGCTTGGTCCGATTGATCTCTCGTTCTTCCAGAACGTCAGTCAGTCGTTCATGCGATTCCATGACCGGCACATCTTTGTGCGTGCCGTGTCGCAACTCGTCGTCGTTCTTTCAATCATCGCTGGCGGCCTCGCGGCCTGCTACGGCCTCATCGCCATGATGTTTGGCGTTGCCAACCTCGTCATGAAGATGCTGTCTATCGGCGACGCAACGTCGCCGTACTGGGCGTACGCCCTCTTCGGCATTGGCGGTCTCGCGTTCGCATACGCGTGCTGCGCGTTCGTCGTCTTCGTCGGGCAGGCTGTTACGCAACGGACGCTCCAAGTGCTGATTTCGGGGTTCTGCATCCCGGGCGGCTTACTCTTGGCGTATGCCGGATTCGGGATGGCGCAGGTCCTCGACCTGCTTCACCTGAACTTCTGGCATATGTTCGGCTACGTCGACGCTGTGGGCGTCTTCTTCGGCTGGGCGCTCGGGCTGGGCGGTTTATGCATGGTAGTTTTGGGGGCACTCGTTGCCTTCATGTCGCCAGCTGAATTCGTCGAGTATCGCGCTCGCCAAGCGACGGTCTAACCATACGGTCGCACGGACCTTTAACTCGTGCACAGGGTCACCGCAAGGTGGCCCTGAATTATTTCATGCTGGTGATCATGTCCCGCTCGATATCCGCGAAGGTACCACCAATTTTCTTGCCCGGATTGAAGATACTGAGTGGATCAAAAATGGTTTTGGTCTCGCGGAAGAGCTCCATCATCTTGGGGCCATATTGCTGTTCGAGATACGGTGTGCGAATGATGCCGTCGTTATGCTCGCCGGTCGTTGTACCGCCATATTTGAGGACGAGGTCATACACTTTTGGTGCGAGCTCAAGAATGATTTTTCGTTGCTCGGGCTTCGTTACGTCCATGAGCGGAATGATATGGAAATTGCCGTTGCCGATGTGTCCAGCGGTCGTTTCAATGAGGTCGTATTTCCCGAGAAGTTCGTAGAGTTCCGGCAGGAATTTTGGATAGGTGTCGATAGGTACAACGAAGTCGTCGATGAACGGCGAGGCGTAAAGGCCGGAAAGGTTTTTGCGTAGGAGCGCGAAACTTTCGCGTCGTACAATCCAGTATTTTTCTGCTGCCTGTTCGTTTTTTGCGATACGGGTCGGGAGCTTCATATCCTCAAGCTCCATCTGCGCGTCTTTTGCGCGACGGAATGCTGCGTCGGCGGAATCGTCCGAAAATTCCGCCATAAGGACGAGCTTCGGCACACCACCGCGCAGGACGAGCGAGACTTCAGGAAGGAAAGAAAGTCCGAGACGCACCGCTCGAGCAAGGCCCATCTGGGAAAGCATTTGCGGAAGGAAACGGATCGCGAGATTAAAGGTGTGATCGTCGTAGGACTCAAACGACTCAGGATTGTGCTTTATGACGCGATGCACTATTTCCGGAAGATGCGCGATATCTGAAAGGAAAACGATGAGCATCGCGCGGTGTTCCTTTGGCTTTACCAACGAGAGGGTCATCGAGGTTGTGAGTGCGAGCGTACCCTGCGCACCACAAATGAGCTTTGCGAGATTCATCGTGCCATTTTGGAAATCCATAACGTCCCAGAGCGCGTAGCCGGCGGAATTCTTCGAGATGTGTGGCTCGGCTGTTTGGATAACGCCGCGATTCTCGATGAGAAGCTTCGTCATTCTTCGGTAAATTTCGCCTTCCAGATTATCCTGTTTCTTTTTTTCTAGGAGTTCGTCGGGGCCAAGCTCTTTGAAGGTGGCTTGTGAGCCATCGGAAAGAACGACATCGACCGCTTCGATGTAGCGGCGGGTTTTTCCATATTCGAGCGTGCGCTCTCCTCCTGAGTCGTTGTTCACAATGCCGCCCATGCCCGCGATGGAGCGCGAAGCGGGGTAGGAAGGAAGAATAGCGTGATGCTTAAGCGTTTCCTTTTCGAAGTCGCGGTAGTAGGCCCCCGGCTCGGTTGTTGCTTCCTTTTCGGAGACAGGTCCGATGCGGTTCATATATTTGGTGAATACGGCGACGACGGAATTCGTGAGAGGACCTCCCGACATGTCGGTGCCTGCTGCGCGAGCGGTGACAGACACTTGTTCTCCGTGCTGCTTTGCTTCGCCGACGACACGAACAAGGGTGGACACGTCGTCTGCGTCTTTCGGGTACGCCACAAGGGAAGGTGTGCGGGTGAAGAGACTGGTGTCGCGGGAATATTTCTTGCGCTCTACAGCGTCGACTGAAAGGTCTCCTTTGAAGGATTCACGCAGCGTTTCCATGAGCGAGGTTTCGCTCCCTTCAGATCCGAGAATCTCGTCGATAGCACTCGCTGTTTCAAGAGGGCCGCTTACCTGTCGTGTTTTTATTCCAGTCTCTTTAACTACCTCGTCATTACCTCCCGCGAAAAGTGCGTCGCCCACGTAGAGCATTTCTGAAACGGGCGTGCTAATCATTTGGGAAAACTTCCGAATGCCGTATGCCTTAGAAATGCCTTCTTTGGTGATGTCGATTGAGGTCGCGGCATTCATGCGGATGAAGTAGTGCGGCAGTCGCTTCACGAGTTCGTCAAAAAGCGGTTGGCGCTTTTTCCGATCAGGATCCCAGGCTTTCTTTTCAGCGGGAGGAGCTTCTTGTCCAAGTGCGGAGAAGGTGACTTCAGCGCCGCGGTCTTCGATGCGCTCGCCCCATGTTCGCTCGGGCGGGTTGGAAAATCCGGTTTTTGCCATAGCATCGTCGAGCGCGCGGAGTACTTCGCGACGCTCCGCGTCCGAGAAAGAATTGTCGTAGATGAGCGACCATCCGCCGTTCGTGAATTGGTAGCAATAACCAGCGGATACGGGGAACAGAGAGAGATTTTTGAAATTCGCATTCTTCGGGAATGCTGGCAGAAGCTGGCGTTCGAACTGGTGCCATGCGCCGCCGCTCATGACGGCGACTGGATGCGTTGTGAGGAGTTTTGCGAGCACGGCACCCATCGCTGGCGTTACGGCTGACTTGCTTTCTGAAAGCGTTCCGTCGAGATCAAAGATAATCGCCTTGGTGCTCATATGTTTGGAAGAAGTTTCTTCATAAGCGCGCTTTTTGAAACCGTTGCTACTGCAAGCGCAGAATCTCCGCCGCCGTAATACACGAAGAGTGTATCTTCACGCAGGATGGAACCGCAGGAGAAGACCACGTTTGGGATTTCACCGATACGCTCCCAATCCAGTAGTGGCTCGAGTATAGGAACCGCGCTGCGTGCGAGTACCGAGACCCCGTCGGCTCCAAGGAGTGCCGCTCCAAGACGGTAGGCGTGATCGTGCCCAACGCCATGGTAGATGAAGAGCCAGCCCTCAGGAACTTTTATAGGTGGCCCGGCAGCGCCTATCTTTATTCCGTCCCACATTCCCGGACGCGGACCCATGACCTCGATACAACGGTTCGCGACGCGTTCAAACTCAGTTGATTCAAACTGGTCGGCGCAGATGGTCGGGTCGAGTCGGTGGAGGAGCATCACTTTTCCATTCACGAGCTCGGGAAAAAGAGCGAGATCTTTGTCCGCAACGTCTTCCGGCGTCACCAGTTTTGGCGTCGCCCACTCCGTGAATTTCTTTGCGCGGAATGCGTCGACGGAAATAGAGCTTATCGTGCCGCGCGGCGGATGCACGCCGTCGTACGACGTATAGCAAAGGTAGATGGTGTCGCCGATGCGTGTGAGACGCGGATCTTCGCAGCCTGAATTGCCGTGCGCGTCACCAAGTTTTTGTTCGAATGGTTCGCGTGGGAGATATACGGGCGCGTCGAGTTTCTCATCGATATGCAGTCCGTCTTTGAGTCGTGCATAGCCAAGCACCGAAGTGTTTTCGAGACCCATGGCTCGATAGAGAAGATGTATCGAACCATCAAGATCGATTGCGGCAGCGTTCATCACATTCTTTGACTCCCATGAGTGTTCAGGATTCGGTTCGAGAATGGGATTGTGCTGCACGCGGGTAAGGAACATCGAGCGCTTGGTTTCGCTCATCGTGTCGTAGAGGTCGGCAAACGAAAGTGCTGCCGTTGCGCACGAAGTGTCGGCGGCTCCGTAGTAAATCTCAAGGCGGTCGCCATTGAGGAGCGCGCCCGAGGGGAAGACGACGTTCGCAACGAGTCCGTAGCGTTCGTAAAACTCTTCTGGGACCATGAAGGGATAGGCGGTCTTTGCGAGCACTTTGCGCGGATCAGAAGCGTCGAGGATGAGTGCTTCTACCCCGAAAATGCGTGCGTGCTCGTCGTAATAATTCTGTATGTGCGAATAGACGAGCAACCATCCATGCTCGGTCTTGATGGGTGTTGCTGCGACCTCCATGTGTTCGCTATCGGCGCGACGAACGTCTGGAAGGGCGTGTTCGCCCAGATTCTGGTGCCACGCTTCCCAGTATGTTGGATTGAAAAAATCAGAAACTTCTTTTGCGCGCGCAATGCCGATGGTCGGGCGCGGATGCTCGGGGGTAAAGTCAGTATGTGCGGTAAGGAGAAGACAGACTTCACCGTCGACGCGCTCAGGGAAGAGTGTCATCGCTTTTGCGTTAAAGGGCGTGATGAGGTGCTTTTCGGTGAGGGCGTCCGGCGTGGTGCCCATCGCGACTGCGCATTTAATGTTGTCTGGGCCAAACGGGTAGCCGCCAAGTGCGGTATAGAAGACGTACCACTTTCCTTCAAAAAAAGTTGCGCGTGGATCCTCGCAGCCATACGCGTCCCACGATTCAGACGGCGCGATGACGCGTGTACGCTCGCTGGTAAGTCCGCCATTTGCAAAGAGTGCGTGGCCGATAGTTGAGAAGCTGCGATCCGGCGTCCGCAGTTTGTCCGGTTCCGCTCCAGCGCGATAGAAGATATGCGTATCGCCGTTCGTTCGAACGGCCGAAGGATTATATGCAGCGACATTTTCCCAGCCGTGCTCGCGCATCGGCGTAATGAGGGGGTTCTTGCTTGAGCGTTGTATGGCAAGCATAGCTAGGTGAAAGCGAGTGCGGGAGCGACGGGATGAATCGGCTTCGGTGCCTTGAGACGCTTGAGAAAACCTCCGAGTTCAATTTTTGCGGAGCAAACCACTGTATCTGCAGCGCCATAGTACACACGCAAAAATCCATCTTGTATCAGCGCACCGCATGCGTACACAATGCCTGATTTCGCGCCTTCGTTTTCGTAGTGCGCGTCGGGCACCAGTGCCGGAACTGAGGAGCGCGCGATGACTTTGCGTGGGTCTGCAAGATCGAGGAGTGCTGCGCCAAGCTTGTATCGATGTGATTCGTGGTCGGTCGCGTGATAGAGCACGAGCCATCCTTCGGGGGTCCGTATCGGCGGCGGTCCTGCACTACGCATGCGCTTGTGCCACGATATCGGGTTGTCGGGCAGTGCGTTTGGATCGGGACTCTCTGTCTTCAGCTGGCTTGGCGTAAACGAGGCGATATCTTCAACGTAATCGACGCGAACCGATGAAGGGTCTCCCGTGTGAAGATTGTGGAGTACGGCAAAATTCCCCTGTATCTTTCCGGGAAAGAGCACCCAGTTCTTGTGCCGCTCTCCCTGAGGCGATAGAAATACGGGTTTCGTCCAGCGCCACCGTTTGTGGGTGAGATCGTCAAGGGAGATGGAGGTAATCGCAACGCGCATCGAATCCCAGCCATTGAACAAATTGTAGGTAAGGTACATGCGATCATCGATGACGACCGCGCGCGGGTCTTCAACACCGCTCCAACTTCCTCCTGAGCCGTAGAGTCCTGGATCGTACTTCGCATTTTTCGGATCGTATGGCTGAACGTTTTGGTGCGCGAACACCGGATAGGGAAGTCGTTCATCAAAATGCACCCCATCCTTACTCGATGCATACCCAATGCGCGAAACGCCGTCGGCGCCTATCGCTCGATAAAAAAGATGCACCTTACCATCCGCTTCAACGACGCCGGGATTCATAACGGCGTTCTGCTCCCAGTCATACGTGGTTGCCTTAAGAATTGGATTAGCCTCTTCGCGGGAGAGCCCAAGCGAGCGGGTAAACGCAATGAGACGCTCGTGGAATTCTATCCACCGGGCAAGTTTCCAGAACGCGTAAAGCATCAATCCGGTCGTACCGAGCGCGAAGAGGAGTGCGGCGAGAAGCGCAAGAAGCTCCAGCATAGATTAGGTGCGTCCGAAATCGTCTTCCATGCGCTCGATATCGTTTTCGTCGTATTCACCAAAAGAAATTTCAAGAACTGAAATTCCTTCATCGCTACCGGACAGACGATGTAGTGTTCCTGCAGGAATTTCTATGACATCTCCCTTTGAAACCGCGCGCTCCTCAGTTCCTACGGTCGCCGTGCCGCTTCCCTCTATGACGCGCCAGTATTCGGAGCGCTTGCTGTGCTTTTGCAGGGAAAAGCGCTTATTTGGCAGGACGTGAAGTATTTTTACGGTCGTCGCTTCATTGCTCGTGAAGCGCTCGGGGGTGCCCCAAGGCCTTGATTCGTCGGAATAGTAGGAAAGCAGGGACATGGCAGTCTCTTTTCCTTAAGTATAGCGTGCGTACGTGCCGCTTATGTACCTATATATGGTGCATAACGCGTATACAAAAAGGCGCGCCCTAGGGGCGCGCCTTTGCTTTACGAATCGACTTGAAACGACTTCGACTCCCAATCAAAGAACATGGGAAGCGAGGCCAGGAACAAGCTGGCGTAGAACCATGTGATAGGTCCTGTTAAAGGACGCATGTTCACGTAGCCGGGCTCCAAGAGTCCGAGCGAGACGAACAGTTCGTGGCCGAATGTGGTCGCGAATCCGACGAGCATGAGCCCGAGGATAAGCACGATCATGTCGACGAAGAAAATAATGAACGCCGAGAGCGGGCGACCTTTAAAGAGGTGGTGCCCAATCTGGATGAGGCCGCCAACGCCGGCAGCGAACATCAGAACTGCGACGATTTCGTATTCATTGAAATCGCCAATCACCGGAACGTAGATGAGCCAGTGGGCGAAGAGTGACGCGAGTACGCCCGCGACGCATATCGCCATCATCAGCTGGCGGAACAATCGGTACATAGGGAACCTCCTGTCGTTGTTCTAAAATTATATTTACATATAAAATAAAGAGTGTCAATTTTCGTGCCTCACGACCAGTGCGGTATACTGCTCAATAACGCATGGCCGAATCTGAAAAGAAAGCGCCCGCACTCCATGTCGCGGGCCTCAAAAAGACGTATCAAAAGAAGGGGTCGCCCGTAACCGAAGCGCTTAAAGGCGTTGATCTTACGATTGAGAGTGGCGAGTTTTTTGCGCTCCTCGGACCTAATGGTGCTGGTAAGACGTCGCTCATCGGCATCCTCGCCGGTCTTGTTGCAAAAAGTGCAGGGACGGTCGAGGTGAACGGAATTTCTATAGACACGGATCCTGACACCGCAAAGAGCTTTATCGGACTTGTGCCGCAGGAATTTAATTTCAGTATCTTCGAAAAGGTAGAGGATATCGTCATGGATCAGGCCGGTTACTACGGCATCTCTCGTGCAGAAGCGCGTCCGGTATGCGACCAGCTCCTCAAGGATCTCGGGCTCTGGGAAAAGCGTCAGGCAAAGGCCCAATCGCTTTCGGGTGGCATGAAGCGTCGCCTGCTCATTGCCCGCGCGCTCATTCATAAGCCATCCATCCTCCTTCTTGATGAACCGACGGCCGGCGTCGATGTTGAACTGCGTCGCGGCATGTGGGAATTCCTCCAGAAGCTTTCAGGCTCGGGAGTGACCATCATTCTTACCACGCACTATCTCGAAGAGGCGGAACAGCTTGCGAAGCGCGTGGCGATCATCACGAAAGGTCAGATCATCGAACAGGGAACGGTGAAGGAACTCCTCTCGAAGCTCAATTACGTAACCCTTATTCTCGATACGAAGGAGCCGGTGAAGGACGCCGCGCTCCATCTCCTTGAAGATATGGGAGTGAAGCGTATTGATGAAATGACGCTCGAATTCAACCTCTCGCCGGGGCAGACGGTCAACGATGCGATCCGTCGCTTTGCGTCGACCGGTATCGACATCATGAATGTCCGTAACGCAGGCTCGCGACTCGAAGAGATTTTCATGAACGTTATCGAGAAACACAAATAATCCTATGCACTCTCCCGCACTCATCGGCTACTACACCATGGTTAGGAAGGACGTCTTCCGGATTTTCCGTATCTGGACGCAAACGCTGCTTCCGCCGGTCATCACGAACGTCCTCTACTTCACGATTTTCGGAACGTTCATCGGCAGCCAGCTGCAGGAAATCAACGGCCACTCCTACATGCAGTTCATCGTGCCCGGCCTCGTCATGATGACCATCATTACGAGCGCGTACATGAACACCGTTTCGACCTTCTACTTCGCAAAATTCATCAAGAACATCGAGGAACTGCTCGTTTCTCCGATGCCGAGCTGGGTTATTGTCGCTGGATTCGTGACGGGTGGTGTCGTGCGTTCGTTCCTTGTGGGAACGCTCGTCATCCTCACCTCACTTTTCTTCACGCACATAGTAGTTGCGAATGTCCTTATCATTTTCGCTGCGGCGTTCCTCACCTCGTTCCTTTTCTCGCTTGCTGGTCTCGTGAATGGCTTCTTCGCCAACTCGTTCGACGCGATTTCCATCATCCCGACCTTCGTGCTGACCCCGCTTACCTATCTCGGCGGCGTCTTCTACTCGATTGAGGCACTCCCGCCTTTCTTCAAGACCCTTTCGCTCCTGAATCCGATCCTCTACATGGTGAACGCCTTCCGCTACGGCTTCCTCGGATTCTCCGACGTGCCCATTGACGTCTGCTTCTATGTGCTCGGCGGCCTTACGGTGCTTTTCTTCGGTATCACGCTCGCGCTCTTCATCAAGGGAACTGGGTTCAAGAATTAAGGGCGCTCGGGAATTAAAAACCAAGCGAAGAGTCGCTCTCGACGCTGAAAAGGACGGGGCTCGTTACGAAAAATCGAAGAACTCGCTATGCTCAAACAGCTTCAATTTTTCTACTCGCCAACCGTCCTTTTCAGCGTCTCCACTCCAAGGCTTGGTTTTTAATTCCCTCGCTGATTGAGGGATAAGGAAACGGCCGCCCTTTGGGCGGCCGTTGTTGTTTTTATGCGGCGACTTTCGCGTCTCTGCTGTTTGCGTACGCCGTGAGCATCTGTCCGCTCTCGATGAGCATTGCTGCATGTACGCGTGCGCAGGGCCACGTCGACGCGAGCAGCTCCTTGTAGAAATGCTCGAACGATCCGCCCCTTACCGACACGGAGAAGGTGCCAGCCCCCGCAGGACCGTATATTTCGACGGTCGCATCCACTCGAGGTGCTTCTTGTTTGAAACGAAACACTCGGACTTGAATGTTGCGAACAGAAATGATCTGGGTGTTGCCGATCTCCTTGAGATAGGCAAGACATCCTTCGTAGACCTGCCGTGCATGGTCCGGATGGAGCGGTTCGTCCCTTCCGTGGGGCGCCAGATGTAGGCTGGAATCGATTGATATGTTCGGCCCAAGACTCATGAGAACCTCCTTGTTCTATGGCGCACTCTAGGCTGCGGCGTCCACGGAGTCAAATCGTTTCCGGTGCAGCTTTCGTATATACTGATCCGATATGTTGAACTGGTTTGACGCGCTTTTCCTCGGAGGTCTTCAAGGTCTCACGGAACTCTTCCCGATTTCTTCGCTTGGCCACTCGGTTCTTCTTCCATCGCTGCTCGGTCTTTCGGTCGACCAGCACGATGAGTCCTTCATCATCCTTCTGGTCGCTACGCATCTTGCGACGGCGATTGTGCTCGTCGGTTTCTTTTGGAAAGAGTACTGGAGCATGTTTCTGGGCTTCATCCGCTCAGTGAAGATGCGTCGCATTCCGGAAGGTGACCGCTATGCGAAAATTGCGTGGCTTCTTATCGTCGCAACGGTTCCTGCAGGCTTCCTCGGCCTCCTTTTTCAGCATGACCTGAAAGAATTCTTTGCGAGCCCAGTAGCGGTCGCACTTTTCCTTTTTGGTAACGGTATTTTGCTCTACGGCGCCGAACTTTTGCGCAAACGACACACCGATAAGGCTGAATATGGCGACGCTGATCAAGAAATTGCTCGTCTCTCCTTCCTCAAAGCCCTCGGTATCGGCTTTATGCAGGCTCTCGCGCTCTTTCCCGGCTTCTCGCGCACAGGAGCTTCGCTTGCCGGCGGCTTGCTTTCGGGTTTGACTCATTCGGCAGCGACCCGCTTCGCCTTTTTCCTCGCAACGCCGATTATTTTTGCGGCCGCCGCGCTTAAACTGCCGCAGCTTATCACCGAAGACGGGTATCCCGTTGAGGAAATTCTCGCCGCGTCCGTCATCTCTGGCTTCACTGCATATATCGCCGTTAAATTTCTTACGAAATATTTCAAAACAAATACACTCATTCCGTTTTCTATTTACTGCATTTTCGCCGGCCTTCTTTCGTTTATTGTGCTCTCCCTTTAGCCGAATTTTCGTTTTTCGATCTGGCGTAACGCTTGCCTTTCACCCCTCGGATGTCGTTATTTTTTGGCGTCCGTAGAGCCTGTAGATACGCCCTCTTCTTGTCCACACCTTAGTTTGAGAAAGGCGGGTTTATCATTACCTTGTTCCCCCAGCTTTAGGCAGACAGGGAGGTGGCGACAGTCGACGATTGCGGATCCTACGCGGCATCCGAAAAACCAAGCGACGATTGATTTGAGCGACTCCTTTCTCTGCTCGCTACGCGCGAGAGAGGTTCTTTTAGCGACTCCTTTTTTCGCGCGCAGCGGCTGACTTATAAGCCGTTATTTTTTTCAGTATGAAGCAAGTCAAGAAGCGCAATGGTTCCGTCGTCGATTTCGAAGTAGTGAAGATTACCGATGCAATGCGTAAGGCGTTCAACGCCATGAGTACGCCAGTGTCCGAAGAACGTTTGTCGGACATGACACGCAATATTTTGATACATATCGAGGAACGGTTCGTTGACACCGTTCCTTCGGTGGAGCACGTGCAGGACATCGTGGAGTTGACCATCATGCAGGAAGGCTTCCACGCAGTCGCGAAGCACTACATCGTTTATCGCTACGAGCACGCGAAGATCCGCGAAGCGAAAAAGGAGGAAGAAGTCGCAAAAATCGAGGAAGAAGGCCTCATGATCACCACGCGTGGGGGGAACAAGGTGCGCTTTGACGAGAGTCGCGTGAAAGAGACTCTGCTCCGCTTCTTGAAGGGCTATGAGGATGTGATCGACGTGAATCTGGTCATGAATCAGCTCCGTTACGAGCTCTACGAAGGCATCACGACGGACGAAATCCATCGCGGTCTCACGATGGTGGTGCGCTCGATGATCGAGCGCGATCCGGCATACTCGAAAGTTGCTGCTCGTCTCTTGCTTCACAAGATGTATGGCGATGTGTTTGGCTCCTTTGACTCAGCGAACATTAAGCAGGAGCATGTCGGTGTCTTCGAGCGCAACATCAAGGATATGGTGGCGCGCGAGCTCCTCGACACGCGCATGCTCGAGTTCAATCTCGCCAAGCTTGCAAGCATGATGGAGCCAGATCGTGACCACCACTTCGAGTACATGGGCCTTGAAATCATGAGTACTCGCTACTGCCTCGAGGACCCAGAGACCAAGAAGGTGCTTGAGACTCCGCAGATGCTCTGGATGCGCATCGCCATGGGTACGGCGCTTAACGAGAAGCCGGAAGATCGCGAACGCGTTGCACTCGACTTCTATGATGTGCTCAGCAATTTCTATTACACGCCGGGCGGACGCACGCTCTTCCAAGCGGGCGCAAAGAAAGCGCAGCTTTCTAACTGCTTCCTCAACACGGTGCCGGACTCGCTTGATTCGATCTTCAAGGCAATTTCCGACAACGCGCAATACCTCAAGTGGTCAGGCGGTACCGGAACGGACTGGACTCCACTACGCGCTACAGGTGCCTTCATCAAGGGCACTGGTGTGCCGAGCCAGGGCATCGTGCCGTTCCTCAAGATTGCGAACGATGTGAACCTCGCCATAAACCGCTCAGGTAAGCGCCGTGGCGCCGGCTGCGTGTACCTTGAGACGTGGCACATGGACATCGAGGACTTCCTCGAACTCCGTAAGAACACGGGCGACGAGCGCCGTCGCACGCACGACATCAATACCGCGAACTGGATTCCGGACCTCTTCATGAAGCGCGTTCGCGACAATAAGGAGTGGACGCTCTTCTCGCCAGACGAAGTGCCCGATCTCCATGAAATTTATGGTCGCGCATTCGAAGAGAAATACGTGCAGTACGAAAAAATGGCAGAAGAGGGCAAGATTAAGCTCTACAAGAAAATTCCAGCAATTGACCTCTGGAAGAAAATGCTCGCGATGCTTTTCGAAACCGGTCACCCGTGGATCACGTGGAAGGATCCTTCGAACGTTCGTTCGCCGCAGGATCACGCAGGCGTCGTGCACAACTCAAACCTCTGCACAGAAATCACCCTCAACACGAACGCAGAAGAGACTGCCGTCTGCACCATCGGTTCGCTTAACTTCGCGAAGTTCGTAGTGAATGGAAAGTTCGATGAGCAGCTCGTTGCCCGCGTGACCCGCTCAGCTATTCGCATGCTCGACAACATCATCGACCTCAACTACTACCCAACGGAAGATGCGCGTCGCGGCAACATGCGCCATCGCCCAGTCGGTCTCGGCGTACGCGGTTATCATGATGCGCTCTACACCCTCGGCATCGACTTCGACTCGCAGGAGGCGGTCGCCTTCGCGAACGAAAGCATGGAAGTCATGGCGTACTACGCTATTCTCGCGTCGTCCGAGCTCGCAAAGGAGCGCGGTACGTATGAGACGTATAAGGGAAGTAAGTGGGACCGCGGCATCATGCCGCAGGACACCATTGCGCTTCTTGCTGCTGAGCGCGGCGAAGAAATCCGCGTACACCTTGGCGGCAAGCTCGACTGGGCTCCGGTAAGGAATCACGTGAAGGAATACGGCATGCGCAACTCCAACACGATGGCTATCGCGCCAACCGCCTCGACTGCAAACCTCGTGGGCTGCATCCCGTGCGTTGAGCCTATCTACAAGAACATCTACGTGAAATCGAACAAGGAAGGTGAGTTCATCGTCGTGAACAAATACCTCATCGAAGACCTCAAGAAGCTGGGTCTCTGGACGGAAGACATGCTCAACAAAATTAAGCATGCCGACGGTTCGGTGCAGAGCATTGCGGAGATTCCGGAACACATTCGCCGTAAGTACAAGGAAGTCTTCGAAATTGACTCGCGCTGGCTCATCGAAGCAGCTGCAGAACGCGGCAAGTGGATCGACCAGTCACAGTCTTTGAACATCTTCTTCAACGGCACGAGCGGGAAGGAGCTCTCTGACATCTACTTCTTCGCATGGCAGAAGGGTCTCAAGACGACCTATTACCTACGTACGCTCGGAGCCTCGCAGGTGGAGAAGGCAACGGTTTCGACAGCGGAATACGGTTCGAGCCACACTCGCGGTCAGGAGAGCTCGGTCATCGCGATGGCAGCAATCGCTGAGATAAAGGAATCCATCGCCCAGCCAGACGCGGTAGCAATTCCAGCAATGGCCATGGCTACTTCTCCGGTCACCATGTCACCAAATCCGACTCCCGTAGTCTCAGCACCCGTTACGGCCTCGGCGTCGCCCATGATGATGGCTTCAGGTGCTCCGGTGCCGTCCATGACGACCGCTGAGCTCGCTGCAAAGCTTGCACGCGTGGCGGCAGGAGAAGAGGCAGGTATCTGCGAAAGCTGCGAAGCCTAATTCGCTAAAAAGTAAAAAGGCCTCACGCTTGTGAGGCCTTTTTACTTCGCTTGAAGTTGTGTAGTAGGGGAAAGTTATACACAGGTTATGCACAATTGTGTGGTATATACACAACTTTGTATACTTTTCACATGATAGGGAATCAACTTCTGACACCGGCACAGAGTGAGACTCTTTTATACATAAAGCAGTATGTGAAAAAGAATGCGCAGCCACCAACCATGACGGAGTTGCGTACGGGATTGAAACTTCGCTCGTTGCGCAGTGTGATGCAGCGCATCGAGGCTCTTGAAAGGAAAGCGTTTCTCAAGCGCAACAAATTTCAGCACCGAAGCATCATGCTTCTTGAAAATGCGGACTACCTTTCTGACTCAGGATTCATCGAGGTACCCGTCATCGCGAGTGCTGGTTGCGACGCCATGGATGTGTATGCGCAGGACGAATTCGGTGAATTCATCACGATTGATAAGAAGCTCGTCGGCGACAAGAGCAATATTGCCGCGATTCGTGCGGTCGGTGACAGCATGGAGGACGCAGGTATCAGAAGCGGGGATTATGTAGTGGTCGAAGTAACCGAAAGCGTTACAGGTGGCGATCGGGTGGTCGCAATCGTCGGGAATATGGCCGTCATTAAGCGCTACAGCAATCAAGACGGAATCGTGGTGCTCCATCCAGAAAACAAGGATGCAGGCTATAACCCAATCGTCGTTCGACAGGAGGATTCAAGGATTTTTGGGAAGGTGCTTTCCATTATTCCCGGCCGCGAGTGGGTGGATGATATTAAAATCGAGTACTATGACGGCTTCGCACCCACACGCTAACGTTCGTTAAGAAAAAGGCCGGCGCTTTGCGCCGGCCTTTTGGGAACCTAGTAGGTCCAATGCTTGCCGTAGTTTTTGTCGCGTTCCCGCAGTTCGTTCGTAAGCCCATTGAAGAGCTCGAATCTGCGTTGCGGGCCGGTGACGCGCGTGCCGGAAAGGCAGACGGCGCCGGAAACGCGATGCT
Organism: Parcubacteria bacterium C7867-001; assembly: GCA_001189095.1. GTDB lineage: Bacteria > Patescibacteriota > Minisyncoccia > Phycocordibacterales > Phycocordibacteraceae > C7867-001. The sequence continues at coordinate 123,389 of LFCK01000001.1, forward strand.
TTTTCTTCGGCGCATCGGCGTCTTGGTCCTTGTCGCGAGAATGGTCGCCATAGAAGCTTTTGGGCTCCCCGACCGAACTTGTCTGTCCGAAGACTTCGCACGTTTGTCCATCGGGCGAAGCCCAAATGGGGAATTCGACGGTCTTTGCGGAGGCTTGTGCACTTGCGCACACAAGGCCAGCTGCGCATATCGCGAGCATTCCCGCGAGTCGTTTCAGATGCATGATTTACTCCTGTACTGAAGACTTTTTGCACCATACTAGGAAAATAGGTCTCAGTCAATTAGAGGCTCTCAGAGCGAGCAAATAAGCCATCGTTTGGTGGGAAATGGATGATTATGACACGGAAAGTTATGCACTTGCTTCATGGGGACGCAGCCGTGAAAATGTAAGTCCATTAGCACTAACAGGAGAGTATATGCCGATTACCAAAGGGGCCTCATTCGTGGATATCAATAAGCGTCGCATCATCAACGGCGCGGACGCAGACGTGATGCAGCTCTATCCGATGCGTCACAAATTTGCATGGGACGCGTATCTCGCAAGTAACGCGAACCACTGGCTTCCGACCGAAATCTCGATGCAGCGCGACATCGAGCAGTGGAAGAGTCCGACGGCACTTACCGACGATGAGCACAAAGCGTTTGAGACCGTGCTCGGCTTCTTCACGACCGCAGACTCCATTGCGGCGAACAATGTGGTACTCGCGTTCTATCGGCATATCACGAGTCCTGAAGTTCGCATGTATCTCCTTCGTCAGGGATACGAAGAGGCAATTCACACGCACGCCTACCAGTACATCGTCGAGTCGCTCGGCATGGACGAAAGCCGCATCTTCAACATGTATCGCGAAGTCGAGGCGATCTACAACAAGGACAGTATGATTCTTTCCTTGAACGAAGGCGTCTTCGACCCGAATTTCAAGACGGGCACCTTTGAGAACGATCAGAAGTTCCTCGAGAACATGATTGTCTTCTCGCTCATCATGGAAGGTATCTTCTTCTACTCCTCGTTCGCCGTCATGTTCGGCTTCCAGCGCCAGAACAAGCTCACGGGTTCGGCAGAGCAAATCCAGTACATCATGCGCGACGAGTCCATGCATCTCAACATGGGCATCAACATGATCAACGCCATTAAGGAAGAGCAGCCAGAACTCTGGACGCCGGCCTTCCAGCAGCATGTGATTGATCTCGTGAAGCGTGCCGTGGTGCTTGAGTACACCTTTGCGCAGACGGTCTTCCCGAAGGGCATCTTCGGTATGAACGCCGACGGCTTCAAGCAGTACATCGAGTACATCGCGGACCGCCGCCTCGAACGCGTCGGGCTTCCTCCGCAGTACAATGTCGAAAATCCGTTCACATGGATGAGTGAAGCAGTGGACCTCAATAAAGAAAAGAACTTCTTCGAGACCCGCGTTACGGAATACAAGACGGGCGGTACGCTTAATTGGTAGCAATCCGTTAAAACGAGGATTGAAGATTAGAAAAAAGGAAAGCGCCGACCAAAGGTTGGCGCATTTTCTTAATCTTTGTTGCCATAGAACGCTTCGTCGGAACGTGCTGCAGCTTCATAGCGAGCCTTAGCGACGTCTGGATCGACAGGGAAGCAGTACTTTACGGCGCCCATGAATACGAGACCGAGAAGGCACCAAGGGTTGTGAAAGAGGTAGAGGGCGTAGCCGACAGTTCCCGCAACACCCAAGGCCACCGTAGTGGCAGGAAGGTACTTCATGTGAGCGTTCCTTTCGTTGGATTCGCTCGCCTGCACAGTAGCATGTGAATAGTAGTGTTTCAATAAAACAAAAAACCGGCTCCCCGAAGGGGAGCCGGTTTGGCGTTAGGCGTCCGCTTTCGCGAGTTCCGCCTCACTGTTTGCCGCTTCGCTTGTGCGGAGTGCGTGAAGAGCTTCTTCGAGCTTTGCTTTTCGCTCGCTCGAACCAAGCATGTCTTTTGCGTGTTTCGGGCAATACGCGAGCAGGGACTTTCCGAAGGACAGATGACTTGTTTGCGTTTTTTTCTCCTTGCCCACAAGTTCGTTAATCGAGTCTGCGTTACAGAAGAAGTCCTTTGCCGGATTCTTCGGGTTCGGATACATGAATGGACACTTACCATCGATGTGATCGATACCTTCCTTCGAAGTGTCGTCACCCGGCGAAAGGACGATCGGCGCTGGTTCGGATCGAACCAGCGGTTTTTTTACCTCCGCGGGAGGTACTTTTTTCGGGTTCGTGAAGTCGAACCGAGTTTGCGCCTTTGGCGGTGGCTTGTCTGGTTTCTTCGGCTTTTTCGGTTTACCGTAGCTCGGATTATTCTTCCGAATCTCGATATTGTTCTGAATGATTCGTTCCTGCGCCGGCGAGCACACCTTCTGAATGATTCCGCGGTTCCAGAGTCCGGAGACGGCCGAATTGGTCATTGGTATGCCACGCCTGGTCATTTCCTTCCCGACCTTGCTGAAGGCCATGCTGGGAATCAGCAACAAGTCACGTATGTCTTCCAGATTTTTTTGAGAGTATTCATTCGGGGCAGACATTGCAATCCCTTTCAGAGAACACCGCACGAGGCGGTCCTGCGGCAATCCTAGCGCAGGCGATACGGGCTGTCTATAAACGGGCGGGGAGGTCGTGGCAGGCTATGCCACGACCTCCCCGAATCAAAAGCTTAATTCCTGCAGATGCGTTTTCCGCCCTCTCGACGGGTCCCCGCGCGTCCGTGTTACGACTTTTGTACTCATGCCGCCCAAGCTTACGCTCGGGTCCGTGAAGGTCGGATGAACTACTAGGACGGGAGGGTGCCGCTATAGTCCATCCGTATTTCAGGGCGCTCCGGCTCGAGCTTGGTGCGGGTTTCCTCCGTATCGACCGAGCGTCCGCAGGGAAGCGAAATGCTTACGGTCGTCCCGTCGTTCTTTGCGCTCTTTATCACGATATGGCCGTGGTGGAGTTTTACGAGCTCGCTCACGATGGCGAGTCCGAGCCCGCTGCCGCCGCTCTTCCTCGCGCGAGACTGGTCCGCACGGTAGAACGGTTCGAAGATGTGGGCAAGGTCTTTTTCCGCGATGCCGATGCCTTTGTCCTCGATGGATAGCATGATGTGTCCACGATAATCGGGTTCGATGGTAACGCGGATGATGCTGCCGTTTGCGCTGTAGGTGGCGGCGTTGCGGATGACGTTCATGACTATTTGCTCGAGTGCCGTTGCATTGCCCCAGACTTCTTTGTAGCCGTTTGCCTGCACCGAGACCGTGAGGTTCTTGCGGTCGATCAAATGCGTTAGGTGGCGCAACATTCGGTCGACGACGTGGCCGAGGTCGACATTGGTGAACGGGATCTTCTCAGGCCGCACCAGCACATTGAGCGAGAGCAAGTTGTTGATGATGTCCGAAATGCGGTCCAGCTCTTCGAGGTTGTCGTTGTGCATTTCGCGGGCAGCTTTCGTTACGTCCGCGTCGAGAAGGCGTACCTCGGTGTTCGTTTTGATTATTGAAAGCGGAGTACGGAGCTCGTGGGCAATGTTCCCGATGAACTGTTTCTGCGCTTCAAGCGCATTTTTCGTCGGTGCGAGCGCGAGCCGCGTCATGAGATAGCCGAAGATTGCCGTGATAGCGGCGATACCCGCTGAGATAAGCACGAGTCCGCGAGTCTTCAGGTCTTCGACGTTCGCCGCGATGAGCACGCTCGAGCTTGTGCTCTGCGGATCGGGGTTCGGTGAAACAAGGTTGTTGGCGATGCCGGTAATGATTTCCGAGGAGACGTTCGCGTAGAGGATGTCGAAGCCTTCGCCGACGAGCGCGAGAATGATGATGGTATAGAGGATCTGGAGCAGAACGACGTTCAGCTCCGTCCGAAAGAAAGGATCGTATCGGTATTTACGTACGAAGCCGATACCCGATGCCCCGAACTGTTTCGAGTATCCCCGGAGCGCCTGCGTCAGCGAGTTTTCGTCTGAGGTTTTTGACATGGACATCTATGACATTACTGAATGATTCATAATTGAAATCCCACAAGTGCGTGAGCAGGTCCTCGCGGTTGATGACCTCGTTCGGATGCCGCATGAAGTGCTCAAGCAGCATGAACTCTTTAAGGGTCAGCGAGATTTCCGTGCCACCCTTGGTTACTTCGTGGGTGGTCGGATTAAGCTCCATGTCGTCCACGGTCAGTATATCAACGAGTACGCCTGTTGGGCGGCGCAGAAGCGCTTGGATACGGGCGACAAGTTCGTCGAAGGAGAACGGCTTCACCATATAGTCGTCGGCGCCGCTGCGTAGCAACCTCACCTTGTTTTCGGTTTCGTTGCGCGCGGTCAGTACGAGCACGGGGGTCATGATGCCGCGCTTTCGCATCTCCTCGCATATTTCGAATCCGGAAAGCGTAGGGAGCATAAGATCGAGCAAGATGAGATCGTAATCCTTCCGATGGACCGACACACGCGTAAGGGCTTTTTCGCCGTCATCGATCGTGTCGACGGCGTACCCGTGCTTCTCGAGGCCCTTTTTTATGCCCTCAGCGAGCTTCTGTTCGTCTTCGACAACAAGTAGTCTCATGTCAGGGTGTTTAGGTTCATAAGGTGCAGGAATGGCGTATTTCCTGCACGATTCAGTAAATCATGTCCTCGGTGAAGCCTTCATGAAGGTATATATGAAGACGTTCGGCAGAGCTTCGTCTTGCAGGCCACAAACCGCAACGGCCGTCCTCACGAAGGATGGCCGCTGCGGTACGAGTGTCCTGTGCACTATAGACTACTCCTCTGTTGGATAAGAGGTCGTCACACGGTCTTCCATGGGGTCGAATTCGTCCACCATGTCCCCCTCCGTTCCGTCTGACTCCTTCTTCTCGTCGTCCTTGTCCTCCTTAGGTGCCTCACGGGGTTCGTCGTCGAGAAGCTCGTCTTCCGGCGCGCGGCGTGTGCGTTTATTCATAGACGTGCGCGGTTAGTGGTAATGAGAATAGGAAACCATCTAGCGCGCGAAGTTTTGGTGAAGGAAAAGTAAAACGGCCCGCGAAGCGGGCCGTTTTACGAAGGATACGCGTTTAGCGAGTGACCGAAATGATTGCTGTTGCTGGGGGAAGCTGAGTGTCTGGAGCTGCTACCGTAACGCGGCCGTTGCTTTCAAGCAAGACGGTGTATTGCGTATCAGCTGCCGAGCCGGTTGTTGGGTCGGTCGGGATAGCTGTTACGTACGTTGGTGTAAGGCAGGAGAGATTGATGTTCGAGCCGCCGGTACCAATGTTGGTTGCAGACGACGGAAGAGTGACCAAGCCGCAAGTGAAGACACCCTTGTTGTCCGCCATGTTCTGGCCGATAGCATTAAGGATGGTGTTTACATGCGAAGTACGGGTCGTGTTGTTTGCCTGAGCGAACTGACGAGCCGGATTAATCGCCACGATGACGATCGTCGCGAGAATCGCGATAATACCGATAACGACGAGGATCTCGATGAGCGTGAAGCCGCGTGTTCCGGTTGAAGCGGAAGTTGACATATTAAGTAAGTATTTTGAAGTGGGAACGATTGCTAAGGTATCCTTCCAGGGATAGGTTGCCGGTATTGTGGACTTTTTCTCCGAAGAGTCAAGGTCGTCGTGGACTACGGGACTTCGGTCCACGAACCAATCGAGATTGAAGGAGGAGGGGGCGGAGGAGGCGGCGCAGGAGGGGTGGCTGGTGTGCTCCACTCGTCGTTATCGCTTGAGCTGTAGGAAGCGCCGTTACTTGCATCGCCATCGGTGTGGCAGCCGGCGTCTTCGGCGTCGATGAGGCCATCGCCATCGTCATCAACCGTGTTTGCGCAGGCTGCTGCAGCGGCTGGGCAGATTTGTGTACCAATTGATTGGAAGATACCGCTCATAGCGCTTGAAGCTGGTGCGATGAAGAGGTTGGTGTGGGTCACGCTACCTCCTCCTGAGCTGCCGTTTGAGCCGCTCTGGGAATAGGTGAAGGTGACGGGTGTCGGTGTCGAGACGACACGGAAGGTTCCGTTGTAAGCGGCGTTCGTGACGCCACTTATGACGATACGCTCATTCACTACGACGCGATGCGGAATGCTGGTCGTTACCGTCACGGTATTGCTTGCACGCGAGATTGAGGTGATGGATATTGCAGGGAGCGTACTCGGGCTCGAAAGCGATTGCAGGAAGTTTTGGCCGCTCGCATCGCCGAAGTGGATGCTGAAGATGTTGACGCCGTTCGCTCGTGCGTTTGTTGCAGCGGTTGAGGCAAAGGTCGAAGGGTCGGTCGGGACTGTGTAGGAAACGCGGGCGTTCACGTTGTCGAGTGCGCAGGTCGGTCCTGACGTAAGTTCGTGCACGCGGACGCGGAAGTTCGCATCGGTAAAGTCGGACGGAGTGAAAGTACGCCCGCTCCATGGGTTGTCGAAGGTGGTCGAAGCCATCGAGGTCGAAAGTGTAGCGGTTTGTTCGCTCGTCCAGCTGCTGCCGCCATTCCACGAAACTGCAGTACCGAGCTGGCAGGAGCCGCTTTGCTGATACGTCACGCGGACGCGGATATGATCGAGGCTTACCGTGCTTCCGCTGCAGTTTCCTCCCGAAGCATCATCGAAGGAAACCTTCGCGACGAAGTTAGTATTCGTGAATTCGCTCGCGGACCATGTGTGTCCCCACGTGTCGCTTGCGGAACCGAGGGTATAGGTCGTATCGGATCCTGAGAGGTTAGTGGTCTTAGTGCTGGTGTTACTCGAGCCGTTATTCCACGAGAGGCGGGTTTGGAGCTGGCAACCGTTTGTATCGGATGATTTCGCACGCGCTTCGACCTCGATGCCGAGAATGGTCGCACCGCTTGGAATGGTCGGTAGATTGAAGGACCCGTAGCCCTGTTCGTCGTTTTCGTTCGTTTCGGTTGCGTAGCTACCATTTTGGAACGTGAACGCATTCGTTGCGTTCGACCAGTTGTTTGGTGATTTTGTCGCAGACGGGAGAAGGAATCCGGTGTTCGCTACGATTGCAGGCGAGGAAGAGGCACGCGTTTGCACTTCGACGTTTGTGATAGTCGCGTTCGATGGAATGCTACCGAAGCCGAAGGTAAAGTATTGGTGCGTATGAGCTCCGCTATCGCTGACGACTCCTGCGCCATAGGCGCCGGCAGGATTCGTCCACGCGTTCCCTGAGCTTCCTGCTGCGTTTGCCGACGGAGCTCGCCAACCGCTGTTGAGTGGACTCGAGCCTGACGGTTCGTTCGGGAGACCGTCCGACACAAAGATGAGCACCTTGCTCTTCGCGCTGTCATGGCGCGCGCTCGCGAGTTCCGTATCAGCGACGTTAACTGCGGCACCAAGATTACTTCCCACGCTGCTGTTGCTACCGGTTATAGAGGTGAGGGTTGAAGAAAGGGTGCTGTAGAAGTTCGAAAGCTGCCCATTCGTCGGGATGGAGGCGGGGCTACCGTCAAGACCGCCGAAGCTTCCGACTGCAATCTTCGGGAGTGCAGCGACACCTGCGTAGAGATTGATGAGGGCGTTACCAGCTGAGCGTTCATTATTAAGATCCGTGCCTGACATACTGCCGGTTCGGTCGAAGACCATTGCGGTATCCGCGCAGGAGGGTGCGGGCGGCGGCGCGGTAACGGTGACTGTTGCGCTGCAGGTGTTTGAACCGCCGGCATTAGTGGCGGTCATAGTAAAGGTTACGGTGCCGGGGCTTACGCCCGGATTAAAGGTGTAGGAACCGCTCGAAAGCGGAGAAATTGAGCCCACGCCATGGTCGATGCTTGCGCTCGTTGCGCCGCCGGAAGTGCTCCAGAGGAGGGTGAGGTTCTGGCCAAAAGGTAGGGAGGTTGGGGAAGCGATGAGTGCGCAGTTTGGTGGTGGGGTAACGGCTGCCACTGCAGGGTCCTGGGCAGTCGCAGAGACGGAAAGCGTGCTCCATGCGCCGCGGAATCCAGCCTTGGTTGTGATGGTGTAGGTTCGTTTGCCGTTTACTGCCATTGGGGTCACGGTCGGGCCCAGAATGGCGCAGGACGTCGCTGAGCCGTATGCGGTGCCGAGCGTAACGGTCTCGCCGCCTACGGGTGCCACGTAGTTGTAATCGACGCCTATTTTCGAGAGCGCAGAATGCACGCACGCTTCTGCAAGCCCGAGCGAGATGCGTTTGTACTCGCTGTTGAGCACATCGAAGCGCGAGAAGAAGGTGGTGTTCGCAAGCGTAGTCGCAAGACCGAGCAGAATCGTCGAAATGACGACAGCTGAGATGAGTGCGATAAATCCTCGGGGTTTAGTAGTCATATTATTTTCGTAGATAGACGGTGGTGGTCGCCTGACGCATGACAAGCGAACCGGTTGGCGTGCGTGCGGAAAGCGTTACCGATGCCTCGACCGACTCAGGTGTGATGCCGTCTCCTGATCCTTCCGTATGCGTGACGGTGAAGGCCGTCACAAAAACGTTCGTATTGTTAAGCACAGCAGGCGATCCGCCACCCTTCGAGAGGGTAAGGTTCGTGCCGTTCTGGGCGACGACGACGGGATTTCCGATGCTCGTATCCCACTTGGCGACCGTGAGCGCGCTGCCGGTCGTACCGACGCCGGGTGCCGTTACTGCCTGCGCGCCCGAAAGGGCCCAGTTCACTTTCGCGATGAGGAAATCAGTTTCTTCTTGCAGCATGACGCGCGTGCCACCGCGTTCCGCCGCCTCAAAAAGGTTGTATGCACCAACAACCGCTCCTCCAATAAGGATGGTGAAGAGTGCGATATAGACGAGCGTTTCAAGAAGAGTGAAGCCTTTCATACTATGGTGCGGTGATGATGGAAATCGAACCCTTGTTCGCATTCCCGCCTGTGGTAGGAACAGAAGCAGCAAAGAGATAGTTATCCTCGCAATCAAGTGCGGTACCAGCGGCAGATGATGGAAGGGTGACAGCGGCACCTGGATTCATTGACCCGTTTGCCGCGATGCTTGCAATCTGCACTTTTCCACTTGCGCCCGTTGTGTTGCCGGTGAGAAGAAACGCGAGGGATCCACGAATAATCGTGTCGTACACACCGATGGTGTTCCCGCTCGTGCCGATGTCATAGCTGCTTGTAAGTGTTGGGGTGGCGTTCGTTACGTCGAGTGTGAGTGACTCGGCGGCGTTGTTGAGACTGTAATAGCGACCGAGATAGAGCGTATTGCCGACCGTGTAGAGACTTTTTCCTTGGCCGCCCGTTGAACCTGCTGCGTCATACACACCACGAAGCGTGGGGTGGGCAAGATCCTCAAGATCAAGAGCGATGAGTTCGCGATTCGTGTCGTCGGTTGCAAGATAGGCACGTGCGCTGCGCACGTAGATTGCGTTTATGCCCGCGCCAACCTCGTAGGTGCCAAGAGGAGTTGCAGGAATAGAGAGCGGGTTATGGACGTCGATGACGTAAAATTCCGGTCCAGAAGGATTATTTGCGAGTCCAAGGAAGACATAGCCATCTTTATAGAAAATAGAGCGCGCGACCACGCTTCCGCTCGGAACGCTCCACGTGCTCGTTGCAAGCGGGATGGTCGGCGTGACGTCTATGGCTTGGAGCTGTTTTGTCGTCGAGTTGGTCGCGACGAAAGCGAAATTGCCTGAGTTCGTCGTGGTCGCCACCGCGACCGCGTTAATGCCGGCATTTACGGAGTTGTTTGCAAGGCCTCCTCGCAGAGTTGGCACGCTGTGGTTGCTGACATTCAGCACATAGAATTGGTTGATGTAGGTCACCGTAATTTTCACATTGTCGACCGATGCCGTGCGGCTTCCAAAACCCGACCCTGAGGTAGCCGAAAGCACGACGCCGAAGGCTGAATTGTTTATGTCACTCGCGGAGAGATAGTTTTCGCCCCACAGATCACTCGTGTTGCCGTAGTTTGCGGTTCCGTCCGAAGTGGGCCAGCTGCTGCTCGTATTTGCTCGGTTTGCGCTGCTCAAGCTTCCGTCTGGCTTCACGAGACGAACAACCGAATCGCGCACGGTATTCGTGCTACTCGAGCCCTTGCGTTCAATGTCCACCTGCACGCCGAGAATGGTAGCTCCCTGCGGTATCGAAAAGCCGAAGTTGGTCGCTTTAAGATAGCGAGTGGTTTGGCTCGATGAGAGAGAAGCGGTTGTGTAGTTGTTGTCGCTTGAAAGCGCGTTGCTTGGATTGTTCCATGATACGGTGCCGCCCGCGCTGTCGGACACACTGGTTCCTGTGTTGCGCGCTGCTGGTGTGACAGATGGCGTATTCACTGCAACATAGAGACGTTGCTGGTGTGCATCGACGTCGGTGATCGGATACAGTCCCGAACTGTCGCCGAGGATGTCGGCACCAAGAAGCGCTTTGGTCGGGTTCACAACGAACGGGAATGACCAGTTGCCGGTGACGATGGAATCGCAGGTATCGCCGCCGATGATGTTTGAGAAGTTACTCACCACGGTCTGAAGCTCGACTTTCTGGCCGCGTCCGTACATGCCGCCCCACGCGACCAGTGCGGTCACGTGCTTGGTATAAAAATTCACCGAATCTACCGTGATGGTTTTCGTGTAGAGTGTGCCACCGATGGTTTCCGTGCTGGTGGTCGCAAGCACGAGACGAAAGTCTTTGCGCGAGAGCGCTTGTTCGTTTTCGATCATCTTGCCGGCGACGCCGAGCGCTTCCGCATTCATCTCGGTGTCGACCGCGCCCGATTGGATGCCGGGGAAGAGCATGAGCACTGCCGAAAGTGAGAGGATGAGCACGGTCATCGCAATGAGCATTTCGAGCGTTGAGAATCCGCGGAGGTTTTTCATATTAGTTGGTCCACCAGATGCGGCCTTCCGACTCGACCGTAATCACTGAGGTGTGTCCGCCTTGATCGATGACGGTAAGCGTCGTCGCTCCTGCTGGATTTGGAACCGTATTCCCCGAAAGTTCGAAGAACGTCATGCTTGAGAATCCGCTCACCGAAGCGGCTGCGTTTTTTGCCTCGATGATTTCATCGACGGCAGTGTCGCGTGTGGCGTAGGTCGCGCCCTGATAGATTACGTACTTGCCGGTGAGGCCGAAATAGACGCCGTGCGGCTTTCCGTCGGTGCAACCGGTGCCGAAGCACATATTGTTGATGGCTTGGCTGCGTGCTTTCTGGAGTGTGCTCACGATAATGTCGCGTTCGTTGCGAAAGGTGAATCCGCGGAAATCATCGAAATTAACAAACAGGCCGAATGCGCCCACGATCGTGACGAGGCCAAGTACGACGATTATTTCGAGCAGGGAGAACCCGCGCGGACTATGGATGGAGATTCTGGGTGATTCCATAAATTGGAGTGATGATGGCGACCGCAATGAAGCCAACGACAAGGCCCATCATCACCATGAGTGCTGGCTCGATGAGGCTCGAGAGATTCTTCGAGAATTCCTCGACTTCGGACTCGTACAGCTCCGAAAGATAGATGAGTGTGTTGGAGAGACTGCCCGAACGTTCACCGACTGAAATCATCTGGGAGAGCACCGGCGGGAAGAGGAATGAGTTCAAGAAGAACGATTTGGAGAGCTGTTCGCCGCGTATGATGGCTTCGCCTGCTTTACGGTATTCCGCCTTATACACCAGGTTTTGCGTCGTGTCCGCAGTAAGTGGAAGTGCTTCAGCAAGCGTCATACCGCTTTTTATAAGGAGGCCGAGGGTACGCGTTGCGTTTGCAAGGTTGTAGGAACGAAGCATTTCGCCGAAGAGCGGCATACCGAGCATCCAACCGTCGAGCAGGTAGCGGAAGCGCTGGCTCTTGCTGCGCACCACGATGATAGTGATGAGTATCGCGATGAGCGCGAGCATCGTCCAAAGACCCCACGCCTGGAGGAAGGTCGAAACCGCAATCACAATTTTTGTTGTGAGCGGGAGTTCCATATGGAGCGACGCGAAGATCGGCATGATCTTCGGGAAGAGGTAGAGCATGAGGAAGCCCGTGATGCCGATGGTCGCAAGCGTAATAACGATTGGATAGACGAGCGCGCCGATTATTTTCTGTTTGAGCGAATGGCGCTTCTTCAGTTCGTCGGCAAGATAGTTGAGGTTTTCCGAAAGGGTTCCTGAGGACTCACCTATGCGAACAATATTCACCGCATAGTCGCCGAACACCGAATCGAACTTGCTGAAGCTGCGCGCGAGCGAGGAACCGTTCGAGATGTCCGCGATAACGCTCGTGAGCACACGCGCGTGGCGACGCGAGAGTGTTTGCTCGGCAATCATGGAAAGACTCTCAAGGAGTGGAACACCGGCACTTGCGAGGAAGGAGAGGCGCTTCATGAGGAACATCTGTTCCTTTACGGAAAGGCGTGGTGTGGTCTGTCGCTCGTACGTTGCATACCACGTTCCCATGCGCGTCTGCGCATTCTGGGTGAAGCGAGAAATGTGGCGCATGCTATTCATGGACAACGCGAAGGACTTCTTCGATGGTCGTATCGCCGGCGCGGACCTTTTCCATACCGTCCTCAAGCATGGTGGTCATACCTTCTTTGATAGCGGTCTGGCGTATCGCTTCAGCAGAAGCTTTGGTAAGAATGAGCTCGCGCAGCGCCGGGGTTGCCACGAGCACTTCGTTAATGGAAAGACGTCCGCGATAACCAGATTCATTGCAGTTCGCGCACCCTTTGCCGCGATAGATGGTTTCGCCTTTCGCAAAGGGTTTTTCGACCGAGAGCTGTGAAAGACGCGCAAACTCTGCGTCGGTAAGCGTGTGCTTTTCCTTGCACATGTCACAGATCTTGCGCACGAGACGTTGGCCAATGGCGATATTCATCGTTGACGCGACGAGATACGGATCAATGCCCATGTCGGAAAGGCGTGGAAGGGTCGTTGTTGCGTCGTTGGTGTGAAGCGTTGAGAAGAGTAGGTGGCCAGTGAGTGCAGCGTTCACCGCGATGGTGGCTGTTTCGCCGTCACGGATTTCGCCAACCATGATGATGTCTGGATCCTGACGGAGAATGGAGCGGAGTCCGGTCGCAAACGTAAGGCCGCTGCGGGTATTCACCTGAATCTGCTCGATCGAATCGACGGAATATTCGATCGGGTCTTCAATGGTAACAATGGCGACCTCCGGCGCACTCAGCATCTTGATGAGCGTATAGAGCGTGGTGGTTTTTCCTGAGCCAGTAGGGCCCGTCGAAAGAATCATGCCGCTCGTCTTGTGGATGGCCGTTTCGATCTTCTTACAGTCGCTTTCACTAAAACCAAGCATGGCAAGGGAATAGTTTTCGCTGTGATCTGCGAGGATACGGAGCACACAGTTTTCGCCGTGGTAGGTCGGCGCGATAGAGACACGTATGTCGATAAAGCGTCCGTCGGAGAGTGCTTGGCGGAAGCGTCCGTCTTGTGGCGTGTGGTGTTCGTCGGTGCGCAGCTGAGAGACAACCTTGATGCGGGAAATGACCTCCTGATGGATGCTTTTCGGGAACGACTCGATGTCCTGTAAGACGCCGTCGACGCGGAAGCGGATACGGACGGATTCGCGGGCCGGATCGATATGGATATCGGACGCATTCATCAGATGCGCTCGTTCGAGGAGCGTTTCGAGGACGCGGATGATGGAGATATCGTTACCCTTCGCAAGCTCGCTGGCGAGGCTTGCTTTGAGTTCGGAACCTACCACCCCACCTGGAACTGGGGACGGTGATTGCATATAAGGACGCTCGTAGTATACGAATCGGCGGACTTTTGTCGAGTGATTTGACAAAGCGTCAATATGTCCGTGATTTCCCAATGTATGAGCTGCTAAACTATGAACCATGAATGAATCGACGGCGCGTCCGTACTGCGTAGAGTGCGGCGGTGAGGCGGTGATGCATCGCCTCACCTATATATCGGTATTCATGGATGGGATACTCATGCCGCGCGTGAAGCCGAATGGTTTTACGCGTTGGTTCGCCTCGCTGGTGCAAAGCATCGAGTGCCGCGTCACGCCGTTCCTCCTCAAAGGATTCGTACTTCTTGGACTCGCCCGTAAAGTGGACGTGCCGGACGAAAAGACCGTACTGCTCGCAAAGATGCTCTGGGAAGACGCGACGCGACGCTCGATTCCGATGTGGGAATTCCGCCTCTTTAATCTCGCGCGCAACGTATATGTCGCTGAGTTGCCGGATGGCCGCTCGATTGCGTTCGAGGGAATTCCGGTGACGAAAGCGGACCTCAAGCGCGCTCCGTGGATGGATGATAAGGCGGAACTCAAGAAGCGATTCCGTGCGCTCGGACTTCCTATCGCTGCCGGCGGTGACGCGCTTACGACTGACGGCGCCCTGAAGCTTTTCCGGTCGCTCAGCGCACCGGTCATTGTGAAGCCTTTTACTGGTTCAGCTTCGCGCCATACGACGCTCCATATTCGGAACGACCTCGAGCTTCTGCGTGCGTTTGATATTGCGACGCAGCTCGCGCCTCGCGCAGTAATAGAAGAAGAGCTTGTGGGGCCGGTGTATCGCGCGACCGTAGTCGACGGCAAGCTTGCTGCTACTCTGCGTCGGGACCAGCCGCACGTTATTGGCGACGGGCATCGCACCGTGAAGTCGCTTGTCGCAAAAGCCAATGAGCACCCTGCTCGTTCGGGTCCGTACTTCCATCCGATGCAGATCGACAAGGCGGCGGAACGGGAACTCGCCTATCAAGGCCTTACGCCCGATTCCATTCTAAAGAAAGGTCAGCGGGCGACGCTCCATCAAAAGATAAACTGGGGTCTCGGCGGAACGACGGCGGATGTGACCGACGAAGTGCATCCTGAGACGAAAGAGCTTTTCGAGGAGGTTGCGCGCGTCACGAGTGCACCGGTTGTGGGCATTGATTTCATCATCGGCGACATAACGCGCTCTTATAAGGAACAGGAACGCTGCGGCATCATCGAGTGCAATTCCATGCCGTTTTTTGATAATCACCACTTGCCATTTGAGGGGCAGCCGCGGAATGTCGCGGGCGCTATTTGGGACATGATTCTCGCTGAAGGGCGGTAAGCAGCTTATTTTTGACGGGGTACTCCATAAGGAGTACTTTGAGTGCAGAACCACGTGTTCTTTTTTCAACCAGAAGGTGACACCAATGTGCGGAATTTTCGCGGTATTCGATATGCCGAAAGCAGCGGAATTGACGGTGATGGGTCTTCATGGACTCCAGCATCGTGCGCAAGACTTCGCCGGCATCGTCTCAACCGACGGCGTCAATTTCTATCGAGAGCGCGGTGCGGGTGTTACTCGCAACGTGTTTTCGGACCCAGCGGTTCTCGATCGGCTTCACGGCCATACGGCAGTGGGGCACATCCGGTATTCGACACGCGACGATAAAGACGATCATCGGCGCGACAACACGCAACCCGTGATTGGCATTTATGCCGATGCACCTATCGCCATAGCTCATAACGGAAACCTCACGAATATTCCGGAGCTCGAAGGGAAATTCCCCGAGGTGAAATGTGCGACGTCTATGGATACCGAATGGATCCTGCAGCTTTTGCGCGTTTTTGCGACGGGAGACTTGTGCAAGGACCTGGCGAGTGTCTTCCCGCACCTGCGTGGAAGTTATTCGCTCGTCATTCTCTACAAAGATCGGCTCATTGCGGTTCGGGACCCTTCGGGGAACCGCCCGCTCTGGATTGGTCGCATCAACGGCGGATACGTCGTTGCCTCGGAAACGTGTGCGTTCGCGAATGTGGACGCACTAACGCTTCAAAGAGTGAAACCGGGGAGTATGGTTTCCATCGGATCGGAAGGTCTCGAGGAAATCTTGTTCTCCGAACCAAGACTCCGGCACTGCTGCTTCGAGGACATTTACTTCTCGAATCCGGCAAGCAAAGGTGTCATGGAATTCCGGAAGCGGCTCGGCGCAGCGCTCGAAGCGTCTGCTCCAGCGTCTGCTGACGTGGTCGTACCCATTCCCGACAGTGCGAATTTCATAGCCGAAGGCTATGCGAAGAGCGGTCGGTCAGGCACCTATTCGCAGCTCATCCTGCGAAATCACTATGTGGGCCGAACGTTTACGGCTGCGACACAGGCTCGGCGCGATGAAGAAGTCGCGCGGAAGTTTTTGTTCGCGGGTGATGAGATCAGAGGCAAGCGCCTCGTGCTTATCGACGATTCTATCGTTCGTGGCACGACGCTTCCGAAAATCGTCTCGAAGCTTCGCATGTTCGGAGCACTTGAGGTCCATGTGCGTATCGGCAGTCCGCCGATAACGCATGCCTGCTGGTACGGTATGGATTTCCCTGATGAAGGGAAGCTCATAGCAACGCATCACAACCCGAACACGCTTGCGTCGTTCGTCGGCGCTGACTCGCTCGAGTATCTTCCGCTCGCGGAGCTTAAGAAGCTCTACGAGGAGCCGGAGCATCGTTGCTTTGCCTGCATGGACGGACAGTACTGGTCATAACATCAAACAGCCCGCGCTTTGCGCGGGCTGTTTTCTATAGAAAAACCGCCGAGCCAAGGGCTCGGCGGTTATGTTTTCATTCAGGCCGCTTTGCGGTCGTCTCGACTCGAGTGCGGAACTCTGCAAGGAGTTCCTTGATCTCAAACAAGATGCCGCTGCGTGCTTCTTCATGGTCGCCCCGCTCTTCTGCACGCTTGACGCGACCAGCTTCATCGAAGGCGTAGCTCATGAGTTCGTTAAGTCCCTGAAGGAATAGAGGTTCGTCCTCTACGCCAATTTGTTGGTACGTTTCTGCCGTCCATCGCCAGTCGATATCAAGAATTTGCTCGAGCTGATGTTGAACACAGAGTTCAGTCACGCGCTCGATAAACTCAAGGCCGAGCTTCTGCCAATAGCCATCAGATGATTGCGCATGAACGAGAAGCGAAGCTGCGAGGTTTACGTTGCGGATGTCCTGCTCGCTGGTGCATGCAAGAACATCAGAGCGTGACTTGAACTGAAACGGGAGATTACTGCATACCCGCGTCTGTTCCCACCACTCGAAGTTTGCGTCGAGAACTCCGCCGCCCGGAATAATGGGCCGCTGAGTGCCAAGCTGGTTGGTCTGGAAGGCGCTAAGCTCGTAACGACGCAGCACATCCGAGCCAAGATACGAAACTATTCCGAGGATCGCGGCGTTCTTGGCCGATACCACTCCTGGAGTACACACTTGGATTTGGATGGCAGGGTTATGGAAGATGGAAAGACCGTTATGTCGTTCGATCATCCGTACGAGCTCGACTGCCGCTGTCGCATTTCCGACCGGTGGGAGTACTGCGCAGTATTCTGCCGAATCGATTTTGAACCCGCCTAGCTTGGGGCCGTTGAGGTTCTCATCGGTCAGGCTGTGTAATTTAAGGCCGACCGACAAGAGTCCGTCGTGAGTCTCAAGGAAGAGATGCGACTGCAGTCTCGAATGACAACGAGTCGACAGTGATTCTTCGTCAAACTCACACCGAATCACGGAAGCCTTCTTTATGCGAGCTTTCGATTCTAGTCGGATGCTGTGGAAGATCGGCCACACATTCTTTTTCATCACTGAGGTCAGACGGAAGGAGAACGAAGTAAGCGGCCGGACCCCTTTTTCTGGCACCACGTATTCTAGGTCGCCGATATCGGCGTAGAGCAAATATTCGTCAACCAGTTCCTCGATTGCCGGAATACTTCCCGTTATCCGTTGGAGAAGTTCTTCCACCGGAGCTCGGGAGTAGAGCCGCTGCAGTTTCTCAAGCATGCTTCGCCTGAGAGCTTCATCGACCGCCTTCTCAAAAGAAGGGAAATCGAACGCGACGCTTTCGACGAGAGAGATCGAAACCGAACCCTCGGTTTTGTGCGTTCGCAGCCCGTGGAATTCTCCTCCGTGCCGCTCAATAAGTTCGGTATATTTCGCAACAAGGTCGGTCTTGTACACTGCGCTGCTGGTCACCTCACGCAGCTTCTTCTTCCGGTGCCGCCCCGTATTCGAGAACGACGACTGAGAAAGCAGCTTGAGGTACTCGCAGAACGCGCTCCAGACAGTCTCGTCTTTGAGGAATTCCTCGAAGATTTGAGGTGTCGGATGAGAGAAAAACGCGAGTCCTATCGGATCTGCATTTTGGACTCGACCGAACAACTGTAGGCGCTCGTTCGCGCGCTCCCAGAGCCGCGCGCGTTCTTTTTCGGTGCAGCAAAGCAGAAACTCCCTGAACTCAGAGAACTGAGCATCAAGATTTCCGAACTTCGCCCGTCGGTACTCGTGCGAGTATTCAGAGAACAGTCTTCCGCGAGGAAGCCGTAGCAAGGCTTCTTCGAGCAGGTCTTCCATGACACTCTCCTTTTCAAGTTACATCTGGGCGAATATATAACACAAAACGCCGCGACGAGCGAAGCTCGTCGCGGCGTTTTGCATGAGTCGCTAGCGCGTCTTCAAATGCATGTAGATATCTTCGAGTGCTTTCACGCCATCGCCCGCAGCGATGTTGTTCTGGTGGTAGAGCTCGTCGGTGCAGTCGCCTGCGGCCCAGACGCCTTCCATACTGGTGCGTTGGCTCCTTGGATCGGTCTTCACGCGCTTTACCTCATCGAGTTCGACAAGGTCCTTGGCGAAGTCGGTATTCGGCATGACACCGATTTCGACGAAGACGCCGGTGACCGGAAGTTCCGTCTTCTCTCCTGTTTTACAATTTTCGACGACGAGTCCTGAAACGAATTTGTCGCCTTTCACTTCGACGGGCGTCGAATCAAGGAGCGCTTTCATATTCGGGTGCGAGAGCACATTCTTTACGGTAATAGGATCCGCCTTGAAATCTGAATACTTATGAATGAGCGTAACTGAAGGGCAGTAGGCGAGAAGTTGTGCAGCAGTCTCAAAGCCCGCATTACCGCCACCGATAACGGCGACATTCTGTCCGGCGAACAATGGCCCGTCGCAGGAGGCGCAATAGACAACGCCTTTATTTTCGAATGCCTCAGCACCAGTAACGGTGAGTTTGCGGCGCGCAGCACCTGAAGCGATGAGCACCGTCTTTCCGGAGAAAGACTTACCGCCGTCGGTTGTTGCGGAAAAGAGATCACCCTTTTTCTCGAGAGCTGTAACGCGCTCGCCCTCAGCGACCTCCACGACGTCTCCTTTATATGCTTCAAGATGCGCTTTGAGTGCATGGGCAAGGTCAACACCCGCAATCTTTACCGTACCGATCCAGTTCTCGATGCCGAGCGAGTCGGTCGATTGGCCGCCGAAGGTTTCGGTAATAAGCACCGTTTTTAATTGTTTGCGGGCGGCATAGACGCCCGCGGCGACGCCTGCTGGGCCGCCGCCGATGATGATGAGATCGTACATGAGGCAGAGTATAGCAGAGTGTCAAAGATCACGATTGGTGATAATCTGCGACCGGATTACCGAGAGATACCTTCTCGGAACTAAGGAGAAAAAGGATGTTTTTACTCTTTCCGAAGATGAAGATCTCGCCTGCGAGCGACTTGAATCATCCGCTGTTCTACGTCGCCGGGCCCATCAGGGGCGGCGGCAGTTGGCAGGAACGGGCGTACGAGCTTTTCGCGAAAGAAGAGCCGGATTGCATCGTGGCCACGCCGTGCCGCTACGCACTGGATCACTCGGTGCGTGTCTGGACCCACCCCCACGCGGTTCCTGACGCGTTCGAGCGCCAGACGGACTGGGAAGATGAATACATGAACGAAGCCGTCTACGGAGCCAGGGGCTGCCTCATGTTCTGGCTTCCGGTCGAAAGCGTTACCGACCCGCGTCCGAGGGAGGATGGTCCGTATGCGCAGGACAGCTACGGCGAGCTCGGCTATTGGCGCGCGCTTATCGAAGGTTCTTTCGATCCCTCGCAGCTCGCCATCGTCATCGGCGCAGAGCCTGGCTTCCACGGCCTGCGCAAACTGCAGCGCGACCTCGATCGCGCGGTCGACGGAACGTTCGTTATCCATCCGACGCTGGAAGCGACAGTGAAAGCCGCTGTCGACAAAGCTCGGATGTAGGGCTACTACAAAGAAAACCGCCCGCGCGTAGCGCGGGCGGTTATTCCTTTTCTCGTTATTTCTTGTGGCGGCGCAAGAAGCTCGGGATTGCGCCCCATGCCTCGTCCTCTTCTTCAGCGGGTGGGACTATTGGCTTAACTTCAGCGCGCTGCATTGGCTGTGCAGTGACGATAGGTTCCTCCTTTTCCTTTTTGGGAGCTGGGACTTCCTCCATCGGAGCCTCATCGCGGACTTCAAGCGGCTTGCCTGCCGGCTTCATGAAATCGTTGTAAATCTTTCCGCGGGTTTCCTGCTGCGCCTCTTTTGGCATAGAGAAGAGCGAGCGCTCGAACGCGTTAGAGCTTGCGCTCTCAGCGCCCTCAGGGAAGCCAGTCGCGATGACGATGATGCGGATTTGGCCCTTCTTGAGCTTCTCGTCGCGCATGATACCGAAGATGACCTTCGCGCTCTTGTCGACGGACTCGCTGATGACCTTTGCTGCTTCCTGCACTTCGAGGATGCCGAGGTCTTCGTTGCCAGCGACCACGAAGAGGATACCCTTGGCGCCATTGATCGAAACATCGAGGAGTGGGGAATTGACCGCGAGCGCTGCAGCTTCTTGTGCGCGGCGATCGCCCTCAGCGACGCCGATGCCCATGAGGGCTGGTCCTGCGCCTTCCATGATGGCCTTGATGTCGTTGAAGTCGGTGTTGATTTCGCCCGGGGTCGTGATGATGTCGGAGACACCCTCCACAGCCTGACGGAGGATTTCATCGCAAAGAGCAAAGGCGTTCTTTGCAGAGGTGTTCGCCTCGACGATGGAGAGGAGCTTGTCGTTCGGGATGACGATGAAGGCGTCTACCTCCTTCTTAAGGGCGGCAAGGCCGCGCTCGGCTATTTCCTTGCGCTGAGCACCCTCGAACGCGAATGGTTTCGTGACGACCGCGACCGTGAGTGCGCCCAATTCCTTCGACATCTTCGCAACGACGGCTGCAGAGCCGGTTCCGGTTCCGCCACCCATACCGCAGGTGATGAAGACCATATCGGAACCTTGGAGCGATTCCTGAATTTCCTGACGAGTTTCTTCAGCGGCACGCTGACCAACTTCCGGATTCATGCCGGCACCGAGGCCGCGCGTGAGATTCTTGCCGATGTGGATCTTTCGTTTCGCAAGGCTGCGATGCAAATCCTGCGCATCGGTGTTAATGGCGACGAACTCGACGCCTTTCACCTTGGAATTGATCATGTGATTGATCGCATTCCCTCCGGAACCGCCGACGCCGACAACGCGGATGCGTGCGAACGTTTCGATCTCGGGCATTATTTTTTTAGACATATAAATTTGTGTGCCGCTGGTAAGTGACCCTAATGATATACGTGTCGTCAAGGAGTGCAAATATTGACCGGCCACTAGAACGCGTGTCTTCGTTTTTGTGTCCTAATTAAAAAGAAGGCCGCCGCGGAGGACCGCGGCGGCAATTCTATCGTTACGACTTACTTTTACTCGCCTCTGTCTAAGGGAACATATCCTAATCCATACACGAATTCTGGAATCCTCGGAGGAATTCCAGCCGCCCGCTGCAAGCGCAGCAGACGGGATTCGAGCACGAATACATCGCTCCGTTCGATCTCGCACTCATCCTGAAGATATTGCCGGGCTTTCAGGCCGGTACGATCTTCAAGGATTTCAGCGAGCACAAACAAACGATACTTAGAAACAGCGAGCTCTTGAGCGGTCTCTTCGATCTCACTCAAAAGACTCTTTGTAACTCTGGCCATGTCAGCCTCCGTTGCGAGTCAGGATGACTCGCTTCTGAGTCTGATAGGTCTATGGATCGGAGCAGTTGGTGTGCATCGCGACCTCCTTCTAATATTTCTATATTCTATAAATAGCCTTGTGTCAAGGCATGAACTGCTTGAGGAATTTGCCGAAGGAGCCAGTAATTTTAAAGAAGGTGTGGCGACGAGGAGTTTCAGTGTCGCCAGTGAGGCCCCAGAGCGCGAGGCCGTAGGCTACCGACCATGTTGCGTCGCGAATCTTCGCGTCTGGCGCGAGCTTCATGTCGGCAATCTTTGCTGGAAGGGAAAGCGAGCCTTTTGCGATATCGCTCACCGAGCCCTGTCCTGAGCCGCCACCTGAAAGAATGATGCCAGCAGGGAGCGCGCGATGTCGTCCGAGAGAGCGTAGATGCTTGTCGATGAGATCGAACATGCTTTTGAAACGAGAAGAAACGATTTCATCGACGCGCTTCTTCGAGTACATCTGCCCGCCAAGGCGCCCGAGCTTGATGCGCTCTGCGTCTTCAAGCGAGACTTTGAATCCGAGCGCGAGGTCGTCGGTGATATGAGTCGAGCCGGTCGCGAAGACCTTCACGGATACTGGCATGCCTTCGTCATAGACCACGATGGAAACGGTTTCAGCGCCGATGTTCGCAAGCACGCAACCTTTCATCTTCTGGTCTTTGGAAAGCGTGACGTAGGAACCTGCAAGCGGGGAAGCCATGCAGTCGACGACTTCAATATCGGCCGATTCGACCACGTTCGTGAGCGTGTCTGCGTGTTGCGCAAGGCAGGTAACGAAAAGGAAATCGCCGGTGAGGCGGGTACCCTTCATTCCGACGGGATCACCAAGGGCTTTCGCTCCGTCGATGGTCCACGCGAGCGGGATCTCGTGAAGGATCTTCCTATTAAGGAAGCTGGGAGAAGCGGCGAGTCGAGCGGCATCGCGCACCTTATCTATATCAAGGTCAGTGATTTCCTGATCGGCGCGCGAGATGATAGTCTCGCCGGTCGCGCGCGCCTCTTCTATTGAAATGCCGCCGATGGCGACGAAGCCATTGCGAATGGGAACTTGTGCGGTCGCTTCTGCCTGCTTCTTCGCAAGCCTTAGGCTTTCAGCTGCGTCCTCTGTATCGACGATGTAGCCGTGGCGTACCCCGAGGGTGTCAGCGAGGCCGGTTCCTATTATGCGCAGCGCGGGGCCGTTTGGTCCTTTGAGTTCCTCGACCACGACGATTTTCGTCTGATGAGTTCCGATATCTATGCCGGTCGCTATTCTGCGTGTCATGGGTAGGAAAAGGTACGCGAACAAAGCGGACAAAGGCTGCCCGTTCGAGTCTTTCCATTGTAGCCCCGTGAGGGTGCCCCTTCAAATGGATAAGCGCGTGGATAAACAAGAATGCGACGAATTGCGGATAGGTCATTCCATACTCAGGCGCTTGTTCTTTTGCGACGGCAAGACAGATCAAAACCTCCGCAGAGTTCTTTCCAATGTCATAGGCGAGTACATTCGGCGTGTAGGATTTCTTTCGAAGCTGCATATTCACCTTTTGCGCCTCTCGTTCCGTAACGAACACTAGCGAAAGTTCGTGTTTTGGAAGGAGGCCTTTTGCTATGGACGCGAACGGCGCGCCAGGGATGGCGCGCCGTGTCGTGTTTTTAATGTCGAGTGACATTCGAGAGATTAACGCTTCTTCCCGCGAGCTGCAGCAGGATCAATCTTACCCAACTTCACATCCTCGTTGTATTTCATCTTGCGAGCTCCCTTGATGAGGGCGCGCATGTGGTCGACGTTCTTCGACTTCTGGCGCTCGTAGTAGCGCTTCTTACGCATCATGCGCACGAGATTAAGCCCCTGCGCGCGGCGGGAAAAGCGACGGATAAGCGAGGCAGAACTCTCGTTCTTACCGCGACGTACCTCAACGCGTGTTGCGTTTACCATAGTAGGAAGAATTTAGCACAGGGGGCGGGGTACTGTCTAGGTATGGAAAAAGGGCGCGGAGCAAAGCTCCGCGCCCGTATCTCGTCGCTCTCATGTTCTGGGCTGCTAGTGCAGCAGGCCCGAAACAAACTCCGGGAAGAACATGACAGCTCCCGCGCTAAGCGCGCCAAGGCAAGACAGCACGGCTAAGGCCCAGAAAACCGGGGTTAGCGACTTCTTGCTCTCCACGAAGTCGGCCAGCAGCGCCGAGCCGGAGCAGAGGAGGAATGACCAATACTTGATGTATTGGAGCTCCGTGTGGCCTTTGGTAGCGATCGAAATCGCTGCGAGGATTAGAACGATCCAGAGAAGAGCTGCTGAGATCGTGTACTTATTTTTAACTGTTTCTGACATGGTGTCACCTCTGAATGTATTTTATCCATATTTATCATATATGTCAATAGATACAGGAAAACGCCGCCCCTCTGGGGCGGCGTTAGTTAGCTTGCGCGAGCGACGCGCTCGAGCTTCGTGCGCTTGGTGATGCCGAGGAATGCCATAGGAACCCCCAGCTGGCTGATCAGCGTTTCCGGCGGAGTCCATTGCATGGACAGGCGGTATTGCCGAGGGCCGTTAGGCGCAGCGTACGGCATGAAGGGCGCTCCCTTGAAGGAGAGGAGCGTCCCCGGCGCCGCGATACGCAGCGGCCACGCAGGGAAGCCGAACGCCTTCCGAAAAGCGAGCAGTTCATACAGGTTCGCCGGCTCGATTTTGTAGCGAGTATGGGCGAACGCCCAATGCACATCGGCGATCTTGGGTGGCGAATGAAACTGCAGCAAGCGGAATTTGCATTCGTGAACGCCGATATGCGGCGTTTCGAACAGCCGCCAATTTTCGCTATAGGCGAGCTCAATTTTCGGGTCGAGCAGGCTCACAGAAGCGTTTGGGAATTCACGTCGAATTTGGAACATAACAGGTTCGCCGTAGTTAACGGTCAGAACCCGCCTTTTCTTCAGCAGGAATTTGGAACTATGCATTTGTTCCTCCTTTTCTTCTATTTTTCTAACACAAAAACTCTTTTACGCAACTTCTTTCAAGTGATCGATGAGTGAATCAAACGGAATGAATGTTTCGGTGTGGGAAGAACGCTCGCGGAGAATGACGGAGCGTTCGAGCGCTTCTTTGCGGCCCATGATGATGAGATACGGCGGGTTCGCGACTTCCGCGAGACGCATCTGCTCAGTGAGGGACTCAATGCCGATCGATTGCATCATCGGAATGCGCGCATGGCGCAGGGAATCGGCCATCTTGATGCTTTCGCGCTTGGCTTCGTCGCCAATGTGCACAAAGGCAAACCGTGGCGTCTTGTGCTCCTTCATCGGAGGAATTACCGAGCGGCTTTCGGTGGTAATACGGATAACCGCGCCTATAGATGGAATCGCGGACTTAAAGAAAGGACGCGTTAGTTCGCTGTAGCGCGAGCCCCATGCGCGCATATCGTCGCTGCCATGGACCTCGAAGCAGGTTTCCGTCCATGACGATCCGCGTGAGAATATTTCCGGCGCAAGCTCGTATGGCGTTTCGGTTTCCTCGAGGTATTCGAGTACGGATTCGAAATGCTTACGGCTGTTTTCCGAAAGGTGGTCGGTTGGCGAAGGGAGCTCGCCGCGCAATTCTTCATCAGTGATGAGTTCAGTTGCAAGCAATGCATCGCGCTTTGCGCATTCTGCGCAGTCAGCAGGAATCGCCGGCGCGTGCTTTCGGAAGAATTGTCCGAGCTCACGCGTGAGGCGTCCGCGCGTTTCTTTGTCGCCCATGGAGTTGATGCGCACGCGCGGTTCGTCTTTTCCGAGTTCACCGATCAAAGAACGAACAGCACGGATGAGGACCGCGTCCGCGATGGCGCGCTCGACGCCGAGCGCGTGGAATTGGATGAGGATCTGCTTCGGTGCGGCCCGGCCGGCCGCGGCATTGGTGTGCCAGACAAACAGTGGCTGCGTTGCGGAAGGGGTGATGCCTGCATCGCGAATTTGCTTCAAGAATTGCGCGGTGTCACGCGCTGCAGGATCGAGCGAGTTGAGATCGAGTCCTTCTGGAAAGGGTTCTACTGATTTCTTCCCACGCTTCTGGTGTGCGAGGGCTGAAAATGGCGTGAAGCCGTAATACGTTCCGACCGCGTGCGCGCGCTTCACAATGTCAGAGGACGTAAGTGGGTGAGAGCTCATTGTGGTAATGCGATGGCGCCCGGAAGAAGTGCGAGGGAGGTTGGCGGGAGAACGCGCAAGAATGCACGGCCCGCGATATTTTCGCGCGGAAGCGCACCCCAAACGCGCGAGTCGGACGACTTCGGACGATTGTCTCCCATGACGAAGTACTGGTCAGGTCCGAGTGTAGTCGTTCCACTATAGGTCGCATCTTCTGCGATGACATATGGCTCCTCAAGTGTGAGTTTTGTGCCGTCAGTCTTGGTTATGTCGACTTTCCCGCGAGTGATGCGGAGCGTTTCTCCCGGAAGACCGATGATTCTCTTTATGTAGAAGATTTTAGGGTCGTTTGGATAACGGAAAACAACGACTTCGCCGCGTTCAGGCGCTTCAAAGCGGTAGGTTAGTTCGTCGACGATGAGGTAGTCGAGGTTTTTAAAGGTTGGGAACATGCTTTCTCCTTCGACCACGAATGGTTGCGCGAGGAAAATGCGAATAGGGAGAACAATGACAATTGCGAGAACGATGAGGAGTAGGAGTTCCTTGGAAACGTTCTCAATGAACTTCATGTAGGAGTATTGTACGCTCCACTTTTTTCGATGCAAGTTTTTCAATTCGCCTGTAACGAAAAACCGCCACGCTTTCGCGCGGCGGCCTTTTTCGAAGCAACTTGACTTCACCGTTACTCGGTGTCGGGCTCTTCCGAAGCGGCACCTTCCTGAAGTTGCACCAGCAGCGAATAGCACTGCAGGGCATCAATCAGGCCGTCCGACTCGGCTTTAACCGTCACGAGCGCGATTTCCACCGCCTTTGCGTCATTGCGTTCCAGAGCGTCTTTCAGCTCCGTGGGGCATTTGTCGCCCCCAAACGCGATGAGGCATCGAGCAATGAAGTCCTTAGAGAAAGCCATGAGGCCCCCCTTAGCTGCACCGGAGGAATGTACCGGCCTACCTACCATAGTACGCCATATATGACGTATTGTCAAGTATGAAGGGCGCCGCGTGCTACACTCGGGACTAATGGCATTTGTGATCGTCGGACTCGGGAATCCCGGCAAGGAATATGACAAGACCCGCCACAACGCGGGTCGCATGGCAGTCGAACTTCTCGCGAAGCAGGAAGATTTCGATGATTTTGAATTTAATAAAAAAGCGAACGCGCTGGTGACCGACGGAACTATCGACGGCGAGAAAGTCACACTCGTACTTCCCGAGACCATGATGAATCTTTCAGGGAAATCTATTCCGGCCTACGTAAAAAGCGTGAAGGCTGCAAAAAATATGCTCGTGCTCCAAGACGAGCTCGATTTGCCGCTCGGTACCTTGAAAATGGTGTTCGGGAGGAATTCCGGTGGGCACAAAGGCATCGAAAGCATCATGCGCGCTTTGAAAACCAAGGAATTCGCGCGCATTCGCGTCGGCATTTCAGGAGAAGGGAAAAAGCATCAAGCAAAAAAGCCGAATGGTGACGAGAAAGTAATTAAGCACGTCATTGGGAAATTCAAGCCGACAGAAGAAGCGGTTCTTAAGAAAAGCCTCAAGAAGGCGGTGCTTGCTGCGCGCACGTTTGTTACCGATGGTTGTGAACAGGCGACGATGGTCGCTAATACCCGCTCCTAAACTTCCGTGCTAGGATGGCCGCTTGCATCGAATAGGAGGATGCAGTGAATGCTCAAGCCGCGGGTGTTACGCCCGCACAAACTGTCAGCTCCGACCGGACTCAACTGGCGGAAAAGCGGAAAATCGATCTTTGTAACGACCTCGTGACGCTTCATCGGCAATATCCGCCTTTGCGGACGCCGAGCGGCGACCCCATTCCGTGCTCTACGGTGATGAATTTCGCCGCCGAGCGCTTGCTCAAGTATGCGGGGGAGAGTGGCATGTTCATGCATCACTCTCAACACGAATGGAAGCTCCTGCTCATCAAGATGGGCGCGGAACTCCGTTACGTCTTTTCGGCGCAATCCGAAGAAGACTTCAAGATGCGGTTTGCGGCCAGTAAGTGGTCGTGAGCTAGTACAAAACAACGCGCCGGACCTTTGGTCCGGCGCGTTTTCCGTTTGCGAGAGCGGTATCCATCGGCGATACTCTACTGATGAAAGATTTTCCTGACATTTTCCGCACGCGGTTCGATGACATCGTGTGCGAGTTTATTCTTCCAGCGCGTGAGTCGAAGAAAGTCATCATCCTCGCTGCAGGCGCTCCGGGGTATCCGGGCGGCAAAGACGACCTTATGCATTTCCTTTCGAAGAAAGGGTATTGGGTCTTCCTTCCGCGCTATCGCGGTACGTGGGAGAGTGATGGAAAATTCCTTGAGTTCTCTCCACACGAAGATCTCCTCCATGTCATGGACAAGCTGTCGACGGGCGACTTCATCGATCTCTGGAGCGGAACCTCGCATCAGATAGAAAATCCCGAGTTCTATCTCATCGGCGGGAGTTTCGGTGGTGCGGCAGCCATTCTAGCCTCGCGCGATCCGCGTGTCGTTAAAGCGGCGACCATTTGCGGCGTTGTTGACTGGCGCGAGCAGGAAGAGCACAGCATCGAATCACTTGAGGTTATGAGCACCTATGTGCCAGCGGCCTTTGGCCAAGCATACCGAAATGGCCCTGATGTATGGAAGAAACTCGTGATCGGGGATTTCTATAACCCCGCATGGGAATCAGAAAGTATACTCGGTGTGAAGCTGCTCATGATGCACAACGAGGACGACCGCGTCGTTCCGATCGAAATCTCGAAGAAGTTCGCGGAGAATGTTGCCGCAACGTTCGTTTCTTTTAAGCAGGGAGGTCATCGCGCGCTTGGTGTGGTGCCTGAAGCGCGCTATTGGAATCGCATCGACAAATTTTTCCGCACCCCCCGCTAGAGCGAGGACATTCAAAACGAGGCATTGCGGGAGCGCTCGGAAATCAAGGAGGCGAGTAGCAAAAACGCACTGTGTGAGCAGTGCGAGTTTGCGTTTTTGCGTGAAGCGAGCCGACTATGATTTCCGTAGCGCGGAAGCAGGGTGCGTCTCGTTTTTAATGTCCGAGCGGTCTCTACTTCTTTCCTGCGAAGGCGAGCGTCATGCGCTGGTCCTTTGGCTCGAAGAGCTTGATGACGAACGGATAGCTCTTGCCGAGTTCGAGTGTCTCGCGGAGTTCCTGCGGACTTTCGAATTCCGACATGTGGACGAGTCCGGCAACACCTTCCTCGATGGATGCGAGTGCGCCATGCTTGTTGTACTTGATGACAACGCCCGTAACCTCCATGCCCTTCTTGTAGCGATCGTTTGCCGACTTCCAAGGGTTCTCTTTGAGCGCCTTGATGGAGAGGGAGACTTTGCCTTCCTTTATCTCGATGACTTTGACCTTTACCGCGTCGCCCACCTTGAACATTGCGCGCGGGTCTTCAACGAGGCCCCAGTCGAGCTCAGAGATGTGCACGAGGCCTTCGAGGCCCTGTTCGAGCTTCACGAAGACGCCGAAGTCGACTGCGCCGGTGACTTCGCCGTTTACGACGTCACCAACCTGATACTTATCGACGAGTGATGCCTTCTCAGTCTCTTCCTCATCGAGACGTTCAGAGAAGATGAGTTTTCCTTCCTTCGCGTCTGCGGTGATGATGCGGACCGGAAGCGTGGTGCCCACGAGCTTGCCGAGTTCAGAAAGGATTTTGTCCTTATCTCCTTCCGGCACGCGCGGATAATGATCCTTCGTAAGCTGAGAAGCAGGAAGGAAGCCCTTGATGCCCTGCCATGAAAGGATGAGGCCGCCCTTGTTCGCTTCTTCGACGGTGAGGTTGTAGATGGTCTGAGAAATGATTGCGGTTTCCGCTTCACCCCAGATAGCTGCCTGACGAGCTTCCTTGAGAGAGAGTTCGATGTAGCCATCGCGACCAGAAAGGTCAACGACCTTCGCCGTGATGGTGTCGCCCGGATTCGCCTTGCGAAGGACGTCCGCTGCGTTGAGGTATTCGCGGCCGTAAATGAGGCCGGTGCCGAACGGCGGAAGATCGACGTACACCTTGCCGCGGGTAAGTGCGATGATGGTGCCCTCGATCAAATCTCCCGAACGAGGCGGGGTAGCGATGCTTTCGATAAGACCGGCCATTGGGTGGCCTTCTTCGACAACGACCGTCATGGGGATGGTCGGAGTCTTTTTCTCCTCGTGCTCCATATATATAAGACAGGCGGCCCTGCGCATCTCGGGGATTGAAGCTCTCGCCTCAAGGGTTATTCCGATAGCGTCTTACGCGGTCCCAGCCCGTAACGGGAGGACTATAGCATTTAGAGCATGAAAAGCAAAATCCCCCGACGCTAGGCGCCGGGGGATTCGTTTCTCTCTCTGAGTCCGCGTTTTTCTCTAAACAAGGGTCACCGTATTGCTACGGCGGTGTTCCTGAGTAGTACACGCGCACCTCCTAAGGGAGTAAAATTATCGGAAGGACTTTTTCTGCTAGCGGCGCCTACATCGCTGGCGTCGGGTCACTGCCTTCCGAACTGTGCCGTTGGCTACCCTAGCATGACATATAAAAACTGTCAAGCACGCGGGGGTAAAAAAGAAAGCGCGCTAGGCAGAGCCTAGCGCGCTTGGTACGAGAGGGTCTCGAAGCCGATCTTAGAAGATCAGCTGCTTCGAGTTCATGACGCGGTCGACGACTTCTTGTTCGATTGGGAAATCGCCGTATTGGACGATGATTGCCGTCGCGGAGCCGTGCCGAGTGACCACGATGGGGTCCCAGCCGGACTCGCGTTCGATGCGCCGGCGTTCCCGCTCGGCGTGTGCATCGGCTTTCATCTTGTCGTAGGCGCCCTTGCGGGTGTCGAGGAACGCGCGGATCGGATCGTCGATGAGGCGAATAGCACCGCCGACCACGTAGGTCGTGAGCTTGAATTTCGCCTCATGCGCTTTGAGCAGATTGGTTTGGGCGTCTTCCGGCGCTTCGGGGAGTTCGATTTTCATCGAGACGCTCATGCCTGTCGGTTCGACGAGATTCGGCCAGAGCGCTTTTGCGCGCGCGTCCGGATCTTTCGGCATACGCCGCTTCAGGAGTTCGTATTCGAACTTCTTCGCAACGTCTGGTCGCTGGGTCTCGCCGTCGAAGTTCATCGAGTTGACGATTCCGCCAACAAGGCCGCCGACGACAATTGCCAAAATGACGCAGTCGATGACGGTCCAGATCATGAACCAGTGTGCGAGATAGTGGGTCAGAAAGATACCCACAGCGACGCCTGCGGCGGCGCCGATGAGACCGGCGATGGCCGCATGGTTCTCCATGGCGTCTTTCGCGTCGTCGACGACTTGGTCGAGAAGCGCGGTATCCGCTCTCACAGCGCTGTGTTCGTTGGGTTCGAACCGGAAGAGGCCGGCCGCTTTGGTGATGGCGTCCCATGAGGTGGTCGGAACCACGGTCAGGTAGGAAACGCCAGCGGTTTCGAGCTTTTGTTTGATCGCCGCTTCATCCGCCTGATAGGCCCGAAGGGCCTGTCGGTGGGTTTCAGTGGCGCGCTCGACGACGGCACCGTCATAGACTTTGATGCCGGCGATGCGCCTGTGCGCGTTGGCCGTGTCGACGAAGGGTGTCGGGTCAGCAATCTGCTTTTCGACAGCTTTTCCGACCGCCTCGTTGATATACGCGA
Source organism: Parcubacteria bacterium C7867-001 (assembly GCA_001189095.1). GTDB lineage: Bacteria > Patescibacteriota > Minisyncoccia > Phycocordibacterales > Phycocordibacteraceae > C7867-001. The sequence goes on from LFCK01000001.1 coordinate 154,714, forward strand.
GATTTGTGCTCGCCATGATTACTCTCCTTAAAAGAGCGCGCAGGGACGAATTCCCCACGATGGAGTGAATAGTATGTAAAATACGGTTTATGTCAAATTGAAACCCCGGCGCAAAGCGCCGGGGTTTGGAGGATAAGAAGGGGTGATGAAAATGCTTCCAAACAGCCTCCTTTCATCAGTCGCGAGCGGAACGTTCGCGAGGCGAGAGTTAGATCGTCTCGTCGCTCACCGTGCCGGGCCACGTCTCGATGGTGATCCCATCGTCGCCGATGCTGCCGCCGTCAGGCCAGCAACCACCGCCACCACCGTCGCCGAGATGGCCATGGCCGTCCGAGACGCCCCAGCCTTCGATCGTCGTCTCCGGCTTCTTGAAAGCCGGTCGCACCCGCACCCGTTTTTGAATGAGCATGACTCACTCCCTTTATTTGAATCAGGACAGTCCCGATTCGCCTGACTTTGACGATAGCACGCATATGTAAATAAAAAAGCCCGAGCAGTGCTCGGGCCGTGGGGAGGGGCGGTGATAGCCGCCCCTCCTTCGCCGTAGCGATCCTTTATTCACCTGGGATCTAGGCGACGACGTGACCGTCCGATTGTTTGCGCATATGCAACTCCCGTGGCACACGATTGATATCCGGACCTATTGGGTTTATCTGACCCAGTTCGCGGATTAAGGGAGAATAGCATTCGAATACAGAGCCACAAGGTCACGCCCTGTATAACATTTGCATGCGGCGCCCTTCATTTTTTGCTACAATTCATGAATGGTCATCACCCATCACGGCGGTCAGTGTTTCAAGGTTACCTTCGGCGACATCACCGTCGTCTTCGACCCCGTCAGCAAGAGCGGGACGCTCCCCGCGGTACGTTTTGGCGCGGACATCGCGCTCGTTTCGAGGAATCATCCAGACATGAATGGTGTCGAAGAAGTTACCTTCGGTAACAAGGAACCATTTGCTATTACCGGACCCGGTGAATACGAGTTCGGCGGCGTGACCGTGCAAGGCTTCCTCACCAAAAGCGAATACGGACTTAAGAAAGGAGAAGCGAACGCAATAAATACCGTCTACGCAGTGAAGCTTGAGAACATGACGCTTGTGCATTTGGGTGCACTCGCCGAGCCGAATCTTTCAGTCGAGGCGCGCGAAGCAATCGACGACATCGACGTGCTTTTCGTACCGGTCGGTGCCGATGGCGTGCTCGATGCCGCAGCCGCAAGCAAGATAGCGACCACACTCGAGCCGCACATCATAATCCCGATGCACTGGAGTGGCATGGGCGCCCCTAAATCGCTCGATGCCTTTATAAAGGAGGAGGGCGGCTCTTCAGAAAAGACCGATAAGCTCACCCTGAAAAAGAAGGATGCAGCAGAGAAGGACGGTGCTATCATAGTCATAACGCCCTAACGCTTATGAAAGACCTCGTCGAACGCCTCCGCGCAAAGCCTGAGCACATCCGCCGCCGCATCACGCTCGGAACGAGTGTCGGCGTCACCGGCGTTGTCGCCATTGCGTGGCTCATCGCGTTGGTCACTTCAAGTCCGCTCCTGCTTCCGACTACTTCCGTAAATCTTGCAAACACCGGCCCGCAATTCCCGAATCTCCTCGGCGGAGCAGCCGCTGCGTTTGGTTCGCCTGAAGCGAACTCACTCACAATTGAAGATGGGGCTGCTTCTTCGACGCTCGATAGGAGCGAAACTGATACTCGCACCGTCATTCCGTTTTAATCATGGCTAAGAAGGAAGCACCGGAAACGCCTCCGCAGAATGCGGCACAGGTCATAGAGCAGAGCATTGTCGGCGAGATGCGCTCGTCGTATCTCGACTATGCAATGTCCGTCATCACGAGTCGCGCGCTTCCGGACGTTCGTGACGGTTTGAAGCCGGTGCATCGCCGCATCCTCTACTCGATGTATGAAAACGGGAACACGGCGAGCGGTCGCACGAAGAAATCGGCAACGGTGGTCGGCGACGTGATCGGTAAGTATCACCCGCACGGCGACGTTGCTGTGTACGACGCGATGGTAAAGCTCGCTCAGGAATTCACGACACGTTATCCGCTCATCATCGGTCAAGGTAACTTCGGTTCGGTCGACGGTGATCCACCGGCAGCCTACCGCTACACCGAAGCGAAAATGTCGCGCCTCGGCGGCTCTTTGCTTGATGATCTCGATAAGGAGACGGTGTCGTGGAATCCAAACTACGATGGCTCGAAGAAAGAGCCAGTGGTGCTTCCGGCGACAGTTCCGAACCTTCTCCTCAATGGCACGCTCGGCATCGCCGTCGGTATGGCGACGAATATTCCGCCGCACAATCTGCGCGAAGTGGTTGCAGCAACCACGCACCTCATCGATGACTCGTCAGCAACCACCGACGATCTCCTTGAGTTCGTGAAGGGTCCTGACTTCCCGCTTGGTGCCGTTGCGTTCAATCAGGCGGACATTAAGCACGCCTATGTAAACGGTAAGGGCGGCGTGGTCGTGCGCGGCGAGGCGGAAATCATCGAAGAGAAGAAGGGAACCATCATCGTCATCACCTCCATTCCGTTCCGCGTGAACAAGGCGGATCTCATCACCCGCATGGCAGAACTCGTGCATGAAAAGAAGCTTGAGGGCATCAAGGACCTTCGCGATGAATCGACCGACGACATCCGTGTCGTGGTGGAACTCAAAGGTACGGCGCATCCGCAGCAGGTCTTGAACGCGCTCTACAAGCATACCGAGCTCGAGAGCACCTTCCACTACAACATGCTCGCGCTTGTCGACGGCGTGCCGCAGACACTTTCTTTGAAGGGCATCCTCGAGCAGTTCATCAAGCATCGCCGCGAGGTGGTGAAGCGCCGCACGGAATACGATCTTAGGAAAGCGGAAGAGCGCGAGCATATTCTCCTCGGCCTCTCCAAAGCACTCGATCATATCGATGAAATCATCGCGATCATCAAGAAGTCGAAGGATGTTCCGGAAGCGGACGCGGCGCTCCAAAAGAAATTTAGTTTCTCTGAACGCCAGACGGCCGCCATCCTTGCGATGCGTCTCCAGACGCTCGCTGGTCTCGAGCGCAAGAAAATCGAAGACGAACTCACGGAAATTCAGGAACTCATCAAGAAGCTGAAGAAAATCCTTTCCTCGGAAAAGAATATCCTCGCCGTTGTTCGCGAAGAGCTCGTTGCGGTCGCTGAGAAGTACGGCGACGATCGCCGCACGAAGATCGTGAAGGGTGGCGTAAAAAATATTTCCATAGAAGACATGGTGCCGGATGAGGAGTCCGTGCTCGTGATTACTGCAGGCGGATACGTGAAGCGCACGAATCCGAATGAATACAAAGCGCAGAAGCGTGGCGGCGTCGGCGTTATCGACATGTCGACCAAGGAAGAAGATGTGGTGACGCATTTCCTCTCCACCAGTGCGCATTCGGATCTCCTCTTCTTTACCGACTACGGCAAGGTGTACCAGACGAAGATGTACGACATTCCGGAAGGACGCCGTGCAACCAAGGGAAAGTCCATTATGAACTTCCTCCCGCTTGCGGCCGACGAAAAGGTGACGAGCGTTTTGCCGGTGCCGAAGGGAGCCGAGCGCGCTGCGCTTTCGGTGGTACTTGTGACGGACGCCGGTGTCGTGAAGAAGGTCGAGGCGAAAAATTTTGCAGACGTGCGTCGCTCGGGCATCATCGCTATCAATCTCAAAGCGCCAGACAGGCTCGTTTCCGCAAACCTTGCGGGCACGGGCGACAGCGTTTCCATCGTTACCTCCGCTGGTCAATCAATTCGTTTTGACGAAGAAGAAGTTCGCGCAATGGGACGCACGGCAGCGGGTGTCCGCGGCATGAGCGTGAAGAAAGGAGACTATGTCGTCTCAGCGGAAGTCATTCCGGCAAACGCAAAGAAAGCAGCGCTCCTTGTCGTCATGGAGAAGGGTTACGGCAAGCACACTGATATGGATGAATATAAGGTGCAGGGTCGCGGCGGCTCCGGAATAAAGACGGCGGACGTGACCGCGAAGACGGGAAAGATTATCGGTGCGAAAGTTCTCGCAGGCGAGGATTTGAAAGTAGAAGAAATCGTCGTCATTTCGAAGAAGGGACAAGTCATCCGCGTTTCAGCATCAGAAATCCCATCACTTTCGCGCGCGACGCAGGGCGTACGCATTATGAAAATGCGCGAAGGGGATTCCATCGCTTCCATGGTCGCTCTGTAGTTCCTCCGAAAATACGCCATCTGCTGCGTTGCGGAGCCTCCCGATTTCTTCCAAGGAACTGATTTTTTAGTGATCGAAAATAATACAGCAAATAAGCCATACTTTTAGCACTCTGGGTGGACATTTTTTAAAAGTACTTGACAAATTTAGTGGTTTGTGTATATTGGGAGAAGGTTAGTCAAGTGGGATGCCGTTTGTTTTGGAGGTACCGGGCAACCGGGAGACCACTCAAGCGCCGCACTGGCTTTGGAACTGCTGGGATGCTTCTGGGGGCACTCGTTGCCTTTTGGACAGGGGATCTTAGCGGTGAAGGAGACAGAAACGGACCGTCGTAGGGCCTCGAAACCCTCGATCAGAGGTCCGCAGCAAGAGCGGACAGCAGGCATCTGCACTCTGACGTTGTTCTTTTGAAACGTAAAACAAAAGAGGTAACCAGGTTGGACTTCGGGCGATTTTCGCTCGGTCCGCTGCGAGGCGCTTGTCGCCCGCAGAAAATCTAACCCCTGGATGAGTCGCGTGCGACTCATGGGTAGCCGGATAAACGCGGCGTGGGTCTCTAATGACTTGCGCACATCGCGTCCCAAAACCGGTAGGCAAATGAAACGAGCCTCGGAATCGGAAGTTGGCTTCGAACACCAACTCTGACGACGAAACAGTTCACCCCGAAGGGCCGACTCGCACTTAGTTGCGACGAGGCCCTTTATCTTTTTCTATGCTAAGCTGCCCGACGGAAGAAAGGAGAACGACATGTTTTCGGTCGAACATATCGATACGGACCGGGTGCTCGCACCCGGTGAACGCGTTATTTACTTCAGAGGCTATCTCGCCAAGTACCAACTCGGCACGTATGGCGTGGCTGGCGTGAATCGCGAGTGGGCGTGGAAGCAGCACCGCGAAGGCCGTGCCATCCTCGTGCAGCGGCGCATGGGGCCGAATGATTTCGAATACATCGCTATTGGCCGAGCGCGTCCTGAGCGCAAGGACAATGTCGTCGACATCAAGAAGCGGCCGTACAATCGTGAACGTCGCCTTCCGGAACTGTAAGTTCCAGTTTTCAGAAAATAACGGGCGCCGCGTAGCGGCGCCCGTTTTCTAAAACCTCTAAAATCGAAGTTTGTTAATTACGGGCGCCGCTACGCGGCGCCCGTGTTATTTTTAGCGTAATGAGGGGCTTTGCTGATCCTAAAGAGAACATTCTCCATCTCGGTCTGCGCGACGGGAATCGCGTTGCGGATCTTGGCGCGGGAAGCGGTCACTACGCGCTTGCGGCAGCCGCCATCGTGGGGCACGACGGCAAGGTGTACGCGATAGATCTTCAAGAAGACATTCTCACGCGTCTAAAAAATGAAGCGGAGCATCGCAAATTACGGAACGTCGACATCATCTGGAGCGACTTCGAAAAAGCAGGAGGCACAAAGCTTCGCGACAACACTATCGATGCAGTCATCCTTTCAAACACGCTCTTTCAGCTTTCGAAAAAGGAAAGTGCTATCGCCGAAATAAAGCGCATCCTGAAGCCGGGAGGGAAGTTGCTTGTCATCGATTGGGCGGGTGCGTATGGCGGGATGGGTCCCGCACCGCACCATGTGGTTCCTGAACGAACTGCGGAAGAATTGTTTATCAATGGTGGTTTCCATAAGGTAAAATCAGTACGAGGCGGCCCGCACCACTACTCCTTACTTTTCACTTGTCCATGAGACCTTTCCAAACCAGCATAATTGCAGTATTCATCATTTTCGCGCTGCTCGGTCTCTTCGTCTTTGCGACCTATAGCGGCTTTGGCGGCAGCAAGACTTCGGTGGGGAAGATACAAATCTGGGGCACGCTTCCTCAGGACGGCATGGATCAGGCAATCAGCATTCTCTCGCAAGCGAATAAAGACTATAAGGACATAACCTACAAGCAGTATCCTGCCGCATCCTTTGATGCGGAGCTCGCGAATGCTATTGCCTCGGGTGCGGGTCCTGATCTCATCATCATTACGCAGGAGCAGTTGCTCTTGGAGGCTTCAAAGCTCACCACTGTTTCCTTCAAGACGCTTCCGCAGCGTACCTATGTAAATACGTACATTCCCGAAGCGTCGCTCTTCCTTGGTGCTGATGGAACGTACGGCGTTCCGTATGTCGTCGATCCGCTCGTAATGTATTTCAATGAATCCATGCTTGCGTCTGCCGGTGTCGCGACACCGCCGACTTCGTGGGAAGCTGTGAATGCTCTTGCGCCGAAGCTCACTAAGCAATCTGCAAACCAAACCATCACGAAGAGTGCGGTCGCTTTCGGAGGTTATGGAAACGTGAACAACGCGCGTGCAATCGTTTCGCTCCTTTTGCTCCAATCGGGCAATCAAATTTCCCAGCAAGCTTCGCAAGGTATGCGTTCAACGCTCTCAGATGCGCCGTCGGGCACCTTCGGTGCTTCTCCGGCGGAAGCGTCGCTCAATTTCTACACGCAGTTCGCAAATCCCTCGAAGACCACCTACTCGTGGAATGCGTCGCTACCGTCTGCGCGCCAAGCATTCCTCTCGGGCGATCTCGCGCTCTATTTCGGCTTTGCTTCCGAGCGCCCGTTCCTCGAAGAAGCGAACCCGAATCTTCGCTTCGACATGGCGCGGGTGCCGCAGCCGGCAGCCGCGAGCTCAAGAATTTCTTACGCGAACCTCTACGCATTCGCGGTACCGAAGGCTTCGAAGAATCCTACCGGCGCCTACAAGACGGCGCTCGCGCTGACCGATACGGATCCGCTTCTCGCCGCGGCCTACGGCATGGGACTCGCACCCGCAAAACGTGCGCTGCTTTCTCCAGCAACAGATGATCTTTTCGGTCCAGTCTTTTATCCAGAAGCACTCACTGCGCAGGGCTGGCTGTCCCCAGCGCCTGCAAGTACGGACCGCATCTTTGCCGGTATGATAGACACTGTAGTCACCGGCAGGGGCGATTCGCAGGACGCGCTTCAATCCGCCGAACAATCATTCAATGCTGCATTCCGCTAATATTTTCTCCATGAGGAACTTCATTCTTGCGTTCGCTCTTTTGTTGGCGGTGTTCTTTTCTCTTGGTATTCCTGCGTACGCTGCTGTCGGTACCGATAAAGATCCTGCGTGTCCGACGGGCGACCCGAAGACCTGTCCTTTTCCGGGCTCTCAAGTCTGTGAGACGGGAACTAATCGATGTATTGATAGTGGAAGCTGCGATTCTTCCAATGGTTCTTGTGATCCAAAATATGCTGCTAAAACTCAGACGGTCGGCGACGGGGAATCCTGCACAAACAACGGGATGCAAAAGTGTACACCTCCCGCAACCTGCAAGATTCAGCTGGGTCATTCAATCGGTAAATGCGTCGCTCCTGCTTCAGCTGCAGGTCAGACCTCGACTGACGTAAGTCCCGATGGCCAAGTCTCTCCAGAAACAAGCACAGGCGGTCAAAAGTCTCCTGATGTGACAACAAAGGGGAGTGGAGGGAAGCTCGAAAACCCACTCAATAACATTGATTCCCTCGAGGGTCTTCTCATGGCAGTTCTTCGCGCTGCCGTGACTCTCGGCTCTATTCTCCTTGTCGTGGCAATCGTCTGGGTTGGCGCGCAGTTCGTCTTTGCGCAGGGTCAAGAAGAGAAGATACGTGAGGCGCGTAAGGCGCTCATGTGGACCGTCATCGGCGGCCTCGTGCTTCTTGGTGCTGAAGCTATATCGATCGTCATTCAGGCGACCGTATCGACCTTATGAGTTTCGCTGAGCTTGTGGGGAATGTCATTGTTCCAATTGTGGACGGAGCTATCATTCCGCTTCTCTACGCGCTCTCCTTCATTTTCTTTCTCTACGGGGTAGTGAAATATTTCTTCCTTGCTGGCGAGGAGGCAAAGAACGAAGGGAAGACCTATGCCATTTTCGGCCTCGTTGGCCTCGTGGTGCTTTTTTCTGTCTGGGGCTTTGTTCGCCTCATTCTCCACTCTTTTCTCGATTACGCGCTGCCGTTCGGGCTCTAAGCGCTGGGCATAACGTCTTGTTCCTTCATATTCCGCTGCTACCATAGACCTATGGCCACCTCATCACTTCCTGCAGCCCTCGTCCTCACGCTCGGTCAGCCGACCGTCTGGGGTCTTATCGGACAAATCATCGCGATCATCGATCAGGTGCTCGTGCCGCTCCTTTTCGCGGTCGCGTTCATTGTCTTCATTTACGGTGTTTACCAGTACTTCATTGCGGGTGGTGCCGATGAGGAGAAGCGAAAGAAAGGCCGTGAGCTCGTCATGTATGGCCTTATTGGCTTCTTTATCATGATTACTGTCTGGGGTCTCGTGAACGTGCTTGTGGCGTCGCTCGGCTTCGGCTCGCAGAGCCGTCCTGCACTCCCATGCTTCACGGGCTACTGCTCAGGAGGTGGTAGCGGCATAAACGTCAATATCAACATACCGCTCTAGAAGGGATTGACGCTGGGTTCCGGCAGACTATCCTGTATCTATAGATTCTTAACATTCGCTCATGAAAAAAATTGCTTATTTGGGTTCGATGCTCGCGCTCCCGATGCTCGCGTTTGCGGCAATCGGTAGCATTCAAGATCTCGGAAACTTCTTTATAAATCTCATCAACACGGTGCTCGTGCCGCTCGTGTTCGCGCTCGCCTTCATCGTGTTCATCTGGGGCGTGTTCATGTACTTCATTCAGGGCGGCGCCGATGAAGAGAAGCGCGAAAAGGGCCGTGTGCTCATGCTCTACGGTATCGTCGGCTTCTTCCTCATGGTCTCGGTTTGGGGTCTTGTGAACATCCTCATCGGTACGTTCAACCTCAACAACACGACCGGTCCTTCTTCCGGCTTCCCGCAAGCTCCGACCAAATAACACTCTCCTAAGAAAAACGCGCCGCGCATGCGGCGCGTTTTTCTTATACCCATTCTCTTGCGCACTCGAGCGCTACGCGGTTTATACTAAAGCTATATGGAAAGCGATCCGTTCACAGAATTTTTGACGAAAGTCGCCGCGGCTATCATTGACCCCTTGATTACGCTCATCGCACTCGCAGCATTCGTGGTGTTTGTGTGGGGTGTTGTCGATTATGTGCGTGGGGCAGGAGACGCGGAGAAGCGAAAAGCGGGGCAGCAGCACATGATCTGGGGCATCATTGGTCTCGCAGTCCTTTTCGGCGCGCGCGCTATAGTGCAAATTCTCATTGCGACGTTAAACCAGACCCTCGGAGGATAAAAAGAAAGCCGCGCTCATTGAGCGCGGCTTGTAGTTTTTCGAGGTAGCTATTCCTCTTCTTCCTCGTCGTCCGATTCGGATTCCTCCTCCTCGTCCGTCGATTCGTCTTCGGTAGCTGCGCCCGTGTTGCATTGTTCTGCGAGGTTGTACCCCACCGTAACCGGACGATCCCCGTCGAGGCCGACGAACATCATCTCGGTCACAACCGAGCCGGATTCCGCGAGACGGATGTCCCGGAAGCCGCCCGTACGCAAATCCTTGTAGAGGAGCTGGTACGACGCGTGCTGGTTCTCGGGTGATTGATACGGAAGGTCGAAGCAGAATCTGAGCTTCGTCCCGCCATCTTCTTGGCCGATCGAGGTCGTGCCGTTCTTGTTGAACGTGCAGTACCGATGTTCCCGAGAGAACGAAGGGCACACGACCTGCGCAATTGAGGTTGCTTGTTCGTCGGTAGAAGCCGTTTTTTTCGGCGACGTGTCGGAAAGAGCGAACCAAAATAGGGCTCCTGCGACAAGTACAACGCTCGCGATGAGAAGCGGGACGAACATCGGGATTTTCCCTTTGCCGCCCTTTTCCTCACCGCCTTTCTTCTTGTGGTCGTCACTCATTACGAGTCTCCTTTCGATTTGTCGCGGCCGCTAAGTCCGGCAGCGATCGCTGTTCCGATTATGGATGCTGCGTCTTTAAGGCCAGCAATGTTGACGGTCTGCGTGGTTGAGGGACGATCTGGTGTCACGATCGAATGGGCTTGGCCCATTGCGGTGACAGGATCGACGCCTTTTGCAACGAAGCCGTCCATGCTCTTTTCGAAGGTTGCTTGGAGTTTTACTCGGGCCTCCTCACGCTTTTCCGCTTCCGCGATTTCGGATGCGGCAGCTGTGACGTTTTCCGGTAGATCGAAGTTAGGAATCGCGACACTGGTGATCTCGATTCCCCAAGGATGGGCTTCGCCCTTTTCACTACCGTACTGTATATCCGGCGGGTCCTTGGTTACTTTTAGGATCTCACAGTCGTAGCCGTTCGAGCGTTTCTGCAGATGTTCAGTGATGATTTTCTTGAGCGCTTCTGCCGGTTTGGAACCGACAAAATCCTCAAGATTGTCACATTCGCGACCAAACGCTCGCGCGACTTGGCTAACGTCCGATTTTATCCCTTGCTCGGGGTCGGCGAGGTTGCCGAAGTGGAACAGCCCACCGACGCGAGGTCGCCAAAAGATGTTGACCTCGGTCTTGATAATGGTGTCGTCGCCGACTTCAATCTGGACTACTTGATCGCCCGCCATTTTGATCGGGCGTTCTTTCATCGAGATGTGCTCGACGCCTTGGATGTTGAACCACTTCAGAATCCAGTGCTGGCCTTCGACCAATTCCTGACCTTTCTGCCGAGTTCCGAACGAAAGAAGAATCCCGCGTTCAGTAGTCGGAATATAGACCAAGTTGCTGTTCCATACGGCTACCCACACAAAAGGGGCAGCGGCAAGTCCAGCGAGGATGCTTATCGGATAGAGGTGTAACACCTTACCCGCTACAGTTATTGCTGCTGCCGACAAAAGGGCAACGGCAGTAGAGAAGAGTGCTCCGGTCACTAAGGTGCCGTTGCGCTCCATGCTATGGGCCATAGGACCCTCCTGTTGGTTAATTCGTACCTCGGTTCTCAAGGTACTTCTGGTACTAAATTAAACAGAAATTACGCTAAAGTCAAGTGTGCCGAGGGTGGGAATCGAACCCACACGAACTTTCGTTCACGACGGTTTAAGCGTCGCGTGTCTACCAATTCCACCACCTCGGCAATTTCTACAGGGTACTCGGATACCCCTTCCGTATCAAATGCTTTATTGTTAGGATTGCTAACATTGCGCCCATATGGAAATTCCCATATGGCCGCTCGTTCGGCGCAAAAGAATGATACGTAGTATCATTCTTTTGACCTCACTTTGCGCCCATAGCTCAGTTGGTAGAGCAACTGCCTCTTAAGCAGTGGGTCCCAGGTTCGAGCCCTGGTGGGCGCACAAAGACAGAAAAACCTGCCCTGCGGCAGGTTTTTCTGTCTTTGTGCGAGCCGCAGCCATGTTTTGTCAGTAGACAAAACGGCGAGGCGGGATCGCGGAATTTTGCGAGTGTCGACGAGCAAAAGATCTGTGATCACAAAATCCAGTGCCGAGGAGAGGACTCGAACCTCCATCCCTTGCGGGGCCTGCTCCTAAGGCAGGTGCGTCTACCAATTTCGCCACCTCGGCAATCTTGAGGCCCGAACGGGAATTGAACCCGTGCATAGCGGGTTTGCAATCCGCCGCGTTACCACTTCGCCATCGGGCCGTTTTTAGATACTAGCGCGCAGTCGCACGTTTTGCTACCTAGAGATCCTTGGAAATATCGTCCAAGTGCTGGCGATTTTTCTCGCCGTAGTCAATCGCGAAGCGGACGCGCGGAAGAATAGGGAAGCGTGCTTGCTGCTTTAAATAATCACGGAAAAGGTCTTGGTGGCGAATGAGGAAGGCAAGCACGTGCTCTTCTTCGCCGTCAGGGAAAACGCTTACATAAATAGTTGCGTTCTTGCGATCACTCGCAAATTCCGCGCGCGTCGGGGTGATAAGCGTACCGCGACCAGCCTCGCGGGAAATGTATTCAGCTGCGAGGTGGATAAGAATGGAATTCGCTCGGTCGTCGCGGATGCTCATGGCTATGATTGCGTGATGCGGAACGCGACGAGATAGTCACCGGCTGCCGGCTCCGTCTTGCTCTCCATCTCGGCACCAAACTCGCCTTCTTTAACGTCCTTCACGTCTGCACGAGCGACTTGGAGATTCGTTATCTTGCCCTTGTCGAGCTCGATATCGCGACGCGTAAGTTTAACTTGGTCGCCAAGCGAAAGGACGCCGGACTCTACGCGTGCGCCGATGACCTGTGTGTTACCGCTTCGGTTGAATGTTTTGAGGATTTTTACCTGTGCAAGGATTTCTTCCTTCTGCACTTTTGGTGCTCGTTCGGTAAGAAGGTCGGCGACGCGTTTATTAAGCTCGTAGATGATCGTAAAGGTTTCTATAGAAATGCCGCTGCGGTCCGCGAGGTCGCGTGCGGAAGAATCGACATCGACATGAAAGCCAATGACGATGCCTTGCGCTGCCTGCGCGGTCTTCACATCATTTTCTGAAACTGAACCAACCCCCGAGCTGATGACGCGCAATGCCGCGTTCTCGTGCTCGATTTTCGAAAGTTCGTAAAGAATGGCGTCGAGGCTTCCCGTCACGTCCGCCTTGATAACGAGCGGGAGATTCGTTTTGTCGCCAACAGCCTGCATTTCTGCGCGGGAAGCGAGTGCGGCAGCAGCGGATGCGATTTTTTCTGCTTCCTTTTTATTTGCAGCGACGGTGAAGGGTGTGCCGGGAGGAGGAACCACGGAGAATCCGGATACGGAAACAGGCTCGGACGCTTTTCCCTCGGTAATGCGATTACCGGCAAAGTCTTCGATGAAGCGAATAGGCGCGAAAGCGGTATCGGCAACCACAAAGGCGCCGGTGGAAAGAGTTCCTTCCTTGATGATGAGTGTCGCTGAAAGGCCGCGTTTCGGGTCCTGCGTTGATTCAAGGATGAATCCTTCTGCAGGAAGGGTAAGGTCGCAGGTGAGTTCCGCGAGGTCCGCCGTGAGGAGAACGAGGTCGAGGAGTTCGGGAACGCCTTCACCTGATTTCGAAGACACGCCTGCAAAAGAAATCGATCCACCAAGTCCTTCCAGATAAATACCAGCCTCAAGCGCGGAAATCTTTGCGCGCTCTACATCGGCACCGTTCTTGTCTATCTTGGTGAAGGCGACGACGAACGGAATGCCAGACTCCATGATGGCGTCATAGGATTCCTTGGTTTGCGGCTTTACGCCTTCGTCTGCAGCGATAACGAGCACGGCGACGTCTGCAGCTTTCGCGCCGCGGGAACGAAGCGCGCGGAAGGCTTCGTGTCCGGGGGTATCAAGGAAGGTAATGCGGCGTTTCGTGCCTTCGTGCTCGTGTTCTGCGACATAGGCAGAGACGTGCTGGGTAATGCCACCCGCTTCAGTAGCGGTTACATTTGCTTTGCGGATGTAGTCGAGCAGGGAGGATTTCCCGTGGTCGACGTGACCCATAACAGCAACAATAGGCGGACGAGGAGTGCGAGCCATAGTATTAAGGAGTACACCATGGACCTTCCCGAAAATCAACGAGGACCGTATGCTCTAGGTATGTTTTCTCGCTCTCGCGTGTATCTCGATTGGGCCGCAGCGGCTCCTGTGCATCCTCATGCACGGGAAGCCTTTTCCTATGCGCTGGCGTCATTCGGGAACCCATCTTCGCCCCATGCGGAAGGCCGCGCAGCACGCGCGATACTTGAGAAGGCTCGCGCAGATATTGCGCTTCTCACGCAGGTAAAGCCCGAGGCGGTTCTTTTCACCTCCGGAGCCACCGAAGCAAATGCACTTGCTGTAGAAGGATATATTCGGGCTCTCGTGAATAAAGGGCGAGCTCTGAAAGATATGCATGTTCTGTATCTCCCGACCGCGCATGCGTCCGTATATGAGCTCATGCAGCGCCTTGCGAAGGATGGGGTGAAAACGGAAACGATTGCCTATAAGAACGGTGCGATAGAGATGGACGCATTTCGTGCGCAGATCCGCCCAGAAACGGTTCTGGTGTCGATAGAGGTTATTGCAGGAGAAACCGGCGTACGCACCTCAACGCGACTCGTTCGTCAGGTACTCGATGAGGCACACAAGGAGGGAAGGGAACGAATTGTGCTTCATGCTGACGCTTCGCAACTTCCACTGATTGAATCCATCGAGCGGACCCGACTCGCCTGCGATCTTATGACGCTCGATGCCGCAAAGGTTGGTGGCGTCCGCGGCATCGGTGCTCTCATTGCTCCCGTGACAATTCCGCTCGCGCCGATAATCGAGGGTGGGCGACAAGAACGAGAAGTGCGCTCGGGGACGCAAGTACCAGCGCTCGCTGCTGCATTCGCTATGGCGCTCAAGTGCACCGCGAAGACATGTGAATCATTTGCGGAGAGTGCGCGCGCAGCGCGCGCAAAGCTCGTCGAAAAGCTCCTCGCGTTTTCCGACGCAGTAGTAAACGAAGGGAAGGAGCAGGCTCCACATATTTTGAATGTATCGTTCCCGAATATCGATACTGATTATTTGGTCGCGCTTCTTGATGCCAAAGGCTTTTCGGTGTCGACCAAGAGCGCGTGCGAAACGGACGCTGTCGGGTCTCGCGTCGTCCTTGCCGAAACTGCTGATGAAAAGCTCGCCGCGTCCACCCTGCGCATTTCATGGGGCCCCTCGACGCGTCCGCAGGACCTCGAACGCTTCCAAAAGGCGCTGGCTGCTGAGCTCGATTTTCTGCATAAAAACCGTATAATGGCCTCATGAATATAGAAGAACTCTCAAACACCCAGCTCCTTCTCCTCACGGTTCTCGTAAATTTCGTGGTCGCCATAGCGACCGGTGTTCTCACGGTGTCTTTCCTTGATCAGGCGCCGGCAACCGTAACTCAGACCGTGAACCAGATTGTCGATCACACCATCGAGACCGTCACGCAGCAGGTTCCGGGTGTTGCAACGCCAACACCGTCTGCTGAAGACCAGCTCACGGGCGCTATCGCTGCTGCTGCAGCGCGCACCGTGAAGGTCCATCAGGAAAGTACGACCACACCAGCACTTGCGACCGGCGTCTATCTTCCGAAATCGCGCGCCATCGCAACGCTTATGGGCAAATCACTCCCGAAGGAAGTCATCGTCGAGTTTGCGGACGGTTCCTCCGCGCCAGCGTCGCTCTCACGCACAAACGAGAACATTGCAATTTACGGCTTCTCCGATTCCGCGAAACTTTATGATGCTCCAGCCGCATCTCCTATCCCGCTCACGAGTCTCAAGGCAGGGCAGACCATCATCGCGCTTACGTCAGACGACAGCGTGGCGACCGGCATCATCTCGAAGATAAGTGCGACGGGCATTTATACGAGCCTCTCCTCTCCTACGCCGGGCACTGGTGCGGTAAACATCTCCGGCAGTCTCGTTGGCATCGGAAGCGCGACCGCAGGAGTCTTCATTACCGCCGATCAGATTATCAGTCTTCTTTCCGCAACCAGTTCGCCGAATCAGTAAGTTCACGTAATTATCAGCGTCATCTCTTCTAGCTATGCCGCCATTCAAGAACTTCACCACCAAAGCAAAGGAAGCAATACGAAAAGCTCACGAGCTCGCTATTGAGCGCGGCCAGAATCATGTCTCGCCGCTTCATCTTCTTACCGCACTCATCCATCAGGAGGAGTCGTTGGTTTTCTCTGTGCTTGATCGCATGGACATCGACGTCATGCTCCTTTCCGATACGCTCCTTGAGATTCTCGAGACGCCGGAAACTTCCTCTGTGCTTTCGCCGAGTTACCAGCTCTACCTCACGCCGGATCTCGCTGCAGCGCTTGAAGCTTCAGGAAAAGTCGCAGCGCGCCTTAATGATCCGTTTGTCGGTACCGAGCATTTGTTTGTCGCAACGCTTGAGCATCCAGGGCCGGCAGGAGATGCACTCGCTCGTTTCAAAATTGATCCGGAGACCGTCGTTTCTGTGCTTCGCGAACTGAAGAATACGAAAGACGGACAGGTGGTCGAGCCAAAGCGTTTCCGCACGCTCGCAAAATATACGAGGAATCTTACTAAGCTTGCGTCTGAGAACGCACTTGATCCGGTCATTGGCCGCGATCAGGAAATACATCGCGTCATCCAGATCCTTTCGCGCCGCACGAAGAATAATCCCGTGCTCATCGGTGAACCGGGCGTTGGTAAGACCGCTATCGCGGAGGGAATGGCGCAGCGCATCGCTTCGGGTGACGTGCCGAGCTCGCTCAAGGGCAAAGAGCTTCTTTCGCTCGACTTGGGTCTCATGATTGCAGGAACGAAATATCGCGGCGAGTTCGAGGAACGCATGAAGAGCGTTATGAAGGAAGTCGAGCGCGGCGAAGGAAAGATAATTCTCTTCATCGACGAGCTCCACACACTCATCGGCGCTGGCGCCGCAGAGGGTGCGATGGATGCTTCGAACATGCTCAAGCCGGCGCTTGCGCGCGGCGAGTTCCGCATGATTGGCGCAACAACGCTCAAGGAATACCAGCAGCACATCGAAAAGGATGGTGCGCTCACGCGCCGCTTCCAGCCGGTCTATGTCGAAGAGCCTTCGGTCGAAGACGCGATTGCGATTCTTCGCGGGCTCCGCGACAAATACGAGCTTTTCCATGGCATTCGCATCACGGACGGTGCTATTGTTTCTGCCGTCGAGCTTTCTGCTCGCTATATTTCCGATCGTTATCTTCCCGACAAAGCAATAGACTTAATCGATGAAGCGGGATCCGGTCTGCGCATCGCGCTTGAGAATAAGCCGACGCTCCTCGAAGAGTCTGATCGCAAGATCCGACGCCTTGAGATTGAGCGCGAAGCGCTCAAGAAGGATGCTGAGAGCGCAGCTGAAAC
The DNA here is from genome assembly GCA_001189095.1 of Parcubacteria bacterium C7867-001. Lineage (GTDB taxonomy): Bacteria > Patescibacteriota > Minisyncoccia > Phycocordibacterales > Phycocordibacteraceae > C7867-001. Next base: position 171,587 of record LFCK01000001.1, read on the forward strand.
CACGGTGCGTGGTAAAGAGATTCGTGATCGTGTGCAAGCGATTGACGAAGAGGTCGCCGATTTGCGTGAGAAGACCTCGGAGCTCGAACTTAAATGGAAAAACGAAAAGGAGGTACTTGAAAGCATTCGAACCATAAAAACGGAACTCGATAAATTGCGCGTTCAGGCAGAAAATGCGGAAGCGATTGCGGACCTTGGAACAACCGCAGAAATCCGCTACGGCAAGATTCCGCTCCTCCAAAAAGAGCTCGAAACAAAGATGAAGCGCTTGAAGACGCTGCAGAAGTCGCGTCGCGTTTTGCATGAAGAGGTGACTGAGCACGAGATTGCGAGCGTCGTTTCTCGGTGGACCGGTATCCCCGTCAACAAAATGATTGAAGAGGAAGCGGCTAAGCTCTCTCGCATGGAAGAGGCGCTCAAGTCCGCGGTGGTCGGCCAAGATGCTGCAGTGAAAATTGTTTCGGACGCAGTGAAGCGTTCTCGTGTCGGCATTAGCGATCCGAACAAACCAATCGGCTCCTTCCTTTTCCTCGGACCAACGGGTGTCGGTAAGACAGAGCTTTCCCGAAAACTTGCGGAGTTTATGTTTAACGATGCTGATGCGCTCGTTCGCGTCGACATGTCGGAGTTCATGGAGAAACACTCGGTCGCAAAATTGATCGGCGCGCCTCCGGGCTACGTGGGCTATGAAGAGGCAGGAAGCCTTACGGAGCGTATCCGCCATCGCCCGTACGCGGTCATTCTCTTCGATGAAATCGAGAAAGCGCATCCGGAAGTATTCAACATTCTCCTGCAGGTACTCGACTCCGGTCATCTTACGGACGGTAAGGGACGCAAGGTGAATTTCAAGAACACCATCGTGGTACTCACGAGCAACATCGGTTCTGAGTTTATCGACCGCATGTCCGGAATCGGATTCACGAGCTCGGCGAGCGCCGATGCGGACCAGTATGAGGCGACAAAGGAGAAGGTCATGAAAGCGCTTAAGGATCACTTCCGTCCAGAATTCCTCAATCGTCTCGACGACACAATAATCTTCGACGTGCTCTCCAAGGAGACGTTGATTAAGATCGTCGATACTCAAGTTGCTGATGTGGTGAAGCGTCTTGCCGACAAGCGCATCGTTCTCACGCTCACGGATGAGGTGAAGTTGTGGCTTGCCGACAAGGGATACAACCCACAGTACGGCGCACGACCGCTCAAGCGCGCGATTCAGGACAAAATCCTCACCCCAATAGCGACCCTTATGGTGGGTCAAGGCGTCATGGAGGGCGGTGCCGTGAATGTCTCCATAAAGGCCGGAGAGCCTCATTTTGACGTCAAAAAGAGCGTTTCTCGGGTCCGAAAAGCTCCGAGCGTTACGGTTTAGCGGGGTACGCCATATCGCCCTGCGAGTCCTCACCAACGAGACTTGTAATGGTTGCGGGCTCTCGGTCGATATGGCGTATCCCGCTCCGTTGCAGGAATTGGGCGGATTTGGTAGGGTATTCCTACATATGTCACAGGACCACCTCATACGCCTCAAGTCGACCAAGTCAACGACGGTCTACTTCACTCGCAAGAACCGCAAGAAGGTCGAGCGTAAGATCGAGCTCAAGAAATACGATCCGGTTACCCGCAAGCACGAGGTTTTCAAGGAAGCGAAGAAATAAAAGAAAAGCCGCCCACAGGGCGGTTTTTCTTTAAGTGACAAAAGGAAGGCGTCGTGTCAGTATCGGACCTAGCCGTTCATTACTTACGGCAGAAAGAGGAGGCAGAAATGTCCTACAACGTTGCTCTCCGTTATACGGAGAAGGCTGGCGGGTACGCTGGTGTGATTTTCTGGAGCAGCTATCCCTCGAAGGAGGCGCTCCATGAATTCATCGGCTCTCAAGAAAAACTCGAAATTGTCGAAGAAGGCATCACCGAAGAGCTCGCTACTGCGCTCACGCGGCAAACGCCCTCTCGCAGCTACGCGAATGCGGCGCTCGCAGCCGCGACCGACCCTGAGACCGGCGAAGTCAATCCCGACCTGCTCGAACATGAAATGAGCAAGGCGGTGTTCGGCATTCGTCTTGCTGCACAGTCGGCGTAATAATCCGCTTGGTAATGGAGGACGAAATGTCTGAGAAACGGAAACTCGTTAAAGGAGATCCGGAGCGCTTCAAGAAGTTCTGGCCTTCGGGCCGGCCGCAGATGCCAGTGGGGTACAACGCTCCTCTCGATACTCGGCCGACGATTCAGATCATCCGCGAACGCGATGAAGCCGATGCGGCCGCTGGCCGTACGTGGTAAATGCTAAGCCGCTCCCTTTGGGAGCGGCTTTGGATTTTGTAATGATGCGGGCCCACGAGGACCGCGAGTACGCGTATCGGTCCTTACAGGACCTGTACACGTTGCGGATATTTCAGTTCGCCTCACTCCTGAAATATGCTCGCAACATTTTCGATTCCTCGACGCAGACGCCCCGCGTCTGCGTGGGCCCGCATGCAAAAACCGCCTTGCGGCGGCTTTGCAGTGCGGGCCCACGAGGAATCGAACCTCGGCCGACGGTTTTGGAGACCGACGTTCTACCATTAAACTATAGGCCCAATATCACGCAGGGTAACAGATATGAGGCTGGGGGAAAAGCGCCTTCGAGAGGCCTCCTCGACGTATACTAGGGGTATGAACTTCGTCAAAACGGCGATTCCAGTGCTTTTTGTTGCGGTCGCCCTTATCCTCCCGCAGGTATCTTTTGCGGCTGCGACCTTCTTCGATCCTATTATCCCGCCGGAATGCCATTGCGAGCAGTCGGCGCCTGATTTCGGTTGCGTGATGCAGATAATCCAGAATGTGATGAATTTTGGTGTTTCTATTTCGGTTATCGCCGTAACGCTGGCGCTCGCGTACGGAGGCATTTTGTGGATTTTGAGCCCAGTGAATCCTCAGAACCGAGAAATCGCGAAAACAGCTCTCCTCAATTCAGTTATCGGTATTGTCATTGTGCTCGGAGCGTGGCTTATCGTGGACTTCGTCATGAAGACCTTTTATGGTGGCCAATTCGGGCCGTGGAATGAAATCATTATGTCTGAGGAGGGGACTCAGTGTCTTCAAGTGAAGAAGCCTGCAGCGCCGGCAGGAACTACAACGGATGGAAAGCCAACCGACGGGGGACTCGGTACGACTGAGAACCCGAAGCCTCAGACAGGTCCTTCAGGTTCCGATAAGAAGTGGGAAGATTTCTTCTCATTCGACTCTTCGGCCATTAAAGCAGGAGCAGGAGCAATTTCTGGATCGCTCGATACAATGTTGGGCTGCATGGTACCAAAACTTCCTGCTGGAGTGGGCCGTATCTCTGCACTCACCGACAGTTACGTGCAAACGGATTCAACGAAAATTGCACACTGTGCGAAAGTTGGTAAAGAAGGAGATTCAAGCTGTAAGCATACATGGGCTTCCTGCCATTACGGCGGTAAGACGTGTGGCGAATCATATGCAGTCGATTTCGGAGATGAAGAAAATTCAAGTAAGTTGATTGCCGCTGCAAAAGCGTGCGGAGCTTCTCGAGCAGTCGTAGAAAATGGAAATCACGTTCACGTTGCTATGCCTAACCAATGCGGAGGACAGAAGAGTAATTCTTGTCAGTAGTCTACAAAGAAAGTTTTCGAATCCATTTCTTCTGATGCTTGGCGTACTGCCAGAGCTTTGCCGTTAAGGCAGGGATAAGGGAGTCTTCGCTGCGCTCTCCGCGTAGAAATTCTCCAACAATTCGGTATTCAAGGCCGAGTTCGTTCAAACGCGCGTCGCCGTAGGTGGCGCGCGTCCGCTCCACTTCAGTGATAAGGCCCTTTGAAAACGCATTCTTGAGCCGTGCCTCGAGACGAGGAAGCAGTTCTTCCTTCGGCGGGTCGATAACAATCCACTCGATTTCGTAGTTCTCATTCTTTACGCGTTTTGGCACCGGACCTTTTGTCTCGATGATTTCAAGCGCACGAATGAGGCGACGGCGATTATTCGGATCGAGTTCGGCTGCTCGCTCGGGATCCTTTTCCTCTATCCGTGCGTACAGTTCCTCGTTCGAGAGCGGTTCGAATGATGCTCGTAGCTCCGGACTCGCTGGTGTTTCCTGAGGAATGCCGTTCAAAAGTGCATCGAAATAAAAATGCGTCCCCCCAGCGAGAATAGGCAGCTTTCCGCGTGAGGAAATCTCTTCAATAAGTCGCTGCGCATCAACAACAAAATCTCCTGCGCTATATATCTCGTCAACATTCCTGATATCGATAAGATGGTGGGGAATACCGTCCATATCCTCCCCAGTCATCTTTTCGGTGCCAATATCGAGTCCTCGGTACACTTGTCGACTGTCGACGGAGATAATTTCACCATTCCGAGCGAGTGCTTCCTCGACAGCGCGTGCGGATTTGCCCGAACCAGTCGGGCCAATAATGGCTAAAATCTTCACTTTCCCCCTCATGGCTCGGATGCTATCATGCGCAAATCATCTTTGTTAGCCTAATCCCATCCTCATGAACAAGCACGGAACCAAAAGCAACTACTGTGAGCACTGCGGCGACTTCCACGACTCAGCGAAGGAGTTCATTTCCTCAGTGAAGGTCGGGGAGACTATTCCAGACTACGAGTTCGAAGCGTATCAGGCGGACGATACGAAGACGATGAAGTTCTCTGATTTTCAGGGGAAGTGGCTCATCGTCATGTTCTACCCAGCGGACTTCACCTTTGTCTGCCCAACCGAACTTGAGGAGATGGCGAAACTCTATCCGAAATTCAAGGAACTAAGCGCGGAAGTCGTGACGTTCTCATCGGATACCGTTTTCACGCATAAGGCATGGCACGACACTTCGGAAGCTATCAAGAAAATAGAATTTCCGATGGGTGCGGATCCATCCGGTAAAATCTCCTACGCTTTCGGCGTACTTATCGAGGGGGGCGAAAGCGCGCTCACGCCGGATGAGGGTCAGCCGATGCGCGGTACGTTCATCGTCGATCCTGCAGGCGTTCTTCGCACGATGGAAATTCATCACAACTCAATCGGCCGCTCAGCGAAGGAAACGCTCCGCAAACTTCAGGCCGCACAGTTTGTTGACGCGCATGGCGACAAGGTATGCCCAGCTTCTTGGGAACCGGGGGACGACACGCTTGAGCCCGGCATGGACTTGGTAGGAAAGATATAAGAAAAAAGCCGCGCCATAAGGCGCGGCTTCGGGTTTAGCGTTACAGGCTAAGCCAGCTGTATCGCAAAAGCCCAGCGAATCGTTCGGTGTCGTCCAGAAGAACTTGCTCGTTCGGCTGCAGCTCGTCGGGGAGCTCAGTGATGCTCGTTGAGAGCACGACCTCGATGGCGGCCTTTTCGCTTTCCACAAAGTTCAGTCTCGTGACGACCTCCTTGAGGAATGCTTTCGAGTAAATCGGCACTCGAATGACCGCGGTGCCGTCGTCGCTGCTGAAGATAACGTGCCCGTGCGGGCTGTCTTCTTTGCAGTCGATCTTCCAGCTCGTATCAATCTTATACGAGCCTTCGCATTTTTTGCAGAAACCTGCGTGCAGCGGAAAATGATCGTTTCGCTGCAGTAGCTTCTTTTTGAGTGTCAATCCCTCGGTGGGATTTTCTGGATTCACCAAGTACATTCGCGCCCCGAGGTAATTCCAAGGGTAGTCGATACGCCAGCCGGTCTTTGTCTGCGGCATGGTATGTCTCCTTGCTGGGGGAACAATTTCCCTGAGGCAATTCATACTACAAAGCGACAGACTCCACAACGCGATACTTTCTATAAAAAGGACGCCTCGGCAGAGTCGAGGCGTTTTGATTCAGTATTCTTGCGTGAGCAGTTTCCAGTCGTCTTTGGGTTTCTCAACGGGAGGAACGAGCTCGCGCCCATCCTTGGTGAACGGGTTCTTGCCCTCTTCCCACGTTTTCAATTCAGCATCGACGAGCGCGTAGATCTTCATGCTGCCGAGGTGCGTTTTACCGCTTCGATTGCAGAGCGCAAGGATGTTCGGACTGAATTGAACGCTTGGCGCGACAGCGCGAACGGCGTCTATGACTTTCACGAGGCTGCCGCCCGTCGTGATAGTGTCTTCAACGAGCAGAATTTGCTCGTGGGGCAATGGCTGGTTTCGCTTGAAAGCAAAAGCGTCGCCTTCTTTTTCAGCAAACGCCATTTTGATTTGTGGCGCGAGATCGTTGATCTTGAAGTACGCCGAAGCAACCGAGTGCGCAAACGTTATCGCGCCCATGGCGGGTCCGATAACCCTGTTGATGCTTAAGCTCTTGCGGCTCTGGTCGCCGTCGAGCATTTCGGAAACGAGTTCATGCGATACCGCGTCAAGCACCGCGGGTAGTTCGCAGAGCACGGCGCCGTTGAAGTACCCGTTTGAGATGAGGCCTGACCGGAGCCGAACGTAGGGACGCTTTGGATTACCATCGTGGTGCCAGAAGACACCGAGTTCCTCGAGGGTCTTTTTGCGTCCCGCCGAAGTTTCAAGCCATGATTTTTTACGTACTGGCACGGAATTTCCTTTCTTTCCTAATCCGCTAGCACTCTACGGGAGCACAAGTGCAAAATCAAATTGTGCCAGGAGGCTCGACCAAAATTATATGAGGTTTTCAATTGAGTTGATGCCGTCCGGAATTTTCTTTCGTGTACGAAGTATATGGAACGCCAACTCGATTCCGCCAAGCGCATACGGACGCAGTCCGCGTACGGTAGTTGAAAATCCTATCTCGACATCAGCGCTGCGCAAGACGATATCGTGCTCTGCGTGGACTTTTGAATTTTTTCGTATCGAGCGTATCTCTCGAGCGGGAATACCGGAACGTTCTGCGAGCAAGCGGGCGGTGCCAGCAACGCTATCTTTACTCTTTTGGTGAGATTCTGATAGCGCGGCCACCATCCCCATAGTTCGTAGGGTTTTTACAATGCGTGGAATATCACGCATGAAGATAAGCATAGGAATTGAGAGATTCGGTGCAAGCAGGATAGGGCAGCGTGGTCTCTTCGGTAAAAGATTTTCTTGGCCGGTCGCTGCCTGTATGAGCGGGACTCGATATTTTTCGCACCATGCTACGAGATCGGAGAATTGTCGGCCGCTACCTGTATGTATAGCGATCGCATCTATGTCCGGTTCAAGTGTCGTGGTCCAGACTGCGCTGCGCACGCGTTTACGCTTACATTCCTTGCGAAGGGCGCCTGCCAGCTTTCCATTTCCAGCGATGAAGATTTGCATGTGCCGAGGGAGAGACTCGAACTCTCAATCCGTGAGGAAGTGGGTTTTGAATCCACCGCGTATACCATTCCGCCACCCCGGCTTTGGATTTCACCATAGCATTTTGCGCTCCCTTTTTCACGAGCGTGATAGAATACCTGCATTATGCAAGAAAAGAATCCTAGTTTTGGCGAACCAACGCGCTACGACTCTATTTTCTGGGTCGAAGTCGATAAGATAGAGCCCAATCCATTCCAGCCGCGTAAAGAGTTCGACGAGGAGCGTTTGAAAGCACTCGCAGAATCCATCCGTCAGTACGGCGTTCTTCAGCCACTTACGGTCACACGAAAGGAGGTGGAGAAGTTCGGTGGAGGACTCGAGACTCGCTATGAGCTTATCGCCGGCGAGCGTCGTCTGCGCGCCTCAAAATTAATCGGTCTGCGTGAAGTGCCGGTCGTCATTCGTGTTGGCGAGAATACCGATGGCATGAAGCTCGAGCTCGCAATCATCGAGAATCTTCAGCGTGAAGATCTCAACGCTATCGATCGCGCCCGCGCGCTTGCGCAGCTCGTCGAGGAGTTCCATCTCCCTCACTCAGAAGTCGCAGCAAAGATAGGTCGTAGTCGTGAATTCGTAAGTAACTCCATACGCCTCCTTGCGCTCCCAGACTCCATCCAACAGGCCGTTGTCGATAAGGAAATCAGCGAAGGGCACGCACGTGCACTCCTTATGTTGAACGATCGCCCAGAAGAGCGCGACACACTCTTCAAGGAAATTACCCTCAAAAAGACGACGGTTCGAATGGTGGAGCAGATGGTGCGTCGCATTGCGACCGATAAGATCCGGAAGTTCGATAAATCTCCTGAAATGATGGAGCTTGAGAAATCGCTCACTGAAACGCTCGGCACTCGTGTTCTCATCGAAAATCGACCGACCGGAGGTCGTCTCATGATCGAATTCTTCTCGCCGGAAGATCTTTCAAACATCGTTGCAGCGCTCGCGCAGAAGGAAGCGGAAGCTCGTGCAATGTCGCAAGAGGCTGCGGCTTCAACCAAGGAAATGCCAACGTATCCGAATACGACGCATGTGGATGCGGAATCAGGCGTGGTTGCCGAGAAAGCTCCTGAAGAGGATCTCTACTCCATAAAGAACTTCAGCGTCTAACGCTAGGCTTTTGTTTTTCGGGCAGAACGAGGGCGTCTTCGCAAAATGCGTGAGTCCGCTTTCGGTGCGGGGCCTGCGCCGCGCTCGGTGATTTCGAGCGAAGAACGGATGTGTCGACGCGCAAGCGAGGTGCGCGCATAGTCGAGCCATTTCGTGGTCGGGTGCGAGGACTCACGCGTAAGGATTTCAACGATATCGCCATTGTGAAGAGTGGTTTCAAAGGACACGAGTTTGCCATTCACTTTCACTCCCTGCATGTGATCGCCCAAATCGCTATGAATGGCATAGGCGAAATCAACCGGCGTAGAGTTTACGGGAAGGTCAACAACATCGCCTTTTGGTGTGAAGACGAATACGCGATGAGAGAAGAAATCTTCTTTAAGACCGGCAACGAATTCCGATGACTCCGCAATCGACGCATGAGCATCGGCGATGTCGGTAAGCCAGCGTGGCGCCGAGTCCGTTTTCTTTTTCGAACTTGGTTTTCCTTGAACGACAGGTGGGGGAGGAGTCTTCTTGGAGAAATTGAGGAGTGTCGGAAGGAGGTCGCGAATCCACGCGAACGAAAGCACCTCGAATGCCCCTTTTCCTGCAGCTTTCCCGAGCTGCTTGTACGACATGTGGGACGCGATACCGAACCGAGCGTGCTGGTGCATCGCTTCGGTCCGTACTTGAATTTCAACGATGCCAGCGTCTCCGGTTACCACCGTCGTATGGAGCGACTGGTAGCCATTCGGCTTTTCGAACGCGATGTAGTCCTTGAACTCCCCCGGAAGCGGTTTCCAGAGTGAATGGATAACGCCAAGGGCGGTGTAACAATCGTCGACGGTCTTGACGATGACGCGTAGTGCCGCGATGTCGTGAATCTGGGTGATGTCGTCGTTCTTGCGCTTTAGTTTCTGGTGAAGGCTCCAGTATCCCTTCATGCGAACTTCCGTTTTGAATTCCGTAAGGCCTTTTTTGGCAAGATTTTTCTGAAGCTCGCGCTTTACCTTGAGAAGCCCTGTCTCAGTTTCTTTGGCGGCAAGTTTACGGACTTCGACCGTGTGCTGGTAGGCGTCAGGATCAATGACGGGGAACGCCATATCCTCAAGGTCGCGCTTCACACGTCCCATACCGAGTCGGTCAGCGAGCGGTGCGTAGATTTCAAGTGTTTCAAGCGCGATGCGTTTCCGTTTTACTTCCGGTACATGCTCGATGGTCGTCATGTTGTGATATCGGTCTGCAAGCTTCACAACGAGCACGCGCACATCCTCGCTCGTCGCGACGAGAAGGCGACGCAATGATTCAGCGTGACGTTCTGCTCCGCGGTATTTGTGCTTGCCCAGTTTTGTGACGCCCTCAACGAGGAAGAGGACTTCCGGTCCGAATTCTTTTTTCACTTCTTCTGCACTCGCGCGTGCGTCTTCAATGGCGTCATGGAGAAGTCCTGCGGCAACCGTCGCGGCGTCCATGCCCATTTCCGCAAGAAGTTTTGCGGTTGCGGCTGGATGTATGAAGTACGGCTCACCCGAGTAGCGGGTATGGCCTTCGTGCGCTTTTTTTCCGAACTCGTACGCACGCTCCACGAGCGCGCGGCCTTCGTCCGAAGGTGACTGCATTGCCCCCAGAATCTCCTTGACTGAGGTCATGGTTAGAAGCATACTAAACGCTTCGCGCTTTTCAAAGCGTGGATAGATACGGGAGAGAAAGAGATGCTCTCATGTGCTTATTGCGGTCACGAGATCGAAGACCAAAAATTCGACCGCTGTCCGAACTGCAAACGTCCGGTCAGCTACGCCTCAGTTGCTGCGTCCACCCAAACCTGCTCATGGTGCGGGGGCAAAGGCCACTCCGGTGAGGAGTGCGGAAACGCGATGGAAGGAGGCAAACGCTCCGTCCCATCAAGCTCAAAATCCGAAGGGTATGGCGAGCCGGCGAACGTGCGGAACTATCCGCTCATCTAGATTTAAACTTGTTGATTGCAGAACGCGCCGCTTTGCGGCGCGTCTTTCTTTTACTTCAGATAGTCAGCTGCTTCGTCTGGCGTCACTGATTCGGGTTCGGTGCCTTCGGGGAGATAGATGCGCCGCAAGCCTTTCTTAAGGAAAAGACCCTGCTTTGATTTGTAGAGTGTGAGCATTTTTCCACTCTTTGGGTGCTTGCCGATTTCGCGAATGATGGTGACGCCGCGTGGTGGCGCTTTCGGTGTTGCGAATATCTCGATAGCGCGCGCAAGCGTGACGGTATACGGATCGTCCGGCTTCTTAAGCGAGCGGAATTCGGTTTGATGCACGACAAACGGACCGAAGCGACCGATACCCGCAGTGATGATTTCACCAGTCTCTGGGTGTGGGCCAAGCGCACGCGGAAGGGAAAGGTATTTGATTGCGTCCTCAAGCGTTATCGACGCGAGATCGGTACCTGGTGGCACAGTCGCGCGCTTCACGTTCGCTTTCGGTTTCTTTGTGCGGGTTTTGCGCGGCTTCCCGCTCTTGGTGAGAGCTGGTTTCTCTTCAGCTGGCGCTTCAGATTCCGGAAGAATCATCTCGATGTAGGGGCCATAGCGACCGGTTCGTACGAAAATTGGATATCCAGATTCAGGATGCATGCCTATTGGCTCGTCACTCTTGAGCTCGGTGCCGTCTTCTTGGCGTGCGCCCTTGCATTCAGGGTAGGTGGTGCAGCTCATGAATATGCCGCCGCGGCCGAGCTTGAATTCCATAGAAGCGCCGCAGAGCGGACACGGGAATTCCTTTGGCGCTGCACCAAGCGCGGTTGCTTTCGGAAGCTTGTCGCCCTCGCCGACGGCCTTATGAAAAGGACCATAGAACTCGCGGAGTGTCGGTTCATACTTGCGTTCACCGCGAGCGATTTCATCGAGGTTGTCTTCCATTTCTGCAGTGAAGGAATCGCTAATGTACTCTGCGAAGTGCTCTTCGAGCCAGCCAGATACCACCATACCGGTAGCGGTCGGCGTGAGCGTCCGTCCGGTCTTCTCGACGTAGCCGCGGTCTTGAATGGTTTTCATAATGGATGCGTACGTCGATGGGCGTCCGATACCGCGCTTCTCAAGTTCCTTCACGAGTCCGGCTTCCGTGTAGCGATTCGGTGGTTCGGTTTGCTTTTCTGTTGAGATAAGCGAAATGAGATCGAGCGATTCGCCGATTACGAGCTTCGGAAGTTCAACATCTTCACCGCGCGCACGTGTATCGAGCGCGAGCCAGCCGGGGAACATGACACGCGAACCGTTCGCGGCGAACAAAGGAATGTCTGCGTCTGCTTTTGCTTCCACCTTCGTGCGCATCACTTTCGCTGGCGCCATCTGGGACGCGAGTGTGCGAATACGGATGAGTTCGTAGAGATTTTGTTCGTCGCCCGGTGTTCCTGCGGTTTTCTTCGAGGGGTCGGTTGGACGCACTGCTTCGTGGGCCTCCTGCGCGTTCTTACTCTTTGTTTTATAGGCACGCGCCTGCACGTACTCTTTGCCAAATTCTTTCTCAACTTCGCCACACATCTTTGCGACCGCTTCCTTTGCGAGGTTCACCGAGTCCGTGCGCATGTACGTAATGTGGCCTGCTTCATAGAGCTTCTGCGCAGCGCGCATGGTGCGACTTGGCGAGAATCCAAGACGAGTCGACGCAGCCTGCTGAAGAGTCGACGTTGTGAATGGTGGACGAGGATTGCGTTCTTCAGCGCGTTCAGTCACATCTGCGACCGTCCATGCCGCTTTTGTGCCAAGCTCGACGATTTTGTCGGCCTCTTCCTTGGTTTTTGGCTGTTCGGCACACGTTGCAGGGAACTGACCTCCCTTTCCCTTAAAGAGAGCGTCCAGAACGAAGTAAATCTCCGGAATGAAGGCTTTTATTTCGCGTTCGCGTTCGGCAAGAATGCGAAGTGCGGGGGATTGCACGCGACCGGCTGAAAGGCCATAGCGAACCTTTTTCCAGATAAGGCCGGAGAGGTCGTACCCCACGATACGGTCGAGCACGCGACGGGCTTCCTGCGCTTCGCGCAGGTTTTCATCGATATGGCGGGGATGCTTAATGGCTTCCTGAATTGCCTCCTTGGTGATTTCGTGGAAAACCACGCGCTTGGGCTTTTTGAGACCAACCGCTTCCTTTATATGCCACGCAATGGCCTCACCCTCGCGGTCGGGGTCAGTCGCAAGATAGACCTCGTCGGCCTTTCCGGCTGCAGTCTTGATCTTCGCGATGACGTCGCGCTTGTCTGGAGAGATGACGTATTTCGGCACAAAGCCGCCCTCGATATCGACGGCGTCCTTGTTACTCTTCGGTAGGTCGCGTACGTGGCCGACCGATGCAAGAACCTCGAATTCTTTTCCGAGATACGCACCAATCGTTCGCGCTTTCGCTGGCGACTCTACTATTAATAGTGTTTTGCTCACGAGTTAAGGAATAACGCGATACCTTATATATTGTCAACTCGCGCGCTTATCGAAACACGCTCGTTCGAGCTAAGAAGCTCTCGCTTTTGTGTTTCGTCGCTTGCCTCCCCATAAGAATGGGGACCCCAAAGAAAAGAAATATTTTAAGTACGACGCCATGCACCGAATTCTTCTTTCAAAACACCTTTTAGTTCAAGCATAACGAGTGCGGATAGCGCATCGGATGGAGTAAGTCTCGACGCACGGATGAGTTCGTCTTTTGGCACCGGTTCGTCGAGGAGTTCGTAGATAATTCTTTCGTTTCCTTCGAGTTTGATGTCAGCACGCGCGCCTTCGGCGCGCGGGTCTATGCCGAGCGCTTCCAAAATGTGCGATGATTCCGCAACAAGTCCTGCACCAAGACGAATGAAGAGATTTGCTCCGAATCCATGCGGATCTCCGATGCGGTGCGGAACGCATAAAAGGTCACGATTGTATTCATGAGCGAGACGCGCCGTAATGAGAGTTCCGGATTTCTCCCCGGCCTCGATAACAAGAATCGCGTCGGCGAGTCCGACCATAATCCGGTTTCGTGAAGGGAAATCATAGGCTGCTGGCTTGTAGTCTTCGGGATGTTCCGAAAGAAGGAGTCCGTCCGCTTTAAGAATGTCTTTAGCAAGTCCCACATTCGTCCGCGGGTAAATGGCGGAGTCGCCAAGACCCGAACCGGGAACCGCAATCGTATGAAGCCCAGCTTTGAGTGCAGCCCTGTGCGCTTCCGCATCTGTGCCGAGCGCGAGCCCCGAGATTATGGAAATCGGGTAACCAGCGAGTCCTGAAATAAGTTTGTGGCATGCCTCACGTCCGTAGCTCGAAAGTGCCCGAGAACCCACAACGGCAAGGCGTTTCGTTCCAGCTGCGGGCCACACTCCGCGCATCCAGAGTTTCTTTGGTGCTCCCGGAATTTCCGCGAGGCTTTTCGGGTAGCCGGTAGTTCCAAGCTCGACCGTATCCATAGGAATAGTATGCACCATACAAAAAGCGCGCGGCAAAGCCGCGCGCTTGTGTTCAGTTCGGTTCCAGACCGAGCTTCTTCCGCGTGATCGGATCCTTGAGGACTCGTTCAGCGAATTTCGGACCCATTTGGATCTTGAGTGTATATTCGGCGATCTCTTCCTTCGTTATCTTGCTGTCGAAATCAGAAAGGCCGTAGGCGCCGCTGATCTTTCCCGCAAGAAGCGAAAAGATCTGGTCTTCTTCAGTGAGTGCAGCGAAGCGTTCGTCAGCTTTCCGGCAGAGCTCCTGAATTTCCTCAGTGCTAAGACGTGGCCCGTCAGGCGCTAAGCCCAACATAAGGCGCGTGGCTTTCTGTCCATCCATGGAACATTCTCCTGTGATTGCTCTAACGAAAGTATACCAGCCCACTCTTTAAGTTCGGTCAATTTTGGCTTATACTCACGAGAACATGCTCGATATTCATTTCATCCGCGAGAACGTTGATCTCGTGAAGGAGGGCGCGCGCAAGAAGCGGGTGGAGGTCGACGTTGATCGCCTTATCGCGGTCGACGATGAGCGCATCAAGCTCCGCCAAGAGCTCGATGAGCGCCGTGCGGAGCAGAATCGCGCAAGCAAGACCATCGCGCTCGCGAAAGACGAAGAAAGGGAAAAGCTTCTTGAGGCAATGCGTCAGCTGAAGAGCGGCATGGCCGAAATAGAAGAGAAGCACACGAAAGTGATGGAAGAGTGGCAGAAGCTGATGCTCGAAATTCCGAACCTTCCGGATATTTCCGTTCCAGAAGGCGAAACGGATGCGGACAACAAGGAGGTGAAAGTCTGGGGTGAAATCCCGCAGTTCGCCTTTGCGCCGAAAGATCACATCGAACTCATGACGAAGAACGGCATGGCAGATTTCGAGCGTGGCGCGAAGGTTGCCGGATTCCGCGGCTACTTCCTCAAAGGCGATGCGGTGCTTCTCTGGAACGCGCTTAACTCGCTCGCGCTTAAGCACTTCGCGCAAAAAGGATTCGAGCCGATGATCGTTCCGTCGCTTGTTCGTCGCGAATCATTCCTCGGTACTGGTTTCCTTCCGCAGAGCGAAGAAGATCTTTATAAAACACAGGATGGCGAATATCTCGCCGGTACCGGTGAAGTTGCCACCATGGGCTACTACATGGACGAAACCATTGAAGCGGCGCAGCTGCCCCTCAAATTCGTTTCGTTCTCGCCATGCTTCCGTCGCGAAGCAGGAAGCCATAGCAAGGACACCAAGGGTCTCATTCGTGTGCATGAATTCTTCAAATGGGAGCAGGTCATCCTGTGCGAAGCGTCGCATGCTGAATCGGTGAAGCATCACGAAGAACTCACGCAGAACTCGGAAGAATTCTTGCAGGCGCTCAATCTCCCCTATCACGTTGTGCTCAACTGTGGGGCGGATCTCGGACTTGGTCAGGTGAAAAAATACGATATCGAGACGTGGATGCCATCGCAAAATACGTATCGCGAAACGCATTCGTCGTCGTATTTCCATGACTTCCAAACACGTCGTCTCAACACGCGCTATCGCGATGCGGAAGGGAAGCTGCAGTTCGCGCATTCGTTGAACAACACCGCTGTTGCAATGCCGCGCGTATTCGCAATGATTGTTGAGAATTATCAGCTGGAGGACGGCACTATAAAAGTCCCAGAAATACTCGTTCCTTATGCCGGCAAAGAAGTCTTGGGACGTAAAGCGTGAGCCAGTAAAAGAGGTCCGACGTACGCGCGGTAATCCGGCACGTCCGGCCACGCGCACGACGCGCGCAACGGCACGAGCTTCAGCAAAATCCCTCAAAGCCCGACGCTCCTCGGCACGCAATGCAGTTTTTGGTGTCACTGCATGTGCGGTGCTACTTATCGTTGGGGGCTGCGTTTTTCTTTTATGGCGACCTGAAGTTCGCATACGCGAGGTGACCGCAAACAGCGAGCACGCGTCGAGCATCCAGATGCTTGCGAAGCAGAAGCTTGGTGGAACGTATGCAAATATCATTCCGAAAAACTCAGTCTTCTTCTATCCCGAGCACGCGCTTCGCGCAGCTATTCTTGACGCATATCCGGACATCGCTGCGGTTTCCCTCGCACGCTCAGGATTTACGGCGCTTTCCGTAAAAGTAATTCCGCGTGTCGCCGCGTTTTGGTGGTGTGGCATTCCCTCTGCGGCAGCAGCAGAAGATACGACCTGCTACGAGGCGGATGCTGAAGGTCTCGTTTTTGCACCAGTTGTCGAAGGAGATGTGCTTGCGACCTCGACCGCTATTTCAACGCTTCGTATTTATGGTGACCTCGCAACCGCTTCGACCTCGAGTGAGTATCCACTACGTGCTCATATGCAGCATGTCGAATCCATTCCAAGCGCGCTGCGTTTTGTGCGCATCATGAATCAGCTACAAGTGCCGGTGGTTTCGCTCGGACTTCATGACGACGAAGCGGATCTCATCACGCCGACGGGAACGCGTATTACGTATGTGCTCGGTCATGAGGAATCCGCGACGGCGCTCGCGCAAGCCGCATTTCCAACACTCAATCTCCTCGATGGTTCGATAGAGTACGTTGATCTACGATTTCCCGGAAAGGTGTACTTAAAAAGGCGTTCGGAATAAAGAAAAAGAAAGCAGCAACGCATTCTAGGGCGCACGAAATTCATAGTCGCGTCTTTTCGAAAAACGAAAAACTCGCTTTGCTCGAACAGTTCCGTTTTTCTCAGTCGCTCGTTGAATTTCGGCTGCTGGCATGAAGCTTTCTTTTTCTTTATTTCTCACTTGGGTGGGAGAAAGATATAAAAAAATCGGCCGGAGCGTAGCTCCGGCCGATAACTTCAGTTAGCGCTTCGAGAAGATGTGCGGGACGAAGCGACCGGTATTCCCAGTCACCAGCCCGTTTCCTTCTCGAATGCCCATGCCTGCGGCCCACCCATCGACCATCCAACTTCCGATGATCGGGTAGTTACCGCTGAAATTGGGGATTGGGTAGAGGTCTTGGTAGACGTATCCTTCTTCCCCATAATCACCCGCGGTCTCTTCGACCGCTTCGCCATTCCTGACGACGGTGATGTTGGCGCCTTCACGCGCGAGCTTCGGTTTCTTGACGTAGTCTTTCGACCGAGGCTCGAAGTACGTGGGGAGCAAATTCGGGTGACCGGGATTGAGTTCCCAGAGCACCGGCAGAATCGCCTTGTTGCTCCACAGCATTTTCCAGATCGGCTCGATCCACTGCATCTTGTCATAGCACTCAACGATGTGCGGACCGAAGTCCTCGTTGGCGAGCCACTCCCAAGGGTACAGATGGTAGAGCACATCGATGGGTTCGTCTTGGAAGCCGACGAATCGTTTCCGTTTCTTATCCCAACCGATGTCTTGGATGAAGACCGGCTCCGTATCGAGCCCCGCTTGAACCGCGAGATCCCGAAGATACGTAGTCGTGAGGGTGTCCTCGCCGGCAGCGTCGTTCATGTGCGTGAAATGCACGCGACGTGACTTCAGCTGCGGTGCGATATGTTGCCACCGCGCGAGCAGTTTGTCGTGAAGACTGGTGAACTGATCGTGGGTGGGGAACACCTCTTCCTTCCAATTCCACTGGACGACGGCCGCCTCGAACATCGAGGTCGGCGTATCGCAGTTGTACTCGAGTAGCTTGACCCGACCCGTGCCGTTGTAGGCAAGGTCGAAGCGACCGTGGTTGAGGGCCGGAGGCTCCTCGTTCCACGCCCGCTTGATGAGCGGGACGACGAACTCGGGGATACCGAATTCGCCGAACCGATTCTCATCGATCACGTGCTGACCGGCGGCTAGGAAGAGCTGGTGTAGCGCTTC
The DNA here is from genome assembly GCA_001189095.1 of Parcubacteria bacterium C7867-001. Lineage (GTDB taxonomy): Bacteria > Patescibacteriota > Minisyncoccia > Phycocordibacterales > Phycocordibacteraceae > C7867-001. Next base: position 189,146 of record LFCK01000001.1, read on the forward strand.
CGAGTCACGCTCGATCTCATCGATCTGGTCGGCAGTGAACTGGTAGTAGGCTGACTCGTTCCAGTACGGCAACTCCGTTCCGTCTTCAAGACGGACCGAATGCCACACCATCCCGAGTTCCTGTACCTTCTGCTGCCAATCCGGACGAGGCGCGATCGAATGCCGTTTCATCAGCCGCCGCCGAAGCCGCCGTGGGCCCCGCCTGACGCTCCGAAGCCGCCGCGAGACGTGCTCGCGCCGGAAGCTTTCGTCGCACCAAACCCGCCACGCGAGACCACTGCGGATTCAACCGCCGCGGAGCGCGTGTAGGCCGTGCCAGCGATGGGCTGACGCGACCCGCCGGTCACCACCGAGCCGTAAGGCGGAACGGTGCCTCCGCGCGAGAGGTAGTACCAGTACGGGTAGCCGCTGCCGTGATAGAGCGAGCGGTTCGTGCACTGTTCGTCCTGAATCCGCCGACCTTGATTGTCCACGCAGGCTTGCGTGGGCCGGTCGGTGGTCCAGCTCGAGGCCGTGCTGTAGCTGTCCCCTGCGGGACCGCACGCTGTCAAAAGGGCCGCCCCCAGCATTGCTGTGGAAACGGCCGCCACCAAGGGCAATTTGAAGTTTCTCAAAGTACACTCCTTTACGGACGCTAAAGTCCGTTTGTATATCATAGGACTATTGACGAAAAATGTCAACTACCTAAAACTTGCAATATATAGAGAACATGTTATTATAATCCGCGTTCTTTGACAGACGTTCATTCACCTTGAAAGGAGGTTGTTCATGAACATAATCCTCCGGTTGTGGCGGAAGATGCGGGACCTTGAATATCGGTTCCTCATTGTTGCCACGATCGCGCATTTCGTCCTCTGGTACCTAGTGTTCTGGGCTACCGAGGCTCCGGATGCTGCGATGCTTAAACCGGTAAACTACTGGTATTTCTGGTCGACGACCGCGCTCACCATCGGCTACGGCGACTTGTCGCCTCAATCCGAATTGAGCCGTCTCATCGCTCCAGTGTTCCAGTTCACCGGCCTCATCATCCTGACGACATGGCTCACCAAAGTGGGGAGCGCAGCCGTCGAGCATATGACCAAAAAACGGAGAGGGCTCATGCCAACGAAATTGAGCGGGCACATCCTCGTGCTCGGTGATTATCATCCTGTGCGTACGGACGACTTGTTGTCGAACGCGATCCTCGATCGCCAAGATGACGGCTCGCATCCGCATGTCGTGGGATGCTTCCGTAACACGGGAGATCGAAATCCCTTCGTGCGCCCGCAGGACTACCACGGCATCACGCCGGAATACGTCCAAGCGGCGGCGAGCGGATTTAACATGCGCATTCTCGAAGAAGCTGGCGCCGAGCGCGCGAGCCACATCTACGTGAACTGCGAAGACGACAACACGGCCATTGGCCTCGTGTGTCTCCTGAGCCGGATGCAAATCAAGGCCCGCGTGGGCCTCATCCTTCAGGAATATGCGAGCGCCGAACTCGTGCCGGCGTGTCCGCTCGAACTGCAGATCATCAAGCCGATTCAGGCGGTGCTCGCGGTTCGCGCGATGGAAGACCCCGGAACGGAGGCAGCGATTCGTATGCTGCTCACCACCGGCGGGACCAAGTCCATGCATTCGCTCGAAATCACGGGCATGCAGGTAAGCGCGGAGCACGTCTCGTTCGGCTCCGTTCGTGCTGCCTTCGAGAACCTCTTCAAGGACGGCGCCTTGCTGCTCGGCTTCACTCGCGTGGAGTCGGGCGCACCGGTGCCGTACCTGATGCCGAACTCGGCAGAACTGGTCCGGCAGAACGACCGACTCCTGTACATCGCGGACAAAGATTTCTCCGCGATGGAGGAGCAGTCCTTCAACAGCGTCTTCTCGCGCGTCGCAGCGTAAGAGAAGTTGAACCTTACAACCGCGGCACTTCGTGCCGCGGTTTTTGTTTGCGCTACCGCATAAAGACGATACTGTAGTCGGATGGATTCCTTCTGGAACAAACTCCCCAAACCCTTTTTCGTACTCGCGCCGATGGCGGACGTCACGGATCCAGCGTATCGCAGGCTTATCTCTGAAACCAAGAATCCGGACGTCATGTGGACGGAGTTCGTTTCCGCCGACGGACTGTATGCAACGCGGGAAAAAAAGAAGATGCCGGACGTCGAGAATCCGCTCCTGCGCGATTTCCAGTTTTCGGAAAGCGAGCGGCCTGTTGTCGCCCAGATTTTCTCAAGCAAGCCCGAGATGATCGCGTATGCGTCGAAACTCGCAGCCGAGCTTGGATTCGATGGCGTTGATCTCAATATGGGTTGCCCCGATAAGTCTATTGAAAAGCAGGGGGCTGGCGCGGCCATGATTAAAACTCCTGAACTCGCAAAGGAAATCATCGCTGCGGCGCGCACGAGTGGCTTGCCCGTTTCCGTAAAGACTCGTATCGGCTACAACGCCGTGAATCTTGAAGAGTGGCTCACCGCTATTCTTGAAGAGAAACCGGCGGCGCTCACCGTGCATTTGCGTACGCGAAAGGAAATGTCGAAGGTGGATGCGCACTGGGAACTCATGGGAAACGCAGTCGAGATTCGCAATCGCGTGAGTCCAGACACGCTCATCATTGGGAACGGTGATGTGCAGAGTATCGAAGACGGAAAGAAGAAAATCGTAGACTCGGGTGCCGACGGCGTCATGCTCGGGCGCGCTATTTTCGGTAACCCATGGCTGTTTGCGGGTCGTGCGTCAGAAAGCCTCTCGAAAGAAGAGCGTCTGGCAGCGCTAGCTCAGCTCGCGCGCTATTTCTCCGAACTGCGCCCAGCCAAGTCCTACCACCTCCTCAAAAAGCATTTCAAAGCATTCGTTTCGGGCTTCGATGGGGCAGCGGAATTGCGCGGCAAGCTGATGGAAACGAATTCCTATCAAGAGTTTCTTGTCCTGAGTAATTCAAAGGAGTATAGTTCCGTATAGGTAGCAACGGAGGTTCTTGTGCCAGACAGTCAATACGATGCAGCAATCGCCCACATCAATTCGTTATTTCATGACGTGCGCGACCCTGTTGCCCTCGTCGCTTATTGTGCGCAGCAAGATAAAGCATTCCGCAAAGAGGGAGATGTGAGTACTGCTGAAGCATTTGCGGAAGCTGAAATCAGAGCAAAAAGGCTCATTCCAGCTTAAATCTTGAAACGCGCGCGACCAAAGGTCGCGCGCGTCGCTCTATTAGTTTGAGGTATAATCTCCCCTATGTCGCATCAGTCCCTCTATCGTAAACATCGCCCACACTCGTTTAAGGATGTGGTCGGGCAAGACTCGGTCATTGCGCCGCTCAAGGAGCAGCTCGCGTCTGAAAAGGTGGGGCACGCATATCTCTTTGCTGGCTCGCGCGGACTTGGCAAGACGTCGATCGCACGCATCTTCGCGCGCGAGCTCGGTACCGATGAGCGTGATCTCTACGAAATAGACGCCGCAAGCAACAATAGCGTTGAGGACATTCGTAATCTCACGGAAAACGTCTACACGCTCCCGTTCGCTTCGAAACACAAAGTCTATATTCTCGACGAAGCGCACATGCTCTCGAAAGGTGCATGGAATGCATTCTTGAAAACGCTCGAAGAGCCACCAGCGCATGCAATTTTCATTCTTGCGACCACCGAGCTCTCGAAGGTGCCGGAAACCGTGCAGAGCCGTTGCCAAGTGTATGAGTTCAAGCGTCCGAGCCGCGAAACACTCGCGAAAGTCGTCGTGCGTGTCGCGAAGGAGGAGGGCGTCGTTGTTGAGCCATCAGCCGCAGATCTTATTGCACTTCTCGCAGGAGGTTCGTATCGCGATGCGCTTTCGACACTTGAGAAAGTTCTTTCTTCTACAACAGAAAAAAAGATAACCCGTGAAAACGCTGAAGAGGCGACCGGCGCGCCGCGTTCAGAGCTCATTGGGAACTTGCTCCGCGCACTTTCCGAAGGCAATGCAGACAAGGCGCTCGCGGCAATTCGCAAAGCAGAAAAGGAAAGCATCGATTTGCCGCTCTATCTTTCGCTCTTCATTGATGCGCTTCGCGCCACGCTTCTCATCCGTCACGCGCCCGAGCTGCGCAAAGAACTCGCGGAAGAACTTGGCGAGCAGTATGCGGAATTGGAAACCATCGCGAACGCAAAGGAATCGAAGATATCTCCTACAACACTCAAAACCTTCCTCGACGCGTCGGCGCGCATCCGTTTTTCGCCAGTACCGGCGGTTCCGCTCGAACTCGCGGTACTCGAACTTCTTGCTGAATGAACGCGGTAAAGGCCGGCATCGAATACGTGCTGGTTCTTTCGGTGCTTGGCGCGACCGGCTATTTCCTCTACACGAAAGCGGTACCGCTTCTCACGCCGCCGTGCTCAACGTCAGTCGAATACTCGATTGGCAGCATTGATCCTCGCTACGGTCTCTCGACTTCAACGCTCGTTTCATATCTCAAAGAGGCAGAAGCACCGTGGAATAAAGCCGCAGGGAAAACGGTGGCAACTTATATGGAGACCGGCAGCCTCAAAGTGAATCTGGTGTATTCAGAGCAGCAGGCGGCGACGAGTCTCGGGAAAAATATCGATGCCGATCAAAAGGTGTATGTGGCAGCAAAGGCAAGCCTTGAAAGTCTGCGCCGTGCGTTCGAACAGCAGAAGAATGCGTACGAGGCCGCCGTCGCATCATTCAATGCTGCGAGCGAAGCGTATTCGGCTGAGGTCGCGAAGTGGAATGCTCGCGGCGGTGCGCCAAAAGAAATCTTCCAACAGCTCGAGAATCAGAAGCGTTCTCTCGAAGCTCGGCAAGCAAGTCTCGCGCGAGATGCGGCCGACATTAACAGCCTCGTTACGAAAATAAATCAGGGCGTTACTGCGCTTAACGCGGCGGCGAAGAAGATAAATGCGAAGGTGAGTACGTATAATTCCGCGGTCGGTGACGACTTCGATCAAGGAGACTATGTGAGCGATGCGCAAGGGAAGCGCATCAACGTGTTCGAGTTCACGAAGGCAGCGGACCTGAAGCGCGTGCTCGAGCACGAGCTTGGTCACGCCATTGGTCTCGGTCATGTCGAGAATCCGGCATCGATCATGTACTCGTATAATGTTGGAAGCGGTCTCGCGCTCACGGAGGAAGACGTAGCTGAATTGAAAGCCGTTTGCAAAATAAAATCCTAAGCGGCAGGATATACAAATTGGGAGATCGTCTAATGGTAGGACAGCGGCCTTTGAAGCCGTGAATCTAGGTTCGATCCCTAGTCTCCCAGCCAGCTTATGCTAAGTCAGGTGACTGACACGCATAGCTTCTCCGCCCCGTCACAGCATACCGGCTGAGAGCCGTATTCAGACAGAAAAGACCGCTCCGAAAGAGCGGTCTTTTCTGTTATCAATATTCAAAATATTAACTAGCAAAGACAGAGCAGTAGCTGGTATTATAAGGCTATGTCTCTAGAACAATACTCCATTTTTCTAACTCTCGGCCTCTTTGGAATGTTTGGCTTAGTAGTCATAAGTGCTGTTCTATATTTTTTGATTCCTAAGGTGCGTAATCACATACGTTCGCACAGCTACGCAAACTTCCTTGCGGCGATCGGTCTCATATCAGTAGCATCAATCATAGGAGCTCTTACCTATCAGCTCGTGTACCTGACTCCGGTCTGCGAACTCTGCTGGTGGCAACGTATTTTCCTTTTTCCAATAGGCGTCATTGCCGCAGTGGCATTATGGTACAAGACCAGAGAAGCGCACGTTACAATCGCAATCCTCTCAGCTATAGGACTTTTCTATGCCTGCTACCATTACTACTATCATTTCCAAGGGCTGGTTCTCGGAAATACGCTCTCGCTCCCATGCTCTTTCGTGGGTCTTCTCCCTGCGTGCACTAACTCGCCGATACTCACTTTCGGCTTTGTAACGATTCCATTCATGGGCATCCTTGTATTTTCCAGCATGCTGATATTAGCTGCCTTTGCCCATATGAAAGCTAAACGTGACGCTAAGCCAAACACGGTATAATCTTTACATATGAAAATGAACTCGACTGCATGGTGGGTTATTGGTGTGCTCGTGGTGGCAGGAGGCCTCATATTCTTATCCAATATGCTACGCACGGCGTCTACTCCTTCAACAGAAGAGGCTTCAGAGGTGCTTACGCTTGTAGCGGATGACCACAAGAAAGGGGCAGAAGACGGAAAAGTTGTCCTTGTTGAATATCTCGATTTTGAATGTGAGGCTTGTGGCGCGTACTATCCTGTTGTTAAACAGATGGAAGAGGAATTTGGGAACCGCGTGACATTCGTCGCAAGGTATTTTCCTCTTCAGGGACACAGGAACGGCATGACTGCAGCACTTGCAGCTGAGGCAGCGGGTCGCCAGGGAAAGTTCTGGGAGATGCACGATCTTATGTATACTCGTCAGAAGGACTGGGGTGAAAAGCAGGTTTCGACTCCAGAAGTATTCGAGGAATATGCACAAGAATTGGGGCTTAACATGGAGCAGTTCAAAACAGATGTTGCGTCAGCTTCTGTAAAGGAGCGGGTAGAACGAAATCTTAACCAAGCAATTGAACTCAAACTTCAAGGAACACCCTCGTTTTTCCTTCAGGGAAAGAAAATTGCGAATCCGCAATCGCCAGAAGCATTTAAGGCACTTATCCGGGCAGAGCTCGAGCGCGCTGGCTCATAAGTATCAGTATCAATCTTTATTATGGACAAAGAAACACACATCGCCGCATCTACCGAATCTAAGCTCTCAACGCCAGTCGCCATACTTCTCGGCGCGCTCATTATCGCCGGAGCGGTACTCGTAACGAAGTACATGCCCGCGCCAAACAGCGCAAACGTGGCGGCGCCTGGACAGCCTCAGGCTCAATCTGCAAATCTTGAAGCAGTGCGTCCGATAGGCGCGGAAGATCATATTCGTGGGAATCCCGATGCTCCTGTAAAGGTAGTCATGTATTCAGATACTGAGTGTCCATTCTGCAAGCGTTTCCATAACACCATGCAGGAACTTATGAGCACCTATGGTGCAGAAGGTAAAGTCGCATGGGTATACCGTCATTTCCCGCTTGACCAACTTCACAAAAAAGCACGCAAGGAAGCAGTCGCTAGCGAGTGCGCCGCAGAGCAAGGAGGTAACGATGCTTTCTGGGCATACATGGATCGCATGATGGAGATAACCCCTTCTAACGATGGTCTTGACTCGGCGGAGCTTCCGAAGATAGCGGCGTTCATTGGACTTGATGTGACGAAGTTCAATGCATGTCTTTCCTCAGACAAATACGCAAAGCGCGTGCAGGACGATGCGGACAATGCGCTTAAAACAGGGGGTCAAGGAACTCCGTGGAGTATCGTTATTGGACCAAACGGGAAGAAGTACGAGCTATCAGGGGCGCAACCAATCGACGCAGTACGTCAGCTGGTTGATATTGCGCTAGCAGATAAATAACCGAATGAAAGAGACTCTTGCTAAGGTCTTCAAAGAAACCAGAAGCAAGATTATTGCGACAGGTTCAATGTTAGTACTTTTCAGTGCCATCGCGCTTGTTCCAAATGCCGGGGTGTTGGGACAGGTGTTTGGCTCGTCAGTGCCATTTGCTCAGAAGGTAGCTTTTTCCTTTACGTTGCTTGGCTCTCCAGCAGCCAATGCAACTATGTTCGGTTTCGTTGCAATACTTGTAAGCATCTTCCTTTCGGGTGTGGTTATCGCGCTTGCAGTCTATGCCTTTAGCAAGCGTACGGAGAATGTGGGCGCGATGGGTGTATCAGGACTTGGCATGGTATCTGCGTTTATCGGCATCGGATGCGCGTCCTGCGGATCGCTCCTTCTGTCAGCTCTCATTCCTATCTTGGGTATAGGGGCGTTTGTAAGCATCTTGCCGCTCGGCGGGCTTGAATTCAGTATTCTTGGTGTAGTCCTCTTGCTAGTATCGATCTACCTACTTCTTATGCAGATAGCGAAACCGAGTGTGTGTGCTGTAGCATAGATATAGTATGAGCAAGCATTCGCACGACAGCCAGGGAAACATTAAAATAGCGCTCTTTCTCAATATCTGTTTTACGATAATTGAGCTTATCGGAGGTCTTCTCACAAATAGTCTCGCCATTCTCTCGGACGCACTTCACGACTTCGGAGATACCATCGTTCTCTCGCTTGCGTGGTATGCCGAAAAGAAATCTAAACAGGGTCCGGATGAGAAGCGCACGTATGGATATGCCCGTCTCTCGGTATTCTCCGCACTAGCGTCAGGAGCAGTCTTGATCGGCGGCTCTCTCTTTATCGTCTCACAAGCTATTCCTCGTCTCTTCAATCCTGAAGCAGTTAATGCGCCTGGAATGATGATTCTCGCGGTGGTTGGAATCGTATTTAATGGCATCGGCGCATACCGCCTGAAGAAGGGAAAGGGCATAAGCGAACGAGTACTTTCCTGGCATCTCTTTGAAGACGTGTTCGGATGGACTGCGATACTCATCGGTGGTGGGTTGATCTATCTCTTCGATCTGCCCATCCTCGATCCGATACTCACGATTGGCTTTACGCTCTTCATTCTGTGGGGTGTGATTCGCTCAATGGGAGAAGTGAGCAATATTCTTCTTGAAGGTGTGCCAGACCGGGTGAACCTGAAAGCTCTTAAGAACGACATTCAGGCATTTGAAGGAGTATTGGGTCTGCATGACGTACATGTTTGGTCTCTTGAAGGGAAGACGAACGTTCTCAGTGGCCATATCGTCATCAATCCTCAAAGTGTAGATGAGGGACGAGCTATACAGCAGAAAATAAAAGTGATGCTTAAGGAAAAGCATGATATTGAGCACGCCACCATCGAACTTGAGACGAATGGAAGCTGCGAAGGAAAACCTTGTTAGATACTCTTTAAAGCTCTTACCTAAGCCATATTCTAGTCCACACTTCTTCATAAAAACATCATTGACCATGGTGCTACCCACGCTATACTAGTAGTACTGGTTAGATACGGTTGTACTCAAGAAAAGCCTATATAGGCTTTTTTGTATTATGAAGAAACGCTGAACGTCCCTTCGCTTTCCTATATTGCCTTCAATCTTTTTCTCCCGTTCTAAAGCTAATGCTAAGAAGCGCGGTACATACAAAGTTTATAGTTCGGTAGCAGCGGTTTTCGCTCTATCCTTTTTTATTCATATTGTGTCGCCGCAGTCTGTAGACGGCATTTTTCCTTTTCCACATACAGCACACGCTCAATCTGACGGCGAGGGTGGCATGATTCATGACCCAACTATTGACCTGCTCGAAGCTGCCGTAAATTTCGACCCCAATCCAAACAAGGGTGACCATGAAATGGAACTCGCTGGAGGTATAGCACTCTTGCCTCACGGAGATATTCCGGAGGGCGAAGTCGGGGCATTAGACTCGAAAGCTTCTTCACCAAACAAAACAGGTATTGCAATCTATACCGTTAAGAAAGGTGACTCGCTCTCAGAGATTGCAGAGGAGTACGGTGTGTCTACAAAAACTATTCTGTGGGCGAACGATATACGAGATGCAAGCACTATTGGTATTGGAGACGAGCTCATTATTCTTCCAGTCACAGGTGTTCAGCATAAAGTAGTGAGAGGGGAAACACTTCAATCTATCGCCAAGAAGTACGGTTCGGATGTAACTGATATTGCGCTCTACAACGGCATTAGCGAAAGCAAGGGTCTTATCGCAGGTTCCGAGATCATTGTCCCGGGCGGCGCATTCCCATCAGCTTCTCCAAAGAGTGTGGCAAGCACCGGTTCATCTAAGAAAAGTACTGCTTCAGCAAAGTCTTCAAGTACCTCTTCCTCATCAGGCAAGTTTGGGAACCCTCTCCCTGGTGGAGCTATCACGCAGGCAAATCATGGGTACAACGCCGTAGATATAGATGGTGAAACAGGAGACCCTATTTACGCTTCGGCAGGTGGTACGGTCCTTGTTGCTAAAGGAAGTGGCTGGAATGGTGGATACGGGAATTACGTAGTTATTGAACATGGAGGGGGAGCACAGACGCTCTATGCACACATGTCGAATGTTGCTGCGTCTGGCTCAGTATCTAAGGGTGATGTTATTGGGTACGTAGGAAATACAGGCAAGTCCACTGGGTCTCATCTTCACTTCGAGGTGCGAGGAGCAAGTAATCCTTTATAAGCTTGATTTCAATCGGTATTTTTCTGTTATGCGACCGTTATTTTTTTATCTTTCAGAAATAGTTTGGTCTTGAGACATGAGAGCATCTCTCGCTTCTCGAATATCGTTCCTTCTTTCAGCAGGTACTTTGCGTAGTTCCTGATATCCACGTCTGGTGTTTGAACATCCTTCTTGTGTCCCAGCACACCCACTCTAAATTTGTTGAATCGTGCTAGTTCTTGCTCTATCCGCGAGTGCATTCCTAGCTCATCCAGACTCAGTGTGTCCATAAGCTCCACCAGCCCGTCTATAAGTAGAGTCTCGTTGATATAGGGATTCTGGCATTCATCCCTACCTATCTTGCTACAGAAGTAGTACACATGCCGATTCACCCCTCCATCTTTAAGCTTCTTAAACTTCTCGTCAGCAGTAATTCCTGAGGTGCAGTACCCGCATCGAATCAGCTTCGTGAAGGCGAACTCTTTACTCTCGGTTTTCGGTACGTACTTCTGGTCTAAGGCAACCTGCACCTTGTCGAACAGTTCTTTATCAATGACTGGGCTATGTCGTCCCGTGTACCAGTTACCACTCCCGACAGGGTACTCAAACTCCCCATAGTAGTACGGGTTCCGTAATATGAGGTAGATGTTTGCGAGCACGAGCGGTTTTCCGCGGTGCGTTTTGAATCCAGTATCCTCGAGCCATCGGTGTAGCTTTCTTCCGCTCCATTGTTCGTGCGCGACTTTCTCATACATCTGCCGAATCACATGTCCTCGCTTCGGATCTATTCTCGACTGGCATTTCTTATCAACATTCTTCTCATTCAAATAACCCGTGGGTGCGACTCCTGGTCGAAGTCCCATCTCACACCTCGTGCGAAGTCCACGTTTTACGTTCACCGCCTTGTTGTCATTCTCGAGCTTTGCCTGACTTCCTAGAATCATCAATAGAAACTTCTCATTCGGATTATTGGTGAATCGCTGTCCGTAGGTGCGTATTTCTACCAACTTCCCCTGATCCATCAAATCCACCACCGACCCTAAGTCCCCAGCATTACGCGCCAGACGGTCGGGTGCCCACGTCAGGATGCCGTTGTACTTACCCTCACGAAGCTCGGCGAGCATTTCGTTGTATATCGGTCTTTGTCCAACCTCCTTAGAGGAGTGCGATTCTCGCTTGGTCTCTATTATGGTCAGTCCATCCCGCTCAGCTAAATTCAACATCTCCTTAACTTGCGATTCTATTGATAATGCCTGCTTATCCTCGGCTTCCGTCGATTTCCTCGCGTAGAGGCAGTATTTGATGGCTACTGCCTCTATAAGAGGGACAGGTCTCGAAACCCCTTGTTTACGCTCACTTATTGCTATTTGTGTCATACAACCACATTGATGACGCCGAACCCCATACGAGTCTAGAGCGGCTAAGACGCGTTGGAGTTGGCAGAGTCTGCCAGAGATTACTCTTTGTGTAGGCTGTAAATCAGGAGTAAAATGAAGCAAATGAGGCAAGCAAAAGTAAACGTATTTATTACACATGCAAGACGATCCATTTCTAGGAACTAAGGACGGGCTTAGTGTCCTAGGTGGAGAAGTATCTAATTTTTACCAATTAGGATTTGGTCAACTTGATATCAGCGAAGAGGAAATTAGTAAAGCTGGGCGATTGATACATGTTTTGTCGATTATAAAGCTTGAAGGATTACGTCCAGAAAAGTATCCCGCGAAGGGTGTAACGAATGATCATCACAGGCATTTACAAGGTGCATTATTCGCTTTTGGAACTGAAGGAGTTAATCACGAATGGAGAGAACACTCCGCATCATCTATACGAGAAATGATTTCAGGCTTTGCTTCGTCTGAACTGGAATTTAATGAGAACGTAAGTAAGTATGGGACTAATCAGAATACTAATTCAGATGAACTTAAAAAGATAGAATCGGCTTGTAAAAAAATAAAGAAGTACTACCAATTTTTTACTGGCGTAACACATCATCAACAGGCAGCCATTACTAATGGATTCCGTCAATTAGAAGATTTAAGTGCAGAAAATGAAAGATGCTTGAGCGTCGATAGTTTTAAATTAGTGTTCAAACATTTCTTTATTGATTTGAAGAAAATCATTACAGTATTTCCAGACCTATGAAACAGCTTCAATTACATCGCAAAATAGATGAGTTTTTGAAAGCAGGAATTGCAACCGCGTCTGTTGATGTTGCGCAAGGGTTTATTCATGGTAACGAAGACTCAAAGCGGTATTTCTTTGCACAGGCAAATGAGTCTTGGCTAAGATGGTTCTTCGATAATGGTCTCTTTGAGGAACTTAAGAAAAAAGCCGAAGATCCGACTAAGTACGGATACCGTCTTTCAGAACTTGAGTATCTAACAAGAATGGCGGATAAAGAGCCTCAGACTGTAGTGGATATTATTCTTTCCATCTCTATCACCAAGGACACCTTCAATCCTGAGGTAATAGATAGATTTTTCTGGATTACAGGACTACTGCCAATCACTCAAATAAAACAGATTCTACCAAAGATTCTCTCTGAAAATTGGTTGTTGCTGATGTCACCATTTAGTAAGTCTGGATACGAGTATCAGAAGATGGTCGAGAAGCTAAGTGAAGCTAAGGATTATGACGCTCTCCTTATTCTCACTCAAATCATTCTCACCGTTCGTGCAAAAGAAGAGTTCGCTGACTCGGAACGCTTTTTCATATCGGATAAATTGTTCTACCTTGGCGATATCAACGCTACGGGTATATTTGATGTAATCACAAATACTGAGAATCCAAAGAAAGAGGAGTTTTTGAAGGTTACCCTAGACACCCTCGCGATAGTTGTTGATTTGGGTAAAGAAAGAGAAGAGACTGTCTTTGATAAAACGGAACCGTTTTATTTACTCGATGTCGATATATTTGCTCTTGAACTTGATACGGGTAAGCGGTCTCATCTAAGAGAAGACATTCAAAATCTTGTTGCAACAGCTAAAGTTCTTGTTCGCTCTACAATCGGCTCTCTCTGTGAGAACGAGTTAGAAACAAGGCGAATATACGATACATATATTGCGACCCTGCCAGATAGTCTTACTTGCTGGAGATTGAAGCTCTACTCGATTACTCGTTGCCCCGAGGTCTTTAAAGTTGAAATCAAAGAGGCGTTATTCCGCGCATTCAATGTGGGAGAAAGATATTTTGAAATCGATGGAGGTGCCGAGTACCATAGAGGTCTCATTGCTGGTTTTGGTGCACTTGATGATGCGACAAAAAGAGAGTATGTCAGCAAAGTCATTGAATATTACGGCGCTACTTTAGACGATAAGGATCGAGAGGGGTGGAGAAAGAGAGATGGTCTAGAGATATTAGGCTATATCAAAACTTATCTAACTCCAGAAGAATTCACAATCTCTGAACCAATCTTGGGAGTTATACCTACGGGTGAGGTTGTTGTACCACATCCGTCAGTCGGAAAAGTCACTAGTGGAATGGTACTCCACAAATCACCGTTTAACCCAGCAGATATTACAATCGACGAACTCATTAATCACCTTAAAACTGACTCAACACCGAAAGCACTTAATGAGCAGTACAAGAATGACGATTTCCTCAGCCCGCGCGGAGCTGAGGGACTTAGTGATGCAATAAAAGAAGATTTTAAAATACGAAGAGTTGAGTATTTGAGCAATCTCAATAAGTTCTTTGACCGTGATGCAATTGACCCCGTGTATGTTTATGGACTTCTTCGTCAGGTAGAAGACATGCTTCGAGCAAAAGAAGCATTTAGTACTACTGAATATCTTCAGTTAATAAGCTTCTTTACTCTCATCGAACAATCTGGAACAGAGGTCGAATTTGAGCCAGCAGAGGAAAGACCTTACTGGGCTGACTGGATAACTGTGCACAAATCTATGGCAGATGTGTTACTTGAGATTCTTGCACTAATGAAAGATTCCCAGACATTCAAAGATAATAGAGCACAAATATTCTCCTTGGTTAAATATCTTCTTTCCATCAAGAGTAGCCCTGATGCAGAGGACGATAAACGAGAATCAAATGAGCCAGCTCATGTAGCCATCAATTCCGTGCGTGGCCAGGCGTATAGAGCGTTCGTACAATTCACCTATAACGAAGGAAATAAAACATTGTCGGAGGACGTAAAGACTCTCTACGAGCATGTGTTGGCTACTGATAGCTCAAACGCAGTCAGGTTTACGATAGGTCAATTTTTGGCATCATTCTATTTCCGCGACATCCCGTTTATTACAAGTCTATTTCCAAAGCTATTCCCGAAAGCAGAAGCCGGTAAAGAAAAGGCTTACTTCGCGACATGGGAAGGGTATCTCGCGAGCTCGCTATACAAAGAGCTTTTTGAAGCACTTAGGGAATATTACGAATATGCAATAAACATCGATCCAGAGACGTACCCTGATCGGAAATACCTCAAAGGATTAGATGAAACTCTTGCTGTCCATATCGCACTTGCGTACGCGCACTTCGATTTCAACATAGGTGATCCTTTGTTTGATCTATTCTGGAATACTGCTAATGAGACCCGTCATTACGAGTTCGTGTCATTTGTTGGGCGAACTTGTATCACTCGAAGTCAGGCTGGCGATGCTTGGTTTGCTGAAAATAATGTAAGCAAAGAAAAGCTCATTGAGTTCTGGAATTGGATTATTGCTACAGATATTCCGATTGAATCAAAAGCGTTTTCGGGCTTTGGGTTCTGGATAAATCCTGACAAGGAAATCATTGATGAGAAGATACTCATCCAAAACCTTTCAACTACTCTTGAAAAATCCGAGGGTGAGGTTGATTGGGATTACGGTCTAACCCGTAGAATAAAAGTATTTGCTGAAATTGATCCAGAAAATACGCTCGAAATAATTCGACACTTCTTGTTGCAGGGTAACGAACTGAATTCGCATAGACGAGCACCTTTATTCAGTATTGATACTGAAATCAAAGAAGCTCTCGAGATTATCTATACGAACGAGCGACTAAAACAGGGTGTCGAAGACCTCATCAATCTTCTCATTGAAAGGGGTAGTAGTGTCTTCTGGGGGCTCAAAGACATCCTCAAATAGAGCTGTTGGTAAGAGGGCTTCGCAAGGCCCTATATCTAAGCTAAGGTTCTAAAAGGTAGCGCAATTTGCTATCATAGTCCTTGTACAACAAAGACCTAACCTCTAGAAAACGCTTAGTTTCCTAGAGCATGGTCGGAATAACAAAACCGCTACAGTATAGAAGGCTCCTCGTCAGAGTCACTGTAGCGGTCGTGTACTCGAAAGGGTATATGGGTTAGGCCGAAAGGTCTGATCGCAATGGCGGGGAGCCTTCTGTCCCACGACTCTAGGCTCCCTGCTACTTATTAGCAGAAGCTAAAACCGCTACAGTGCATATGAATAAAAGTATACAAATAGGCGTATTCGCCTTAGGGATATTTATATTCCAAGCAACCAACGTTCACGCAACTGACTATAACTACCTGCCTCCCGATGTTCTCATCAAACAGCAGGAAGCGCAGTCAGCTCTTGAGTACCGACTGCAAAAACTAGAAGCATCCGTTTCGAGCGATTCGTCTGCATCTATTGCGAGCCTCAAGTCTCGTATATCCCAACTCGAATCAGAGCGCACAACGGAGAAAAACTATATCTCAGGAGTGTATGCTCAGAGTGGTATTGCCAATCAGCTCGAAGCTAAGTTAGCTGAGATTGATGCGAAATACGACTCCCATATAAGTAGCCTGAAGTCACAGTTATCGAAACTCGAGAGTTCAAGTTCAAGCCAGTCAAACAACGAGTCAGAGATCCAGTCCCTAAAGCTCCAGATTGCCCAGCTCAAGGATAAGATCGCCACTCAAGAACTTCAGGTCAGTGAACAGGCGCTCGAAAAGTATCAAACAAAATACGAGTACTCAGATGCAGAAGTGTACGAGGTCTTTACCTATATAGATGCACTTGCTCTCCAAGACTCATCCAAGCTGTTCCAGCGCATCAAAGTCAATAATCCAGAAGTAGCGTCTCGGGTTGTCGCTTTCTACAACCAGAAGTACCCACACGGGAAGCCGGGCACTGCAATTAACGATGAGTACCTCGCTTCGCTTCCAAAGACAACGGCTCCCACGCCTACAAAAACTCAGGCTGGAGTAGCACCAACTGTTGTACCGAAAGAGGTAGCAACTACCGCGAAGGATTCTGTCCCAGCAGAATGGCAGATCCCTCCCACTCCTGAACCAGTCATCACTCCACCAGTAGAACCAAAGCCAACGTTCATTCAGAAAGTAATGAGCTTCTTTAGTCGATGGTTTTTCGGAGGAAAGTAGTAGTTGTCCACAGCCCATCTTGGGACTAGGTTTTAAATTTCCCTTAAAACATAAAGGATTTTTACAAGGGCTTTCTAATGTTCAAAGTTAGAGACCAGTGTCTGTATCATTTTTGTGATAGCGTTAGCTCTAGAAGCACCAATCACATCAGACCTGATTCTGTGAGCCTAAGCCACTCGCACAATTAAATAAGCCAATAAGTAAATCGTGACTTTCTCTACTTGTAGAGAAAGGTATTTCGATTTCTTTGCGGTTCGTCGAAAACCCACCAGAGAGTCGAAGTTAAACTTCGGAAATCTGGTGGATTTTTGCTTCTAATTACTTAGCTAATTAGAAAGACATGAACAAGGAAAACTTGAAGATCGAGTACGTAGCCATTGATCAGTTGAATGTGAACACGCAGAATCCCCGTAAGTGGAGTGAAGAGCAGAAGAAACAACTCAAGGAGAGTATCAAGCGGTTCGGAAATGTTGATCCGATAATCGTAAATACCCACGAAGAGCGGAAGAACATTGTCGTAGGAGGACACTTCAGGCTAGAAGCGTGCAAGGAGCTTGGGTACAAGAATATGCCCGTGGTATTCGTGAACCTCACGCCTAAAAAGGAAGAGGAGCTCAACCTGCGCCTTAACCGCAACCAAGGAGAATTCAATCTTGAGATGCTCGCTAAATTCGACAGCGCAATGCTCCTTGATATCGGGTTCGACTCGGAAGACATCGATGAGATATTCCCGTCAGTAAAGCACGACCAAGAATTCAATCTTCAGGACGAACTCGACAAGCTCGATATCACGGTCGAAGCAAAGAAGGGTGAAGTGTATGACCTCGATGGCTCGCGCCTCATGATTGGCGACTCAACCATCGAAGCAGACATGCTGAAACTGATGGGAGATAACCGGGCGGATATGGTGCTAACAGATCCTCCCTATATCTTGGACTACCTCAAAGGCAAAGGTCGAGGAAAGGATGGTGCAACAGTGGGTTTCGGTTCCAAGAAGAATCGTAGGTACCTTGAGACTGATATTCTACCAGACAACTTCAGCGAGTTGTGGATGGCAAATGTCGCCAAGGTCCAGAAGCCTGACTTCTCAATTATCATCTTCGAGAACCCAAAGAACCTGCGAACTATTTGGAACGCACTTGAAGCGCACTGGAAGTACCGTAATACGATAACGTGGCATGTGCCCAATCGTATGCAAGGATTCTCAGCCGCGAATAAGTTCTTCAATAAGACGGACATTGCGCTCGTAGGAGCGAAAGGTGATGTTGCGCTCAACCTAGAACCAGAAGAAGAGCCGTTCCAGAACGAGTATGAGAACGCGATCTTCGCCACTTCAGGAAAGGCGCACTTCGAGCCGTATGAGAAAGGAAAGAAGATATGCCCGACTGACTTCATCTCGCACCCAGCGGCAGATAAGAAGTCGTCAGGTCAGGAGATTATCTTCGGCACTAAGCCCATTGAACTCCTCGTTCCGTATCTCAAGGTACTCACCAAGCGAAATGACCTCATCCTTGAACCGTTCGGTGGAAGCGGGAGCACCCTCATCGCCGCAGTGAAGATGGGTCGCCGGTGCTTCGTCATGGAGAAATCCCACGTCTATGCGGAAGTGATTATGAACCGCTGGGAAAAAGAGACAGGCAAGAAGCGTAAGAAAGTCGTAACAGTATGACGATAAAGGAACGAACGAAGAAGGATAAAGCACGCGTACTGGAACACTTGAAAGCGATACCGATTATAGAGGTAGCGTGCAAGAAGGCGAACATTGCTCGCGCCACCTACTACCGCTGGCGTACTGAAGACCCTGACTTCCTTAGGGACTCAGAAGACGCACTCGAAGAAGGTATCGCGCTCATTAATGATATGACCGAATCCCAGCTCATCGGTCTCATTAAGGAGAAGAAGTTCCAAGCGGTGCAATTCTGGCTTCGGCATAACCACCAGCGGTTCCTGCTCAAGGAGAAGGAACACTCGCTGTTGAAGCCCCGAAAGGATGTTGCACTCTCACGAGACCAAGAGAAGTCACTCAAGAAAGCATTGGCTATGTACGCATAGCTCTCTTTCAGAAGAACGCATATGAAAAAAGAAACCATACTCCAAACCATCATCACTGACAGTGCCGTCAGACGAAGACTCGTGAAAGAATCACACGAGGCGTTTTGTAGTATCTATCTTTCGCACCACATCATGCACCCGTATGCGTTCTTCCATAAAGAGATGTTCCGCATGACTGAACGAGAAGACGAAAAGCTCTCTGTCGTTATGGCATTCCGTGGCTCAGGCAAATCAACGATTCTGAACCTCTCCAATACCATCTGGTCTATCCTCGGTAAGCACCAGAAGAAGTTTGTGCTTATCGTGAGTAAATCAAAGCTTCAGTCTCAGGCGCACTTCCTCAACATTAAGTCAGAGCTTGAAGACAACGAGCTACTCAAGCAAGACCTTGGTCCATTTCGGGCGAGTACCACGGAGTGGGGCGCATTCTCTATCGAGCTTCCACTCTATGGCGCGAAGATAATGTGTATCGGCTCGCTTCAGAATATCCGTGGACTGAAATACAAAAGCCAGCGCCCAGACCTAATCATCTGTGACGATATGGAAGATACACTCTCCGTGCAGGATGGTGAGACCAGATGGAATCTGTATGAATGGTTCTTGAATGAAGTGATGCCCATCGGAGACGAGAAGACACGAATCCTTGTGCTGGGAAATCTCGTTGGTAGAGTGTCCCTTATGATCCGACTCAAGAAGCTGATGATGCACGATAAATTGCAAGGCACGTACTACGCGTATCCGCTTCTTGATAACCACAACCGCATACTCTGGCCTCAACGGTATTCGATAGCCGAAGTGGAGAAACTACGTGATGCGCTCACTGATAAGGACGCACACAGAATGTACCGACTCTTTGACCGAGACTATAAACTCAACATGTCCTGCGTACGAGATCCGCTTACCCCTATTCCATACGTATCTCATCCCGTCACCAATACCTCCACCAAGAAAGAAGACTTCCGCATAACCGCACCGCTCTGGGCGGTGGGCAATCGTGTCTTTGAGGACATGGAAAACATTGATGACCTCGACGGTTGGGACGAGGAGACGGTAGTGCCGAATGTGGGGCAGGAGTACTAATCATTGTCTGATAAAATACAGCAATGGATTTTATCGTTATAGGGCTAGTAGCTTTCACTGCTTCCGCACTCACATTCTTTTCTGGTTTTGGATTAGGAACACTTCTCTTACCTGCATTCGCGATTTTCTTTTCAGCACCAATCGCTCTTACTGCAACTGGTATTGTTCACCTCCTGAACAATCTTTTTAAGGGAACGCTAGTACGAAAGAATGTTGATTGGCGCACGGTACTTCGCTTTGGACTACCTGCTGTCCCAGCTGCAATCTTGGGTGCATACCTGCTCACGTATTTAGATACTCGCATCGCAAGCATAGTCATTGGCGTGATACTTATTGCTTTTGCGGTCTTAGAATTCCAGCCGTGGTTTCAGCGACTGACATTCCCAAAGAAATATCTTTCGCTTGGTGGCGTAGCCACAGGATTTCTCGGTGGACTCTCGGGACAGCAGGGAGCACTACGTTCTATGTTCCTACTGAAGTCAGATTTTGAAGCAGTGAAATACATTGCTACCGGAGTCTTCATTGCGATACTCATAGACCTTGCTCGGCTCCCAACTTATTTGCTCGGTCTAAAGAACGTTGCGTCTATAACCCAGCACGAGATTGCCCTTATCGAGTTTGGAACATTCTGTGCGTTTATCGGTGCATGGCTCGGAGCGAAGTACGTTAAGAAGACCACTATTGGTTTCATTCGATACATTGTTGCAGGACTAATGCTCTGTGTAGGTACCGCCCTTATCGTCGGACTGATCGGAGGTTAGGAACGGTACTTGTCTCGTATCTTCTTCATTTTCTCCTTATGTTTTTTAAGTCTTCCAGCATCTCTGCTTTTAACTTTCGTGACCACGCTTCAGCACGTTTCTTGTTATGCCTGTCGTACGATTTCCGACTTGCTGAGTATCGCTCAATTAGGGCAGGATTCTCTTTCTTCAAGAACAGGTACTCATAGGGAGTACCTGTTTCGTTCAAAATGATTCGAGGATGTAGCGTGCCCTCCTTTATATATTTCTTCGCAGTCTGATGTTTGATATCAAACCTGTATTTCAGACTCGACATTGAGAAGTAGCTATTTCGATGCAGGAAAATGTAGGTTGGTATCATTCCGTCTTTCACTGCCTTTCGGCAAAGAAGACAAGTCTGTCCGTACCAGTCATACCACCCGTTCGTCTCATCAATCCTGTTGCTACACACAAGACAGGTATATGTCCCGTCTACAGGGAAGCCGTCTGGTTCAGTCTTCAATCGCTTCTTTTTGATCGAGTCTTTCTTCGACATTTCCCATAAGAGGTCGAAGAAACCTACTAAATTCTGCGCACCCTCACGTGCGTCTTCGTCACTCATCTCCTCACCTTTCTTTCTAGATTCTTCCTTTAGTTGCTCTATAAGTTCATCGGATACTGCCATAGGTATCGTTGATTGGCTTGTAAGTGAGACACCGACTGATATCTCCCTTACAGTGTCTCATTTGTCTTTTTTCGTTAGAATACCCTTATTGTGCCTACGGGAGAGTAGACTGAGACGCATGGAAACGAGACAGTTTAATTCGCTCAGAAACCCTTACGGGGTCTCACTCGGGTAGGTTCGAGACTGAGTCAGTCAGCAAAATAAGCGCAGCATATTTTGCTGTGGAGAAGAACACGGAGTGATCGTCTAGGGATCGAACGCCGGAGCGATGTTTTGTCAGCAGACAAAACCGCGAGGCGGTGCCTAGTCCGAGCCGAGTGTCGACGAGGTGAGAGACGAAGGAGATATGGCGTATTCGCCGGCCCTAGTCTCCCAGCTTTTTTCGGAAACCGCCGATAGGGTGCCTTTGAAGCCGTGAATCTAGCTGCATAAAAATAAAAGCGGGCGGAGCTATGCTCCGCCCGCGTTTTTATATGATTCGCTCCAGTGTCTGCACGTCTATGAGCGGCGTATTGCCCACCGAGTCGATGATTTCCAGAAGCACGTCCCATTTGAACAGTTCCGAACGAATGAAGAATGCTTGTACGCGACGCTCTCCGAGCGTTGTGTCGTCAGGAACGATGTCGTAACGATCTTTGTACGTATCTCGACGAACGTTTGCAGTATCGATGAGAACGTACATCCGATGCGGGTAGCCATGCTTCGCCGCGTTCCGATTTTTGAAGAAACCCTGCCAGTTGTCGCGAGGATCCGTGGAAATGGAATCGCCAAGAATGTTCGCTGGCACATGAACGTGGATTTCGCTTTGCGGTTCCCGCCAGTAGCCGCTGATAAAGCGACCCCCGAATTCGCCGAAACGTTCCTTGCGCGAGCGTACGCCCCTCGCAAGGTAGCTTTTGATGCTCCTGAGAATGTGCGCATCACTGCGATGCTTCTCAAGCCAGTCCATGTTTTTGATGACGGGATCCTCAACTGAGAGTCCCATGAATCCGGTGTCGAACGAACGAGGTCGTTCTATGCGGACCCGCTCGCGCAGTGCGGGCGGGTCCGCTAGTAGCACGTCAGTCATGGTCGTACTCCTTTTGTCTGCGACAGACCATAGCACGGTGTAGACTCCCGAGGAAGCGAAACCTAGGAAAGGGTAGAATGGTTATGAACACTATGACCAAAAATCCTCTCATCAATGCGTTGGCAGGCCTCCTTTATATAGCGATTATCGCCTCGTTCCTCTTTTACGTTCCCGAACGACTTCAGATCGAAGAGACGGTACTTATTCCGATACTGATTCTTTCTATCTTCGTCTTTTCCGCAGCGATGATGGGCTACCTCTTCCTCTACGAACCACTCCGTCTTTTCCTCGAGGATAAGAAGAAAGAGTCCGTTTCGCTCTTCATGAAAACACTCCTCGCCTTTGCAGTAAGTACGGCGCTCCTCGTCGCGCTTGGCCTGTATCTCTCCTAAGTAAGCGGTGCGCATATCCTTCGACTAGGGACCATGACCGCTATACTAGAGAGGTATAACTAACCCGTAGTGTAGCTATGATTACGACTCTCGTTCTCGCTCAGATTTGGGGCCCCGTCCTTCTTGCCGTTGGAATCGGTATGTTCGTAAGTCGAGCGCAGTATCAAAAGGTGTATCGGGATATTGCCGAGGAGCCGCTTGCGGCGCTCACGTTTGGAGTCTTTGCTTCGGTGATCGGTATCATGCAGGTTCTTGCGTATAGTGTGTGGGATACCTTCATCGGGGCGATACTTACGCTCCTTGGTTGGGGAGCGCTTCTCAAAGGTCTCGTCTTTATCATGTTTCCAGCGTATGTTGCGAAAACTTCGCAGGCTTTTGCAAAGATAAAGGCAACCCCGCTTGCTGCGGCGCTGGTGACTGTGCTCGGTGCGTACCTCGCGTGGTACGGTTTTCTTGGTTAATTAGCCCCTAAAAAACCGGCGCACTCCGTGCGCCGGTTTTTGTAAAATTCGCGCGGGGATGGTACCACAAGGAAGGAGACCAGAACTCACAGGAGAGTTGGTATGCACCTTAAAGGCATCATTTACGATTTCGACGGTACCTTGCTCGATTCGGGTAAGGAAAAAAGTCTGCCGCGACTTGAAAAAGTCATTCGCTCGTTCGGTTATTCGCTTGATGCGGATATGCACGAACGCATGAGTAGGGCGTGGGGCCAGTCCGGTGTTCCGTTTATTGCTGATATTCTCGGCGTAAACGAACGTACTGCGCGTGTCATCTACGATACGTGGGAAGGTATGGACGCGCACGAGCCCCATGACTTCATCGAATCAGCCATCGAGACGGTGGAATTCCTACACGCGAAGGGACTCGTTTCGTGTCTCGTCACGAGCCGCGCACGCGAGTCTCTAGTTGCCATTGCGGTTCGCGCGCCCATCTTCGATGAGTTCGCTTGCATTACCAGTGCAGACGACACTCCTCATCACAAGCCAGACCCGCGCGCGTTTAATGCAGCGTTCCTCGCGCTTAAGCGGCGCGGCGTCGAACGGCACGAGACGATTCTCGTGGGCGACACGGCGCAGGATATCCGCGCCGGCAGTGCTGCCGGACTACGTACGGTGGTCGTTGAGACAGGGCCGTATCGTGATGGGCAGCAGGAGGAGCATCCTGTTCCTGAGCACGATGTCATCCCTTCTGTGGCACATTTGCCGCGTTGGATAGGAATGCACTGCAGATCACCAATCTTGTCAGAAAAAGAGGTTGCTAATGTCACATGATCACCAGCACGACTCGGATTCATATTTTCCGGGCTCGGTGTACGAAGTCATCGTTCGAACGAAAGGAGGCTTCCTCTTGCGTTCAACGCCTTTGCTTGGAGAAGAGGTTGGTGGTTTTATTGACCTCCTCAAAAGCGAGCATTGGGAGTATTTGGGATTCCAAGTCCTTCCAACTCAAGCGGCAAAAGAGCTTCTCGAAAGAGATGCAGAACACTTGCGTACGCAGGCCGACGAGCTCGAGAAGTTCTTGGTAAAGCACCATCGAGGCTTTCAGAACAGCGTGGAAGGGATGCGAGATCGCGCCGACAATCTTGAGCGGCGCGCAACGTTCCTTACGAGTCTCAAATGAGCAAGCTCCCGAAGCAATTCGGGAGCTCTTTTTTTAGAAAACGCCAGAATTTTAGTAAAAAGTTGATTTTCTATCCTAAAATGGGCTTAAAAATAGGTCTGTAGGGCTTAAAATTGCTCGAGGTTGACACTTAAAGAGCAAGTGGCGTAAGTATTGACAAAAAAAGTGACTCGTGATAGGATGGCTGTATTAAGCCGTACATGCGGCTTTTTATTATGCCTTACATCATAGCCCTCGTGGGCTTCATTGTTTTATCGGGAACTGGCGTGCCAGTTTCACTTCCGGACAACGCCTCGGCAACGAGCACTCCGGGAACGGTAAAAGTGGCTATCGCGGATGAGGTTCAGGTCGATCGACCAGCCAAACCCGAAAGCTATATGGTGAAGCTTACGTCATATAACGCCGTGCCGGAGCAGACGGATTCTAACCCGTCAGTTACGGCAAGTGGCGCCTCCTCGAATCACGAAGTTATCGCAGCTCGGTCAGTCGACCTTGCTACGGAGCTTCCGTTCGGGACCATCGTTTCCGTCGAGCGCGAAGCCGAGGACTCCTCGAACTGCGGATACCGCAAGGTCGAAGACCTCATCGGCTACCGCGTTATAGGTGACTCGATGAACTCCCGCATTACCAATACGGTGGACATCCTGTTCGATCAGGAGGATACCGTTACGATTGGTGAGCGAGTGATGAATCCGAGTCGCGTGATGGGTCTCTGTCACGGTGTCACGGTTCGCGTGATCGGTCGCATCAGCGTCAAGGATATTCCGGACACGCAGGCCGAACTCGCGAAACTCGTCGCCGGCGGTAAAGTCGCGATACGCTAATAAAACCCCACAAAAGAACCGCGCCCCCTAGGGGGCGCGGTTCTTTTAATTCGGATAGTCGATGAGGTACTGATTCAATTTGCGCTGGTCCATCTCGTAGAAGTGGATGTTCTGGGAGTGGAGTTCTTCCGCGAGCGTCGTACCCACAAAGCGCCAGTGCCATGGCTCGAAGACGTAATACGTATTGCCTTTCGGGTAGGAAAGAACGAAGCCGTACTTCCATGCGTTTTTATTGAGCCACGTGAACGCTTCCGAGCCATCGAACCCGACGAAGCCGCCACCGATAGCAGGTGTGGTGATGTCGACCGTTGTCCCAAGCTGATGCTCTGAATATCCCTGATCGGCTGAGAATGCGTTTGCTCCTTTGCCATAGGTCACGCGATACGTGGACTTAAGTCCGCCTTGTTCGTTAAAAGATCTATAGGCACTCGCGACTTTGAGGGTAATGTCGTCGTTTTCTGCTGCTTGGAACATATCCTCGAGTTGCACGGCAGCATCTTGAGTGAGTTTGTAGGTGCGACTCGCTTCGAATCCGGAGGAAGAGGCAAGTGTTACAAGATCGCGAGGGATATAGGTATCGGAAAGGAAGTAGACTTTCGAGTACTTTGCGAGCACTTGCGGATCAGTGTTTTGAAGCTTGTCGAGCTTGCCGACGGTGCTTGAAATACTGCCGATCTGATTTTCAAAGTCGGCATTGCGTGCCTGTTCCGCAGAAAGAGATTCGCTCAGCTGTGCGTTTGTTTGTCGTTCAACTTCGAGCGCGCCCGAAGCTGCTTCAAGGGCTTCACGAGTCTGATCATATTCTTTCGAAAGCTGATAAAAAGAATATCCACCGTATCCAATGCCGCCAATAAGGGCGATTCCTGCGACGCCAAGCACGATATCCCGAGTCCGTACGCCATTCATGCCTTTTTCCTTCATGTGGGCGTATTGTACTATGGATGCATATGCACACTACCAACAAGCTCAAGGGGAACATCGACACGAACGTCGTCATCGGTGGCGCCGTCATTATTCTCGTTATTATCGGTCTCGTCGCTGCGGCCATCATATTTGCCAAGCCAAAGACTGCAGTGCAGGACGGCCAGAACACGCAGGCCGTTGTCGCCTCCTTTATATGTACTGGTGATAGGTCCATCGTTGCAGGATTTGCAGAAGGGAAAGTTGCCGTTCAGCTTTCTGACGGTCGCGCCATGCTTCTCCTCCAGACCGAGGCCGCTTCCGGCGCGCGCTTTGCGAATGAGGACGGATCAATCATCTTCTGGAACAAAGGCAATACCGCTTTCGTGACCGAAGGAAAGGAAACCGCCGCGAAAGAGACCTACTCGGGCTGCATCGTTGCTGCGCAAGCTCCAGAAGGTTGGACGCCGTACGCAAACACCTCCATCGGATTCTCCATCAGCCATCCGGCGGCATATTCCACAAATGCGGCGTATGCGTATAAGGCGCTTGGAGAAGGAAAGGAAATCAAGGGTGTTTCGTTCGTCATTCCGAAAGAGAAAACCACAGGCACGAATCTCTCTTCTGATTCCTTTATTTCAGTTGAAACACTCCCGACCTCCTCTTCTTGCTCTGCGAACGAATTCCTCGGCAAGGGCGTAAAGGCAACTACGGTTACCGAAGGGAATGCGACGATTTCTGTTGCGAGCTCTTCCGATGCTGCGGCGGGAAATCGCTACGACGAAACCGTCTACTCGATTCCAGGAACGAATCCGTGCGTCGCGGTTCGCTACTTCATTCACTCGACCGCTGTCGGAAATTATCCGGAAGGAACGGTAAAGGAATTTGACCGAACAGCGCTTCTCGCTGAATTCGATCAGATCCGCAAGACCTTCGTCATCGGCCGCTAAATCATTCATGCGCATTACGAAATTCGCCCACGCCTGTCTCCTCATTGAAACAGGTGCCGCGCGAATTCTCGTTGACCCCGGTTCTTGGAACTCTCTTCCAGAAGCGGAGAATCTCTCCGCGCTCCTCATAACGCACACGCATGGCGATCATTTCGACATCGAGCAGGTCAAAGTGCTCGTGGAGCGAAATTCGAACGTTCGCGTAATTACTCACGTAGAAGTCGGCGCCGAACTCGAGAAAGCGGGAATCGCGTATACGAGGCTTGCCGACGGAGAGTCTATAGATGTTGCGGGCGTTTCGATCGAAAGCTGTGGCAGCAGGCATGAACTCATCTATGGCGAGATGCCGAAATGCCAAAACACTGGCTACCTCGTCGCGGGCGAGCTCTACATTCCTGGAGATTCACTCCATGACATTCCAAAATCACCAGTACGCGTTCTTGCTCTTCCGACAGGCGGACCATGGATGAAGCTCGCTGACGCAATAGACTACGCAAAACGCGTGAAGCCGAGTGTCGTCTTTCCGGTGCACGACGCGGTATATATCCAATCCGTTCAGCGCGAAATGGTTCCGAGACTTATCGGCGGTAACCTCGAAGCTGCAGGTATTTCGTTCATCGATATGGCTGCTGGAGATACGAAGGAGTTCTAATCAAACGGACAGGAACTTGTGTTCCTGTCCGTTTCGCGTTTCCGGTATACTGAAGCGTCATGACACAACAGGAAGCGCTCAATATTCTCAAGACGGGCGCTAACGTGTTTCTTACGGGAAGTCCCGGTGCCGGAAAGACGCACACCGTGAATGCGTATGTCGCATGGCTGCGCGAGCGAGGAGTAGAACCAGCAATTACCGCCTCCACCGGCATTGCCGCCACGCACGTGAAAGGGGTAACCATCCACTCATGGAGCGGCATCGGTGTACGAGAATCACTCTCCGCGAGCGATCTCGATGCCATTGCATCGAAAGAGCATGTCGTGCGACGCATTCTCAAGACGAAAGTACTTATCATCGATGAGATCTCCATGCTTTCGGCGGGTGCGCTTTCGATGGTCGACGCAGTCCTCAAAGAAGTCCGACAGAACGACCGGCCGTTCGGTGGTCTTCAGATACTCCTTGTCGGCGACTTCTTCCAGCTGCCGCCTATTAGTAAGAATGGAGAAGCTTCGTTCGCGTTCGAGTCGGCTGCGTGGAGGGAACTCAATCCCCTCATTTGCTATCTCTCCGAGCAGCACCGACAGGAGGATGAAAAACTTCTTGAACTCCTTGCGGCGATACGCGAAGGACGCGCCGATCATACGCATGTCTCGCTCCTCATGACCCGCGAGGACAGTGAGCCAGAGGATGGGATTCCGCGACTGCATACGCATAACGCGGACGTAGACCGTGTGAACGCCGAGCAGCTCGACAAACTTCCGGGGAATCCGAAGCGCTACACGATGAAGGGAGTTGGTTCGCCCGTACTTATCGAAGCGCTTAAGCGCGGCTGCCTTTCGCCGGAAAGTCTCCTTCTAAAAGAGGGTGCGGTGGTGATGGCGACGAAGAATAATCAGCCTGCTGGCTATGTGAACGGGACGGTCGGCGTTATTGTCGGCTTCGAGCGAACGACGAATTTCCC
Source organism: Parcubacteria bacterium C7867-001 (assembly GCA_001189095.1). Classification (GTDB taxonomy): domain Bacteria; phylum Patescibacteriota; class Minisyncoccia; order Phycocordibacterales; family Phycocordibacteraceae; genus C7867-001. The sequence continues at coordinate 217,463 of LFCK01000001.1, forward strand.
TATCGTTGAAACACGTGATGGCATGACACTTACTATCGCGCCCGCGGACTGGGAAATAGAGGAAAATGGAAAAGTGCGCGCGAAGATAACGCAGATTCCGCTCCGGCTTGCATGGGCCATCACGGTGCATAAGAGCCAAGGACAAAGTCTTGATGCGGCGGCTATAGATCTCTCTCGAGCATTTGAGTACGGTCAGGGATACGTCGCGCTTTCGCGTGTCCGCACGCTCGCAGGGCTCTTTCTTCTCGGCTGGAGCGAGAATGCGCTCATCATGCATCCGAGAGTTGAAGAGAAAGATCGAGAATTTCAGGAACTTTCAGGCGAAGCCACGCGCGCGTTCGCAGTGCTCGAAGAGACCGGCGAACGCAAGGTGCTTGAAGAACGCTTCCTCAAGGCGATAGGCGCATCGCTTACGCCAACAGGGCCGGTAGAAAAACGCAGTACATTCGAGGAGACGCTCGCGCTCATTGGCGAAGGGAAGTCGCTGGAGCAGATAAAGGAGGATCGCGGACTTACGCTTGGCACCATCATCACGCATCTCGAGAAATTGCGCGAAAGTGGGCAGCTCTCGAGCGAAGACGTGCGCGGGTTGGCCCCTGAGCGCATTCTCGACGGACTCGACTCAATCCAATCTGCGTTTGAAAAGACCAGCTATAAATCCCTCACCCCCGCGTATAAAAAATTGAAGGGAAAGTACTCCTTCGACGAGCTTAAATTCGCCCGCGCGATACTCGCAGGTGAGTAGCTTCATCGAATGTTTAGGTGCTCTATACTGTACTGATAGCCTCAGCTAACCCACACATATTCCTATGCTTGCACTCGTACACTGGATTGTCGTTACCGTCGCGATTCTTATCGCGGCCTACCTTATTCCGGGAATTACCGTTACCCTCGTCGGGGCCCTCGTACTCGCAGTTGTTCTCGGTATCATCAACGTCTTCTTCAAACCGATCATCAATCTGCTCACGCTCCCGTTTAATATCATTACGCTCGGACTTTTCTCGCTCATCGTAAATGCATTGCTCATCATGCTTGCGGGCATGATTGTTCCTGACTTCAGTGTAGATGGATTCTGGGCCGCATTCTTCTTCTCGATTGTGGTTTCGATTATCACGGCGCTCTTTGGTGCATTCGGTGCGAAGAAGTAATCTTTTTCACCTTAGGAGGGCGGCTACACGCCGCGCATACCCTATACTGTCTATATGGCAGAAGGCATAGAAGGACCGGCGCGGCCCATCGCGACACCGGAAGATGAACTCGCGTATCTGCGAGAGCAAGTTGCTGCAAAAGAGCGCGAGCTCGCGGATTTAAAAAATGAAAGACCTCGACACGAAATCGTGCGCGAGCGTCTTGCTGCGCACCGCACCCAACCGAAAGAAGACGTTATGGCGCCGGGGTACGCACTTTCGCCTCAGGAATCGCACGAGCTTGCGCAAGGACTCGATCCAGAAGCCGATGATGAAACCATGCAGGAGCTCCGCGCAATCATGGAGGAAAAAGGAGTTTTCAACGCGCTCTCGGTGCTCGAAAAACTTGCGAGCCCGCATCTCGAGGATGATTTCCATCGATTCCTCGTGCAATACATTTCGTCCGGCATTCCCGTACGTGGCTTTTCAGAGGGTCAGCCCGAATGGAAAGCATTGCATCTCACCCTCTTTGAGATTGCCCTTCCAGAAGCAAACCCCACTGACGACGAAGCGCAGACTCGCAGGAATAAATCACTCAAGGAGCTCGTTTCTGCGATGGAACAGTTCTATTCAGGCATGCTCGCGGTAGAGGACGCGTATGCGAACGAACCGCCGTATTTTACGGTGGAGCTCGCCGTGCCGGTCGACCGTCCGCACCTCATGTTCTATGTTTCAGTTCCGAACGGAAAGAAAGATCTCTTTCAAAAACAGGTGCTCGCTATTTTCCCAAATGCGGTCATCACGCCGCAGCCAAACGACTACAACATCTTCGCGCAGGACGGTACTGCGGTCGGTTCCTACGCTCATTTGCGCGACAACCCTGCGCTGGCGCTGAAGGACTACGAAGATTTCGATTACGACCCGCTCAACTCAATTCTGAACGCGTTCGCAAAGATAAATCCGGAAGGGGAAGGTGCTGCGCTTCAAATTATCATCCGCCCAGAGCGCACGAAGCATACGGATCACTATCGCAAAGTGCTGCACGCGCTTAGGAGTGGCGAAACACGCAGTCAGGCGCTCTCAACACCGGAATCCTTTGCTGGCGAAATGGCGCGTGAGGTGGGTTGGATGATTGTCCCGAAGCAAAAGAATAATGTTTCAGGATCAGGACTCAACGAATCAACCATCAAAGCGGTTGAGAAGAAGATCGCAGCGCCGGTCGTGCTCACGAATATCCGTCTCGTTGCGTCTTCCGCAGACGTGCATCATGCGGAGAGTGTTTTGAGCGAGCTTGAAGCGGCTTTCAATGCGTACGAAAATACGCAGGGCAACGGCATCCGCTTTACGCGCGTGAAGGGCGGCGCAGCAAAGAAGCATTTTCGTAATTTCTCCTTCCGTCTCTTCTCGCATGAGCCGAAAATGCCGCTTTCGTTGCGTGAATTGACGACGATGTATCACTTCCCACCGAAGGGAATCGAATCGTCACCACATCTGAAGCAGTCACGCTTCACTATGGCCGCCGCGCCCATTGATTCTCCAAAGGAAGGGCTTTTGCTCGGTACCAATACGTTCCGTGGTGCGACGACCGAAATACGACTTGCTCCAGAAGACCGCCTCCGCCATCTCTATGTGATTGGGCAAACCGGTACCGGTAAGACTTCCTACATGAAGACGCTTATCGATCAAGACATCAGAAATGGCGAAGGGGTTTGCTTTATTGATCCGCACGGTAACGACATCCTCGATGTTCTCTCTGCCATTCCGCCGGAGCGCTACGAAGACGTTATTTATTTCGACCCTGCACATCTCGATCGTCCGTTCGGCCTCAATCTTCTCGAATACGATCCGCGGTATCCGGAACAAAAGACGTTCATCGTGAACGAAATTCTCGCCATCTTCCGTCGTTTGTATGGCGATGTGCCGGAATCGATGGGTCCTGCCTTCGAGCAGTATTTCCGCAACGCAACGCTTCTGGTCATGGAGGATCCTGCGTCTGGCTCGACACTCCTCGATATTTCGCGCGTGCTCAGTAATTCCGAATTCCGCAATCGCAAGCTCATGAAGAGCAATAACCCGATCGTGAATCAGTTCTGGGAGGAAATTGCGACCAAGGCGGAAGGGGAGGCGTCTTTGGCGAACATCGTGCCGTACATCACCAACAAATTCGACGACTTCACCGCGAACGATTTCATGCGTCCGATCATCGGTCAGCAGGAGTCGTCCTTCAAATTCCGTGAAGTCATGGACAATCGCAAGATTCTTCTCGTGAATCTCTCGAAGGGACGTCTTGGTGAACGAAACGCGAATCTTCTTGGTCTTATCATGGTCGGTAAATTGTTCATGGCGGCGCTTTCGCGCGCAGACACACCGGGGGCGAACTTCCCGCCGTTCTACTTCTATATCGACGAATTCCAGAACATCACCACCGACTCCATTCCGGGCATCCTTTCGGAAGCTCGCAAGTACAAGCTCTCGCTTACGATTGCGCACCAGTTCTTGAAGCAGATCGATGAGAAGATTCGAGACGCCGTATTCGGCAACGTGGGCTCGATGTCCGTTTTCCGTGTCGGCGAAGAAGACGGAGAATTCTTTGCAAAGCAGTTTGCACCGGTGTTCTCTTCGCTCGACTTCGTGAATATCGAAAACTACAACGCGTATCTGCGCATTCTCTCGCGCGGTGTCCCGCAGAAGCCGTTCAACATAAAAACACTGCCGCCGGTGAAAAGTAACCCTGCGCAGGTCAACGACCTCCGCGAGCTCTCCTACCTTACTTATGGTCGGGATCGGGAGGTTGTGGAGGGGGCGATTCGGGAGCGGTATATGTCATAAATCAGGCTTGCCTCTCTGCCGGTGGTATACTAATCGGGTATTAATCAATAGTTATTGCTATGCAAATTACGTCTACGGGTATCGCAGTCGCGCTCGCCGTTGTGCTCGCGCTCGGTCTTCTGTTCTTCGGTCCAGGCGCGCTCACGTTCCTTTTTCCGCAGGAAACGGCAGCATCGACCGATAGCTCTGCATCTCCGGAAGGCACCACAACCACTATGGATCAAGCTTCAACTCAGGGGAGTCTCCCAACCACACTTACTGCAACCGATGTCGCTGTCGGTACTGGCGCAGAAGCAAAGGCGGGCGACACGGTCACCGTTAATTACGTCGGTCAGCTTCCGGACGGCACCATTTTTGACGCGTCTCAGAATCATGGCCAACCGTTCAGCTTCACGCTCGGCGCGGGACAGGTTATCAAGGGTTGGGATCTCGGCGTCGCTGGCATGAAAGTCGGTGGTAAGCGCCAGCTCATCATTCCGCCAGATATGGCGTACGGTTCGCAGGGTGCTGGCGGCGTGATTCCTCCGAACGCAACACTCATCTTCGCCGTTGAACTCGTAGACGTTCAGTCGAAGTAAGACGCATATACCTTGCGAGAAATCGCTCCCATGGCTATGTTGAGCCAATGGGAGCGATTTCTTTTTCTATAGACAAACGCAGCGGAAAGGCGCGGGCGGGTGTTTTGCATACGCCAAGCGGTGACATCAAGACACCTGCTTTTATTCCTGTTGGCACAAAGGCCGCAGTAAAAGGTGTTGATCCAGAAACACTTAAAGGCCTCGGTGCGCAGGTTGTGCTCGCGAATACCTACCACCTCTACCTCTCACCAAGCGAAAGCGTTGTACAGGAAGCTGGTGGACTTGCGAAATTCATGGGCGTCGACACGCCGACGGTCACCGACTCGGGCGGGTTCCAAGTCTTCTCGCTCGGAAAAGGAATGAAACGCAAAATCACGCGTATTGAAGAGGAGGATAAGAATGTCGAGCAGAAGGGAACGTCCGTGTTCGATGAAGACGTTGCGAGTCAGCATGGCCAGCTCGCGATTATCGATGAAGAAGGAGTTACCTTCACGTCGCATATCGACGGTTCGCTCCACCGGCTCACTCCCGAACGTTCCGTGGAAATCCAGCACGCGCTCGGCGCCGATTTCTTTTTCGCGTTCGATGAATGCACGTCACCGACTGATCCGTATGACTATCAGAAAGAAGCGATGTTCCGAACCCATCGCTGGGCGGATCGCTCACTTAAGGCTCATCGCCAGAATCTTGAAGCGAACAAGAAGCAGGGAATCTACGGTATCGGACAGGGAGGTCAGTTCGAAGATTTGCGTCGCGAAAGCACGAAGACCATCGGTTCGATGGGCTTTGATGGTTTCGGGCTCGGTGGTGCGTTCAATAAAGTCAACGGCGAGAGTATGCTACCGCTCGCGCTCGCCTGCCTTGAAGAGTTGTCGGCAGACATGCCAGTGCATGGTCTCGGGGTTGGTGAGCCGGGAGATCTCTTGCTTGGCATTGCGAACGGCGTCGACACCTTTGATTGCGTTGCGCCGACACGTCATGGCCGCCATGGCACCATATATACGCGCCGTGGCCCCATTAATCTTTCGAATGAAAAGTACGTGCGGGATTTCTCGCCACTTGATCCAGAGACCGTCGTGAAGGGAACGGAGAAATTCACGAAGGCATACGTCTGCCATCTCCTGCGCAATAACGAAATTCTCGGGCAGGTGATTGCATCCATCCACAATCTCGGATTCATCATTGGTCTTGTCGATGGAGCGCGGGAAGCAATTCTGAACGGAACCTTCGAGCAGTACCGCGCAGACTTCGAGCGAGACTACTACGGCAAATAAAAACCGGCCCCTATAAGGGGTCGGTTTAGCTTTAGAGCGGTTCGCTAGGCAGATGCCCATCGATCGCGGCGAGTGCTGGCGCCGCACCGACTCGTTTTTCGGAGTCTATGAGCGTACCGAGAATCTTGTCGAGCACTGGAAGAAAATCACTTGGGATTTCCTCGATGCGCTCAGCAAGGTACCGGAACCAATCTAGTCCGCCGACGGAGGGTGAGAAGAACCCCACGCTGAACGGATGCGCAACGCGGTCGACGGCTACATCGAGCTTCCACGAAGCATCTGGATACTCCGTGAGGTACTCAATGAACTCGACGGCCTTTGGGCAGTTCTGTTCCCTCCAGCGTTCACTGGCTTCTTCGGGAGCGAGTTTTGGTTTGACTCCCGAGAGATGTCCATCGAGCACAATGTGCTTGATATGCATAAGATGCTCTTCGGTTACGCGCGGATCTTTCCCGTACGTTATCATTTCAATTCTCCTTTCTGGATTCGTAATACAACGTAAAATCGGCGAGCGCAAGGCGCTCGCCGACGTCTCATTCTCGACAGTATTCCGGCCAGTAGTTTTCCGGAATGATGTCTTCAGGGCGGGGCTCGTATTCGAGCATCGCAAGCGCGACTTTCGAAACAAGCTCAATCTCGTGAGGGCTGGTGACGCTTCGGCCGATAAAATCAGAGCCGAGCACAAACCCTACTTCGAGATTTCTTGCAGCAAGCCGTTGCTCGAGTGCCTTAGTCGCTGGAAAGGCAGTATTCATGTGAGTTCCTTTCTTTTCGAATAGAACCATACAAAGGAAGGACGAGCAATTATGCTATTCTCTCCCCATGGCCAATTTCAAGCTCCACATACCATTTCCACCTGCCGGAGATCAGCCGAGTGCGATTGAAGGCCTTGTCGCGGGTGTGAAAAAAGGACTACGTCACCAGACGCTTCTTGGAGCTACTGGCACCGGAAAGACCTACAGCATTGCGAATGTTATTGCGCAAGTCGATAAGCCAACGCTTGTCCTTGCTCATAACAAGACGCTCGCCGCGCAGCTCGCGCAGGAATATCGTGAATTCTTTCCAGAAAACGCCGTGCATTATTTCGTTTCCTACTACGACTACTACCAGCCGGAGGCGTATATCGCCCATTCGGATACCTATATAGAGAAGGAGGCGATGGTGAATGCGGAAATCGACCGTCTGCGCCACGCTGCGACTCAAGCCCTTCTCACGCGTAAGGACGTCATCATCGTTGCATCCGTCTCCGCTATTTACGGTCTCGGTTCTCCTGAGCAATACGAAAAAGTGCACGTGAAGCTCGTAAAAGGCGCAGAAGAGAGTCGCGCAGCTCTTATTCGTAAGCTCGTCGGGATTTATTTCGAGCGCACGAATGCCGATCTTGAGCCCGGTCAGCTTCGCGCGGTCGGCAATATGCTCGAGTTCATGCCGGTGAACGAGCGTTCGATTTTCCGCATCCGTTTCGACGAGGATCGCATTGCGGCTATTGAATGCCTCGATCCTGTCTCGCGCGCGCTCACGAAAGAAGTCGATTCCGCTTTTATTTTTCCTGCAAAGCACTTCGTCACTAATGAAGACGAGCGAAATCGCGCCGTTGAAGATATTAAGGCCGAGCTCGAAGAGCAGCTCGCAAAATTCAAACGCGAGGAGAAATTACTCGAGGCCGAGCGTATCAAGCGCCGCACACTTCACGATCTCGCCCTCATTAGGGAAATAGGCTATACCAGCGGTATTGAAAATTACTCACGTCATTTCGATGGTCGGGCGGCAGGCGAACCGCCGCATACGCTCCTTTCGTACTTCCCGCACAAAAAAGATGGGTCCGCGGATTTCCTTACGGTGATCGATGAATCGCACGTCACAGTTTCCCAGATAGGCGGCATGTTCGCAGGCGATCGTTCTCGGAAGGATATGCTCGTAGAGCACGGGTTCCGCCTCCCAAGCGCGCGTGACAACCGGCCGCTTATGTTCGAGGAATTCGAAGAGCGCATCGGCCAGGTTATCTATACGTCGGCAACACCGGGCCCGTACGAACGCGAACATTCGGTAGAACCTGAGGGACAAATAGTCCAGCAAATCATCCGTCCAACAGGTCTCATTGACCCAGAGCTTGTGGTGCGTCCCATCGCGCAAACTGGCGAGTACCGGGGGCAAGTCGCGGATTTCATTGAGGAGGCAGAGATAGTCATTAAGCGCGGCGGACGCGCGCTCGCGACCACACTCACGAAACAAATGGCTGAAGACCTTTCGGAATTCCTCAAAGAGCGCGGTATTAAAGCTGAGTATCTCCACTCAGACATCAAAACCATCGAGCGTATCGACATCCTTACGAACTTCCGTAAAGGAGTCTTCGACATTCTGGTTGGCGTGAACCTCCTTCGTGAGGGTCTCGACCTTCCGGAAGTTGAGCTTGTGGGTATCCTCGACGCGGACAAGGAGGGCTTCCTTCGCAGCGAAACCTCGCTTATCCAGACCATCGGTCGTGCTGCGCGCAACGTACTCGGTCGCGTCCTTTTGTACGCGGACGTAATGACCGGATCACTCGATCGCGCTATCAAAGAAACGAATCGTCGTCGCGACATACAGCTTGCCTATAACGAAAAGCACGGCATCACCCCAGCAACCATCAAAAAGGAGATCCGCGACATCGCCGAATCGATGCGAAGCGAACATCAGAAAACGCTTCAGTCGCTTCTTGAGGTCGACGCGCAGGTATTCGCCAACGATCCCAAAGCGCTCATTAAAGAATTGCGTGGTCGCATGGAAACAGCCGTCGAAGAACTTGATTTTGAAACTGCAGCGCTCATTCGCGACGAGATCTATCAGCTCGAAGGGAAGGAGACGAAGCCAAAACGTCCACGTAAAAAGAAATTCGGTTCAGGCTAGTGCTACAATTTCCGCATGAGTGTTCGTTCCATCCTCATGCTTCTGTTCGGCGGCGTGGTCGCGGCTGCGCTTGTCGTTATCATTGGTTCGCTTGCGTTCGTGAAGCAGCAAATAACGGTACTCTTTCCAGCGTCGGTTGCGCTCGCAAGCGATGACGCGCTCCGCATGCTGCTTATCGAGCAGGCTGTCGGTCTTGTCATTGCTTCGGTCGTCCTTTTGGGTGCGATGTTCTATGTCCTTGGTAAGACAGTGCTAACGCCGCTCAAGAAACTCACGACGGCGCTCGAGCAGTACGAAACGACTGGTGAGCGCATACCGCCTGAAGAGTTCGAGGAATCACCAAAAGAATTCCAAGACCTCATCGCCTCATTCGATGAGTTCACCGAACGTATCGAAGCTGCCCACCGGAACGATCTTGAGACGTCACGCATTAAATCAGACTTCATCTCAACGGCAGCCCACCAACTGCGAACGCCGCTCACCGGCATTCGTTGGGCGCTCGAAGCGCTCCAGAAGGGCACGATGAACGATGATCAACGCGTGCTCGTGAACAGTGCGGTCGACAAGAGTCGCGATCTGGTCGCCATTGTTGGCACGTTGCTCGACATCTCCGCTATCGAGTCGGGGAAGTATAAATACAATTTCCAAGCGACCGATATGCATGCGCTCCTCGTGGAGGTCGCGAACGATTTTTCGTATCTCGCATCGAACTCAAAAGTTTCGCTCTTCTACGCGCAGGAGGAAGCGCCGCTCCCGCGTGCCCGCGTCGACCGCGACCGCATTAAATGGGTGCTCAACAACCTCGTCGAAAACGCGATACGCTATACGCCGCCTGACGGTACCGTCCGTCTTTCTGCTGAAGCCGGTCGCGAGCGGGTGACCATCCGCGTTCGGGACACCGGCATCGGTATCCCTGATAAAGACCGAGCAAACATCTTTGAACGTTTCTATCGCGCTGAAAATGCGACGGCGATGCAAAACGCAGGGAACGGCCTCGGCCTCTACATCGCTCGAACCATCGCGAAGGATCATGGTGGGGACCTCAATTTCGCTCCGAATGAAGGCGGTCGCGGCACGACCTTTATCCTTTCTGTGCCGGTAGCGCGCTAAGGTAGCGGGAGTATAATCTTCATACATGACCGATACCCGATTCATCCTCGTTGCTGAAGACGATCCTGTGCTTAAAAACCTCCTCGGGCACACGTTCGCAGGGAAATATCAGACCCTCTACGCCTCAAATGGGCAGGAGGCACTCGACCTTTTCGAGGCAAACAAGCCAGCGGCAGTGCTCCTCGACCTCATGATGCCGGGTGTTGATGGCTTCGCCGTCATAGAAGGTATTCGGAAGCGAACGGATGAATATAAGGGCGTTCCCATCATCGTGGTCTCCAATCTTGGCCAACAGAAGGATATCGATCGCGCAAAAACGCTCGGCGCAAATGAATACTTGGTAAAGGCAGAAGTTTCCGTTGAAGAAATCGTCGCAAAGATAGAATCCGTTCTTCAGGGAACTACTCCTGCTGTATAGGGCTGGATTTATTTTGTATTTCTACGGGGTCCCCATTCTGATGGGGAAACAATCGGCAGAAGACGACAGCGAACGGCGATAGCCGGAGCGTTAGTCTTCTGGTAAGATTGTTGTGTACCTGTCCCGCCACGGACAGGATATGCTCATATCTACATGTCTCCAAAGAAGAAAACAGAGCACACGCAAGCACAGGGAGCCGATTGGATATCGGTGAAGGGTGCTCGTACCCATAACCTAAAGAATATTAATGTAGATATTCCCCGCGGCACCATGACGGTACTCACCGGCCTTTCAGGTTCCGGTAAATCCTCTCTCGCGTTCGATACTATCTTCGCCGAAGGTCAGCGCCGTTACGTTGAATCGCTTTCCGCGTATGCGCGTCAGTTTCTCAATCAGATGCAGAAGCCGGATGTGGATGAGATAGCCGGTCTTTCTCCCGCTATTTCTATCGACCAGAAGAGCCGCTCGAACAATCCGCGCTCAACCGTCGCAACGGTAACGGAAATCTACGATTATCTCCGTGTTCTGTATGCACGCGCTGGTCAGCCGTACTGCGTAAATCACGATGTACCCATCAGCAAGCTTTCGAAAGAGGAAATGATTCGTCTCGTTATGAATCGCATTTCCAAGCGCTCGAGCGGGAAGAGTGCTGAAGTTATGGGTGTCGCCGTCGACAAGACAGCGGTTACGATTTACGCGCCGGTCGTGGTCGGACGCAAAGGCGAGTACTACCAGCTTCTCTATGATCTTCTCGGCAAAGGCTTCGAGCGTGTGGTGGTCGACGGTAACCAGCAGTCTCTGCGCGAGAAGGTCGTCCTCGATCGAAACAAGCGCCACGATATCGACGCTATAGTCGACAGTATTTTTGTAACCGAATTCACGCGGTCACCAGACGCTGCGCGCGAGCGCCTTTCAGAAGCGCTCGAACTTGCACTCAAAGAAGCAGACGGACTGGTAAAGATAAAACATGCCGACGGAACGCTTGAAACGCTTTCCGCGAAGTTCATTTGTCCTGACGACGGTATGTCGTTTCCAGAAGTGGAGCCGCGTCTCTTTTCATTCAATAGTCCGTATGGCGCGTGTTCAAACTGCAACGGCCTAGGCACCAAGTCGCTCTTTTCGGATGAGCCGTGTCCAGTTTGTGAAGGCAAGCGTCTTCGACCAGAAGCTCTTCGTGTCTATCTCAAAGATAAGAAGGATAAAACCCTCGGCAAGAATATCGTCGAGGTCGCAGGCCTTTCTATCAAGGAAGCGAAGGATTTCATGGACGGACTTGAGCTCTCGGAGATGCGTATGGAAATTGCCTCACCAATCATCCGCGAAATCACGAGCCGTCTCGACTTCATGCTCAACGTCGGTCTCGACTACCTCACCCTCAACCGTTCAGCCGCTACGCTTTCAGGCGGCGAAGCGCAGCGTATTCGTCTTGCTTCCCAGCTCGGGACAGGGCTTGTGGGTGCGCTCTATGTGCTCGACGAGCCAACCATCGGTCTCCATCAGCGCGACAACGATCGTCTTATCGAAACCTTGCTGGTGCTTAAAGATTTAGGAAACACTATTCTTGTGGTCGAACACGATGAAGACACTATTTATGCATCGGATTACATCGTCGACATAGGACCGGGTGCAGGTGTGCATGGTGGCAACGTTGTTGCGTCAGGCTGGCTCGATGATCTTCTTACGGCGCCAAAGAATCAAAGCGGTTCGGTAACGCTTTCCTATTTGCGTGGCGAGAAGGAGGTGGAAATTCCAGAAGAACGTCGCACTGCTGAGCGCGGTGCGATAAAGGTGCGCGGCGCTACACTTCACAACCTCGTGAATCAGAATGTGGATATTCCGCTCAGTAAGCTCGTGTGCATCACGGGTGTATCAGGTTCCGGTAAATCAACTTTCCTCTACGATATTCTTCATAAAAATGTTGCGGCGCGTCTCTCAAAGCGAGAAGCGAAGCTCGAGCACTGTGCTTCGATTACGGGAACAGAATATATTGGGCGTACGGTTCTTATCGATCAGTCACCCATAGGTCGTACGCCACGAAGTAATCCCGCGACCTACTCGGGAGCCTTTACGCATATTCGCGATCTCTTTGCAGCAACGAATGAAGCGCGAGCGCGTGGCTGGAGGCCGGGTCGCTTCTCGTTCAATGTAGCGGGCGGTCGTTGCGAAACCTGCCAAGGGAATGGTCTTATCGCCGTCGAAATGCACTTCTTGCCGACGGTCTACGTGACCTGCGACGTCTGCGAAGGAAAGCGATTCATGAAGGAGACGCTCGAGGTTACCTTCCGTGGCAAAAGCATTTACGAAGTTCTGCAAATGACCATTGAGGAAGCAGAAAAGTTTTTCCATGACATCCCTGCGATTCAGGAGCGCCTTGAATCAATGATTTCAACCGGACTTGAATACCTCACGCTTGGCCAAAGCGCGACGACGCTTTCAGGGGGCGAAGCTCAGCGTGTGAAAATAGCATCTGAATTGTATCGGCCATCGACCATGAAGACGCTCTATCTTCTCGATGAGCCGACGGTCGGCCTTCATTACGAAGATGTACGTAAACTTATTGAAATTCTCCAGCAGCTCGTGCAGCGCGGAAATACGGTGGTCGTCATCGAGCACAATCTCGATGTCATCAAATCCGCGGATTATCTCGTCGATTTCGGTCCTGAGGGCGGAACCGGCGGCGGTAAAGTTGTCGCAACCGGAACTCCTGAAGAAGTTGCTGATTCAGAAAAGTCGCATACGGCCACGTATCTCGCAAAAATGTTCAAGAAAGCGAAGTCAGGTTCGAAAAAGAAAAAATAAAAAACGGCCGCTCGAAGAGCGGCCGTTCGCGTTATGCGTGTCTCGTGCTTTTGTAAGCCCAGACCACGACGCCAATGAACGATCCTGCGATGGCCATTGGCGCCATCATCGAGCCATCCTGACGAAGAAATGTCTCGACCACGAAGGATCCGATGAGCGAGCAGGGCAGCCACGCGAGGGAAGCCACGAGGTACCAAAGGTCATTCCGTTTGGCGCGCTTGCAGAGGTAGTAGACCAGAATGGCCATTGCGGTGAAGAGTGCACCAGTCAAAAACATCGAGCTCTCCTTGTTACTAAAATGCAGAATACAATCTTTATAACATACTGTCAATTTTGTGTTCGAATGTAGTTTACGGTACGTTGAAATGAGAAAGAAAGGAGAACCTTACATGAATAAAGGTGAGCTGCTATCCACGAGTTGTATGCCGATAACCCTGACGCTCGTCCGTCACGGAGAATCGGAAAGCAATCTCGCTCGAACAATGTTCGAGGCGGGTAAGAAGCATAAGAACGAAGCGGCGCTAATGGAGATCCACACCTGCGATCGTCGTCTCACGCCGAAAGGTGTTGAGCAGGCGAAGTTGGCGGGCAAATGGCTCGATGCCAACGTCTTTTCGCAGAACAATTACTCGCAGGTATCGGATTTTCGGCTCTACGTTTCGCCGTACATCCGTGCGCGCGAGACGGCGGGCCACCTCAGTCTCCCCGGCGAATGGCGGCTTGAAAACCGCATCGTCGAACGAAACTGGGGCGATTTCGACCAGATGCCGTATGACAAACGCATGTCTATGTATGCCGATGAGATCAAATACCGGAAAGAATTCGCATTCTTCTGGTGTCCTCCCGGCGGCGAGCGCATGCAAGATGTCTTCAATCGTCTGCGCGATATGGCCAGCACGCTTCACCGCGAATGCTCGGACATGAGCGTGCTCATGGTCTCGCACGGCGAGACCATGTGGGCGTGGCGCACACTGCTTGAATACTGGACGCCGCAAGAACTTGCGGAAAACATGAAGCAGCGGGATTCGCACACGCGGATCACCAACTGCCGCATCATCCAGTACACGCGCAGGCTGCCTGACGGCTCGGTGTCAAAGCACTTCGAGCAGGTTCGGTTTGTTGATCCGACTCGTGACGGGTCGGAATTCGGCACGGACTGGATGCCAATCGTCCGCAAGCGCTACAGCAGTGAAGAGCTGCTTGCGCAGGCTGACCAATACCCGCGGTTCTTCGACGAAGAATCAGACGCGGCATAAATTACAACCGGAACGCTATGCGTTCCGGTTTTTTCGTACCTGTGCATAAACCCTCTTGCGGGATTGCTATACTTAGTACTTTAGAGTGCGTCTAGTACCAAAAGGGGTCGCTAATGTACGACTTTCTCAATAAAAAAGACGAAGAATTGGCGTCAGAGCAAATCTGTATGCGTCGATTCATTCACAGCCGCCCGAGCTGGGATCGCTTCGCGTTTGGCGTTTGGGACATCCCTGCGCTTGCGTACGATCCGAAGATTCTTAAGGAAACGGGTATTCATGTCCCTCTTCCGAAAGAGCAACAACCAAAACCGAAGCGATGGAAACCAAGTATCCACTTCGTCTGCGAGCGGTTGCTTGATCACAAGCTGCCGGTTACAACGGCGCTGAAGATCTATCAGGAAGCAATCGAAATGTTGCTGGTCTACGATGTGAAGGAGGATTTCTTCTCGCTCGCGTCCTACCGACAGTATCTTCCGCTTGAGGACTTGAAACACGATAAACTCTTCTTCGCGTGCATGCGTGATCGGAAGAAGACGCTTACGGCGGTTGATTGGCAGGGAGTCGCTCGTCGCCTTCCTGCCGGTTCGCGGATTGCTCGCGACTGTCTATCGAAGACACGAACGGAACAAGATAAATAACAAAGCCGCCCGGTAATATCCGGGCGGCTTATCATTTGGTGCCGTGTGTGCGCTGCTACAGCTTGCCGAAGTTCCTGAACTGTCCGAAGACGAACAGAATGATCGTGCCGGCGGCGGTCATGACCGCTGCTTGGAACGCGCTGATGAGCGCGAGTGCGATGATCATCTGCGTGTTCAGATGCGCCGGCAGGTGAATGCCGAACTGCAACGCGATTTGCGACCCGAGGTCGCCGAACGTCACCAGAATGAAGGTGATGGCGGCCGTGAGGACCAGCCACACCAGAACGTGTACCCAACCAAGTTTCATTGGGGTTCTCCGTTGACCTGCTCCGAAAGGCGGCAGGCTGTACACAGTATACTACTATTTATAATAACTGTCAAGAATGCTACGATATCGGATATGCAGCGGCCTGACCTAACGAAATACGAGCTTCCGGATTGTCCGGGGGTGTATCTCTTTACCCTTGGAAAGGGCCGATCAAAAAAGATTCTCTACATCGGCAAAGCCACGAGCCTGCGCGACCGCGTACGTTCCTACTTTGACGATGACCTCATAGCGACCCGTGGACCGCGCATCGTCGACATGGTTACCGAAGCGGATGGTCTTATGCACGAGACGACGCCGACGGTGCTTGAGGCGCTGGTGCGCGAAGCGGCGCTTATTCGTGAATATCATCCGAAAGCAAACTCGATGGGCAAGGACGACAAATCCTTTCTTTACGCAGTCATCACGAAAGAACCGATTCCGCGCGTGCTCGCGATTCGCGGCACTGATCTTGATTTTAAAAAGAAACGCATTGTGGTGGGCGACGTTCCGCTTTCCTCCATGCATGGACCGTTCCCGTCAGGGTACCAGCTGCGCGAAGCGCTTAAGCTCATTCGGAAAATCTTTCCGTTCTTCGATACACCGCGCCCAGTTGGTGAGGGAACTCGTTTTACCAAAGGGAAAGTCGAGTTCAATCAGCAGATTGGCCAGTATCCGCGCGATCTCGACAAAGCTGGCTATGCGCGCTCAATACGCAACGTCTCACTCTTTCTTTCGGGGCGCGTGAAGGCGCTGCGTGCGCAGCTCGAAAAGGATATGAAGACAGCAGCTAAAGACGAGCGGTTCGAAGACGCGGCGCTTGCGCGTAAGCAGCTCTTCTCACTTGATCACGTACAGGATGTCTCCCTCATTAAGGAAGATCGCGGCGCAGATGAATCAAGTCCGCGCATCGAGGCGTACGATACGGCGCATATTTCAGGAACGAATGCGATAGGTGTGATGACCGTTATCGAGAATGGTCTTCCGCTCAAGAAGGAATATCGAACATTTCGTATTCGTGGAGTCGGCGGAAGGTCCTTAAACGATGATATCGCCTCTCTCAAAGAAATCCTTTCTCGTCGGTTTAATCATCCTGAATGGTCGTATCCGAAAGCAATCGTGGTCGACGGCGGTAAAACGCATAAGAAAACAGCCGAGGCGCTGCTCGCTGAACTCGGTATCCAGATTCCGGTCGTTGCGGTGGTGAAGGATGAGAAGCATCGTCCGCGTGAAGTGCTTGGAAGCCTACGCGCTCATGTGCAGGATGCAGATGTCGTTTTGGCAAATAGCGAAGCGCATCGGTTCTCGATAACGCTTCATAGGAAAGCGAGATCACGCGCCTTGCGTACGTTATAATTTTTCATATGAGAGGCACTGTCGTCGGCGTACTCCGTGGAGGGCCATCAAGAGAGCATGAGGTCTCGCTAAAAACGGGTCATGCGATCCTTTCGAACCTCGATATGGATCGATTTACGCCGCGCGATATCTATATCGACAAGGCGGGGCTTTGGCACGAACGCGGTGTGCCGACCACGCCTGATCGCGTTCTTCGAAATGTGGATGTGGTCGTACTCGGACTTCACGGGGAATACGGCGAAGACGGGGAAGTCCAGAAGCTGCTTGAGCGCTACGGAATTCCCTATACGGGCTCCGATTCATTTTCCTCCTATCTTGCAATGCATAAATTCCTTGCGAAGGAGCGGGTGACTGAGCGGGGCATTTTGTCCGCTCGTTCGCAGCTTATCGAGCCAAGCGCGGATATTGCGGCTATCGTCGCGGAGATAAATCGCACCTTTCCGCAGCCGGTCGTGGTAAAGCCGGTCAAGTGGGGCTCCTCGGTCGGCGTTTCGTTTACGCATGGATATCAACCGCTTCTTGAAGCAGTACAGAAATTGCTCGATGAAGGAGCTGGTGGCGTGCTTGTCGAGGAGCGAATCAAAGGAACCGAGGCGACCGTCGGCGTCATTGAAAATTTCCGTGACGAAGTGCTCTATGCGCTTCCGCCAGTGGAGATCATCCCTCCCGATGCGGATTTCTTTTCGTACGACGCGAAATATTCAGGTGCGACACGTGAGATTTGCCCTGCCCGCTTCCCAAAGAAGGTGACCGATGAGCTTATCCGACTCGCCCGTGAGGCACATGAGTCCCTCGGACTTCGCCACTATTCGCGCTCCGATTTCATCGTCTCTCCGCGCGGCATCTATTATCTTGAAACAAATACGCTTCCGGGGCTTACGACCGAATCCTTGATGCCGAAATCGCTCGCAGCGGTCGGTGTCTCCTATCCGGACTTTCTTTCGCACCTCGTCGATTTGGCGATGAAAAAATAGCATGGACGAGCTCGCGAAGAAGAAATGCATACCGTGCGAAGAAGGTGGAGGTCCACTCACGAAAGAACAAGCGAGGGATCTCATGGAGCATGTTCCCGAGTGGACGCTCATGGAGGATGCGCGAAAGCTCTGGCGACGTTTTCCGTTCAAGGACTTTGCTGCAGCGCTGGCGTTCACCAATGAAATAGGCGCTTTAGCGGAGGAAGAATGGCACCATCCAGATATAAAGGTCTCATGGGGTGCGGTCGAAGTGACGCTTTCCACCCACAGGGCACGAGGTCTCACCGAAAACGACTTTATCCTAGCTGCCAAAATAGACTTGCTGCAAAAATAAAAACCGACACTTGGTCGGTTTTTATTTTTGTGGAACCTAGGACACTATATTAGAACCTCTCTCATCCAATCGCAGCCAATACATTTCTTACATCTCGTGGACTCATGGGGTGGTCTGAAGGGTTGAGAATGCTCTTCTGGACCTAGAAGCGCTCGGAGATTAGAACCTCCATTCCCGTCACTACTTCTTGACCTGCGTCATAAAACGTGGTATATAGATAATCGGCAAACGATCTTCGTTAACTCAAGCCCCCGAAAGGAGGTGTCAGCATGTCTTTGCCAAAGAAGACGATTGCGGACCTCCTGTTTGGGGTCCAACTCGTCGGAGCAGTAATCTTCTGCGGCGCGCAGTTCTTGCGCTCGCTTGAGGACGTTCACGGCGTCAGCATTGTTCAGTTCGCTCTTGCGACAACTTTCGTGGTGTTCAATCTCCTGCTCGGGATAGGCGCTCACCGCGCCCAACCGAGCCGGGTAACCATGCAAGGGATAGTGACGTACATCGTGTGGGTAGCAATGCTCACCGCCGTAGTCGTCGCTGTCGCAACCAACCGAGAATATCGGTGGAGCATTCAGGATAGTGTCACCCTCGGGATTGCGGTCGTTCTCACGATCGGCACGCTAGGGTTCGGTGCGCTGCAAGGCAGACCGATCCGAGACCCGATGACGCTTGCGTTCTTGGCGATCGCGAGCAAGTCAATGCCGCAGCTACTGCTGGTCTGGAGTATCCTCGAACAAGGAGGTTCCGGCATCCCGGCGGCGAGCATCATTGTTGGACACTGCACCATTCTCATCCGTCTCGGCCAGATTTACTTTATGGTTCGAGAAGCGGGTTGGGAGCGGAACCGGGTATGGCTCGCGGTTAGCGAAAGCGCCGCAGAACTGACCTGGATCGCAACGACCACAGCGTGGCTCGTAATGCTTTGAGGCCCATGTCCCGTAAGACGGATGTGGGTCTCTTTTTATACAAAAAACGAATATATCAATCTATACTTGCTTTTACCTGTAGCCGCGTGTCGCTAATCTTTTTTACTATCACATCCGTTATTGATTGCGTAAGTACGTCTATCTCAGCATTAAGTCTCCTAGCCTCTTGAATTGAAGTAGGCAATTTGTTGAGAGTATCGCAGACATTAATCGGGCCGTGCGTTTGTATTACGTCGATGTTTTCTTTGTAATTGAGTATTGCATTTCCTGCATAATCCCCAACACCTCGAAGTTTATCTATCAACTGATTCCAACTCGAACCCAGTTCGTTAAAGTATGTATGAATATAGGCCGTCACTAATTCCATATCCATATCAACATCCGCTTTGTCTGTAACGTTATGTGCATCTAGAAAGATGACTCTCTCATCCATGCATTTCTTCACAGCTTCAAGGGAAGCTAACAATGCAGCGCTTTTTTGTTTGATACCGAGGAGTTTACCAATGATTCTCAATCCTTTCTCTTCAATGGATTCGATTAATTTCAAGTTGTAGGCATAGCGCCTATCGTGACTAGCTTGCAAGAGACTTAAGAGGAGAGCTACGATCGTCAAAAATCCTATAATGAAATTTGGATCTATACCTTGCTCACTCAGGAAGTTCCTGAAGGTATCGCAGGATAGATATATACCTAGCAGTACTACGACACCTACCAACGCAATAAATATTGCGTTTTTCTTAAAACTTTTTAGGGCTCCATCCATGCCAAAAGTATACCTAAGGTTTCGAGAAGATTAGAACCTCCCAAAACCCAAGCGCGCCAATACGGAATGACGGAAACCTTGACTTCGTGAACAAATGTGGTCCCTACTTCACTATATTAGAACCTCTATCATGGAGAGAAAAGCTATACGGTTCCTACAAATCGTTGATACCTGGTAATACTTTCCTTGCCCATCACCAACCTCCTTATCAATTCTCGTAGGTCGTTTCTCATATTGGGAAGTACAGATTAGAACCAGGTGGCTAATCATTTAGAAACGATATTATCGAATCTCAGCGAACGAAGTACGGGAAGTAGTGCATTTGATGGAAGGTGTGTCCTCCTTCATGCAGTAAGATTGCCAGAATCAAAACCGCGACTCCTATATATAAGAGGAGATAGGTAGAAGCGAAGAAGCGTCCACTCCCGTTGTTTGAGCCAGCATTTTCCCACTCCTTCGGATATAAGGATGACTCTTCGTCATCGAAAGTTTTTGGAGTGAATAGTCCGAGAGCTTTTTCCAGCCGCACAGCTACCTGTTGCTGTTTCTGGAATCCTTTGTAGAGGTCATCAAGGAAGTTGAAACGAAGTGCCCAAAAGGCAACGACTACTCCGACTATATAAAGGAGCTTCTGACATGGAGAGAACTCCACATCACTTTGGATAAGCCAACCACTAGCCGCAAGCATAAGGCCGAGTGCCCACACACAGATATTCTGAATTCGCTCTCGGATTGCATGTATGGACTTGTACCGCTCCTCTAGACCAGATACGAGGATGGATACTTTCTGCTCGTTGTCGAAGTGATGTGTCATGGGGCTAGATAATTCCACGCGGCTTTAGTAAATACTTCGGCCTTCGTAGGAGTGTGGTTAGTTCCTCGAAGTAGCCATTCAAGCTGACTAACCTCCTTATAGTTTGGATGAGCAGAGGCATCTCTCATATCGGTCCAGATATGAGAAAGAACATCGCGGGCATCCTCTCGGTAAGTGCTATTGAGGAATCGGTGTTCAGGAGCATTCCAAACGAGTGATTCGATAAGGAAGGATGACATACTATCCTTCGCAAGAAGTCCCTTGTCTTCCATTTCCCTGCGAGTGTTTTTGAGAACACGGACAATCGCCTTGTACGCCTGTGATGTCTCGTCATTCTTTGCCACGCCACTTGCGTAGTGCTGTTCGGGATAGCTGTGAATCACAGTCCCTCCATCCGTAAGAATCCCGATGCCTACTTCTGATACGAGATTAGGAGAGTTATACCGTTTCGACTGGAAAGCAGGTACAACATCAGCATTCACTCGGTAGGTATTGCCTGCAACTCTGATGCATTTGTTTTTTCTAGTCGCATAGCCCAATCCGAATTTGTCATTCAATGCCTGATGAACATCATTCTTGAATTGAGCAAAAGTATAGACGGGTGTTGATACGCCAGCCCAATGACCAGCGTGGTGTTCATTCGGAAGGTTCCGTAAGTCCGAGTAGTAGATGTCATCGTAGACCACGGCAATATCAACATCACTGTCTGTACGAATATTTGTACGATTTCTGTGGGAACCTTGGTGGATGATAGTAATCGAATTACCGAACCGCTCACGCATGGCTTCCACCACCATGCTTTTTGCATTCTCACAGCGATTATCCTCAGTCTCGCTGAGTGCTTTTGCCCATGTGTTGATGCGCTCATCACTGACATTCATGCCTACATAATACGCCTCTAAAAAAGTCAATGCAAAATTCCTTTTAAGGGACCTAGTGGCCTTGTCTATTACAAACAGAGCCCCTTCTGGGGCTCTGTTTCGACACCTGCAAGTCTCTTAAAGAAGTATTAGTAATAAGCCAGCAAGAGCTGCCATCCCGAAATCTTCAATAAGAGTAATCTTAGTCAATGGAACTTTAAGAAAGGTTCCAAGGCACGCGCACAGGAATTCTTCCTTCCGAGCTATCTTTATAGCTACTCCAATGCCACTGAACAACATTACGGCTAATTCTACCCACAGCAGAGCTGGGCTATGTATTCCAGCGAGCATTAATAGACCAAAGCCTAGTTCGAGGAATGGGTAGATATATCCGTATCCCATCCACTTCTGTGCAAGCAGGTCATAGGTTGAGTACCCTTCTGCGAATCCCTTAAGGTCTAGGAGCTTGAAGCCAGCAAAGACGATAAAGAACCCGGCCATGAAGTACCCTATGGTACTGGTAAGGGCGAACGTTCCATTGAAGTAGTCAGCGAGTGAAGCTGCAACGGTTGAGATCGTAAGCAGACCAAAGATGACAATGAGAGGGATATAGCTCTTCCAGGTGATTGGACCCAGGCCTCTATCCTCCATCATTTGCTTAGGTTTAGCCTTCTCTGTGCCTTCCAGTACCAGAGCCATTCCGCACTTCGGACAGCGACCTGGACCTTCTTGCTGTATCTCTGGATGCATTGGGCAGATGTACATAGTTAGATTTGTTCGTAGCTGATAACAATGCGCTCCTTATCTTTCAGTACCGTGCTCTCGAAGGAATCTACTTCTACACCATCAACTGTGATGCGAACACGATGATTCGCATCCGCCTTAAAGCCTAGGATTTCGTCCTTACTGAACGGCTGCTTCCATACGGCAAAGAAATCAGCAAGCGTGTAGTCTCGCTTCTCAGGCGACTCTACATGAATCACTCCATCTGGAGTATGTGTATGAAGCGCAGTCATACAGGTTTGCTGAACGCCGATATTCGTAGGCACAGAGACGTTCTCTCCATTCGCCACAATCTCGAGTATTGGGTGGACATGGAATCCCCCTGCCATTTCGTCATCACAGAGAAGCGCTAACTCACGGTTCGTAAGTTGGCTTATCGGCTTCTCTGGACTTCGAGAGAAATACAGCAGTCCTACTACTACAGCAATAAGCGAGATGATAATAATCGCGCTCTTCATCCTACTGTCCGTACCAAGCTGCCTTCCAATCCTGCATCTGCTTAATCTCTGTGTTCTGTGCGGAGATTATATTTTTCGCAAGGTCTTTTATCTCCTGGTGCTTTGCATTCTGAAGAGCAGCTTCAGCCATCATTACAGCTCCCTGGTGGTGCATAATCATCTCCGTAAGGAAGGCTTGGTCGAAAGCATCTCCGGTCTTTCCGTTAAGAGACTGCATCATAGAATCCATCTGTCCCTGCATGCCACTATTCATCGAGCCTCCCATCATTGTGCCGTCAGGCATCGTATGACCACCAGTTGTAGCAACTGGCTGAGGAGCCTTACTCATACCAAGCGCGTATCCTCCTCCGGCACCGATAATAAGAGCAATGAGTCCGATAACAATTACATTCTTTTCCATAGATTTTTGTTAGTTAAGTAAGGCAAACAGGAAATGAATCTATGGAGCCTTAGGATGAAGAATTCCGCTTGAGAATAATTCTTGCAGTAGTGGCGGTGCTGGATAGAAACGCCTTCGATATCCTGGTGGTCGTTCAGGCTTTAAAACAGTTAACCAGAGCCAAGCTACCGCTAGGACAGGTATCGCAAAAGTGAGGACTTCTACCAACGTAATAGCAAAAGTCTGTTGCCAATTGGTGAGATGGTCCAAGATAGACATGGAGCAGAGGGATGCCTCTCCTTGCATAAAGGGGCATCCGCCCATGCTATGGTCCATAGGCATTGCCATAAGGATAAGCATTAAAAACGGCACTACGAGCACCAGCAGAATTGCTGACCAGGAGAAAAATCTCTGTATGGGCTCAGACATCAACCTATTCTATACCTTATCTCTCTAGGAAAAAGGTACACTTATATTTAGGTACCTATTAGCTAATTTCTATAGACTTCTTATGAATATGAAAGATACCTCCTACAGCAAACTTGCCCTCATGGCAGGACTCCATGTAGTCGCCATGTTCGTCCTGATGTTCGCCATGGTAAACACGTTTGCGAACGCCGTTCCGAATATCAACTTCTTGTACATGGGGTTCATGATGACCGCGCCGATGCTCATCCTTGAAATGCTCTTGATGGGCATGATGTACAAGGACAAGAAATTGAACAAGATTGTAATTCTAATCGGATTCATTATTCTAGTGGTCTCATTCCTAATGATTAGGTATCAGACCTTTGTAGGAGATAAGGGCTTTCTCCAATCAATGATTCCCCATCACTCCGGTGCTGTACTTATGTGTGAGAAGGCAAAGATAACAGACCCAGAGATCCAACAGCTCTGCGCAAATATTATTGCTAGTCAGCAGGAAGAAATTAACCAGATGAATGAGATTCTAGATAGGCTGTAAAGTTTAAGATAATAAGGTAAATCTCACCATAGAGTCGTTTTACTTCCACACAAGTAGGTATTACCATAACTAGGTTCGACAGCCGAATAGAAATGACCTAACCCGCAAGCTTCACGCTACGGTATGGTCGAAAATCGTAAGCCATAGAAAACCCGTCATCAGGGCGTGGCTTACGTTATCAGGGGAAACTCTGGTAGGGCCGCAAGGCCTCCTGGTGGCGGGTTTTTTGCTACCCACCAGGAATTACAAATCGTAAGCCACGATATGAATAAAGAAATTCCTAATGGAGAAAAGCCTTCTCAAAAACAGATAACGAAAGGAGAAGGCATTACAGCAATCGTAGTTTTGATAATCTTCTGTTTTGTTGCATACCAGGCAATCACTTCAGTTCCGAAGGACAACAATACTGCACCCGCACCTGTTGCTGCTCAACCTACAAGGCATTCAGATATAGATGCCTACATTGATGCTCAGGCAATAGTCGAGAAAACTCTTAAGGCTCCCTCTACGGCCAAGTTCCCATCATCTTCACACGCGACTGTAGAGCATTACGCGACAGACGGATTCAAAGTAAGTTCGTATGTCGATTCACAAAACGGATTCGGAGCAATGATTCGTAGTGAGTGGACGGTCTTGTTCGAGTATGTGGACGAAAAGCTCAATATCTACCAAGTAATCGTAGATGGAGAGGAAGTGTATAGGAAGCCAGGCACATAAAGCCTGTCGTGGGTCCCCACGATCCTCCCTACAGTACGTTTAGGGTCATGGTAATGGTTTCTTATGGCCTTACGGAATAGACACCCCTCGTGGGTGCTTTTTCGTGTGCAAAGTGGCAATCTATATATGTACTGCACAATTGCATGGATATTAACTTTCGATACACCCCACAAATACAGAGATACAACTCAGAGATGAGCCGGTATTGGAATGAGTGTCGCAAGCAAATGCCCGACCACGAGATACCGACATTCGATCCCCTCGTGATTAAGACCACGATTCCAGGAGAACCACTTGATGATGACTTGGGAGTAAACCGAACTGCTTATCTCAACTGGCTCGAAAAGCATCATGCAATCCGTTATCTAGAGGAAATGGATGGCATGACCACAGGCCATCAAGTACATCCTGATGGGGAGCACGAAATATACCCTTCCGACTTCACACTTCATCTTCTCGATTTTAGACCCGTCATCAGTCTGGAGAACTCCTTCCACAATGGAGCAAATCCATTTACGAAGACAGACCCATACGCAGAAAGTCGATACATTCGCATGAAGAATGACGGCTCATTCGTGTACGGGGGTGCTGGACGAGTAAAGCCGATAAAATTCAAGAGCTACAAGTCCCTCTACTATCGAGTATTCCGTGCCGTCTACGAACTTGCTCCACACAACAAGGAATGTGTTCCCTATGATTCTATCGAGGAGCACATTGTCCGTCTTGGAGTTCCACCGGAAGCTAACAGCGAAAAGCGACGACAGAGAATCAGAGAGGCAGTATCCAAGTCCCTTGAAGCAAACGCAAAGAGTCTCGACCTCCCCTTGAAGTACGAAGGAGTCCCAACCCTCACTCTTATTCAAGGAAAGGGATTTCGCTTCTCCAATCCTACAATTGAGGACTAGTAAGAAATAAAGAAAACCTCAAGAATTTCTAAAGATATAAGACGGCTTTGTTGAGCCGTCTTTTTTGCTGCACGGTCAATTTTCTTTTTCGTACTTACCCTTTTTTGAGAGCACTCTTAAGAGAGCAACTGGGGGTATCACTCCACGAGCATTAAAAAAATAAAACATTCCATATGAAAGCAGTTCAAATGATTACTGACGTGCAGGATTTTCTTAGCAACAAGGGCTACATCAAGACTTCGATGCTTGTTGAGCCGAACGGCAAGGTCCACCTCGTTCTGCGAGACAAGAAACGCGGTCAGACGATAACGGCACTCGTAAACGAAGTCGTGAAGCCAGATATTAGCAACCTTGAGCCAATCTTCTAGTTATGGAAATTCCACCAGAAGTAAAGGAATTCATGGAGGTAAGCGGTAATCACTACAGCGTCATCACTGCCGACATGCCTGACGGAACTAAGAGCGTAATCTTGTTCCCGTCAGACCCAGGAGGAGAGAATGCTGGAGAGATAACAGAGGTCATTGAAGATATAGGGCGTCGCATTCTCGATGATGCCCCGACTTTCGAAGAATACTATGCACTCTGAAAAACTACTCGAAGCGGCACTCGCCTACCTCGACGATTGCCGAACGGTCATTCCTCTCAACGGGAAAGTTCCTGTAATCCCTTCTTGGAAGGAGTACCAGGAAGGCAAAGCCCCGACTGCCGAAGAAATGACAGCATGGTTCAAGACCCACGGGGATAAAATCACGGGGCTGGGCATGGTCACGGGATATGTTCATGGACTTGCCGTTCTTGATTTGGAAAATGACGAAGACCCCACACGCTTTGAAATGCCGCCAACAGCAGTCAGTCGTACTGGCAGTGGTGGATGGCATTACTTCTTCGACTTCCCGAAGAATACGGACTTCGTTAAGTCAGGGAGTTTGATTCCCTCTGGTATCCACGGGGACATGAAGGCAGACGGAGGATATGTCGTAGTGCCTCCCTCAATTCATCCGATAACAGGCAATGCATATGAGTGGATTACCCCTCTCACACTTGAGACAGAGTTGCCTTCTATGCCAGAGTGGCTCGTCAAAATCGAAGATGATCGTAAGAAGAATGATATCGAGGCAACCGATTGGAAGGAAGTCTTAAGCGGAGCAAAAGAAGGTAGTCGGCACGAAACCGCAGTCAGACTCATGGGTAAGCTCGCATACCATCTTCCAGCTAAAGACTGGAACGATGTGGCTCGCCCTCTACTCCATGCTTGGAATTTGGAATTCAATCAACCACCTCTTCCCGACAAGGAGATAGATTCCATTTTTCGAGGCATTTCACAGAAGCAGAAAGGTCAAGGGGACGAGGGCACAACTTACGACTCCAAGGAGAATGTGCCGCACGCTACGCCCCGCACCCTTCTCACACTCTCCGCCATCATGACGATGCCCGAATCGGAACGACCTGAGTACCTCGTGTACGGCCTTATACCAGAGAAAGGCATCACAGCCGTAAGCGGCCATCCTGGAAGCGGAAAGAGCTGGTTCATGCTCCACCTCGCAAAGTGTGTCGCTTCTGGTGAGTCTTTCCTTGGACGCTTCAAGACGAAGTCAGGCAAAGTACTCATCATTGACGAAGAACAAGGAGCTTGGGAGCAACGCCGTCGCATGGAGTTGCTTGGCTGTGCACCAGAGCTACCTGTCTATTTCTACTGCCTTGATGGGTTCAAGCTCGACAAGAAGGAAGACATGGACGCCCTGTTAAAAACCGTTAAGGAACAGGAAATCAGCCTTGTGATGCTCGACCCCTTCGTAGCTATCCATTCTCAGGACGAAAACTCAGCAGAAGGGGCACAGAAGGTCATGGAAGCACTTCAGAGATTCAACCTTGCAGGTGCAACGGTACTCTTCATTCATCACCACAGAAAAAGCACCTTCGGCTCCACAGGAGGAGCACAGAGCCTTCGCGGCTCGTCAGCTTACTCTGGTCGTCTTGATTCTCACATTACCGTGGACAAGAAATCCACCACTCCTTCGGAACAGCATCTCGACATCGAGCATGTGAAGTCGCGTAGAGGCCAGAATGTTGAGAAGTTCCAGGTTGTACTCACACAAGAAGGAGACGCGCCAGATAGCCCAATCAATCTTCGCTACGCAGACGCCGAAGACCGCATTACGAAGAAGGATGAGGCACGCACGCTTATCATCACTTTCCTAGCCTCTAACGGGGACGCGACAAAGGAGGAGATTACCAAGGCCGTCCAAGACGAAGCGGAGATAGGAACGCGCAACATAGCAGAAGCCCTTTCTGTCATGACTAAAGACGAAAGCCTGACCATCTCCAAGGAGGGTAAGAAAAATAAATACCACCTGGAGGAAAAGGCACTTGCAGAGCCCGATGATGAACCACCTTACTAATGGCCATCTCTAGCAAAAGCCTTGAACGCTTCCGAGCAATCTATGAGAGCCAGTACGGGAAAATTCTTACTGACGAGGAGTTAGACCGAAAGGCACAAATGCTCCTGAATCTCTACAAGGCTATCTACGGCAAACCAATTAAAAGACGTAAACGCAAATAATCCTATGAACGATAAATTAAAAATTGCTGTCTACATCCGAGCCAGCATGGGTCTAGGTGAGAACCGAGGGGCTACTGCTCTATTCCAAGAACGAGAGATTCGTTCCTATGCTAGAGATAAAGGCTACAAGATTGACGAGCAGCATGTCTATCACGATGCCGTATCCGCAAAGGTACCAGGACGACCCTCTTTCGAGGAGATGATGAAGGCAGTAGAGGAAGGAAAAATCAACGGCATTCTCACCTACGACCTAAATCGACTTGCTCGTAATCCTGTAGATGGAGGGCGCATCATCTGGCGAATACAACAAGGCACTCTCACGGTTATCAGCACTCAAAACGGAGGCACTGTTTACTCGCCAGGCACAGACATGTTGATGCTCTACCTGCACTTCGGAATGTCGAACCAGTTCTCATTGAACCTTGGCAAAGCTGGACCCAAACCAACTTGTCGCAACTGCCACCACGACTGCTATACGCGACCAGAAGAGGAAGTACAGCTATAAACACTACAACGTAGAAATATATGTACTTTTAGAACGCACCTAATACGATAGAAATATCCAAATGTGTCAAGTACATATCCTCCATGATGAAGAAACAAATTACTAGTAAAACAAATCACCTTACCAAGACAGCACAAAAGCTATTCGTTGAACGTCTACTACGGGAATCAGGCTTTTCTCCTAAGAAAAAGTTCTATGTGAAGGATAGGAGTGGAAAGCTCATCGTGAGATTCACTAAAGAGCCTAACTATGAATAGTGTCGAGGAACTACGAGATTACATTGTTGCAGACACAATCAAGCAGATTGAGTCCATGTCGAGGGAGGAGTTAGTACAGATTCTGGTGATTATCACCACAACTCCTCTCGAACAGATGGACGCAAACGAACTGCTTGCCTTCCGCAAGGAGTATGTCGGCAGATGGCTTCCTAAAGAACATGAACGAGATAGACACAAGCAAAATTAAATATGTAGCTTATGCTCGCAAGTCTACCGACGACAGCGACAAGCAGATAAACTCCATCCCTGACCAGCTCAAGGAAATTGACCGCATTGGCAGGGGTTTGGTTCGTGCCGATACGCTAACGGACGAAAGATCAGCAAAGGTGCTTGGTAGACCTGGCTTCGAGCAGATGAAAAATCTCATTGAATCAGGAAAGGCACAGGGAATCATTTGCTGGAAGATAAACCGATTGGCACGCAATCCCGTAGACGGAGGGTGGATTATTTGGAAGCTTCAGCAAGGAGCCATACGACACCTCAAAACAGACGATGGAGACTACTATCCTGGTAGCGACATGCTTCTCCTATATCTCCATTTCGGCATGGCCAACCAGTTCAGCCTCAACCTGAGTAAGGACGTTACGAGAGGCATGTTGAGCAAAGCTGAAAGCGGAAGACGACCAGGCTCTGCTCCTTTGGGATACTTGAACAGCAACAACGGCAATAAGGGAGAGGAGTTTATCTACATAGACCCTGTTCGGGGTCCCATCATACAAAAGATGATGGAGTGCATGCTCGCTGGTACTCACAACGCTCCTCAGATATTAGAAATTGCTACCGAGGAATGGGGTCTACGCACTCGTCCGACCAAGGACCACCCACGCGGTTGCAAACTCACGAAGTCTGCTTGGTACAAAATACTTCAAAACCCTTTCTTCTATGGAAAGTTTCAATATCCTATCGGACACAAAGACGCTGAAGGAAAACGTCAGAAGATTTGGGTTGATGGAACTCATGATGCTCTTATTACCTATGAGCAGTTCCGAAAAATTCAGAAGATTCTAAAGCAACACGCTCCCAAACGAACAAACCAAACTTTTGCCTATATCGGGCTAATGCGCTGTGGAGGTTGCGGAGCACGCATCACCGCAGAACGAAAGAATAAGACGCAAAAGAACGGTAATAAACACCAGTACGTCTACTATCGTTGTACCGGCCAAGTAGATAGAGACTGTCAGCAGAAATCAGTCCGTGAGGACCGATTGGAAGAAGCAATGCAGGAATTTCTGTCTTCAATGGAGATATCTCCTGAATTCCATGCATGGGCAATTGCTGAATTCAAAAAAGATTACCAAAAGGAAAAGTCCGACAAGAACGTTATTGGAGGGAATCAGCAAACAAGGCATGACGAGATAAAAGGCATGCTTCGCACCCTGCTCGATAGCCATCTCCTCGGACTCATTAGTGTTGATGACTTCTCAGAAAAGAAAAATACCTTAGAGCAGGAGCTGACAGGACTGAAGCCTTACCTCCCTGGTTCCGACATCGAACTTCCAGACTGGACTGAGGATGCCAAAAACCTACTCACCTTTGCTGAAAGAGCTAGTAAGGAGTTCAAGGAGGGTGAATTCGAGAAGCGAAGAGCAATCATAGCTGCCCTTGGAACTGAGCATGTATTAAACCAGGGAGCGCTTACTTTCGAGGTAGAGAAGCCTTTAGAGGTTCTAATAAAGACTCCTAAAGTTCCAGGTGTTGATTTTGAAATATTAGAACCTCCAAAAAGTGAAGCAGAATATACACAAATTGGCACTTTCGTGCCAAAAAGTGAACGAATGTGGACCGTACAGGATTCGAACCTGCGACCCTCTCATTGCAAATGAGATGCTCTACCAACTGAGCTAACGGCCCGTCCACGAACTTGAGCACTATAGCACAAGTATATTTTTGAAGTACAGCCCAGATTTTCCACGTATCGTGCAATAGGAGGGGGGGTAGCGAAGAACATCAACTTGACCGAATCCGACACAATCCACGACTCTTGACGAAAGTTAATTTTGTAGTATATAAGAACTAATCCCTTTCTGTATGGATAGGTGGTCTACGTGAGTAGATAACGATGTTTTGTTCCTGCATCCACTCAGGGACTGTTCATTCAATGAGGAGAGCCGTATGGCTAGCCAAACCGTGCTTATCGTGGGTGGTCCTTCGAGATTTCACCTAATGACGTCCGTGTTCGACATCGACACGTTCCGTCTCCTGACCTTCAAGTTCGCACTTGAGAACGAGGAAGGGAGAAAAGGGACTGCCGATGTGTGGATTAACGGCGCTACGCAAGGCAACCGGAGCATTGAAGAGTGGCATTTGGTCGGGTACTTCATGCCGGAAGGCAAAGAAACCGTCATGGCGAACATGGTTCCCATGAAATTCACTTACTCGAGCAAGGACCGTCGCGGAATCATCTTCAGCGTCAAGAAAGAGACGCTGGTGGGGAATCCTGCGGCCAACGTGCTCGGCCTGATTAAGTGGGAATAACCCGCCGCCTAACCTGTGAGGACCGCCTGGCTCCTCAGAGGGTTGGGCGGTTTTCTTTTGGATGTCCTGCAGTTGCTGGATACAGAAAAACATGGATTATGGGCTAGAGACTGAAACGTAGGAGAGATGCTCTTGAAACCAACTCTAGAAGACGCAGTAGCTCTTGCGTCAGCCCTCCATAAGGGCCAGAAGGACAAAGCGGGAGCAAGCTACATTTTGCACCCGCTGCGAGTGATGTTGAATCCGCTCCTCACGACGGACGAAGAGCGTATTGCGGCGGTGCTTCACGATACGGTGGAGGACTGCGACATTACACTCGAGCAGCTTCGTGAGCGGGGCTATTCCGCGGAAGTGGTTGAAGCTCTTAGCTTCCTAACCAAGCTTCCGGAAGAGGAGGATGACTACGACGCTTTCATCGAGCGGATACTCGGAGGCCTTCTCATTGCCCGAAAGGTAAAGCTAGCCGACCTTCACGACAACGCAGATCTTTCGAGGTTTGCGCATCCGACCGAAAAGGACGTGAAGCGGCAAGAAAAATACAAACGAGCAATTGCTCGACTTGAGGGCTCTCTATAAAAAACCGGCTGCAGCGCAGCCGGGTTTTGTTTAAATTGACACCCCCTCTCCCTTCATCTACGCTCTCTTCCAGAAGGTTCTGGAATCTCCGGAACACCTAGCTGGGAGAAAGTCATGGAATTCGTTGTTCGAAACGTCGAGACGAAGGAAAACGACCTCGGTTCCTTCAAGCAAAAGGTTTATACCTGCGAGCTCGAAGGCTGGAGAAAACACAAAGTCTCGATGCAGCTCATTATTGAAGGCTGCGTCGGCCAGCAGATGTACCGGCAGCAATACGACCTTGTTGCGCCTCATTTGCGCGTCGGACGTCTGTTCTCCTGCAATATTCTCTATCGGATGCAGTCCTATCACCTCGGTATGGTGCTTGTCGGCCTCACGCCGATACGGCCCGTGCGCCTGCGAGGAGCGGAAGTCGTCACGGTTGATCAATACTTCAATCCAAATCGCGGCTTTTGGGTCGCGACGAGGGAGGACGGTCAATCGATCTCGATTCCCGGCGGCATCACTCTGGGCGGGGAAGCGTATATTCCCATCCGTGGAGATAAGTCGTTCCCGCACAAGGAATATTCCTACGGTCGCGACGAGGGCTTGGTGTATCACACGGCTCCTACCGGCATCAGGAAGAAGCTCAAAGAAGTTCTTGGATAGAACGAAAAGAGGCGGAACATAGTTCCGCCTCTTACTGTAATGGTGCGATGCTACAATTCGCGAGTGATAGGCGGTTTACCCAAATTATCCTTGAATCGCAACGGTCTGCAAAAGAGTGCCGAGGCGCAAGGTTTCTCGTATATCGATGGTGACACAAACCCCTCGATTTCTTCATCGCTCGAGAGAGGCGGACGCGAACTAAAGCGAAGGACGAATCGGACCGCCGGTGAACAGGTTCGACTTATTAGTTCTATATTCGAGGTCCGTTCAAAAAGTAGCAACTCAGATGAAGCGATCGCTCGCTCCTACGATCAAGAGTATGGAGGAGAAAAACCAAAATACGGATATGTGTCAGCGCTTCTTTCGCCAGAAGGATTTGACCTCATCACGGGAATACCCAAAGACAAGATCAATCAGCTGCGTGTGCTCGATGTGGGAGCGGGAAGCAATGAATTCCTTCGATTTTGCAGAGACGAGCTCGCCATTCCGGCAAACCAGCTCTCGGGCTCGGATGTGAGTGGGGAAAGCACAAAAATAATCGAGAATGACGGATTTTCTGCGCATCAAGGGAGGATTGAAACGCTCGACTTGCCGGAGCGTTCGTTTGACCTCGTGTATTTGAGCTATTTTATTGATTACGACACCGATCAGGCGGCAACGTTCGGTGCGGCGATTGATCGCGTTCCTTCGGGCGGAAAAATCGTTCTCGAAGGATGGTTCCCCGTGCGGCCGTTCGGACTTCTTGAAAAAGACCGCAGAGACTACTCCTTTATAACTAAAGGTAAAACAGCGGAAGAGGATATCCAGCTGGTAAGAGATGCATTCCAGAACATAGGAAAGGAAAAGGGAAGGACGGTATCGCTCGAGAAGGTGGTTAAAACCCATCGATTCGTCCACAGCCAGTACGGTTTCTGTAAACTCGATTCGTATTTCTTAACGTTTTCCGTAAACGACTAACCTATGCGTGTTTGGGACGTCTCACCTCGTACTCTGTGCCGGAAGCATTTGCTCGGCGAGCACCGCGAGCTCCACGGCCTTTGGAATATTCTCACCAAGCACAAAGGCAAGGGCGGCTATTCGCAGCATCCTGAGACCAAGCGCTGGGTCGGCAGGCTTAAGGCGCTCTATAATCGACACGAAGCGTTGGTAAAGGAAATGGCGCGACGCGGGTACGAGCATCACTCACCGCTCGATAAGCGCTATGCGAAAGGAAAAGCAACGCAGGACGTTTTCATCGACTCCCTTGCAGCTCAACGGCGAATTTTGAAAACGAAACCCTGTGATTGCCCCGTTTGATGCAACTCCCCATCATTTTTCTTGGTTATTAGAAGCAGAGAAGGTATAACTTCTTATTCGGATTCGTTCGAAAAGAATTGATCTTTGAAAGGGGAATTCAATGAGTGTTACGGAAGACGTACGCACGCCATTTGAGTACGGACTCGGAACGACGCCTGATGACTATCGGTGCTGTGCCTGCGGAGTCTTTGCCTGCAAACTGTGGCGCGACAGCACGTCAAAGCTGCAGCCCTCGATTCTGTGTTGCTACTGCGCCGGACTCGAAGCTGAGGTTTCCGTCGACGACATAAACCATGAGGGCATGCGCGCATCAACAACGCGCAATGGGCTGCTGACCAACCAAATTGGCTGGTATATCCCCGCGGTTCCGGTTCCTGACGGTTCTGGATACTACGACGACACCTCAAGTCTTCATGTCGGCTGCTCCCCCGTCCCAAAGCTTGCTTTGGACTGGTGGAAAAGCCTTCGGACACATCCGTATATGAAGCCTCGAGTCTAAGAGTAAGCGCGCCGCCCTGCGGCGCGCTTTTTATATGAGAAAACAGCCCGCGGAGCGGGCTGTTTTCTCAAAACCTTTGAGAGCTTAGGAGAGGTGCGCCGAGACGAGCTTTGTCATCTCGAACATGGTCACCTCGGCCTTGCCGCCGAAGACCGCCTTAAGCTTGTCATCCGCGAGGATGTTGCGCTTGTTAGCAGGATTCTGGAGGTCATTTTTCTTGATGTACACCCAGATCTTCTTCGTGACTTCAGAGCGGGGCAATGGGCCTGCGCCGATGACCGCCTCGAGTTCCGAGGAGAGCTTCATTGGTTTTGATAGTGCCGCGTTAGGCATAGAAATTAATGGATTATCGTTAACAGGGCCCATTATGCGCTACAAATCAAGGTTTCTCCACCCCTAGGAGGCCTTTCTCCCCAGAGAATCGGGCCAAGTCATAGAAATACGGCCTATTTACTCGCTTTATCCTTATTTTCCCCTTATCCACAGCACAGGCGTCCGTACGCTATACTTTACCCATGGATACCCCATTTGATGCAGAACGTGCCGCCCGCTCCCAGAGGGAGATTTTAGAGACGTTGAGCGATATTCATAAAGGTCTGCAGGATAAAGTAGTCAATTACTACTGGGATAAAGCCCCTAGAGATTATGAAGAGGATGGCAAGAATCGAGAATACATGCGCACGTACCTACGCGAAGTGCGAGGAAAGATAGAAAACGTCCTGAGTGGACCTCTGAGTTCTCAGTAAAGACAAGTAACTTGGTCGGGCCGCCGGGAATCGAACCCGGTCTTCACGCACCCGAAGCGTACGTACTACCGGTATACTACGGCCCGACCAAATGACTCATCTCGTCCGTGTGGGCGATACGGGTTCGGTCACAACTCTCGCCTCGCCGCCGCTCGGCTCGGTCGCGACACTGCCTCGCGGTTTGGCCTGCTGGCCAAACGTCGCTCCGGCCTTCGAATCCTGTATCGCATCAAAAAGATACTTGCAGTATCTTGTGGGCGATACAGGATTCGAACCTGTGACCTCACGCGTGTGAAGCGTGCGCTCTAACCAACTGAGCTAATCGCCCAAATATTTCGTAACGATAGCAGATATCTTGAATTTCTCTACTTGGAAATAAGACGTTGTATACTCAGTACTATGCAACCGCTCCTTCTCTTCATAACTGCGCTTCCTTTAGGGCTTGCGCTCGATTTCCTCTGGATAGGCGTCATTGCCAAGGGTTTCTACCGCGAACAGTATGGTGATCTTCTCGCTTCGTCTTTCAAAATCGGTCCCGCACTCCTTTTCTACGTATTCTTCGTAGTAGGTCTCATCGTCTTCGTGCTCCAGCCGGCGATTGCTTCTCATTCGCTTCTGAAAGCGGTCGCTCTCGGCGCATTTCTCGGATTCATTGCGTACATGACCTATGACCTCACCAACATGGCAACGCTCGTTCGCTACCCACTTTTTCTTGCTGTCGTTGATATTGCTTGGGGAACCATCGCGTGGAGTATCGTTTCAGGTGCTACCTACCTCGTCGCAACGCGGTTCTTCGGAATGTAATTGGTAAAGAGTAGTGCTTTTGGTATAGTCGGCCCCAGAAGAAAGGAGTTCGACCAATGAGCGAACCAGAAAAGAAACCTTACCGGTTTGTGCTGACTGACCAAGCGCAATTTCAGAAGACGCTTGAAGACATCAAGGCTTCTGTGGGTGAGCGAACCGATCTTCTTGCGCAAGTCGAAAAGCTCGATGCGCGCATGAAGATGTATAACGGTGCACTCGCTCAAGCAGTGAAGGTCGGCGGACTAACCAGCGGTGATCCAATTCGGGATTTCGTTATCTCGAAAGGGCACGGCCTCAACCTCGATACTGAAAAACGCTATGCCGAGATTAACGCGG
Organism: Parcubacteria bacterium C7867-001; assembly: GCA_001189095.1. Taxonomy (GTDB): domain Bacteria; phylum Patescibacteriota; class Minisyncoccia; order Phycocordibacterales; family Phycocordibacteraceae; genus C7867-001. The sequence continues at coordinate 253,635 of LFCK01000001.1, forward strand.
AGCTAGCTGGGAAAACTGGCGAACTCATGGCGTTCTTCCGATACCGAACGTATCGGACCTACGGTCCTAACGACAGCAACGAGACCTACGTGCAGTTCTGCATTGCGGTACTGCGCGACGATAAGTTGAAAATGGCCTTAGGTACAAACTGTGCCTTGCCGATCGACTCGTATGTCATCTGCAAAGACTTTCTTCACCAGAAGGACTACGAACTGCAGCGGAGGGTTCCCGAAGATGAATGGGTGACCTTCGAGGTCTTGAAAGATTGGGGCCACCCTCAGAAAGAGTGTCCGTCATTGGCGACGAACATCGCGCTCGTTGCGGGGACGGACAAAGTTCGCTCCTTGTTCGCTTACGCTTATTTGACCATCGGCGAGGCCTCAAAAGCTTCAATGAAAATCGCCGAACGAGATGCGGGTTTGCTCGAACTCGAAAGCGAAAAGTCAGAATGAATGCACGCCGCCCCGCAGGGGCGGCGTTTTCTTGCATGCTATATTTCGAAAATCATGCGCACCGAAATAGTCCATCCGGGAGCTGAAAAACTTCGTTACGAAATTCGCCAGATCGTAGCGATCGGCAAGCAAATTCAAGCGCTCGGCACCACTGTTGTCTGGGAGAATATCGGCGACCCCGTTGCAAAGGGCGAGCAAGTGCCGAGCTGGATAAAAGAGATTGTTCAGGAAACAGCAGCTGAAAACAGTAGTTTCGGTTACTCGCCGACCGCGGGACTCGACGAGACGCGCGCGTACATCGCCTACGAACGCAATTTGGAAGGCGGCATTCAGATAACTCCGGACGACATTCTCTTTTTCAACGGACTTGGTGACGGAATCAATAAGCTCTACTCGAACCTCCATCAGAACGCGCGTGTCATTGGACCAAATCCGGCATATCCGACCCACTCCTCAGCAGAGGCGGCGCACGCGGACGCCCCACACATTACCTATAAGCTCGACCCCGAGCGAAACTGGGAACCCGATCTCGAAGATCTCGAGCGGAAGGTCAAAGAAAACAAGAATATTGCGGCGATTATTATTATCAACCCCGATAACCCGACAGGGTTCGTCTATCCGCAGCAAACCCTCGCGAAAATCGTGAACATCGCACGTGAATATGGTCTTTTTGTTATCTCGGATGAGATTTATTCGAATCTTGCCTATAAAGATAGCGGTATGAAGAAACTTGCGTCGGTTATCGACGGCGTCCCCGGCATTGCGATGCGGGGCATCAGTAAAGAGTTCCCGTGGCCCGGCGCGCGCTGTGGCTGGATGGAATTCTATAATCGCGACAAAGACGAGCGTTTTGACGCGTACGCGCGCTCAATCATCAACTCGAAGATGCTTGAGGTCTGCTCGACGACGCTTCCGCAGGCGGTCCTTCCGAAAGTAATGAAGGATGATCGCTATTATCCGTATCTTGCCGAGCGCGTAAAAGCATATGATGAAAAATCAAAGCACGCGGTAGAAACGCTTTCAAAAATTCCCGAAGTGCTCATTAATCCAGCGCGCGGTGCGTTCTACATGACGCTCGTTTTCCGCAATGGGGCATTGAAAAACACTCAGAAGCTCGGTCTTTCGCCGGAAGCGGAAGCAGTGATCGCTCCATTCCTTGAACATGCATCGCTCGATCAACGCTTCGCGTATTACCTCCTTGCGGCGAAGGGAATCTGCGTCGTTCCGCTTTCGACCGGCTTCAATAGCGATCGAAGCGGTTTTCGCTTCACGCTTCTTGAGCCAGATCGCACGAAGTTTACTGCGTTAGTCGGAACGCTTCGCGATGCGGTTCAGGAATATTTGCGCTCATAAAATATCAAAACCCCCGAGCCAATGGCTCGGGGGTTTGTTCACACGCCAGATTCAGGTTTGCGTTCTCCTGCTTTCGTTGGGTCCCCGCCAACAATGAACACATTACAGAGCTCCATGAGTTCGAGTGTAGGACAGCGACTTCCATCCCGTTTTGGAAAGTAGTGGTCCATATTCCCGCGGGTTGGCTCTAGCGAAAGGGCTGTGAGAATAAATTCCGCATCGCTTGAGTCGAACAGGGAGGTGTCTTGTATCAGGTAGACGGTTCGCCCATGAATCCTTCGACTTATCGCCCAGCGTCCACCTTCGACTGGCATAAGGTACTTGTCTGTCATCGTTCTCTCCTAAAACGAACGGAGCCCGCATCTGGCGGGCTCCGGTTCAGATATTTCTTTGAGGAGAATCATCCAAAACGCAACCCACCACGCGGGCTCGTTAGGACGACGACATTCTGTGCGAACGAATTCATCTGCTCATTTAATCACTTCATGCACATTTGTAAACTGCTCCGCCATAGACAGGGAGAATGCATAAGTGCTACGGTCAACGTATGAAAGCGAAGGAGCAGCCGACACACATTGAGCGCATTGTTGCGTGGACAGGTTCCGTACCTTCGCTCGTTGTGCATACGGTAGCGTTTGCAGGAGCGTTCGCATTCGGACTATGGGGAGCGGCGTCATGGGATACAGTGCTGCTCGTTCTTACAACTATCGTCTCGCTCGAAGCGATTTATCTTTCGCTGCTCATTCAAATTACCGTAAATCGACAAGCGCAGTCTATTAAGGAGATTGAGGAAGATATCGAAGAAGTGCAGGAAGACGTCGAGGAGATCAGCGAGGACATCGACGAGCTTCAGGAAGACGTGGAAGAAATGTCGGAAGATGTTGAAGAAATGCAGGAAGACATCGAGGAGATGACCGAGGAGGAACAAGAAGCGGACGCAATCGAAAAGCAGCACACCGCAAATCTCGAGCAGCTCACGCAGGACGTGAAAAAACTCCTGCTTGACCTTGAAGCGCTGAAAGCAGAGAAGAAATAATCCCGCGCACGTCTTGCGAGCGAGCGCTTTTTCGTGGTATCACATAGTGTTCGAAAAGGAGAAAAGAAAAATGGGAAGTCCCATTGCAGATGCTCGGTTTCAAAGTGTTTGGTCACGGAGAAATGATCCCGTGCACCTACCGACAGCAGCCGAACGTGCGGCCGCAGAAGAGCGCAAGCTCGTCGACCGGCAAGAAGCAGCGCTTCGCACAAGCCTCAGAAGCCAGTTCGCCGTCGACGATCCGGTAACAACCATGGATGGTCGACACGGCACCATTTCCTTCATTACGAAGAATGGCTGCGCGACCGTTCTTTTCAAAAAAGGAAAACCGGAGAGTCATTCGCTCACGGTACTCACCAAACGGTGAATTAATTCTTGAATCAACGAAGCCCGCCGAGAATCGGCGGGCTTTATTTTTCCTCGCCGCGCAAATCCTCGACGACGTCCTCGTACGCATTTTCTACGCGATCCTTTACGTCGGCGACTTTTTCCTCGGTTTTCTCTTTAACCGATTCAAACCATTTCTCCATCTTTTTCCGTCGCTGCTGGCCTTCTGGGCCGTAGAGGAAGAAGCTGCCGATGGTTGCCGTAACAGCGGCGCCAAGAAGGAATCCGAGTGCTGTGTTCTCTCCAGAGTGGTGGTGCTTATGCATAAGGGTGTTTTGTTTATTTTCTGCCGGTAAAGAATTCACGAACAGCAATGAACGGTATCCTGCTTGCAAAACGTATGACACGCATTGCCTGCTTGCGTCCGCGGGCGAACAAGCCGATTTCCGCACGCACTTCTTCCGCGAGACTGCGTAGCGCTTGCGCTGCTTTAATCGCGTGATACGCGACGGCAACAGAGGCGATCGTTACGACAATCACGCCTGTTGCCGTGATCGCGAAAAAAGTTTGCAAGAGATGCGAATCCGTCACAGAGGTAACTCTACCGAAGGGGTAGTGAAGGCTGCATGAGCGTCTTTCAAAGAAGATTGACAAATACTGAATTTATAGTTTATAATTAAACTTAGACGTTCTGCGGTTCGGATGTTCCGGACCGCAGAGCGCAGGAGGCACTCAAATGCATCTTGAAGATCAACGTATTTGCTCGCATGCGAGCAAAAGTGCGCTCGGGCTCATCGAGATCCGCTACGAAGCGGGGTTATCGAAAAACCGGTTGCCGTATCACAGTCGTTGGCATACCGAAAGCGTGATTCGTCGCGCTGCAATGATCGCTGATGCAATTTGCGTCGACGATCGTTCAAAAATGCTCGCTCATGTCGCGGCAGCTTTCCACGACGTCGTTCACGAGCGTGGCGCACCTCAAGGCGAGAATGAATGGCAGTCGGTCGTCGACTTCCAGTTCTGGGTCCCTTCGCTTGCGCTCATTGAAGCCAAGCTTTCGGATGCCGAGCAAGCGCTCGTCAAAGAAGCGATTCTCGCGACCAGTGTGTCGTGGAGTGCTGAGCACCAGACGATCATTCAGCCAAATCTCATGCCGGACTCGGATCCGGTAGTGCGAGCGGTTGCGATGGCCGATATCGGGAGCCCCGGCATGGAGCCGGACGATTTCGAGAAAGGCAGCGATCTTCTGTTCGCAGAACGCGAGACAGATATTATGCTGGCGCTCGAACTTTCCGATGGTCAGGACTGGGTTCCGAAGCCGCTGCAGAATGAGTATATTGCCCGCTACGTGAAGTGGAAGGAAACGCAGCTTTTGTTCGCGAAGAGCCGCAAGGCACTTTTCGAAACGGAGCTCGGCAACCTTGCTGACGGCCGCAATCGAATGCGAGCGCTATTCTCCCACTTCGACGAATCGATCGATATTGCGGACAATCACGTCTTGCGTGCTCGGACGATTCGTTTCGACGAGCTCGCGGCGCTCCTTATGCCGAACAAGTTCTCGGCTGAGGCGTAATCGTCCCGCAAGTAAATGCAGAAACCCCGCGCCAAAGGCGCGGGGTTTTTCTTTATCCATACCGGTAGGCAGTCACTTTCTTGAAGCCATACCGCAGGACATGGACCATGATGTCGTAGAGAGCGTGCACGATGATCGCGACGAAGATGCCGTAGTTCACGGTCGCAAACATGAGGACGCATCCTGCGTACCATGAGTTCACGGCCCCCAAGAGGCCTTGGTATTTGTGGCCATCTCGGAACCAGGCGTTCGCCGCAAACATTCCTATGATGAGCATGGCAGGCTCTTTTCCGTAGAACACGGGATGCATGAGCTTGAGTGTCATGAAGTCCGCGATTGGATACAGGATGTTCTTGTAGATGAAGAACACCGGATCGTGGTTCAGCTTGAACACCGCCCAAACGACGAGCGCTGCGAGCCCTGTGAGGAGCAGGCGCCCGAGGAATGGTGCATCCATGTTTCGCAGGAAGAGCGAGATGAAGAAAATTACCCCGAGGCCAGCCGCAATAACGGCGACGACCCAGCCTGCAACACCCCAGAACCAATTGAAGACGACGAGCAGCAGCATGGCGTACATGACGCCGATGCCGCGGAACCACGCCTCTTCAAGGACACCTGCGCTCACCGAGCGAAACATTCCCTCGACGAGCAGTCCTTCATCTTGCGACGGACGACTGTCTGAAAGTGTATCGGGCTTGAAGATATAGATTGCGCAGGACAAGCCCGCCCCACAGGCCAACAACGGCCAGAACCGGAGCACGTCGTGCGTCCAGTCCTTCGACAGATACAGGTAGGGGTAGATGAAGAATGTCGGCCAGAAGTGATGGAGCACAAGCGCCCCAAGACCGCCGAACACGCAGAGAAGCAGCAAGAGAATTTTGACTGCCCAAACATTCACCAGCCGCTCGGTTTCTTGATCTCCTTCGAGATCGTCTTTGACGCTCATTGAGCACCTCCAAAAGATCAGTTGATGCTGAAAGCATTTAAATACACTTATACTATTTGGTCAAATTCTCTGCATACTCGAGCTGTTTTATGCTACAGTTCATCCATGCACGAGGGTATCTCGATCCACCTCGCGCCTTTGGCGTTAGGTACTATTGCTGGTGTTGAATTCACGAACACGCTCTTTACAGCGCTCGTGGTTTCCGTCCTGCTTGTCGTTTTTGCGTTCTTTGCGGGTCGGAAATTGAAGCTCAAGCCCTCAAAATTCCAGATCGTTATCGAGAGCCTGATCATGCTTCCGTACCAGTTTGCGAAAGACACGCTTGAAAACGACAAAGTAACCGAGCGGATTTACCCGCTTCTCCTCACGCTTTTTCTTTTTGTACTGTGCGTGAACTGGTTCGGACTCTTGCCGTTCGTTGCGGCGGTCGGCACCACCGGAATGGTGCATGGAGAACCAATGCTCATTCCATTCTTCTATCCGGTTTCGACTGATCTCAACTTCACCCTCGCGCTCGCCATAATCGCGTTTGTCGCTATTGAATTCTTCGGTATCGCAGCGCTTGGTGTATGGAAATACGGAGGGAAGTTCATCACCTTCGCATCACCGCTCGCGTTCATCACGGGCGTCATCGAGCTCATCTCTGAAGTCGCACGCATCATCACGTTCTCGTTCCGTCTCTTCGGCAACATTTTTGCAGGCAAGGTGCTTATCCTCGTCATCATGTTCTTCGTGCCGCTGTTCCTCCCGATACCATTCCTCGCCTTCGAGGTGTTCGTGGGCTTCATTCAAGCGGTCATTTTCGCGCTCCTCACGCTTTTCTTCGTGAAGATAGCGATTACGTCGCACGAGGAGGGGCATGACGAACATGCTGAAGCTTCGGGGGAAGTGACGCCTCATTCGGTTCCGGCATAGCCGGTACGGGATGATGCATCACTCTCTCCGAGAGAGTTTAGAAAATCACGTAATCATTATGGAAATAGAAGGAATGAAAGCACTCGCCATGGCCATTGCCGTCGGTTTCGGCGTCATGGGTCCGGGCATCGGTATCGGCATCATCGCGGGCAACGCGCTTCAGGCAATCGGACGCAATCCGGAGGCTCAGAGCAAGATCGTTACCAACATGTTCATCGGTATCGTCTTCACCGAAGCACTTGCCATCTTTGCGCTTGTGGTCGGCTTCATTATTAAATTCACCTAAAGCACTGCTTTCTCGGTAACGTATGGAATCAGTCTTAGGAGTCTTCGGCATCGACTGGCATCTCTTGTTCGCGCAAGGGGTGAACTTCCTCGTACTCGTTGCGCTTTTGACGTGGCTTCTCTATAAGCCGGTCTTGAAAATCGTCCGCGAACGCGAGGCGGTGATCGCAAAGGGCGTTGAGGATGCGGAAGCGGCGCAGGCCAAGCTCGCTGAGGCGGATACCGAGGTGCGCTCAAAACTCGTTACTGCTGAAACGGAAGCTGAGCGCGTGGTCGCAACAGCACGTGAAGCAGCGAATGAAGAAAAGGCGCGTATCGTAAGCGATGCGAATGCTCGTGCTGCTGCGGCGCTCGCCGACAGCGAGGCACGCGCAAAAGAAGCGGCAGCGAAAGCGCTTCGTGACTCTGAAAAGGAGATCGCACGTCTTTCCGTGCTTGCTGCAGAAAAAGTCCTTCGAGAGAAGGCGAAATAATCATGGAAAAGGAGTACGCGCACGCTATCGCTCGATCGCTTACGGCCGGAGCTGATGAAAAGAAGCTCTTCGATGGTCTTATGCGTCACCTGAAGAGCGTTGGTCGCGTGAAGCTCCTTCCAAGAATTCTTCGCGAGTTGAAACGAGATCTCGTTCGTGCGAGCGCACACGCGCCGCACGTCGAAGCTGCTTCTGAGGACGATGCTGCTGCAGCGAAGAAAGCAGCTGCGAGCGTTGGTATTGCCGTGAAGAAAGTCGAAGTGAATCCATCGCTCATCATGGGCTGGCGCGCTCGTCTCGGGAGTTCGCTCGTCGATGTGTCGGCGAAACGTGCGCTCATAGATATTTATCGGAACATTACAAACTAGGTATGGAGAGCATTATCAAGAAAATCGAAGAAGAAATCGCAGGGTTCGCACCGAAAGGCGGCAGCGAAGAAGTAGGCATCGTGCGCGCAGCTGGCGACGGCATCGCGGAAATCGATGGCCTCGATAACGCGGTCATGAACGAAATGGTGCTGTTCGATCCGACGTTCGACCGAACGCTCGAAGAGGCGCTTAAGGACGATACGCAGGTATACGGCCTCGTCTTGAACCTTGAAGAGGACGGTGTTCGCGCCGTCATTCTCGGTGATGCCACCAAAGTGTACGAAGGTATGCTCGTGCGCCGTCTCGGACGCTTGCTCTCCATCCCTGTCGGTGATTCGCTCATCGGACGCGTCGTCAATCCTCTCGGAGAACCGGTTGACGGAAAGGGTCCGCTCGCAAAGACGGTCTTGAAGCCGATTGAGCGCGAAGCATACGGCGTGATGGATCGTGCGCCGGTGAAGCAGCCGCTTCACACGGGCATTAAGTCAATTGACGCGATGATTCCGATTGGTCGTGGTCAGCGCGAGCTCATCATCGGTGACCGCGGAACCGGAAAGACCACCGTCGTTATCGACGCCATCATCAATCAGAAATCAGAGCCGGTAGAAACGCGCCCTATTTGCGTGTATGTCGCTATCGGCCAGAAGGAAAGCAAGACGGCGAAGCTTGTTGCCGAGCTCGAAGCGCGCGGCGCGATGGAGTATTCCGTGGTCGTCACAGCCTCTGCGTCGAGTCCAGCAGCCTTCCAGTATCTCGCACCGTTTGCGGGTGCAACCATCGGCGAATTCTTCATGGACGCAGGGAAGGACGCGCTCGTCGTGTACGACGACCTTTCTAAACAGGCAGTCGCGTACCGCCAGATGTCGCTCCTCCTTCGTCGCCCGCCAGGTCGTGAAGCGTATCCGGGCGATGTGTTCTACCTCCACTCCCGTCTTCTTGAGCGCGCAGCAAAGCTTTCGCCTGAAAAGGGCGGCGGCTCCTTGACCGCGCTTCCTATTATTGAGACGCAGGACAACGATATCTCGGCGTACATTCCGACGAACGTGATTTCCATTACGGACGGTCAGATGTTCCTTGAGACGAACCTCTTTAACCAAGGCTTCCGTCCAGCTATCAACGTCGGTAACTCAGTGTCTCGCGTGGGTTCCGCAGCTCAGACCAAGGCGATGAAGAAGGTTGCTGGAAAGATTAAGCTCGAACTCGCGCAGTTCCGCGAACTCGAAGCCTTCATGCAATTTTCTTCGGACCTCGATGCAGAAACCAAAAAGCGCATCGATTCCGGTAAGCGCATGACGGAAATCTTGAAGCAGAAGAACGGCGAGCCGATTCCGTTTGAGCTTGAAGCAGCAATCATCTTCGCTGCAACGAACGGCTACTTCGATTCGTTCGCTCCGGAAAAGACAGCGGCAGAAGAGGAAAAAATGCAGGACTTCCTTCGCCGCGAAGCAAACGATGTGCTTGAAGAAATAAAGTCGTCGAAAGAAATCGGCGAGGATACGGAGAAGAAGCTCCGTTCTGCGCTCGAGAAGTTCGTCGCGCGCGCTTCCTAATCAACAATGGCGCTAAAAGACATTAAAAACAAAATAGCTTCGACCAATCGCACGCATAAAGTGACGCGTGCGATGGAAGCGGTGTCGGCGGTGAAGATGCGTAATACGCAGCAGGCAGCGTTCAAAGGGCGTCCGTACGCTCGCGCAGCGCTTTCTATCCTTGCGCGTCTCTCGGGAAGTGCGGATCTCAAAAAGCATCCGCTTACGCAAGTGCGTCCAGTAAAAAAGACTGCGCTGGTCGTCATGACGAGCGATAAGGGTCTTGCCGGTGGCCTCAACTCGGGCGTCATCAAGGCAGCACAGCGAGAAATCGGCGAGAAGAAAAAGGAAGAGGTCGTTATCTTCGCGTATGGCCGCAAAGGCGAGGAATATTTCTCGCGCCGCGGCTACACAATTGCAAAAGCGATAGAGAATAAGCGCGACGACATTCCGCTTTCGGTGATGGAAGAGCTTTCTCGCGAGCTTTCAGCGGGCTTCCTTGCGGGAGACTACGATGAAGTGAAGGCTGCTTACAGCAACTTCAAATCGACCTTCGAGCAGATTCCAACACTCCGCCCGCTACTTCCGCTTTCGGTTGAAGCGGTTGCGGAACTCGTGAAGGATATTCAGCCTATTAAAGGAAAGTGGGCGGAGCAGGCACCTATCGAATCGCCTTCAGCGTATGAAGTCGAGCCGTCGGGTGAGGAAGTACTCGGCGTGCTCATCCCGAAGCTTGTCGCCGTATCGCTCTACCACATGCTGCTGGAAGGGAAGGCGTCTGAGCATTCAGCTCGCATGGTCGCGATGAAGAATGCGTCGGATAAATCGAAGGAGGTCGCGCATAACTTCACCCGCCTTTACAACAAGATCCGTCAGGCCGCGATTACTCGCGAAGTGTCGGAAATTGTGTCAGGCCGCGAAGCGCTTGCTTCATAATTAGTAACCAAGTACGTTAGAAATAATCTTTATGAACACAGGAACCATTACAGAAGTCATCGGGCCGGTCGTCGACGTGCATTTCCCCGAGAATCGCCCAGCGATTCAGGACGCGCTCGTCATCGAGAAGAACGATATGCATGAGCGCATCGTGCTCGAAGTCGCTTCCCATCTCGGCCTCGACCGCGTGCGCACCATCGCGATGAAGGACACCGCAGGACTTTCTCGTGGAGAGAAGGTTGCGGCAACGGGCGCGCCGATTTCGGTTCCAGTCGGCACGGCTGCCCTCGGCCGCCTCTTCAACGTACTTGGCGAAACGCTCGACGGTAAAGAGGCTATTGGTGCGGAGACTCCCCATCTTCCGATTCACCGTATGCCGCCGACCTTCGAAGAGCAGACGACGAAGGCAGAAATTTTCGAAACAGGCATCAAAGCAGTCGACCTCATGATTCCGTTCATCAAAGGAGGCAAGGTTGGTCTCTTCGGTGGTGCAGGTGTCGGCAAGACCGTCGTTATTCAGGAGCTCATCCATAACGTTGCAAGCAATCACGGCGGTTACTCCGTGTTTGCTGGCGTCGGTGAGCGCGTGCGCGAAGGAAACGACCTCTATCATGAAATGGAAGAGTCAGGCGTGCTTGATAAGACCGCGCTCGTTTTCGGTCAGATGAATGAAGTGCCGGGCGCTCGCGCTCGCATCGCGCTCACCGGCCTTACGCAGGCGGAATACTTCCGCGACGAAGGCGGCAAGGACGTGCTCTTCTTCATGGACAACGTCTTCCGCTTCATTCAGGCAGGCTCTGAAGTGTCATCGCTTCTCGGTCGCGTGCCGTCAGCAGTGGGTTATCAGCCAACTCTTGCAGAAGAAATGGGTCGCCTCCAAGAACGCATTACCTCGACGAAGAAAGGCTCCATCACTTCCGTGCAGGCGGTGTATGTGCCGGCAGACGACCTCACGGACCCCGCTCCAGCAACGACCTTCGCTCACCTCGATGGTACGGTGGTGCTCAGCCGCCAGCTCGCTTCGCTCGGTATCTATCCGGCAATCGATCCGCTTCTTTCGACCTCAACGGCACTTTCGCCGGACGTTGTCGGTGAAGAGCACTACGAAGTTGCGAACAAGGTGAAGCAGGTGCTTCAGCGCTATCAGGACCTTCAGGACATCATCGCCATTCTCGGTATCGAAGAACTCTCAGACGAAGATAAGACGACGGTGTATCGCGCGCGTAAAATCCAGCGTTTCCTTTCGCAGCCATTCTCGGTCGCTGAAGTGTTCACTGGCGTTAAGGGTGCGTATGTGCCGCGTGAAGAAACCGTCCGCGGTTTCAAGGAAATCGTTGAAGGAAAGCATGACGATAAGGATGAGGGCGCCTTCTACATGAAGGGGTCGATTGATGAAGTTAAGTAACGATGAGTAAGACCTTTCATCTCACCATTGCGCGCGTCGGAGAAAATCTCTTCGACGGGGAAGCGGTATCGGTTGAACTCCCCGGCAAGGATGGAGCGTTTACGGTACTTGCAGATCATGAAGCTTTCGTAACGCCGCTTAAGGCCGGCGAAGCCGTGGTAAAGGTCGCTGAAGGAAAGTCTGAGCGCATTTCTATTCAGGAAGGAGGCATCGCTGAAGTCTCAAAGAACCAAACGACGGTTTTGCTCTAATCCACACACCCACACACGGGGAGGTCTGAGCTCGTTATACTGAGTGCATATGTCACTCGATGAAAATTACACTCCGCCTTCGCAGGCGTTTACTCAGCGTGCGCCCATGCATTATTACGGTGATATCGTGCGCGTGCTCATGGTTGCAGCGGCGATTCTCGTATTCCTTATGGAATTCGTCCCGCCGGGACTTCCGTACGCTACGCCGATCATCATTCTCTCGATTGTTGCGCTCGTGGTTGCTGCAGGCGTGACTAATCCTGCGCAGCTCTGGATTCATTGGGTGAATGTCGTTCTCGCACTCATCGGTGTCGTTGCTTTTGGCAGCCTTGCCCTCGACCGGTACCACGCAACAGGCGCCTCATTCGGGCTCATTTTGGCGACGGGAACCTCGGTCTTGTTCCTCATTCTCCTCTATTTTGCGACGAGAACGCTCCGTGGCCTCATGCTCGGCTCAGCGCCGGCAATTCGCTAGAGAAACCACCTCTCCCCACCACCTCTTTACACAATAGCCACTTTCGTGTTAGAACGAAGGTGGGTAACAACCAGCCTTAGAAAGGAGGTGTGGTGTGGATCTTTTCAAATACCTAGGGAAGCTTTTCGAAAAAAAGCCGGGTAAACGGCCCTACAAACGGGTCGTAGCCGTGTTCATCGATAATCACAATGTCGAAAACGCGGAACTCGATAATGGCGTTCGGTATCTCGTGAAATGGGCCACGCTCATCTCCGATATCAAGCGGCGCTATCTCGGCTCAAATGCCCCGATCTGGGCAAGCGCGTACACGCGCGAGCACGGTTCGGAGGAAGTAGTCGAGCGCTGGAAAGAAAGCGCTTTGAAGTACTGGGCCAATCACGGCTATCAGCTGCATACCTATCGCAAGAAGGATATCGACTCGCTAATCGTCGGTGATCTCTGGCGCTCCGCAGCTCTTGCTGCCGAAGCGAATGCTACTGATCTTCATCTCGTGCTCGTGTCGGGCGATGGCCTGTTCGCGGACACCGTGAAGAAGATCAGAGAGCAATACCAAGATCGCCTGAGGATCAAGCTGAACGTCTATTCGTGGATGCCAAGTCTCAGCTGGAAGCTCAAAGCCGAAGCTCGTAAGGGTGGGGTTCATGACCTCACCTCCCTCAAAAATCTCGTGGCCAAGAAAACCCGAGTATCTAACCGTCGCGCATCATAATGATGACGCGGCGGTTTTGTTTACCCGAAGCAGCCTGAACTACAACACGCCAAGGTGTGCTATAGTCCAAGCAGATTTGGTACAAGGAGACCGACATGGTCGATTTAACGAGTGAAGAGCGGCATTCCCGCCGCCTCGCGGTCGAGCGTCATCGGCGGCAACAGGAAGAAGCAGAAAAAGCGGCTTTCGGAAAAGAATCCGAAGATATGCTCTGGAACGCAATCCATGAACGCGGTGCTCAAACGCCCGCTTGGTTTCTGGGAATGCGCCGCGCCAATCATGTACAAGACATGAATGGCACGGATTTCATTGCGGTCGTTGATGCGGTCGGCGATGTGAATATTCAGGTAAAGTCCTCGCGCAACTGGATCGACAAATTCCGGAGCAACCATCCGGATTTCAAGGGCCTTATCTTCGTCGTGCATCGCGGAAAGACAAATAAAGATCTCCGTGGGCTCTTCTTCCACCAGCTCGGTGTGTATCGCGAACGCGAAAAAAAGAGGCGCAGCAGTCCGTAACGGATGCTGCGCCTTATGTTATACTCGGGCCATGTCTCTACAGAGTTTTTTCCTCAAACAGGCCGCAAAATGGAAGATGAAAGATATGCCGGCTGCTCAGCGCGAGCAGTTCATCGCAATGTTCGAGAAGAATCCGGAATTGTTCAAGAAAATCGGTGAAGAAATCGAGCGCCGGAAAAAAGGCGGCGAAAACGAAATGAAAGCCTCCATCGAAGTCATGAAGAAGTACCGCGCTGAGCTCGCTGGGCTCATGCAGCGTTAATACCACCCATGTCTGCCGTCGACCTTCTCATCATTGCTTCGGCAGTTGCGTCCTTAGGGACCGCACTCGGTGCAGTTGGTCTCACGATAGGTGAAGTGTTGTATGCTCGCGCGCTTTCGGATGGAAAGCTCGAGGAGTGCGAAAAGACGTACGTACGCGCAACGTTCTGGTCGCTGCGTTCCGGTATGACGCTTTTCCTTGCTGGTAGCATCGGCACGATTCTCATCGAATATCTTGCGTGGGATGCTCCCCATACGGCACTTACGAGCAGTTTTTGGGCAACTCTTTTGCTTGCACTGGTCATTGTAGTAAGCGGTTGGGGGCTCGTTCGTGGTGTGTTTCCGTGGACACTCGCCTCGTCCGCCGCACTTACGGCGTGGTGGACGATATTTGCGCTCTCGCTCGTGCGTGACCTCTCGCTCACTCCTCTCTCGATTCTTCTCGGCTACGCATTATTCACAGGTGTAATCTTCGGGGCGCGAGTTATCATACATGAACACTTTCGTAGTAGTCGCGCATGAAAAAGATCTTTATTCTCCTTGGTAATCCTGACGCGGACACCTTGTCCGGACAATTTGCGAGTGTGTACGAATCTGCCGCCACAGCTGCAGGGCATGAGGTAAAGCGTCTTAATATTGGTGATCTCGCCTTCGATCCGATTCTCCATAAGGGCTACAAAGTCATTCAGGAACTTGAACCGGACTTGAAGACCGCGCAGGAATACATGAAGTGGTGCGACACGTTCGTGCTCGTATACCCATTGTGGTGGAGCTCGATGCCCGCTCTTCTGAAAGGCTTTTTTGATCGAATGTGGCTTCCCGCTTTTGCTTTTCGTTTCCATAAAAATCCAAAGACAGGGAAGGCTGGAATGTTTTGGGATCGACTCATGCGCGGCAAGCGCGCCCGTGTCATCATGCTCTCAAAAGCAAATCCGTTTCTTATTTGGTTCATGTTCGGCGACTTCACCAATGAAATTACGCGTGCCATTCTCGCCTTTGCCGGCTTTGTTCCGCGAGTCACGGAAATCGGCAACGCTGAAATCCTTTCGGATGCGCAGAAGCGCACATGGGAAAAGCGTCTTTCAGCACTCGCGAAAAAAGGAGTGTAATTTGACGCTCTAAAACTCCTCGTGCTATGAGAAGTAAGGACAAAACGGAGGTTCCTAATGAAAGTCTTTGCATGTGTGGTTCTAGCGAGCATTGCACTTAGTGCCTGTTCCCCAGTATCAAACCAAATTATCCCAACTCGGGAAGATATGGAGTACTGCCGGAGTAAGGTGGCTACCGAGTCACCGGACGCTAAGCCAACCGAAGCGATTGGCAGCTATAACGCGTGTCTCGACGCGCATACCGAACAGACTGGCCCCTAGACCTCTTTAGAATAACTAACATTTAGACCCGGCAAACATGCCGGGTCTTTTCGTACGTAAAAATCAAAAGTTTACATTCTTATTTTTTCGTGTTAAAGAGAATTAAGGCATAGTGCCTTGATTCAAGAAATGGAGAGAAGCCATGGAAGCTCTTGAAGACGCGACCGTCATCCGGTCGCCGTCCTCGTTTCCAGTCTGGAAAGCTTTTTCGGTCGGTACGCGTCCGCTCTCAGAAGTGATGCGCCGTATCGGCAACTCGGACACAACCGAACACATCCGGAATCGTTACGCTCTCGAAGAAAAACCACTTGGACCCTATTTCGCTCAAGTGGCGAGCCGTACGGTCGGCGAGCTCGGATTCGCGCAGGAGCGCGAGCCGGTGTATCTCGGCAGACTCGTGCGCTCGGCAATTCTGAACGGGTTCGAGCCGGTGTTTGCGCTCACGGCACTCACGTTGCGAGATATCTACGTCGACCAGCCGGAAGACGAGATGCTCTATGTGCCGCTCAAAACCTGCGGCGCTGGATTCCCATTCGAAGTTCTCTACCTGACCCGCGAAAACGGCGCGCCGGTGGTTCGTCTTTCGGGAAAGCAGTTCTTCGGCCTGAACGACCGCTTCGTCTTCAAAACGCCGTTCGGCATCCGCTAAGAGTGGAATCCGCCCATGCACCTTTGGTGCATGGGCGTTTCTTTTTATCCGTCTCTCGTGTAGTCTCAAGAAATGTTGAAAATAGGAATCGTCGGATTGCCGAACGTGGGGAAGTCCACGCTTTTTAATGCACTTACGAAAGCTGCGGTACCTGCGGAAAATTACCCGTTCTGCACCATCGACCCTTCGGTCGGTGTTGTTGGTGTTCCTGATGAGCGCCTCACAAAGCTTGCTGAACTTTCGAAGTCAGAGAAGACGATCCCTGCCGCTATTGAGTTCGTCGATATCGCAGGGCTCGTGAAAGGCGCGTCCGAAGGCGAAGGTCTTGGTAACCAGTTTCTTTCTCATATTCGTGAGGTGGATGCCATTCTCGAAATGGTTCGTTTCTTCGACGACCCAGATGTTACGCACGTGCATGGCGAAGTCGATCCAATAAAGGATATCGAGGTCATAAATCTCGAGCTCGCGCTTGCCGACAAAGAGTCAGTTGATAAACGACGCGAGCGTCTTGTGCGCGATATCAAGTCGGGCAATAAAGACGCGGCTGCAGAAGATGCCGTTCTTGCTAAGGTGGCGCAGACCCTCAACAATGGCTTGCTCGCACGACAAGCGGAACTCACTCCTGAGGAAGCGAAGCGCATTCAGTCGATGAATCTCCTCACGATGAAGCCAATCCTATACGCCTTCAACGGGAAGTCAGGTGGCCATAATCTCAATGAACTCAATGACGGGCGCGCGAAGGCGGCGTATGAACTCATGGATGCACTTAAGGCAGAATACGTACACGTGGATGCTCGCACTGAACATGAACTCAATGACGTCGCTGAAGGTGATAAGAATTCTTTCCGTCAGGAGCTCGGCGTACAGGTAGACGGCCTCGTTGACCTTATTCGCGGCGCGTATCGCACGCTTGGTCTCATTACCTTCTTTACGACGGGTCCGAAGGAAAGTCGTGCATGGACGGTACCGAACGGCGCGCTCGCGCCGGATGCGGGTGCAGCGATACACAACGATTTCAAGGATAAATTCATCCGCGCAGAAGTCATTGCATGGGACAAACTACTCGGAGACGGCTCATGGAGTGCGGCGCGCGATAAGGGCGATATTCGTACCGAAGGAAAGACGTATCCGGTCGTCGATGGTGACGTGATGGTTTTCCTCCACAGCTAAGCAGAACGTTTCTTAACTTTTGTGTCGCAGCTGTTGAGCAGCATTGCAAAGGCGTACACATTCTTTACGTAGTTCGCTGAGTGTTTGCCGTAGTCAGGCACCGGTCCACCTTTTGCTCCAGCTGCCGAAGCCATTGCTGCATACACGTCATAGTGCTTAAACGTGGGACGAACCTTTTGCTTGCTGAACCAGCGGAGCACCTGCGCCACATTACCGGGTCCTGCTTGATACGCATTTATCATGACGAGTGTCATGAACTGACGGTTGAATTCCTCGGGTGTATCGAAATAGTTAGCGCGAATGAAGTCGAGTGCGTCGCCTGCTTCGCTCCACAGGATGCTGTAGAGACTCTTGAAGAACTCACGGAGAAATACGGTGACGTTCTTAAGATATTTAATCTCCACCTCGTCGAATCCGTAGGCCTTGTGAATGTTCGGAAGAATCTGCGCAAGGCCGACCGCCTTCGCGCTGCTCACGACATCATTTTCATAACTTGATTCTTGTGCTGGAAGACCAACGATGAGAAAGGTGAGTTCTTCTCGGATTTCGTCCGGTAGCTCTTCATCGGTGACGCCCTCCATGACGTGTTTGCGTAGATAATCGATGCGAGAGAGGCGTTCGCGGTCGTCGAGTGTCTCTTGGCAACCAGCAGAAAGGGCACTTTCAAGCGGCGAAGCGATCTGATAGGTTCCCCCTTGTTCATTGGTGGCAGTGGTTCGAGAACTGAAGCGCTTTGCTTTCTTTGTGTATTCTTCATGGAAGAGCGGCGACCGCTCGATCGCTTTGAGGCGCTCTTTCGCCACAAACGACTCTTCGCGACTCAGTAAATTACGCTCCACGCTTGCTGCGTTATCGGCATTGGTCGTGAGGATAAGAGCAATCTCGGCGGTGAGCGCCGTATTTATGAGTGCGGTCCCTCCCTCAACGAGTACATTTCGACGGGTGTAGTCTTCTCGTCGCATAGATACGCTGTATTGTACGGCACGTACGGGCGATGCAGAACCGTAATTAAGGTATATAATCCCTCCATATGGCAAACACAACCGCACCGAAGTTCGTGCGCTGGGCAGTCCTTATCGGCATCGTTATTGCGCTTAACATCTTCTTTCTTGTCGCTCGCTCGCTCGTTCTTCCCGAGCCCAAGTATGACGACTATTGCCCGACCCGTATCCAACCGGCAGCGACCGAAGATGCGTGTGTTAAACAAGATGGTGTATGGGTAGCGACACCAAACGACGCGTCTGTTACGGCAGTCACGAAGCCAAACATGGCCGGATACTGCGACCTCTATCAGAAGTGCCAACCGGTCTATGATGCTGCGCAGAAACAATTCCGTCTCTATGCGTTCATCATCGCCATCGGGCTTGGTGTGCTCTCGCTCATCGTTGGCGTACTCCCAATCGGTTCGTCCATCGTCTCGTCCGGTCTTTCCTATGGCGGCGTGCTCGCGCTTATCATCGGCGCTATTCAGTACTGGAATGACGCTTCAAGCCTTATCCAGCTCGGTATCTCCGCGCTTGCGCTCGGCGCACTCCTCTATATAGGTGTGAAGCGGTTCCGCGACTAAACAATGGGGAAGACGGGCTACGATCACAAAGCACTAGAGAAAGCCGCTCGGGAGAAATGGGCGGAGCGTAATCTCTACGTCACTGACCTTACGGACGAATCGAAGGAGCCGTATTACCTCCTGTTCGAATTCCCGTACCCTTCTGGCGACCTCCATATTGGACACTGGTTCGCATTCGGGGTGACCGATATCTTTGCGCGCCTAAAGCGCATGCAAGGGAAGAACGTTCTTTTCCCTATCGGGTTCGACGCGTTCGGTCTTCCGGCAGAGAACGCGGCGATAAAGTTCGGTAAGGATCCGAAAGAGTGGACGGTCGCAAATATGGAGCGCATGACCGAGCAGTTGAAATCGATCGGTCTTTCAGTTGACTGGAGTAAGCGCATCGCCTCATGCGAACCCAAGTACTATCACTGGACCCAGTGGCTTTTCCAGAAATTCTACGAGCAGGGCCTCGCTGAGCGTCGCAACGCGCCGGTGAAGTGGTGTCCGAAGGATCAGACCGTGCTCGCGAACGAGCAGGTCGTGAATGGTGCTTGCGAACGCTGTGGCACGGAGGTCGAGGAGAAGAACCTCACACAGTGGTTCCTCAAGATTACGCAGTACGCTGAACGTCTTCTCGCAGATCTCGAGCCGCTCCCATGGCTTGAAGAAATAAAGGAGGCGCAGCGCCAGTGGATCGGAAAATCGGAGGGAGCAAAGCTGTGGTTCACCATAGAAGGAAGCGAGGAGGCTATTGAGGTATTTACGACTCGTCCAGACACGCTGTATGGCGCGACCTATGTCGTGCTCGCACCTGAGCACCCGCTCGTCAGTGCGCTTCCGGCTACAAATCGTGCAGAAGTTGATGCGTATGTTGCGCAAACGAAGCTTAAAACTGAGCGCGAACGACAGGAAAACAAAGACAAGACTGGCGTTCGGCTTGAGGGTATTACTGCCGTTAATCCCGTAACCAAGGAGTTGATTCCTGTTTTTGCAGCCGACTACGTGCTCGCAACCTACGGTACGGGCGCGGTTATGGCGGTTCCTGCGCACGACGAACGCGATTTCGCTTTCGCAAAGAAATACGATCTACCGATACGCTACGTTGTTGCACCAAAAATGATCGACACAGGAAATCCTCCTCAGGACGGGAAGCGTGTGGTGAAGCGCTACTCCATTCTTGCGGTCGTGCACGATCCAAAGACCAAAAAATATCTTTCACTCAAATGGAAGGAGCAGGGTTGGACTACCTTCATAACCGGAGGTATCGACGCGGATGAAGATGTTGTGGAGGCGGCGAAGCGGGAGATTCTCGAAGAAACCGGCTACAAGAATCTAAAATTCATACGCCGACTCGGCGGTCCGGTCTGGGCGGAATTCTTCGCTGCTCACAAAGACGAGAATCGCATTGCAATAAACAGTCCGCTTCTCTTCGAGCTTGAAAACGACGAGCGCGATCCGGTTGCTCAAGCGGAATTGGATCAGCATGAAGCGCACTGGCTCGATTTGAAAGAAATTGCTGCTGAGAAAATGCGTCATGCCGAAATAGAACAAATACTTTCACACCTCGACGGAGAGGATGGTGCCTACACCGGAGACGGCATGCTCATAAATTCAGAAGCATTCGATGGACGCGAGAACCGCGAAGCGTTGTGGGATATCGTCACGGCTGCGGACGGCGAGAAGACGACCAACTACCGTATCCGTGACTGGCTGGTGAGTCGCCAGAGGTACTGGGGCTGCCCGATTCCGGTCGTCTACGACCCTGAGGGTAAGGTGCATCTTGTGCCAGCTGAGCATTTGCCGTGGCTCCTACCTGAGGATGTCGATTTCAAGCCGACTGGCGAAGCGCCACTCGCGTCCTCCAAAGAGTTAAAGGAGCGTGTGACGCGTATCTTCGGCGAAGGATGGACCCCCGAATACGATACACTCGACACCTTCGTTGATTCATCGTGGTACTACACGCGCTATCTTGCAGCAGATGATGATACGCAGTTCTCAAATTTTTCGTTGATGAAAAGATGGCTTCCCGTGCAGCGGTACTCAGGCGGAAGCGAGCACACCACGATGCATCTTCTGTATGCCCGATTCTTCCATAAAGCACTCTACGACCT
This sequence comes from Parcubacteria bacterium C7867-001, assembly GCA_001189095.1. GTDB lineage: Bacteria > Patescibacteriota > Minisyncoccia > Phycocordibacterales > Phycocordibacteraceae > C7867-001. The sequence goes on from LFCK01000001.1 coordinate 274,296, forward strand.
CGCTCTTGTTCCAACGCCGGAACCATTCCATGAGCGTTTCAACCGGGCAATTATTCTTGGACCGGACGGCAATAAGATGAGCAAATCGAAGGGGAACGTGATTAACCCTGACGATATTGTCGAGAAATATGGAGCTGACGCAGTGCGCATGTATCTCGCGTTCATTGGTCCCTACAACGAAGCGGGACACTATCCGTGGAGTCTCGATGGTGTACCAGCGATGCGTCGCTTCCTCGAGCGAGTGACCAAGCTTGTTCCGAATTTGAAGGAGGGTAGTGCCACTGAGGCGGAACGAAAGGCTCTTGCGAAAGCGACGGTGAAAGTTGCGGACGATTCCGAGCGCTTCAAGTTCAACACCGCAGTATCAGGACTTATGGTGTGCCTTAACGAACTTGAAGCCTCCAAGAGTTGTAGCAAAGAAGCGTTCGTCGAGTTCGTAAAACTCCTTGCTCCATTCGCGCCGCATCTTACGGAGCAGCTCTGGGAAGCGGTCGGACAAGCAGGCAGCGTGCATGAAGCGCTCTGGCCGGCTGCCGACCCAAGTCTTCTGACGGAAGATACGGTCACGGTGGTCGTTCAGGTAGCAGGGAAGAAGCGGGGAGAGGTCATGCTGGCGCCAACAGCCTCAGAAGAAGAGGCACTTAAGGCTGCGCAGTCGATTCCCACCGTAGCGGAACTCCTCGCGCAGGGCACCCCAAAACGGGTGGTCTACGTGAGCGGCAAAATCCTCAATATCGTCCCCTAGGGGTGGACTTGCCTATAATTAGGGGTGTGGTATACTCTCTTGACAACAACTTGACACATATTTATGCCTACTAAAGCTAAAAAAACCACTGCCGTGCGCGGAGCGTCGAAAATCGCGAAGCTCTCGTTCGATGATGCTGTCCTCGTAAAGCGTATGCTTACCGAGGTTTCCGACCGCGCCAAGGAGGTTCTTACCCTCCGCTTTGGCCTTGGCACTTCGCAGAAGCGCGAGACGCTTGAGGCTATCGGCGAACGCTGGGGTATTACCCGCGAGCGCGTCCGCCAGATTGAGGCAGCAGGTATCGAATCTATCCGCTCAAGCAAGGCTTTCAAGGATTCAACGGCTCCACTTGCCGAACTCTCCAACTACGTCGAATCGCTCGGCGTTATCGTCCGTGAAGAAGAGCTTCTCGCCGGCCTTGGCGCTGACGAGAAGACGCGCAACCGTTTCCGCTTCCTCCTTGTTGTGGGCAGTACCTTTTATCGCGAACGCGAAACAGATGATTTCTACGCACGCTGGCACGTTGATCACAAGACCGCAGACCGTGTTCACAAGGCACTTTCTTCGCTTTACGGCTCACTCTCCGATTCTGAAGTGCTTTCCGAAAGCGAACTCTTCAACCGTTTTCTCGACGAACTCAAGGAAGTAAACGAAGTCTATAAGAACGAGGAAATCATGAAGCGTTGGCTCGCACTCAGTAAGACGATCTCAGCAAATCCGCTCGCAGAATGGGGTCGCTCGGAAGCTGCAGGCATCAAGACCAAAGGTATCCGCGATTACGCGTACCTCGTGGTTAAGCGCGCAGGAAAGCCGATGCACTTCACCGATGTCGCTGGCGCCATTGTCGATCTCTTCTCCAAGAATGCGCACGTCGCAACGACTCACAACGAACTCATGAAGGACCCTCGCTTCGTGCTCGTCGGCCGTGGTCTCTACGCGCTCGCAGAATGGGGCTACAGTCCGGGCGTCGTTCGCGATGTTATTCGCGACATTCTCAAGAAGAAGCCGCTCACTAAGGACGAGCTTCTCGAAGAGGTGAAGAAAGTGCGCTACGTGAAGGACAACACGATCCTCGTGAATCTCAACGACTCCCGCTACTTCAAGAAAAATAAGAACGGCACTTACTCAGCCGCATAATGAAAAACGCGTAATGCCCCGAACCAAACAGGTTCGGGGCATTTTGCTATGCTATACCCCGTGAGATAAAGGCGCTTGTTCAAGCGGTGATTCTCGAAATGCGATATCTCACGGGGTATACTCTTCCTATGTCATCGGCGAGTCCGTATCCGCTCTACGACTGGAGCACGAAGCTCATTAAGGAAGCCCGCAAATCGGCCGGTCTCGTGCTGTCGGGTGAAATGTTCTGCGTCATCTACAGTGCCCTTATCTTTATTTTCTTCCTCTTTGCGCCAGCGCAATCAGTGCAGAACTTTGAGGTGCTGATTTTCCTCTCGCCGCTCTGGTTGCCGTTTATGGTTATGGGCTTTGCGCGCGAAAAACGCCTCGAGCTTGCGCGGGCACTTTTCCATGTCACCCAGAAGAAGATTTTGCTCGAGCTGCGCGTTCCGCGCGACACACGTAAATCGCCGCAGGCGATGGAAACCTTCTTCACGAACCTCGCGCTCGCTCCGGGGGAATCAACGTGGTACAAGCGCATGATTCAAGGTCGCACGCGCCCATGGTGGTCGCTCGAGCTCGTTTCGACTGAAGGCGAAGTACATTTCTATATTTGGACATGGGAAATCTGGCGCCGTCCGCTCGAAAGCTTCCTCTATGCGCAGTACCCCGGTGCTGAACTCATCGAAGCCACTGACTACAGCCGCCTTATCGATCCGAGTCACGAACCAAACAAGATGTGGACGGTCGAATACGCGTTCGCCGAACCCGATGCGTTCCCGATTAATTCCTACATTGACTTCGGACTTGAGAAAAATCCAAAACCAGAAGAGCAGGTTGACCCAATCGCGCAGGTTATTGAGGTGCTCAACAGCATTGGTAAAGGCGAACACATTTGGATACAGATCATGATTCAAGGCGATAACGCGAAGAGTCCTAAGTTTGCAGGAAGAATGAACAAGAAAGGGAAGCCATACACCATCATTGACGAGGGTGAAGAGACTATCGAAAAAATTCGCCGAAACGCGATGATGCAGTACGAGGAAGTGGACTCGATGGGCAAGAAGATAAAGAAGACACTCACGAACCCGACCAAGGGCCAGCTCGACATGATCTCCGACATTAGCCGAAAGATTTACAAGCCATGCTACGACGTTGGTATGCGCGCGATTTACTTCGCTGACAAGGAGCACTTCAAGGGAACGACGCCGGGGGCTGTCGGTAGCATTTGGAAACCGTTTGGCGGTGCGAACAAAATTGGTGACGTTGGCGGGAGCAATGATTTCTTCGGATACCCTTGGGAGGATCCGGGTCGGAAGCGCGAAGCACACATGGAGCATCATGCGCTCCTCTCCTACCGCCGCCGTGCGTATTTTTACCCGCCGTGCGTGGGCACGTACATGATCATGAGCGCTGAAGAGCTCGCCACAATCTTCCATATCCCATCGAGTACCGTAGCGTCAGGAGGCTTCACGCGCATCCAGAGCGCAACCTCAGGGGCGCCGGGCAATCTTCCGACGTAAAGCATGGATATCGACCCGCGTCTCGCCCTCATTTCGGCGATTATCGAGTTCCACGTTGCGCGCCTGCGCACCTTTTATATTTCATTCTTTCTCGCACTCGCGGTGGTTGCCGCAGCGCTCTGGTACACCCTTCTCGTCCCTCCTGCACAATTTCCTACCGGCAACATCATCACGGTTCCAAAAGACGAAACGCTCTACATGATAGCGACCGAGCTCGCGAACGAGCACGTGATCACTTCGCCGCGACTCTTCCTCGCTGTTGCGCGCGTGCTCGGCGGCGATACGCAAATTCAAGCAGGTCGCTATCTCTTCGCCGAACCGTCGGGGCTCTTCACGGTGGTTTGGCGTCTCATCAACCACGAGACGGGAATCATACCGGTACGTGTGCGACTCGTCGAAGGAATGACGGCGCGCGATATGGCGGATACGCTCAAAAAACAACTCCCGGGCTTCGACGAAGCAGCATTCCTCGCGGAAGCGGTTCCGCTTGAAGGTCATCTTTTTCCTGACACCTACGAGCTCTATCCAGGAACGACATCGCATGAGATTGTCGTCATGCTTTATGCAAATTTTGAGACACAGCTCGCAACAATCGAAGATAAGGTAAAAGCCTTCAATAAACCGCTTCCGGACATCATCACCATGGCATCGCTTATTGAACGCGAAGGCCGAGGACTAAAAGAGAAGCAGATGATCTCGGGTGTTCTATGGAATCGCATCAAAAAGGGAATTCCGCTTCAAGTCGATGCGGTATTTGGATACATCAACAATCGCCAAACCTACAGTCCATCGTTTGCGGATTTGAAAATAGATTCGCCCTACAACACGTATACAAATAAAGGTTTGCCACCGGGTGCTATCGCAAATCCGGGCATCGACTCGCTCCTTGCTGCGGTCACGCCAGCGACAACGACCGCACTCTACTACCTAACGGGACGCGACGGACGCATGTATTACGCAAAAACGTTCGCAGAACATAAACGCAACCGCGCACTGTATCTTGATTGATTCGCATTAAAAGTATTTGGATTTTTGGGGTCCCCATTCTGATGGGGGTGAGCCGGCAGAAGACGGCAGCGAGGATGCAGCATCCGAGCGTTAGTCTTCAAAATATGCACGGCGAATAAAAAGAGCCGCACGCGCCGTAGCGAGATGCGGCTCTTCAAGGAATTAGATTTTAGTTTGTTCGGTCTACGGCAACGTAAACACATCGCTCCACTCCCCGTGCACTGATTTTTTCTGAATCTCTATCGCCTCCTCGAGCCAAAGCGCTCGGAGGTCTTCATTCGAAAGCGGGTGTTCCGCTTCGGAGAAGAAAGACCAGCCATCAGTACCGGCAGGGGTAAGGAACCAGTGATTTCCGTCGTGGTTCTTTTTATCGAACAACTTCGACAACGGGACCAGTCGAGCAAGCTTTTGATACTTGCCAGAGAGACTGGGGTCCGTCAGTTTCAATCGTACGATCCGTAGCTGGACACCAAAATCTATGTGTTTTTGGCTCTTGCAAAGAGCACACTGTGCGTACATGTATGCCTCCATGGGCAACAAAGGCTTCAAGTGCGCCTCCAAATACAGTATATTCCTTACAACTGCTATGCATGTCAATACCTCCCTTCAGGGAACCAAGATATTCGTCGGCCTTTCGGGCGGCGTAGACTCCGCTGTTACTGCAGCGCTTTTGCAGCGTGCGGGTGCCTCAGTGACCGGCGTTTTCATCAAAGGTTGGTATCCGGAAGGACTCCCGTGCACGTGGGCTGCCGACCGTCGCGACGCGATGCGTGTTGCAGCCCATCTCCATATACCGTTCGTTACGCTCGATGCTTCGAAGGAATACAAGCAAGGCGTTATAGACTATCTTCTGCGCGAATATCGAAACGGTCGGACACCAAACCCCGACATCATGTGCAACAAGGAAGTTAAGTTCGGTGCGTTCTTTGATTTTGCGATGAAGAATGGTGCGGACTATATAGCAACGGGCCACTACGCGCGCGTAACGCACGAAGAGGACGCATCGCTCAAGCGCGGCGTTGACCCAAAGAAGGATCAAAGCTATTTCTTGTGGGCCATCCGACCAGAAGCGCTTCAAAAAACGCTTTTTCCGCTCGGCGGATTTGAGAAGCCGCACGTACGCAAACTAGCGCAGGAATTCAGTCTTCCCGTGAAAGAGAAGGCTGACAGCCAAGGTATTTGCTTCCTCGGTTCTATTTCAGTAGATGACTTCCTTCGCAATGAATTCGGTACGCGCACCGGCAAAATAGTTTCAACGGAGGGTGTGGAGGTCGGGGAACATGACAGCGTCTTGCTTTCAACTATCGGCCAGCGCATAAGCGCGCCGAACGGGCCGTGGTACGTCGTTCGGAAGGATATCGAGAAGAACGAACTTATCGTTTCGCATGAGCACGGAGAAAAAAGCTCGGAGGCTATCGGCCTAGAGAACGTGAACTGGTTCAAAGAACCAAAATCGGATGAGACGCTTATCGCGCAGTACCGCTATCACGGCCCGATGATCATGGGAACGTATGACGCAGCTCGCGCCGTCTTTCAACCGAGCGCGCCTATGGACGAAGTGCCTGCAAGCGGTCAATCGCTCGTGCTGTATCAAGGAGATGTCTGTAGTGGAGGTGGTATTATTTCGTAAATGAATGCACGCAGCACTCCGGTCATCGTTAAAGCGGACGGCACCGTAGAGGCGTTCGATCCTGCAAAACTTGAAAGCTCGCTTCGACGCGCAGGCGCAGGCGACGCAACGGCGAAGCGCATCCGCACCACCATCGAAGCTTCGATGGTTAAAGGTGCTTCGACCAAAGAGATTTACACCCGTGCGTTCGCGATGCTCCGACATGAAGCGCGTCCCGTCGCCGCTCGCTACAGCCTTCGTCGAGCGCTTTTTGAATTCGGACCATCGGGACACCCCTTTGAAGATTTCGTCGCGGAACTTTTCAAGGCAGAGGGCTGGAACGTTGAGTGGCGCAAGATGATTGGAGGGAAATGCATTTCGCACGAGGTCGATATCTATGCGACTCGGAACGGCGAATATTTAGGAGCCGAGTTGAAGTATCACAACGATCCGAACTACAAAACGGACGTGAAAGTGGCGCTCTACGTGAAAGCTCGTTTCGATGACATATGGCAGTGCGACCCGAAGGTAAATAACAAATGTCCTGTCGACCACGGCATGCTCATTACCAACACCAAATTCACCTCGCAAGCAGTCGAATACGCCCGCTGTGCTGGCATTGAGCTCCTCGGCTGGAGCTATCCGCTGGAAGGGAATCTCTATGACCGCATCGTTGCAGCCGGTATATACCCCATTACGGCCCTCACCAGCCTCCGAAAGGCTGAAAAACGCATGCTTATCGACGCGGGTATCGTGACCTGCAACCAGCTCAAAGACCGTCGTGACGAGCTCAGGAAGCTTTCCGTGACGCCTGAACGGGTAGGCGTTATAGTTACAGAAAGCGAGAACCTCTGCGCACAGTGATATCTGGGAGTGAGGTTATGAACAATCATGAAAACCTCATCCAACACACAGCTTATGAAAGTCGAGTCCAAGAAGCGTAATCCTTTTTTCTGGGGAGTCCTCGGATTTATTGTCGGCATTGGTGCTGCAGGCATCTGGCTTCTCGGAAATTACATCCCTGAATTTTCGCTTCCAGATACCGATTCGACCGCATCGACAACGATGACGCCCGACGGCGAACTTCCTCCAGCAAGCAATCTTATTTCCGTTGAAGATCAAAACGCCGGAACGGAAGTCATTGTGCAGAAGCTCGATGTTCCATCGCCGGGTGTATGGGCTGCAGTTCAGGAGCGAAACGGCGGGAAGCTGGGTAATGTTCTCGGCGCAGCACGCGTGACCGCTCCGGACACTGGCGTCGCTATCCCTCTTTTGCGCGCTACCGAGCCGGCGCACTCCTATGCAGTTGTTCTGTATCGAAACGACAACGGCGGGGACTTCGCGTTCGATAAGAACAGTGTGTATGTCGATTACGATACGGGGGACCGTGTGGTCGCACCGTTCAGCACCAAATAATCATGGCTGGCTGGAAATCAAAAACATTCGACCCGTCGTCGAAAGAACCCTTCACCATTAGCCGCTCCAAGGTGGACATGTTCACCGAGTGCCCGCGCTGCTCGTATCTCGACCTGCGTCTTGGCGTAAAGCGTCCCTCGATGCCGGGATTTACGCTCAATATGGCGGTGGACGAGCTTTTCAAACGCGAATTCGATGTGCACCGTGCGAACGGCACTACGCATCCCTTGATGAAAGCGTATGGGCTCAATGCGGTACCGATGAAAGATGATCGCATGGACGAGTGGCGAGACGCGCTCAAGCGCGGCATAAAATTCCATCACACGGAATCGAATTTCATACTACGCGGCGGTATCGACGATGCGTGGATGTCCGCGGACGGTGAAGTTATTGTGGTTGACTACAAAGCGACCAGTAAAAAAGTGGGACCGACGACTGAAGACGACCTCTACGATTCCTACAAGAAGCAAATGGCGGTGTATCAATGGCTCTTTCGCCAGAACGGATTCAAAGTGTCGCCGACCGGCTATTTCGTGTACGCGAACGGTGAATCGGACAAAGAAGCGTTCGACGCGAAGCTCGAGTTCAGCATCGTCCTCATCCCGTACGCAGGTTCGGACTCATGGGTCGCTCCGACGCTCATGAAGATGCGCGAGACGCTCTCAAGCGATGAGATTCCTGACTACGGTCGCGGAACCGCCTTCGGCGGCAAGGATTGCGAATATTGCACCTACCGCGACGGAGCTGGAAACGCGTTCAAACAGCTTGTTGCTGAAAGAAAAAAGAAATAACCGTGAACAGCTTCGCAGAAAAAGTGCGTGCGGTTGTACGGAAAATTCCCAAGGGAAAGACGATGACGTATGGCGCTGTTGCGAAAGCCGCGGGACGCACCGGCGCAGCACGCGCCGTCGGAACTATCATGAGCCACAACGACGACACAACAGTTCCATGCCATCGCGTTGTCCGCTCGGATGGGAAGCGCAGCGGCTATAACGGCCTCATGGGCGTGAGCCGCGAAGCCATCCTCGCGAAAGAGCGAGCCGAGCTCGCGGCATAAGTTACGCACCTCGCGCGATTGCGCCCTTTCGTACAGGATTCATACTTACGCTCAGAAAGGAGGTCCTTCATGCCTAAGGATCCCGTTGGTGAATACGTTCGCCTTATGTACCAACTTTCTTCCATCTGGTGGAATATGTGGCTCTCGCCTCATGAAAGCTATGGCCATTATCATCACCTGTGGAGGAAGCTTTGATCAGTGGTGAACGGGTACTGATGCTGTACCGCATCGCCCTCCTCGCTCTCGCACTCTCGCTCCGCGCTCTTTTGAGCACGTGCGTGCATGCGTAAAGCCGCGCGAAGAATCGCGCGGTTTTGCTATTGTCGATATACTCATAGCCATGGAAGTGAAAATAGAAGCTTCGTGGAAAGAGAAGCTTAAAGGCGAGTTCGAAAAACCGTATTTCAAGGAGCTCACGGAGTTCGTGAAAGACGAATATGCGAGTGCGACGGTATATCCGCCGCCGAAATTCATTTTTTGCGCGTTTGAACTTTGTCCGTTCGACAGCGTGAAAGTGATTATCCTTGGTCAGGATCCGTACCACGGAACGGGTCAAGCGAACGGCCTCTCCTTTGCGGTGAATGACGGCGTGCGACTGCCGCCGTCGCTTCAGAATATTTACAAAGAAATAGAGAACGACATCGGCTCAACACCAAATCAAAGCGGCGACCTCTCCCGTTGGGCAAAACAGGGAGTACTTCTTTTGAATGCAACGCTCACGGTGCGTGCGGCAACTCCCGGCTCGCATCAAAACAAAGGTTGGGAGCAGTTCACGGACGCCGTGATTCGTGCACTTTCCGACGAACGCGAAGGACTCGTCTTTATACTTTGGGGGAACTACGCACGAAACAAAGGTGCACATATCGATCGCAGCAAGCATCTCGTTATTGAATCCCCACACCCATCACCCTTTTCTGCATACAACGGATTCTTCGGCTCAAAACCGTTCAGTACGGCCAACACATACCTCGAACAAAACAAGCAAACGCCTATAGACTGGCTATCTTAATTTGTTACCAAACCGTCTCGCGATCTTTTGGTTCGCGCCAAAGCTTGTCGCCTTTTTTCACTCCGTACGCCTCATAAAAAGGTCCGAAGTTTGAGACTGGTCCGTTGATGCGGAATTGTCCGGGCGAATGAGGATCCGTAAGCGTAATAGTCTTCTCGTATTCCGGACGAATGTTCTCGCGTTCGAATTGAGCAAAGCCAAGGAAGAAGCGTTGCTCGGGAGTGAATCCCTTGATTGTTCTTCGTCCCGTTCGTTTAAGCGCGTGCTGAAGCGCTTCGTATCCCATGAGAAGACCCACGGAGTCTGCTATGTTCTCACCGAGCGTCAGCTTACCGTTTACTTTGACACCGTCAGCGACTACGTATTCGTTGAATTGGCGAACAAGGGCTTTGCCTTTCGCTTCAAAGCGTTTCTTGTCGAGCGCGGTCCACCAGTTATTCAGATTTCCGTTCTTGTCGTACTTCGCGCCTTCATCATCGAAGCCGTGAGAGATTTCGTGCGCAATGACGGCACCCATCGAGCCGTAGTTGAAGGCATCGTCTCCGTCGGGATCGAAGAACGGCGGCTGCAGAATCGCTGCCGGGAAGGCGATTTCGTTCATGTTCGGAGCGTTGTAGGCGTTCACGGTTTGCGGATACATGAACCACTCATCCCTATCAATCGGGCCGTGGAGCTTTTTCATCTGTCGCTTGTGCTCGTACTCTGCGGTGCGTACCGCATTACCGACGAAGTCATCGGCTCGTATTTCAAGACCGCGATAGCTCTTCCATTTGTCGGGGTAGCCAATTTTCTTATTCATCGCTGCAAGCTTCTGAAGCGCCTTCTTCTTGGTCGACGGACTCATCCATGGAAGTTCCTTGATGCGTTCGCGGTATGCGAAGAAAAGATCATCAACGAGCTCATTCATGCACTTCTTCGCGTGCGCGGTGAAGTATTTCTTTACATAAATCTGCCCGATGAGTTCACCGAGATTTCCATTTACCACCGCAAGGGTGCGGCGCCAGAGCGGCTTCATATGCTTCGTACCCGTAAGCACGGTGCCGTAGAAAGCGAAATTCTGCTTGGCTACGTTTGGCGAGAGTACTCCCGCGAAATCGTCGAGTACGCACCACTCAAGATAGATCTTCCAATCCGCAAGCGGGGTGCTCATAAGGAGTTTTGAGAGCGCAGCAAGGTAGTCCGGCTGCATTACGATAAAGTTGTTTGCTGTACCCGCGCCGATGCGCGCAAAGTAACGTTTCCAATCAATAGCCGGTGAGGATTTTTGTAGGGCCGCAAGCGAGCGTTTGTTATAGGTCTTTTCGACCTCACGGCGATCCACCTTATTCATTTGTTTCTTTGCGAGCGCTGTTTCGATTTGCATAACAACTGCCGAGCGACGTTTTGCCTCAGCGGGCTTGTAGCCAAGAAGTGCGAGCATTGCCGCAACATGCGGCACATATGCATTGCGTACGCGCTTTGATTCAGCGTCGTCCTTGAGGTAGTAGTCGCGGTCTGGCATACCGAGTCCATCTTGGAAGACGTGAAGAATGTATTTGGTTGTATTTTTTGCATCCTGATCGATGCCCGCATTAAAGAGCGGCCCGACGCCGATTCGATGGAGGTCAGCGACCAAATCCTGAAGCTCGGTCAGTGTTTCCAGCTTTTCGATGCGCTCGCGCCATGGCGCGAGCGGTTTCGCACCGAGCTTTGTGCGTGTCTTGAGATCCATGCCCGAACGGTAGAAATCTCGAATCATCTGTTCCGGACTGCCATGAGCCGCGCGTTTGAGGCTAAGCAGATCCGCGAGAATCATCTTTAGTTTCTTTTCCGTGTCGTAGCGAAGCATCACAAACGAGCCCCAGCGCGGCTCGGTCTTGGGGATTTTGGTTCGCGCGAGCCAGCCACCGTTCGCGTAGCGATAGAAATCGTCCTGCGGCCGCACACGTATATCCATGTCGCGCACTGAAATAGGGAGAGAAACGGTCTTCTGCATGCGCAGCAGTATACCTCAGACGCGTTGACTCTTCATGAACTACACCCTATGGTGAGAAAAGAAGAGGAGACAAAAGTATGGATACGCTTGATTCCGCCGTTGGAACCATTCTCGCCCTCGGGCTTCTGGCCATCGGCCTCGGCCTCACAGCGCCTGTCTCGTGGCGCACGATCGTCAAATCGATCCTCCATTAAATAAAGAAAACCGTCCCGAAGCGCTGCGCGCTTCGGGACTTTTGTATTAATTGACAAATTGTATTATATTAAATATAATATATCTCGGCCATCAACCGACGGAAGAGGAGACTTACTATGTCGGCAGTGGGAGATCAATTCGAACAAGAATTGAAAAAAGAGTTTGACTGGGCGGAGCTCGGTCAAACCATTCTGGGGGTCTTCGGACTTGTGCTCGCGCTCGGCGGCTTCACTGTCTGCGTTTACTCGCAGCATCATGTCGTCGTGAACACGCAAGGCATCAATCAGGCGTTTGTCGACGGCATCACCGTGCTCGGCGTCGGCGTCATCATTGCCCAGAATGCTTTCGGAGCGATCCGGAAGAAATAAGCCTTGTTCTTGGCTCAAAATCAGCCGCCGCGCTTACGCGCGGCGGCTTTTGGTTTGTTTGACATAATTACTAATTTAGTATATAATATAGTTTGGCAAACTGGGAGTATTGAAAGATGGCGACGTTCATTCCGTTTGTAACCCTGTTCGCGTCGGCGAGCTGTTTCGGACTTGCGACATTTAATGTCCTTTCCGGAAACCCTCTTCCGCTGCTCGCTGCAGCTGAAGTTTCCGTTGGTGTACTCGCCTTCGGCAGCTTCCTGACCGCTCTGAAAAGCTAAGCCCGCCCTCAAAGCCCCTTGCGCCCGGACCTTCGTCCGGGCGCTTTGTATGATATCTTCATTCTCATGACCGTTTCAGAAGTACGTAAGCGCTATCTCGCATTCATGCAATCACGCGGACACGTGATTATTCCGTCGGCTCCTATCGTGCCGGGTAACGACCCGACGACTCTTTTTACTTCGTCCGGCATGCAACCCTTGGTTCCGTATCTCCTCGGCAAGGATCATCCGGAAGGAAAGCGTATCGCGAATTCGCAGATGAGCTTCCGCGCGGGAGACATCGAAGAAGTTGGTGACAATCGCCACACCACTTTCTTCGAAATGCTCGGCAACTGGTCGCTCGGCGACTACTTTAAGAAAGAACAGCTTCCGTGGTTCTTCGAATTCCTCACCAGCAAAGAGGAGGGGCTCGGACTCGATCCAAACAAGCTCTACGTTACGGTTTTTGCGGGAGACCCAGAGAGCGGCATGTCGGAAGACATGGAAGCAGTTGAAATCTGGAAGGAACTTTTTAAATCGAAGGGTGTGGACGCAGAATTTTCAAACATCGGTAGCGAAGTGCAGGGCTACGAAAAAGGAATGGGCGCGAATGATCGCATTTTTGCCTACGACGCAAAGAAAAACTGGTGGAGCCGTGCGGGTGTACCGAGCAAAATGCCAGCAGGCGAGCCGGGCGGTCCTGACTCAGAAGTTTTCTACGACTTCGGCCTTCCACATGACCCGAAATGGGGAGCAAACTGCCACCCGAACTGTGATTGCGGACGCTTTGTCGAGATAGGGAACTCGGTGTTCATGCAGTTCGTGAAGAATGAGGACGGTTCGTTCTCGAATCTTCCAAAGCAGAACGTGGACTTTGGTGGAGGTCTTGAACGCCTTACGTTTGCAACCCTCGGGACACCGGATGCATTCCTTATAGATGTATTCGATGCTGCTCGCGGCGTTCTTGAGGCCCGCTCTGGGAAAACGTACGGCGAAGACGACTCCACTACCAAGGCGATGCGTATCATTCTTGACCACATGCGCGCAGCCTCTTTCATGCTTGCTGAGGGCGTTTTGCCGTCGAACACTGAAGCAGGGTATGTTCTACGCCGCCTTATTCGCCGAGCCATTGTTCAAGCAGACCGTCTTGGTATAAAAGACGCGATACTCGCCGAAGTTGCCGACGGATATGCAGCCGCGTATGTTGAGCATTATCCGCACGTTCAATCTTCTGCGGCAAAAATTCACGCGGAATTAGCGAAGGAAGAAGAGCAATTTAGAAAAACACTTGCCAATGGAATGCGCGAGTTTGAAAAATTCTTTACTGCGACAATTAACGGAGCTTTGATGGCGAAGGATTTGGATTCAGATGCTGTTTTCAAGCTTGTTACCACTGACGGTTTTCCTTTTGAACTAGTCAAAGAAGTCGCTGCTGAGCGCGGCCTTGGTGTAAATGAAATAGAATTTGAAAAGCGAATGAAAGTTCATCAAGAGACTTCACGCGCTGGCGGAGCGCAGCGCTTTGCAGGCGGACTCGCCGATCATGCAGAACAGACCGTCCGCTACCACACCACGCATCACATTCTCCTCAAAGCACTTCAGATGGTACTTGGAGACGAAGTGAAGCAGCGCGGCTCAAACATCACCAGCGAGCGTTTGCGCATCGACTTCTCGAGTCCCGCTAAAATGACGGACGAACAGAAAGCGGATGTGGAGAAAATCGTGAACGATATTATTTATCAGGATCTTCCGGTCACACGCACCGTCATGCCGCGCACTGAAGCAGAAAAACTTGGCGCGCAGATGGAATTCGGCGTGAAATATCCCGATACGGTTTCTGTGTATTCAGTTGGACCTATCGACGCGACTGAAGCGGACCCAAAGATTCCGCAGGCATTCTCACTCGAGTTCTGTGGCGGTCCGCACGTCTCCAACACCAAAGAAATTCACGAAGGCGGAAAGAGATTCCGTATTCAAAAAGAAGAAGCCGTCGCTTCCGGCATCCGCCGCATCAAGGGAATCCTTGACTAAATAGTCAAACTGTATACTATTGCGCCCAAGCGCGTCGCTTCGACGCGTCAAATCGGAGATCTTTCCATGGCGAATAAGCCAAGCGGGTACGGATGGTTCTTCATCGCGACGTTCCTGATCTCAGGGCTCGTGATGGGGGATTTCATTCTCTCCCTCTCGAATACGTACCGCTCGCATGTTGCGATTGAATTCACGATTTTCGCGTGGATCATCACTGCCTTCGGGCTTCTCACCTACATGGTGCAGATGGCCCGTTCGCACGGGGCGCATGTCCGAACGATTACGTTTCTGACAAGCGTCGTCGCTGCGATGGGTATGTATTACCTCTTCGAGCAATTGCTCCCTGCGTCGTTCGCGAAGCAATTCGCTCCCGGTCCGGGCGGCATGATCGCACACGGACTCCTTCTGCTTATCCCGTGGTGGGGCGTGGCAGGGGCCATCTCGCTTCTCGTCCCCGCGCTCGTCGAGCGTCGGTGGAGGGTGGTTGCGATGCATTCGTAACGTAATAAAAAGGGCCGCGCTTCGCGCGGCCCTTTATCTTTTCCTATATACTACTAGCTACATGAGTTGGCATACGTTCTTTGGTCACCCCAAACGGGAGTCGGCAGCATTGTTTGATATCGGTTCAGGCTCCGTCGGCGGCGCCTATGCTGTTTTTGAAGATGGTATGCCACCGCGCATGGTTTTCTCCCGCCGCATAGGAATTGAAAACCACGAGGGAGAATCCCTCGAAGCATCCACACTGCGCGCCTGCGCACTCGCTGCGAACGCACTTACGACCGAAGGACCAACTGTTCTCCGGCAGATAGCGGGCGACGCGCGGGTCACCTCAATTTTCGTAACTCTTTCTTCGCCATGGCAGAAAACCAGCGCGCGCACCCAAACAATCGAAGAGAAAAAGCCGTTCGTTTTCACAAAATCCCAGATGCAGGCTGCCATGAGCGCCGAAAAGCGGGATGCCGACTGGATATCGACCGGAGAATTCGTCATCGGCACCTTCCTCAACGGCTATAAAGTAGAGAACCCATTCGGGAAAAAGGTTACTCGCGTCGATATGAGCATCCTTTCCTCCGCTATTTCAGGAAAGATGCGTAAGGGAATTGAGGAAATCATCCGACACGCTTTTCATTCGCATGCCGGCAGCGTATCCGCCTTCATTCCGGTCGCGTATGAAGTCTTCCGCGATCTCTACCCGCACGAAAAGGAGTTTATGCTCATCGATGTATCGTCCGAAGCGACGGACGTCGCCTGCGTGCATGAAGGCGTTCTCGTCGACGCAGCCACAGCTCCCACCGGAATCGGCAGCATCGCGCGATCAGTTGTAGGAAATACCGGCATTCACGCGGTGGGTGGTGACCTCGTCGATCCCGCGCGCACCGTAAAGCCAACCGAGGAAGTGAAAAAGGCGCAGGACGCATGGATCACCTCGCTTCGCGACACACTCACCAAGATGGGTGAGAGCCGCTCGCTCCCGCGCACCGTCTTCCTCCTTTCAAACAAGGACACTCGCGAATATTTAAAGAAAACACTCGAAAGCGACGCGTTCCATCCGCTCTGGCTTTCGGACGAACCGCTCAAGATTCTGCCGGTCGTCCCGTCGCACTTCACGCCGCTCGTGAAAACCATCGCGGAATCGGAGGGTGATGTCTCGCTCATGATCCTCGCGCTTTCCTACGCAAAAACCCGCGAGTCAAAAGGAGGGAAATAGGCCCCATCCCCAATAAACAGGCGCTCGTTATAAATTGTGTATCCCGTGGGGTATACTTTCCTTACCTATGGCACGAACCGTCACTGACATCATCCCGCCCTCACGCAGACGCCAGATGGAGCCTATGTCGATGCGTGAAGAATCCCTTCCGCCTCAGCGTCCCATTGCTCCAAAACGCCCTCGCCGCGGATTCCCGTACGGAACCGCCATCATTGCACTCCTTATTGTTGCCGGCTCAGTTGCCGCACTCTTCGTCTTTTCAGGAGCAAAAGTCGAGGTGACCCCGAAGACCTTTGTTGCATCTATTTCAAGCGACTTCACCGCAACCCAAGGCGGCGGCGACCTTCCTTTTGAAATCGTGACCGTAGAAAAAACCGGCACGAAGTCGGTGAAGGCGGAAAGCACCGTGACCGCAAATGATTCCGCACAGGGAACTATCACCATCTACAACACGCAAGCAGCAGCACAAGCGCTCATCACCAACACCCGCTTTGAATCTCCGGAGGGTCTTATCTTCCGCATCCATGCCCCAGTCACCGTCCCAGCTGGTTCGACCGAAAATCCAGGCACCGTCTCGGCAACCGTCTTCGCCGATCAGGGTGGCGAAAAGTACAACATTCCTGCAGCAAGCTTCACGCTTCCAGGACTTAAGGGCGGGAAGTCCTTCACACAGGTGTATGCAAAATCGACAGGCGCAATGACGGGCGGATTCTCGGGCAGCCGCCCATCAGTCGGCGAAGCAACCCGTCAGGCACAAAAAGGTCCGCTTGAGTCCGCGCTCAAAGAAGAGCTTCAGAAGTCGCTAGGAGCTCAAATGAAAGAAGGCTACATCCTCATCCCAAGCAGCGTGACGACCAGCTTCACACCAGTACCAGACACGGCCGGAGAAAACAATCAGGTGGTTATCGCAGAAAAGGGAATTATGACCGCAGTCATCTTCCCGAACGAAGCGCTTGCGAAAGCAATCGCGTTCAAGGTAGTTCCGATGTACGCCGGCGAGCCAGTCACCCTTTCTAACCCTGAAGGTCTTACGTTCGCTCCTTCCGCGTCCTCAACCCCCGCAAGCGGCAAGCCGTATACCTTCAATCTCTCAGGTTCGACCACCCTCGTCTGGACCATAGATACGGCCAAGATAGGCGGTGCTGTGGCGGGTAAGAAGCGCGAATCGGCAGAAGCTATCCTCATGGGCTTCCCAGAAATAGACAAGGCCATTCTCGTCCTTCGCCCCTTCTTTGCAACGACCTTCCCCGCAGATCCAGCTAAAATCACCATCGACGTGGTGACCCCCGCAAAAGAGGAAAAGAAGTAGGGTTGACGCCATTATCTGTCTCTGCTAATCTAATCAAGCTTCACACATGGAGGGAAACAAGGAAGACGCACCAACCGGCATTGTCGAAGAAGTGCTACCAAATTCCTTGTTCCGGGTTCGTATGCCGCAGGGAGAGCTCGTGCTCGCCTACCTCGCTGGAAAAATGCGGCTGCACCGGATTCGAGTCCTTGTAGGGGACCAGGTTGAACTGGTACTAGACCCCTACGGAGGACGCGCTCGCATTGTGAGGCGTTTATCCTAAACCCTACGATGAAAGTACGCGCTTCAATCAAGGCACAACAGCCAGGTGATATCCTCGTCCGCCGCAAAGGGCGTCTTTTTCGTATCAATAAGCTCAAGCCGCGCCGCAAGGCTCGTCAGGGCTAATTAATTTTCGTACACATGCGTATTGCCGGCGTTACCATTCCAGACGATAAGCAGCTCGCGTACTCGTTGCCTTTGATTTACGGCATCGGCAAGACGCGCGCGCTCTCAATCCTCGCAACGGCGAAGATCGACCCGACCACGAAGGGTAAGGATCTTTCGTCTGCACAGGAAAAGGAAGTCCGCGAACTCGCCGAAGGCTTCACCATCGAAGGTGAGCTCCGCCGCGAAATCGGCCAGAACGTGAAGCGTTTGAAGGATATCGGCACGAAGCGCGGAACGCGCCATGCTCGCCGCCTTCCCGTGAAGAATCAGCGCACGAAGACCAACTCGCGCACCGTCCGCGGCAATACGCGCAAGACCATGGGTTCGGGTCGCCGTACGCTTGAGAAGACATAAAATTTAAGCCTTTTGTAATTTACCTATGGGAAAGAAACGAATCATCAAGAAGAGCGGCAAAGGCCTCGATCAGGGACGCAAGGAGCGCGCCCTTTCGAAAATCGCAAAGAAGCGCATCGAGCGCGGTATTCTTCACGTTGAAGCAACCTTCAACAACACCAAGTGCGTCCTTACGGACGAGAAGGGCAATGCCGTCATGTCTTCTTCCGCAGGTGCGCTCGGCTTCTCTGGCGCCCGCAAGTCGACCCCGTACGCAGCCGCTAAGGTCGGTGAACTTCTCGGCGAAAAGGCAGCAGTCATCGGCCTTAAGGAGGCTTCCGTCATCATCCGCGGCATCGGTGCTGGTCGCGAATCAGCTCTCCGCGCATTCGCAGGAAAGGGTATCGCTATCCGCGCTATTAAGGACGCAACGCCGGTTCCGCACAACGGCCCGCGCCCACCTAAGCCTCGTCGCGTCTAAACTCATATGAAAATCGGACCAAAATACAAAATCGCTAAGCGCCTCGGAGCATCAGTCTTCGACAAGACGCAGTCCCAGAAATTCGCCCTCTCGCAGGAGCGCAAGTTCAAGGCGCGCCCACGCGGCCGCGGCCAGACGGAATTCGGCAAGCAGCTTCTCGAAAAGCAGAAGGTGCGCATGACCTACGGCATTTCTGAAAAGCAGTTCGGCAACTACGTCGAGTCGGCTATGCATACGCACGGCGCAAGTCCTGTAGAAATCCTCCACCGTTCGCTCGAGATGCGTCTCGACAACATCACCTACCGCCTCGGCCTCGCGGCAAGTCGTCGTGCTGCTCGCCAGATGGTCTCTCACGGACACATCACGGTGAACGGCATCAAGACGACGATTCCGTCGCGCGCCATCCGCATCGGGGACCGCATCGCAGTCCGCGAGGGAAGCAAGGGCTCCGCGCTCTTCACGAACTTCGGCGAGAAGTTCATGGAGCGCCCGCTTCCGTCGTGGCTTACGTGGAATCCGAAGTCGATGGAAGGCGGCGTGGCCGTCATGCCGACCGCGGAATCCGCGGATCCGGCTGGCGACCTCGTGTCGGTGCTCTCGTTCTACAGCCGTTAATTTTTATTCAAAGGTAATTACGATTGAGTTATGGAATACCACATCACGCTCCCCTCTAAGCCTCGCGTCCAATCGGAAGACGGCGTACAAGGCATTTACGAGATAGATTCGCTCTATCCGGGCTACGGCCACACCCTCGGCAACTCGCTTCGCCGCATTATCCTTTCCTCGCTTCCGGGCGCGGCCGTCACGACCGTGAAGATCGAAGACGTTCAGCATGAATTCTCGACCATCGAGGGCGTGCGCGAGTCCGTCATGGAAATTTTGCTCAACCTCAAGCGCGTCCATTTCGTGCTTCATGGCGATGAGCCACAGACCATTAAGCTCTCGGTAAAGGGCGCAAAGCAGGTGACTGCTGGCGATTTCACCCTTCCGTCGCAGGTAACTATCGCAAATCCGGAGCAGCACATCGCTGATGTTTCTGGAAAGGTTGCACTCGAACTCGAAGCAACCATCGAACGCGGCCTCGGCTACGTTCCGCGCGAAATGCTTACTAAGGAGAAAGTCGACATCGGCGTTATCGCGCTTGATGCGACCTTCACCCCGATTCGCCGCGTGAACTACGAAGTAGAAAACATGCGCGTCGGTGATCGCACGGACTTCAACCGCTTGAAGATCCTTATCGAGACGAACGGCACCATCTCGCCGCGCGAAGCGCTCGAGAAGTCTATCGAAATAATGATCCATCAGCTCAAATCGATCGTTGGCTTCCAAGAGGAAGTTGAGGAGAGTGAGATCCCGACCATGATCGGCGCTGATGAAATGCCGAAGTCTTCTGCAGGGAAGGACCCGGCGAAGATGAAGCTTGAAGAACTCGAGCTCTCGACCCGCACGACTTCCGCCCTTACGGACGGTGGTGTGAAGACGGTCGCTGGCCTTATCCGCAAGACCGCCTCGGCGCTCAAGGAACTCGACGGCGTCGGCGACAAGGCTATCGAGGAAATCAGCGAAGCTCTCGATAAGCTCGGACTCGAGCTCAAGGGCGAGTAAGTTGCTCAAATCAAGGAACACCTGTAAAACAACGGTATGCGACATCACGTAAAAGGACGGAATTTCGGGCGAACCAAGGACCAGCGCACAGCGCTGCTCCGTTCGCTTGCCCGTTCACTCGTGATCCACGAGCGCATCTCGACCACCGAAGCGAAGGCTAAAGAGCTCCGCCCAATCATCGAGAAGCTCGTGACCCGCGCTCGCACCGACACGGTGGCTAACCGCCGCCTCGTCAGCGCCCGCCTCGGCGGAGACGACGCTGCAACGGTGAAGCTCTTCAATACCATCGCGCCTCGCTTTGCAGAGCGTGCTGGCGGCTACACCCGCATCGTTAAGCGCTCGAAGATTGCGCTCGACGGCCGCAAACTCGCGTACATCGCCTTCGTCAACTAAACCTATGCCTGCCTACAAGACCAAAACTTCAGTCGTTAAGAATCGCGTCGCTGTCATGCCGCGTATTTCGTATGCAATCGATGCATCCGGAAAAAACCTCGGCCGTGTCGCAAGCGATGCTGCTATGGCGCTCCTCGGTAAGAAGTCCGCGCATTACGAAAAGAATGCCGTGCTCAACGTCGAGGTAACCGTTTCAAACGTCTCGAAGATGGTCCTCACGGAGAAGCGCCTTCGCGACAAGAGCTACCTCCGCTACTCCGGCTATCCGGGCGCGCTCTATGAGACCAAGCTTCCAGAGATGGTTGCAAAGAAGGGTAAAGAAGAAGTTCTTCGCCGTGCTGTCATGGGCATGATCCCGCGCAACGGTCTCCGCAAGGAGCGCATGAAGCGTCTTATCCTCGTCGATTAAATTATATGTCTGACACCAATTACACTCTCGCCATCGGCCGCCGCAAGACCGCAACCGCGCGCGTCCGCATCTCGCCGGCCTCAAAGACCACAATCATGGTGAACGGCATGGACGCGAAGGACTATTTCAAGACTGCAGAGCGCGCAGGCGTTCCGACGCAGGCCCTTCATGTCTTCGGTGAAGCTGCGAAGAACTACCTCGTCGAGGTAAAGGCAGCTGGAGGCGGTCTCTCGGCTCAGGCAGACGCTGTCCGCCACGGCATCGCTCGCGCGCTCACGAAGCTCGACGCAGCGAACCGCCCAGCTCTCAAGGAAGCAGGCTTCCTCACTCGCGACCCTCGCGCTGTGGAGCGCAAGAAGCCGGGTCTTCTTAAGGCCCGCAAGCGCGGAGCTTGGAGCAAGCGTTAATACTCCAACAAAACCCGCCGCTGGCGGGTTTTGTTTTTACATTTACGAAACTGTGTGCAAGCATTAAAAAATGCAAGAATTTCTGGCGACTCTTTCTTCAGCTGACATCATCCAGCTACTCGTCCTTCTCACTTTAGTGATTACATTTCTTTATAGCATCTTGAGAGACTTATTCTTAGCTATTATTAAAAGAAAGAGATTGAGTTTATTGAAAGCAACGCTTACTTACTACGATCTCCCGAAAGATAGAGGTTATAAAAAATATACAATACTTGAAATCGAGGTATATAACAGTAGTCCTAATTTAATCTCGTTAAAAACGTTTAGAGTGGAGACTCTTGACGGTAACATTGTAGAAGACAATTGTGATTTATGGTCCAGTGGAGGCATGTGTGACCTCAAACCAAATTCAATTAGCCATCGAAAAGTAAGCTGGTTAGATCGTAAATTATCTAAGCAGGAAGTAAAAGAACTGATGTTAATCGACTACTCAGAAAAAACTTATCGTTTTGATCCAAATAAACATTTAACTGAGAGAACATTGAAGGAAATACCCAGCAAAGACGAGTGGCGTCATCGCCCTTAAGCTCGCAAGGAGTTTAGTATTGTTCATACCGAAACAAGCCCGTCGCTGGCGGGTTCAGGGTTTTTGTGGTGATATGCACCCAGACCCTGCGTACCTTGGCAGTGTTTGGAAGGATGAAAAATGTCCGCAGGTAGAATACTGCGCGGCTAGGGGCACGAATCCCGACCCCTTTCGGTCAGGTGACCAAACCTAAGGCATACGAAAGTATCGACAATGTCCATCTATCAGGACCGAATCGACACGCCATTCCAGTTTATGGAACGCGTGCTCGCCAAGAGTCTCTGCATGCCGCTCGTCGACCTTAAGGGTCGATGGGGGTCGTTCAGCCCCTTTTACAACGCCTACAACGCGTCGCTCAAAGAAAAGCGGCGAGAAGGGGCGCGCGGAGCTGCAAGCTTCCTTATGTGGATGTTTCTCGCTGGCGGCTTCTCGAGCTGGTTTGCAGACGCAAACGTAACGCATGTGGACGTGGCCATCCGACTCACATTCTTCACGAGCGCTCTGGTTTGCTTCGTGTACTGGCTGTATCTCGTTTTCCTGCGAGCGCGTCTCGCGGAAAACTACAGGACGTCTGAACTCGAATACGCGAAGAATGCGATGCAGTACATCGACAGCTACAACTGGCTGCTCCGAGAGACGGATCCGAAAAATATTCGGATCTACGACCTTTCGCTGAACCAGCTTAAGGCCGTCGCTGGAAACCTCTTGATCGAACGTGCGGAATGGGTCCTCAAGTTCGAGAAAGAGAACGAGGGCTCGCCGGAAGAGCATTGGCGGGAGGCGAAGAAGCCGCTCGTCGCCAGCTTCGAGACGGCCTATGACCACCTCTACAAGCTCGGTCTCGTCGAGGACTACCGCAAGTTCGGTCGCTACTACGACATGGCTCGAATCAAGATGAATCCGCCCAAGCCGCTCACTGGTGAAGCATCGCAAGATGCGCCGGAGCGCAAAGACCAACAAGTCTGAATATGTGCGCCCACCCCAAAGGGGTGGGCGCTTTCTGTAACTAGCAGTTTTTGCGCTCGCAGTGTAGGGTGCAATCAGAAAAGGAGAAGGTCATGCCCTCAGACGACGAAATCCACCCAATGCACCTTGCAGCCTATAAGGAACGCTGGGACGACCCTGAAACTTCGCTTGATACCAAGCTGTACTACGGCCAAGCGTGGGCAGATTCGGTTTCCACGGACGTCTGCAACCAGTTCTATACAACCCATCGAAAACTAGCGCCGCACGTCGAACGAGTCTTCCTCATGAAGCTCGGCGCAGCTCTCACCAAGGCTCATGAGGAGAAAAAGACCGGCCAGGAAGCCGTGAAGATTCTCGTCGACGCCTGTGCCGAAGCTGGCCTCACGAAGAAAGTCCCGGAGGCAGCCTAGGTATACGGCCCGCACTTTGTGCGGGCCGTTTTTTGACTCCAAAATCCATTTCAGGCATAGTTGAAGCAATGGATGACATCGATGATGTTCAGATAGAAGCGGATGGCTCCGAGGAACTCGGCGGTTCTGGAGGCGATGCTGCATCGAAAGTCTCGAAGCAGAAGTCGGAAATCGAGAAGCTTCGTGCTGAAAAGCAGGAATACCTCGACGGCTGGCAGCGCGCAAAGGCGGACTATGTGAATGCGCTCAAGCGCTTCGAGGCTGAAAAGAAGGGCGCGATTGAGCTCGGTAAGGTGCTTTCGGTAAGTGCCTTCCTTCCGGTCATGGATTCTCTCGAACGCGCTGAAGGTTCAGGCGAGGTTCCCGAATCTTTTAAAGGAATCGCCAAGCAGCTCCATGACGCTGCCAACACTCTTGGCCTTAGCAAAATAGGCACAGTAGGGGAGAAGTTCGACCCAATGCTCCACGAAGCTCTTGGCCAAGACGCAGCGAAATCCTCCGAAGAGGACGATACGGTCACTGCAGTACTTGAAGCCGGCTGGAAGAGCAATGACGCCGTCATTCGCCCCGCCAAGGTCCGCGTCGCGCATTTTGAGGGGTAATTGACTTTTTTACTATCCGTTATACAACGGAGTTTGGACCGTAGTTTTCGCGGTTGTAACAGGAGGCCGTTATGGCTACTGCTATCGAATACGGATTGATTGGTGCCCTCGTCATGGTCGTCGGCATCGGCGCATGGTCGGTCACAAAGGACGAGGTGGGGTTCAGCGCAAAAGCTGAAGCCGCCGGCGTCCCGCAGGAACCGAAAGGCCCGCCGACCTTCGACGCCAACGGGGAGAAAATCTACTACTCCCTCCCGCTCGCGCAGAAAGAATGCGAGCTCGGCGTCTGGCAGCGTCAACGGCACTTCGGCAGCGCGCCGACCTACCGGTGCGTGACCGAAATCGAGGCGCCCGAGTAGACAATTCAGAATGAAAACAACCAAACGGCCCGCGCAGAATGCGCGGGCCGTTTCTTATTTATTTCTTCGAGACGTCTATTGCGTACGGCCCCTTATTGCTTTCAACGATGGAGAACATGAGCTTGTCTCCTTTCTTCAAGTTCGCAAATGCGATTTTAACCAGATCGTCGGAATGGAAGAAAAGCGGTTCCTTCACGCCGACTATTTTGATGAATCCAGAGCTGCGCTCAGTAAGTTCTACGATGGTTCCAGTGAGCGTTTTCATAGGGAGAGAGTGCGAGCAGGGAACAAAGAAGCGCCCGTTGGGGCGCTTCTTCTGACTTAGATCTTCGAGACCTTTACGGCCTTCGGACCTTTGTCACCGTTTTCGACTTCGAACTCGAGCTTGTCGCCCTGTCGGAGGTCATCAAACGATACATTCACCAACTCGTTGGAATGGAAGAAGAGATCCTTCTCCTGTCCCTCGATTTTGATGAAGCCGAAGCCCTTGTCGGTAAGACCGGCTATGATTCCTTGCTGCATGTTGTTTGGGTAGGATACACCTGATAAGCATCAAGTGCAGGAGGCTGGATCGCTAAGGTCGACATCCTCGTCTTCGTAGCGCTGCGTTTGATGTATTGATAATACCACATGTTTTGCTGGTGCGCTAGAACCCCTATTTGACAAAATTATACACATGGTGTATAATGGTATTAACCTGCTCGCGTAGCAGTCTGGAAAGAAAGGTCTTTCGATGACAAGCTTTATTGGCAAAGTCGTTCTGCCGATCGTTGGTTTGTTGAGCCTCGCGGTTCTGTACCACCTGATCAGCGCCGCCGCGTCGATTCAGCACCCTTAGCGCAAGCTATGCGGATTCACTGAACGCCGGTCAAGCGGGCCCGTTTGCTCCTCGCAAGGAGTGACGGGCCCGTTTTTTATTCTTCATACGCCGTTCACGCCTTTTTTGAGAACCTTCATGAGGACAAGCAGAAAATATTGACATGCATAGATTCGTATGCATAATGCCTTTACGGCACAACTAGGCCGTGTTGTAAGGAGACCACACAATGAGATTGGTAAAGAGAGTTGCTAGCACGCTCGTGCTGACAGCCATCATTTCCATCGCGTTCTGGGGGGTCGATTTCTCAGGCATGAGTGCCCGCGCTAGCGTGCAGGCACTCCATACCACCGTGCAAGTAGTCGCTTCACGCTCCCGCACATGGGAGACCGTAGAAGCGGCGAAAGACCCGTGCTCAGCCGCTGCGGTTATCGCGGTCGTGGAGTTGGGCGAAGACGGCCAGAGCACCCGCTACGGATGCTCTGACAAGATCGCCCCTCTTCCTGCGACCGAGGAACTGGAACGCTAGCACTACACGGACAAGCCAAAGGCCCGCGCTCAAGGAGTGCGGGCCTTTTTCCTATATTTTGGGGACTTGAATCAGGAAACGGGGAAGCGTACTATGCAGGTACTTTGTGCGCATTTACTAATCCGTAACGAATATTTCCTATGGCAAAGATTCTTGGAATCGATCTTGGTACGACTAATTCAGCGATGGCAATCATGGAGGGCGGCGAGCCGCGCGTTCTCGAAAACGCGGAAGGCGCCCGCACCACTCCGTCCATCGTCGCAATCGCAAAAAACGGCGAGCGCCTTGTCGGCACCCTCGCGAAGCGTCAGGCAGTCACCAACCCAAAGAACACCATCTACGGCATCAAGCGCTTCATGGGTCACCGCTTCTCGGATGAGGCGGTCCAGAAAGACAAGGGAATTGTTCCGTACGAAATAAAGTCTGGCACCGACGGCGGTGTGCAGGTGAATCTTGGCGAGAAGGATTACCGTCCTGAAGAAGTCTCCGCGATGATCCTCGCGAAAATGAAAGCGGACGCAGAAGCAAAGCTCGGCGAGAAAATCACTGAAGCCGTTATTACGGTCCCTGCATATTTCGACGACGCGCAGCGCGCAGCGACCAAAGCAGCCGGACAGGTGGCTGGACTCGATGTGAAGCGCATCATCAACGAGCCGACTGCAGCGGCGCTTGCCTATGGTTTCAATAAAAAGAAGGACGAGAAGATTGTCGTCTACGACTTCGGCGGCGGCACGTTCGACGTGTCCGTTCTTGAAGTGGGCGATGACGTCATCGAAGTGAAGAGTACGGACGGCGATAGCCACATGGGTGGTCGCGACATTGACCAGAAAATCGTTCGCTGGCTCGCGGACGAATTTAAGAAGCAGAGCGGCATCGACGTCTCTAAGGACCCACTCGCCCTCCAGCGCCTCGATGAGGCAGCGGAGAAAGCGAAGCTCGAACTCTCGAGCGCAAGCGAGACGGAAGTGAACATTCCGTTCATTACCGTTGACTCTGGCGGCACTCCGCAGCACCTCCTCCTGAAACTCTCCCGCGCGAGCCTTGAATCGCTCTCGGAAGAATACGTAACCCGCTCCATCGACATCACCAAGCGCGCGCTTGAGGCTGCAAACCTTAAGCCGTCTGATATCAACGAAATCGTCATGGTCGGCGGTCAGACCCGTATGCCGAAGATTCTCGAAGAAGTGAAGAAGCTTTTCGGTAAGGAGCTTCATATGGGTGTGAATCCGGACGAAGTGGTCGCTATTGGCGCCGCTATTCAGGCCGGCATTCTTCAGGGCGACGTGAAGGACATTCTCCTCGTGGATGTTATTCCGCTTTCGCTCTCGATTGAAACCATGGGCGGCGTCGCGACAAAGCTCATCGAGCGCAACACGGCGATTCCGACCTCTCGCAGCCAAGTCTTCTCGACCGCAAGCGACAACCAGACTTCCGTCGACATTCACGTGACCCAAGGCGAGCGCGCGATGAGCGGCGACAACAAATCCCTCGGTCGCTTCATGCTCGAAGGTATCCCTCCAGCGCCGCGCGGCATGCCGCAGGTGGAAGTGACGTTCGACGTCGACTCTAACGGCATCCTCACCGTCAAAGCGAAAGAGAAGACTACCGGTAAAGAGCAGTCCATTCGCATCGAAGGCTCCACGGGACTTTCAAAAGAAGACATCGAGCGCATGAAGGCAGATGCCGATGCGAACGCTTCTGAAGACGCAAAGCGCAAAGAGCTCGTTGAGGTCCGCAACATGGCCGAGCAGCTTATCTACGCAGGCGAGAAATCGATAAAGGAATTCGGTGAAAAAGCTGGGGCTGAGATCGTGAAGGAAGTCGAGGATAAGATCGGCGACCTTCGCAAGGCAAACGAAACAGGAGACATTGCTGGTATAAAAACCGCGAGCGAAGCGCTTTCGACCGCGATGCAGAAAATAGGAGAGGTTATGGCTAAGCAAGGTGAAAACCCGCAGCCGCAGCCAGAAGGGGAAGCGGGTACTCCACCACCAGAAGCCGGAGCGACAGACGCTGAGTATACTGAGAAACCGAAAGAATAAAGAAAACTGAAAGCAACCGCCGGCCTCAGGCCGGCGGTTGACTTTTTTCTGTTCGGTCCTAAAGTGAAACTACTGGCGATTTCCTAGTCTCGTTTGAGGCACCGCTAGTAACAGGAGGCAGCAATGTCCTTCATTTTGGAACCCAAGAACGTGACCTTTCTCGCGAACCATCCGTTCCTCGTGGCCTTCATCGGCTTCGTCGGCGGCACGGGGCTCGTGTTTAAACTCTGGGGATAATGGGGAATTATCCGGCAGAGCGAAATGGGCGGCGCACTTCGTGCGCCGCCTTTTGCATACCAAAATGAAGAAGCGTATAGTGATTTTTATCTATGGCAAAGAACTACTACGACATTCTGGGCGTCGAAAAGAAGGCAACGCAGGACGATATCAAGAAAGCGTTCCGCAAGCTCGCACAAAAACACCATCCTGACAAAGGCGGTGACGAAGCGGTCTTCAAAGAAATCACTGAAGCTTATTCGGTGCTTTCTGACGACAAACGCCGACGTGAATACGATTCCTACGGCCAGACGTTCGGGGGCACCGGCGCTGGTGCACGTGGTTTCGACTTCAGCGGATTCCAAGGCTTCCAGCAGGGCGGCGTCGACTTCGACATCTCGGATCTCTTCGGAGACTTGGGCGATATCTTCAGCGCGAACATGGCAGGAGGGAATCGCCCACGACGCGGCCGCGATATTTCGATGGACGTCGAAATATCTTTCAAGGATTCCATCCTCGGCGTAAAGCGT
The DNA here is from genome assembly GCA_001189095.1 of Parcubacteria bacterium C7867-001. Lineage (GTDB taxonomy): Bacteria > Patescibacteriota > Minisyncoccia > Phycocordibacterales > Phycocordibacteraceae > C7867-001. The sequence goes on from LFCK01000001.1 coordinate 302,739, forward strand.
TCGGTTCTTATCACAAAGACCACTAAATGCGACATCTGCCGCGGCAGTGGCGCAAAAGCAGGAACAGAAATGGAGACCTGTGCGATCTGCAACGGCGCGGGCCGCATCCGCGAAGCGCGCGACTCCATCCTCGGCTCATTCACGTCAGTACGCCCGTGCGTTACCTGCGAAGGAACTGGCAAGATTCCGAAAGAGCGCTGCGTAAACTGCAAAGGTCATGGCGTCCTCCGCAAAGAAGAAGAAATCAAGCTCGATATTCCAGCAGGTATCGACAATGGCGAGATGATCCGTCTTCCAGCGCAAGGCGAAGCCGTAAAAGGCGGCGTCTCCGGCGACCTCTATGTGAAAGTGCATGTAAAGCCGCATCCAGTCTTCCACAAGGAAGGACTCAATATCGTCATGGACCTCCCAATAAAGCTCACCGACGCTCTGCTCGGCACCACCGTTTCGATAACGACCATCGACGATAAGACGCTCGAGGTGAAAGTCCCGCCAATGACGCGCACGGAAGAACTCCTCCGCCTTCGCGGAAAGGGAATCACTCAGCAAAACATTCAGGGCGATATTCTCATCCGTCTCTCAATCGCACTTCCGAAGAAGCTCTCTGCGCACGCAAAGAAAACCTTTGAAGCCCTCAAGTCCGAAGGCCTCTAAACAACTCCTTGCACTTAGCTAACCACAAGCTGTCTGTTTTTATTGATGAAGTGCGCGTAAAAAATAACTATAACTCTGGATATCCAGAGTTATAGTTATCTTGGTTTTTGAAAATCCGTTATTTCCAAGATTAACGATAATCTACAACGTTGTAGATTATCGTTAATAGGGAGTTGTCCACGAAGTGAAAGCGTTTGGGGAGGGGAATGAGGCATACTAAGAGGAATGGATATTGCGAATCAGGTAAGCGGCTACGCCACAACCTACGCGCTTGATGCGTGGAGCATTGGTGGGAACTTCATCGCCTTCGGCGTGCTGACGATCGCACTTCTTCTCTTTGCGATGAAGGGCGGGCGCGGCGCAATGATTTCGCTCATCGTCTCCATGTATGCGGGCTACGCGATATATCTCGTCTTCCCGTTCACGGATCTCGCGCTCGCCCTTGGCGGAACCGCGCTCGTTAAAGCGGTTATAAGCGTCGGACTTTTTGTGCTCGCGTCCATACTGCCGTTCCATTTCATTCATCGCATCACGAGCGCTGGATTCGGCAGTCTCACCATCATCCCGAATTTCTTTCTTGCGCTCCTTACGGCAGGATTTATTTTTGCACTTGGCTATCACTCCTTTGACGTTGCTCAGATTTACGCATTCCCTGAACCAATAAAGACGCTTTTCGCCCCGAATGAATATTTCTTCTGGTGGTTCATCGCCCCGCTAGCGGGCCTCATTATCTTCGTGCACTAGGCGTAGTGATCGTAGCCAGAGAGGTGCACGAGTAAATACGGAAAAAAAATTAAGGCCTCAAGTAGGATTAGTGCAAGGAAGGAGAAGGCGATCATCTCGCCGTTCACGAGCTCCCATTCGCGTTCCGTCATGCCGGAAAGAAGAGCGTGGAGAAAAAGGCCGCCCGCCCAAACGAAGGGTGCAGCGATTGAAACCCAAATCCGCATGTAGTCGCCGAATTCCTTATCACCCATAGTATGGAAGGTATATACCACACCAATGCCTCCAGACCCTACGGAATAGGCCCTTGTGCGCCATACACTTGATTTTTTAGTAAATATGTGATATAGTGAACCCACAGCGGATTTGCCGCTTTTTGATCCTTCTAGATTGGGAGGTTCCATTGGATTTAACCGATCCATCAGTTGGCTTCGGCGTTGCGTCCGGAGTAGTGCAACTCATCGGGTACTGGATCTACAGCCAGTACTCGAGCAAAATCAACATCGGTTCGTGGATGATTTGGACGTTCGGAGCTTTCGTGGAGTTAGTCTCGTACTACTTCATGACGGAGGGTGATTTGGTAAAAATCATTCTCCCCGCAGCATGCGCTGTAGCGTGCATTCTGTGCTTCCTTACAGCGCTTGTGCGTAGACGCTTCGGGTGGCCCGACAAGGTCACTTGGTGGTTCGTCGGTGCAGATGTCGCGATCACCCTTGTCGGGCTCGCGCTTCACAATGCCACCGTAGCGAACCTGCTCTACCAGGTAAGCTTCGCACTTTCGCTCGTCCCCATGCTCCGCGGCATGATGCGAGATGAGGAACGAGAACATCCGTTCCCTTGGTTAGTTTGGTCCGTAGCATACGGACTGTTCTTGACCTCGGTCTCGCTTCGTACCGATTGGAGCGACTGGCGTCTGTGGAAAGACTGGCTCGACGTCGTGTATCCCACGACAGGGCTCGTAACCCATTGGATCGTCTATCGCGCCGCTCAAAACTACTCCTATACTCGTCCGATCGACGACTAGGACGTTGGGATCTTCGGCGCTTGCGCCGGAGATCCCTTTTCGTAGGGGGATAAACCCCGCATTACACAACAATTTGCTATAATTCGTCTAACGTATTGCCATGAAGCATATCTATGTCGTTTCTAGCCCCATACACGGGCTTGGAGTGAATATCGGAGAACCAGCCAAGAAAGGTGAGGTTATTTCCCGTATCAAAGGCGAGATGAAATTCAAGGTGAACCAAGACGAGCACGATGCGCTTGATAATCCGGACTGGGTAGGTGTCGCAAAGAATCAGTGGATTGATCCTGAAAAACCCTATAAATTCCTCAATCACTCCTGCAATCCTTCCGTTGGCATAAAGGGTCGCGTTACTTTGGTCGCGCTCCGCGACATGAAGGAGGGTGATGAAATTACCATCGACTACTCGACTATTGAGGGCGACCCTCGCTGGAAACTTCTTTGCGCATGCAAAGAAAAGGACTGCCGTAAGACAATTCGTTCTGTGCACTCACTTCCAGAAAAGCAATTTAAGAAGTACCTACCCTATGTATCTACTCACTTCAAGAATGTATACTTGAAGGAACGATATGGGTAAGTCTCGGATATTCTTTATTTTTCTTTTTGTTCTGTTCATATGTTCCGTCGCAGCTACGTATTATAGATACGTGGTCTTGCAGGACTACGTGATCTTTACGAACGAAGATGATATTCCGAACGAATTTGATCCTTTGACGTACACAAGCATATGAACACTGAAGGAATTGGGGAATTGATACAGGCATGCGAATGGGCTCCGTCTCAATTTTTTATATTCTCAGCGAATGTATTTGACCCGCTCATTTACTATTCGCACTTCACCGCACTCCTTCTTTCTCTTGCCTTCGGTCTTTTCGTATTCATCAAAAACCGCACGAACATCGCTGCAAAGCTCCTTGTGTGGGTGCTCGTGTTCCTTTCGATATGGCTCATTGGTGACCTTATTCTGTGGGCGACGGAATACAGCCAAATAACTCTCTTCTCGTGGTCGGTTATCAATTTGGCTGAACCGTTTGTTTACGCACTCAGTCTCTACTTCGTCTATGCCTTTATCGATAAAAAGGACATTTCGTTCGGCACAAAGCTGCTGATATTCCTCCCACTTCTTCCGACTATCCTCCTCACTCCCACGCGCGTGGCAATGCTCGGATACGATCTCGCAAACTGCGATCGTGACGCCATCGAAGGCGCTCTCGTGTATTACGGATACTTCCTTGAAGTGCTCTATCTGCTCTGGATAGTTATCCTTGGTTTTGCGCGACACGCCAAAGCAACTCTGCGTGAACAAAAACAGCAGATCTTGCTCGTGTGCGTCGGTATTGTCCTCTTCCTCCTCTCCTTTGCATTCGGAAATATCATCGGTAGCCTCTTTGGTGACCTAGATTTCTTCGGTGACTACAGCTGGACCATCGGTCAATACGGCCTCTTCGGCGTACCAGTCTTCATCGGACTCCTCTCGTATCTCATCGTTCGATTCCGAGCCTTCAATATCGGTCTTATCGCGGTGCAAGCACTTATCGGCGCATTGTTTATCTTGCTCGCGTCGGAATTTGCATTCGTTACGACTGACTTGAATCGCATTCTCGTTTCAATCACGCTCATCCTGACGATCGTACTTGGCTACATGCTCATCAAGAGCGTGCAGCGCGAAATAAAGCAGCGCGAACATATCGAACTTCTGGCGAAGGATTTGAGTGCGGCAAATGAGCGACAGGTTGCCCTCATCCATTTCATCACCCACCAGATCAAGGGCTTTGTGACCAAGTCGCGCAACGCGATGGCAGGAATTTTGGATGGCGATTACGGGCAGGCTCCTGAAACGATGAAGCCACTCGTTCAGCAGGTGTTTGAGTCTGATACGCAGGGCGTGAGTACGATTCAAGAAATTTTAAACGCGTCGAACATCAAGAGCGGTAAAGTGACCTACACCATGCAGCCGTTTGACCTCAAGGGCCTCATCGAAGAAGTAGTCGGAACACTCAAGAGCAACGCAGAAAAGAAGGGTCTCGCGCTCAACGCAAACCTCGGAGAGGCACTCACGGTGACTGGCGACCGCGCGCAGCTTATAAATGCGTACAAGAACATCGTCGATAACTCCATCAAATACACCCCGAAGGGAAGCGTGACCGTCTCGCTTGAGAAGAAAGACGGGAAGGCACTCTTCACAGTTACAGACACCGGCGTCGGAATCTCGGACGAGGATAAGAAAAACCTCTTCACCGAAGGCGGCCATGGTAAGGAATCCACCAAAGTGAATGTCGACTCGACTGGTTTCGGCCTCTACATCGTGAAGAACATCATCGAAGCACACAAAGGTCGCGTCTGGGCAGAATCAGACGGTCCAAACAAGGGCTCCCGCTTCTACATCGAACTTCCTGCATAGAAAAACCGGCCGCTCCGCGGCCGGTTTGCACTTACTTTTTGGTTTCTCTCTCGATCAGCTCCCGCTGCTCTTGCGTGAGCTTCGGGAGCTCACCTGATTCCTGATATTTTTTGAATATCGGGAGCCAGTTTTCTCGGTGAACTTCAAGCACGACTTCGTCGACGTATGAACCGTTGTGGAAGTCATGATCTCGATGCCGCCCGCAGATGGCATATCCGCACTTGATCAGGTGTCCGATACTCGGAGCATTGAACGCCTTCACGCGGGAAATGAGCTTGCGGAGGCCCATGATGTTGAACGCGTGATGCTGGAGCCAGAGCTTTGACTCCGTTCCAACACCTTTACCACGACCTTGTTCGTCGCCAATCGCAGTTCCGGTAGTACCGAAACGATTGTGCCAATTGATGGCGTGAATGCCCGTGTGGCCGACGTACTGATAGAAAAAGTCGTCGCCTGTCGCCTGTACGCGTTTTAGAATCGCGAAGACTTCAGAATCCGTACTCCCCGGCAGCCCGCGAACCCATTCAAGTCCGTTCGAAGGGTAGTAGGGGGCACGAATGTTCGTTGCCTCCAAACCCGACGGCAAGTTTGCCCATTTACTGAAGTCCTCGATGTAGGACTCTTGCATGACGGCAAGCGCCATATGCTTGCCCTCATAACATACGAGATCTTTCACTGGTCTGTCCTTTCCGGTTGTCTCTCTCCATTTAGTCAGTAAAAATATATTTGTCAAGTTTTACTTGCCGAACGCCTGAAGCCTGCGTAGTGTGAACACTAGAAGAAAGGAGCTCTTATGAGAGCCGTTATTTTTGATTTCAATCGCACCCTACGGGAACACAAGGAGGAGAAACTTCTTCCTCATGCGTACGAAACACTTGTTGAGCTTAAGAAGAAAGGGTATCTACTCTATCTCCTCTCGCGCAAGGAGGGAGACCGAGCAAACCTTTTAGATTTGCTCGGTATCAACGACTTCTTCGATAAGATATTTTTCGTTGAAGATAAGAATCCGGAGACTTTTAAGGAAGTCCTTGCATGCCTTCCAGCCGGACTCGAGGAAGTGTTCGTCGTCGGTGATCATCGCCACGAAGAAATCCGCCTCGGAAACAGCTTCGGTCTCCGGACGATTTGGCTGAAACGAGGCGAGTTCGCGAATCTTCCAGAGAAGAACGCGTTCGATGCCCCGTGGAAAACCATCGTAGACCTTGAAGAAATCCGCGAGATTCTCTAACGCTAAGCGGCGCCTCCGGCGCCGCTTTTTCTTTACCTCATAGACCACTCGCACCCTGCGCCCACAGGGCGACCCAAAACTCTTTACATAGTGTCAAGTGACCTATACAGTGAAGGCGCAATGAAGAAACGCGTCGCGAAACGAAGCAGCGCTAAAAGCGATCCCAAGAAGTTCTGGAAGCTCGGCGTTGACGACTTTAATACCGAACACTTTAGCGTAAACGCGGAAGGGCAGCTCATCGTGCACGAAGGAAAGCACCAGTACAACATTCTGGATGTTATTAAGAAATACGGGACGTCTACTGAAATCGTATTTCCTACTATTATAGAAAACCGCGTACGCGATATCATCTCGACATTCGACGCCTATATAAAAATCCTTGGCTACAAGGGTAAGTACCGGTATCACTACCCGATGAAAGTGAATCAGAACAAGGAATTTGTTCTTCCTGCGGTAAATGTTGGAGCAAACGTTGACGTTTCAAGCTCCAACGAGCTCTATATCGTAAAGCGTATGCTCGAGCAGGGCGTATTCCGGAAAAATATCCACATCATCTGCAACGGGCCAAAAACTCCGAGCTATATGGATCTTGTTGAAGAGCTCCGAGCGAAGAACCTCAACATTGTTCCTATCATTGAGGACTATGTAGAGCTCGAACGCATGAAGAAATTTAACGGCCCTGTCGGTATCCGCGTCAATTTAGACGTTAAGGTGAAAAGCCACTGGGATAAGAAGTTCAATCGTTTCGGCTTTACGGAAGCTGAACTTCTTAAGATAGGCAAGGTGCGCAATCTTTCCATTCTTCACTACCACATCTCAAGCCAAGTGGAGACACTCGAAGGTTTTGCTGCTCCTTTGAAGCGCGCGATCGACCTCTACGCAAAAATGCGTGAGAAAAATCCTGGTCTCGATACGATCGATATTGGCGGCGGCGCTGCTATTCCGTATGAGAAGAAGCGACTCTACTCAACAAAAACCCTTATCCAACGCATCGTTCGTACCGCGAAGACCCACGCGGACAAAATCGGAGTAAAGCACCCAAACCTGGTCAGTGAATGGGGCCGCTACGTTGCCGCGCCAGCACAGATAACGCTCTACCGGATCATGACCGAGAAAGCCCTTGGACCCAAAGACGACCGGCGTTGGTACGTCATAGACGGAAGCTTTATGAATGACCTCCTCGATACGTGGGCCATTCATCAAAAGTGGCACGTCATCCCCGTGAACGCCCTGAACGCAAAGAAGCTCCGTCGTGTCTGGCTTGCCGGCTCATCATGCGACAGCGATGACAAATATACCGCTGGAGGGACACACATCCTGCTTCCTGATCTCGAAACGAATAGGGAGTTGTATATCGCCGTGCTTGATACGGGCGCCTACCAAGATCCGCTCGCGTCGCATCACTGCCTCCTTTCAAGTCCTGCAAAACTTATTGCAGCAAACGGCGAGATAAAAATAGCGCGAAAACGCGAACAACCCGAGGAAGTTCGTAAACTGTTTGGGTGGTAGGACTCGGTGCACGATAGTTGACTTTCTATATTGCTAAGGTATTGTTGCTTTAGAGGCTCTTGGATCCCCAAGAGCCCATAACGTTGGAGTATAGAGATGCCTTCGGTGTTAGAGGTTATCCGACGATCGCTCGAGCAACTCGAGCAAGAAGGGAAGTTGGCGCAAGTCGCTCCTGAAGAGGACGCGAAAGACCATAAAATTGAATTTTTGGTTGCTCCGGTCCCGTCCTGCTACGATCAGGAACAACTGAAAGCGTTCGCGCTTCAGATGATTCCTCTCACGACGAACTCAGTGTTCGGATTCATCCAGAACAGCTCGGTCCATTTCGGCGAACTCTACTTCTACGGCGGCAACGAGCCTGACTCTCGCCGCCATATCTCGATTCGCGTATTTCCGAGCATCGCGGTTGCGCGCCACGTGAAGCAGACCGGACTCGGGAAAGCGCAAATGCGCACCAAGTTCGTCGCTGACTTCCAGCAACGCGAAGATCGCGAAAAAAAACGAAAGTCCCCTCAGTGACCAGTCACTGGAGGACGAGATTCCGCCATTTCCTAAGGAGGAGGTGGCGGACTTTTCTTTATATCCATACCGTGGCACACTCACTGCGGATTCCTTAGCTACAGGAGTGTTCAATGAAGGAAGACCTTCTGCAGGCGAGCCTTGAAGCGTTTTCCGCGCTTCCTGAGTTTGCCCTCGCAGCACCAAAACTTAAGGTCGAAATTCCCCCTCGGGGGAAAGGCGACTACGCTCTCACCGTTATGGCATTTGCCCGAGCGCTCAACCTGCCTCTCGAGGAGGTGGCGGCAACGATAACGGATCGACTTTCTCGCAGCTATTGGGTGACTTCAGCCGTGCATAACGGCCCGTTCCTCAATCTCGAGCTGGTCCCAAAAACGTTTTTCGAACTCGCCGTCCGCACAGCATCAAAGGGGCCGCTTGAAGCGGCAACCTGCGACAAGATCATGGTCGAGTACCTGTCGCCGAACACGAACAAACCCCTTCACTTGGGGCATGTCCGAAACGGCGTGCTGGGCACCGCGCTTTCCAACATCCTTGAAGCAGCTGGACACGACGTCGTTCGCACCAATTTGGTCAACGATCGCGGCGTCCATATCTGCAAAAGCATGCTCGGATATCTCGAATTCTTTCCCGAACGCTCTCCGGAGTCGGAAGGGAAGAAAGGCGACCACTTCGTTGGAGACTGCTACGTCGCGTATATGAAAGCGCGGAAAGCAGATCCCACGTATGACGAAGACAACGACGTCCCAGCAAAAGCCATGCTTGAACGCTGGGAAGCCGGCGACAAAGAAGTGCTCGAGCTGTGGGAGCGTATGAATCGTTGGGTCTACGACGGATTCGCCATTACCAATGAACGGTACGGATTCTGGTTCGAGGCAACCTATCTCGAGTCAAACCTGTACCAACTTGGTAAGGACATCGTGATGGACGGGCTGGAACGCAAGGTTCTTACTCGTCTTCCCGACGGTTCAATCGTCTACCTTCTTCCCGAGGAGAAATTCGGGAGGGATCAGGAGGGTAAAATCCGCGTCGCAGGACTCCTGCGCGCGGAAGGAACCAGCCTCTACCTCACCCAAGATCTGGGTACCGCGGTAAAAAAAGTGGAGGACTACGCGCTCGATCGCTCGATTTACGTCGTCGCGACCGAGCAGGATCACCACTTCCGCGCGCTTTTCGAGATTTTGAAAGCGCTCGACTATCCGTGGGCAAATCGCTGCTACCACTTTTCCTACGGCATGGTTGAACTGCCTGACGGCAGGATGAAATCACGCGAAGGGAACGTGGTCGATGCTGATGACTTGCTCGACGAAATGACCGAGCTCGCTCGGGCAGAGATTGCGACGCGACGCGGCGATACGCTCTCCGGTGAAGAAATTCAGCGGCGCGCGAACATCATCGCTCTTGCGGCAATTCGACTCTACCTCTTGCGGTATACCCCGCACAAAAGAGTCCTCTTCGATCCGAGCCATTCGCTCTCTTTTGAAGGGGACACGGGTCCGTATTGTCTCTACGCCTACGCGCGGACAAAAAGCATCCTGCAGAAAGCGGTTCGGGAGCAGCCTCTGCTCGTAGAGCATGCGACACCCACGGCTTTTGAGAAACTCGGTACGGAAGACGAGCGTGTACTCGCTCGGTCAGTGCTGGAATTTCCGGAAGTCGTACTGCGATCTGCCGAAAGCTACAATCCGTCGCTCGTTGCTAATGCGGTTCTCGCGCTCGCGCAGAACTTCAGTCGATTCTATCGGTCACATCCCGTGATCGGAGACGATGAAGAGCTCAGTCGGGCTCGGCTCGCGCTTGTGACGGCCGTCGGAACGATGCTTAAGCGGGGTCTTAACCTGCTTGGCATCGAGGTCCTCGAGGAGATGTAGCTATCTCATGTAACGCCCGGCCAACGGCCGGGCGTTTTCTTTATACACAGGACCACTTCGGCCTGCTTGCGTCCAGAGGCTGCACTTGTTACATTGCACCCAATGCAATTTGAGCTTTACACCGAGAATGTTCGTCGTCTCCGCCGTACTATGCCGGTTAAGGCTGCCTTTGAGCGTTGGTAACACACCTCCTACGAACTCTCCAAAGCGGCCTTAACAAGGAGGCCGCTTGTTCTTTTGCACCGTAAAGAAAACATGAAAGGAGCTCGAAACCATGAACAAAGCATGGGAGGAGTATCGTCAGACTCTCACGCAAGAACTCGGAGACGAGCTCGCGCATGAGTTTGCTGACAGTCTCTATCGACAATCCCGAGGCAATCCTGCTCGGGCGACCCGCTTCTTCTACGAACTTGGTATGCAATGGGCTCCGCTCATGCAGCACTGGGGATCGTGGATAGAGCAAAATGCCAACGGAACCGTTGCGCTCATTATGCGCGACGCCAAGCCGCTCGGTGTTCTGCCGAGGGCAAAACACTGGAAGCATCTCTACTTGAATCGGCTGGTCTGCGGAATCTCGGACGAATTGTCCGGCGATTCAACGGCACAGAAACATCCGCTGCTCGAGCGATACCTCAAGCAACAGGGGTGCGCTGAAGAATTCACCTTCGTCGATTCGGGCTGCTACGGCACAATTGTGCTTGAGCTGCATCGCATCGGCGTGAAATTCAAACCGCTCTTCTTTTTCTCGAAGAATCCCTCAATTCCGGGATTCCTGAACGAATTAGGAGTATCGCTCAAAGACGGCGAATTGTTGAACGATTCGCTTGAGTGCGGCTTCCCGCACCTGCATGCTCGTCCCCTAACGCTCGCAAAGCGATTCGGGAAAGTTCAGGCCGTTTTGCAGAACTCCGACGCACTGTCCGTTCGCTTCGGCAAAGCGGCAATGCGCGGCGTACAAGAAGCTCGTGACGCCCGAACGGTATCTCCCGAACAAGCTGCAGAATCTCTGCTTCGCTTATCCGAGCGCGCCCGATGCGGTGCGTTTACGGGAATTCTCGGTCACACGTCGCCTGAATGGACAAAAAAATCCGAATTCCTCGAAAGCTGGCCCAAGGAATTGAGCTGGACATGACAAGGAACCCCTGTGGGGCTATCATCTGGTGATAGCCCCACTTTCGTATCTATGGGAACCACACGAATGAAAGAAGTCTTTGGACGCGACAAGAACATCCTCATCGGGATGATTCACTTGCCGCCGCTTCTATCTATCGAGGGATTCCCCGGCATCGAACCGATGATCGAGGGGGCCTTGAAAGATCTTGCGGCACTTGAGGCGGCCGGATTCGACGGTGCGCTTGTTGAGAACGACAACGATCGTCCTCATACGGAATTTGCCAACGATGCGCAGATAGCAACACTGACACGCGTTGCAGCAGAAGTAACGAAACAAGCATCGATACCGGTTGGTGTACAGATGATGCTGAACGACTGGAAAGCGTCATTCGCGATCGCGCGAGCGGTTGACGCCGCGTTTACACGCCTCGACGTCTTTGTCGACGACGTTACTTCGGAATGGGGAGAGATCCACCCTGACCCCGATCAGATCATGATGTATAAAAAGGAAATCTATCCTGAGCTCTTTCTATGCACGGATATTCAGGTGAAGTACAAGACGATGATCACTCCTCGTCCGCTTGAGGAATCGGCTCGACTTGCCCTTGAAAAAGGCTCCGACGCGCTCGTTATCACCGGAACTGCAACCGGTGTTGAAACACCGACCGAGAAATTGATCGCAATTCGCACCGCATTTCCCGAGGTTCCGATCATAATCGGAGCTGGCCTGACTGCAGAAAACGCAGCTGAACAGCTTACGTACGCAAACGGCGCGCTAGTCGGGACCTCCATAAAAACCGGAGACCGCGTCGACGTTGAAAAGGCGCGCGCCGTACGCGCTGCAGCTTCTAAGTAAGAAAGACTAAAAAAACCCGGCCGCTCTGCGGCCGGGTTTCCGTTATGGACGGGGAACAACGCTGGTTTCAAACGGAGCGATGATCTGCGCGGCACGATCGCCGAGCGGAACAGCTGCGTTTGCAAACAAGAGTCGCTGACCCGGTTCGAGCGCGTACAGGGTTTCGCCGTCGCGCGCCACAATGCTGCAGCGCAGTGGGACGAAATCAAGCGGTGCGTTTGTTACTGGCGCACCGTTCTCATCGAGAAACGAGAACTCATCCGAGTTCCTCACGATAGGTTTTATGCACTGCCACACGTCGAACCCTTCGGGCTCGGCGAGCAGTGTATTTCCACCGACCGCACGCGCTAGATTTTCATAGAGCTGCGGCGTAAACGTCACGTGATCAAGGTGACCGATAGTCCCTTGTTCGAACGTCGCCGCATGTGCGTGATACTCTGCGGCCATGTAGCCGGCCCACGTTGTATGCGTCACACGCATGTCGTTCAAGACTGCGCCCGCGACGATATCGCTGTAGTGCTCAAAGATCCACTTCAGCGTCTCATCGACGTTGGTGTGCGGATAGAGCATTGCGTAGGTATATTCGGTCCTGTCCCCAGTGGGGCGAACCGTACTAAGTACCGGCACCGCGAAGCTCTGATGGATATCAATCGCTTCGACACGACATCCAGACGCGATGTGCGCTGCATGCATGAGGTTGTTTGCGCGCCGCTCGGCGTAACACCGAGCTTCGTTAAACAAACCGCGATTAAAGCATCGATTGAGATTGGCAGTAACGCCCACCTCAGGCTCGATGCATCGTACGCCGCGACCGTCATTAGCGGCCATTGCGGCAAGATTGCCGTACATCAAAAGCAAATTTCTTCGGACCGGAATGCTCCCGTTCAGAATGTTGTGGACGAGACGATCGAGAATCACGATTCCCGCTTTCTCGTCTCCATGAATGCCACCGGTAATGACGAACAAGTCGTCGTCACCGTGTCGGCTTTCAACTTCAATGATGCCGGGCCCTCGAAGGGTCATCCGAAGGATATCTGGATTTCGATGCTCGAGCGTGCTCGGGTAGCGCTCCTTGGTTCCTTCTGGGTCACGCATTGCGCGCGCTGAGAGGTTTTGGGGATCGTCAATATGCCACCTAGTCATAGGGGTACTCCTGCGAAACTTGACAAAGTCCAATTGGATTTTATAGCCCGCTCTAACGGGCTTCCACCTGACCCCACTCTACTCCGTAAAAAAGACCTGACAACTCGATTATTTGACAGGCAACAGCCTTCCTATACCGTGAAGAAAGAAGGGTGTTATGTGCATCCTCGTTCGTCAAGAAAGGACGTTCTAGATGTTGCTAGAGACAACGAAGTTCACCTCCATGAAGTCCGGTCCGCATCTCGTCGTATTCGGCGCGATTCACGGAGACGAAGTGTGTGGTCCTCGTGCGATACGAGGAATCATCGCTGACTTAGAAGCCGGCAACCTTACACTCGCGTCGGGCTCGGTAACGTTCGTCCCCATTTGTAACCCTGAAGCACACGCTGCAGGGAAGCGATCGATCGACGAAAACCTGAACCGCGTGTTCTGTGTGACCGATAGCCCGCAAAGCTACGAGGCGAGGCTCGCGAACGAATTGTGTCCCCTGATGACGGGAGCCGACGTGTTCCTCGATATTCATTCGCAGAATGCGCCGGGACCCGTGAGCCTCTTCACTGATTATCCTGAAGATCCTCGCAACCGAGCGCTCGCGGCGGCGCTCCCGTCGAAATACGTACTCCTCGGTTGGCCCGCTATTTACGAAGAGACCGAACATGATTTCGGTTCATATAGCACAAACCGCTGCGCCCATGAGAATGGCGCAGCTGAGGTGCTGATCGAGTGCGGGCAGAACGAGGACCCTGAAGCGGCGGTAGTCGCTCGCGAAGTTATTCTGCGAACGCTGGCGCACCTGAACATGATCGACCCGTTGCCCGCACTTTCTAGTGACGCAGAAACGGTCAACATCCGGATGAAGCGCGTGTACGCACACGAACATCCTGACGATCGGTTCGAAAAGGAATGGGAGCATCTTGAGCTCGTTTCCAAGGGAACCTGCATCGCAGTCCGCGCAACAGGGGAACGAATTGTGGTCGATTGCGACAGCATCGTGATCTTCCCGAAGGTTACCGCTACTCCCGGAGAAGAGTGGTTCTATCTGGGAGAAGTCGAACCGAACTAGTACGTAAGTCCGGCCGCTCTGCGGCCGGACTTTTTTCTTTTCCCTCAACATCTCCTTGACGCCCCTACAAACGTTCGGTAGTGTGTTTTTATGGTTCAAGGAATGTCGTATTACTTTACGTGGCACGTCTCTTCGCGAGAAGCGGGCGGTCTTTTGCGTATTTAAGTAAAAGTCCCTTAAGAAACAGCCCCGCTTCTCGAAAGAGAGCGGGGCTGTTTCTTTTTGTTCATGAACACCGTGCTGGCGGAGTCTAGAAGCCGCCAGCACGGTGCACAGGCACCATGTAGTTCTTTATAGAGAAGAGAAAGGAACAGCAATGCAAACCACTGACGTCTACGCTGAAACCGCGATCGGGACCGAATCGGAGCTCCCGAGCGTGCCCATCCACGAGTTTTTACAACGACTCAAGAAGGAGTTGCCGAAGCTCATCGAGCTCGTGACCGGCGATACACTTCGCCACCACGAGCTTTGGGGAAAGGCGATTCCGTATCAGGTGCCCTCGTACGGCTCCGGCCGCTCGAAAGGGCACTGTGTCCGTCCGGACATTCTGCTCACGCGGGATGGCCCGAAAATCTGCGAGCTCGACTTCGTCCCTTCGGGAAGGGGATACCTGCTCGCGAGCCTTGGACATCGCCAGCAAGAAGAGTTCACGAAGGCGTTCGAACGCTGGTATCGCAGTATGGGGGCCACGAATGTCCTCTATACGACCGCCAGCACAACGACCTGCCGGAACGAAACAGAGTACTTTGCGAATCGCATGCGCCGGTTCACCGACATTCGCGTGAATCCGGTGAATATCGACCGCGTCCCTGACGAATGGGGAAAAGAACTCTTTGTCGATCGTCTCTCGTATCGAAGCGAGATGAATACTCGTGAGGAGGACAAACTCCTTGCGAATCTCGACGTTTCAACTGCCGAGCCATATCTCGACAGCAAGGCTATATTCGCCATGATTCATGAGCCTTCGCTCACGAAGATGCTCGAAGAAGAATTGGGAGTGGAAACGCTCGAGTTCTTCCGCCAAGCGTTCCCGCACACCATGCTCGTCTCAAGGATCAAAAGTCCGAAAGAGGTCGAGCGGATTGCGAAAGAGCGCGAGAAGTGGACGGTCAAAAACAGTGACGTCGAGACCGATGTCTCGTGGGGCTCCCGCGGCACAACCGTAGGCGCACGCACGAGCGAAAAGAAGTTCACCGGACTTCTCCTCGGCACGGCTGCAAACGCAAAACCTGCGGGCACATATCCGATCCTGCAGCGTTGGCACGCGTCTCGCGACTTCTGGTACGTATGGAACGCCGTTATTGACGGCGTGTACGAACCGACACGTCTCTACGCTCCGGACAAACAGTCCGACACGAAGACAACGCGCTACGCCGAGAAGGAGGTAGGGGCTCGATTGGGCTTCTATTTTCTCGTTAATCGCGAAGCTCGGTCGTGCGAAGTCGCACCGTATGGCTGCATGGTCATGCGTCAGGACGACCTCATCCACGGGGCAAGCGATGCTCTGTGCGTAGCGGTACAAGCACGCTAGTTCCTAGCTATATCTCTCAAAGCGGCGCAGTTCGCTGCGCCGCTTTTCCGTACGAATCGTTATACTAACTTTCACAATCCATGAACGACATTGAACAACTAACCCGCGACTTGGTCGGCTTCCGCAGCAGCCATGAGCGACCTGAAGAACTCAAGAAATGCCTTGAGTATTGTGTGCGTTTCTTCGACGGGCTTCCGCTTACCGTCTCCCGCTTCGAATCAAACAGTATCGAATCGGTACTCATTCACACAGGAGCCGCGGACAATCTCGATGTACTGCTTGTCGGCCACATAGACATAGCCGACGGACACGACCGACTCTTCACCCTTGAAAAGAAGGACGGGAAGCTCATCGGTCGTGGCGTCGTCGACATGAAAGCCTTCATCGCAACATCAATGGCCGTGCTGCGCGATATGGTCCAAGAAGGCAGCCCGCTTGCGTTGGGGCTTCTTGTGGTGACCGACGAAGAGCTCGGTGGAAAAGATGGCAGCCGGTTTGTTGTTGAAGAAAAGGAAATTAGGGCGAAGGTGGTACTGGTGCCAGACGATGGCGACGATATTCGACGCGTCGTGGAGCAAACAAAGAACGCCTTTGCGGTTAAATTCACCGCCCGAGGGAAGAGTGCCCACGGCAACCGCCCATGGGACGGCGTTAATGCGATTGAGCTCCTTCTCGCAACACTTGAGAACCTTCGCGCAACATTCCCTTCGTACCCATCTCCTCCGGAAACGAATTGGGTAAATACGCTCAATCTTGGAAAAATCGAAGGCGGGATTGCAAGTAACGAGGTACCCGCCGACGCGTCCATGACACTCGATATTCGTATCGTTCCGCCAACAACACGCGAAGAGGTATTCAAAGCGCTTGACGCTTCGCTTGTCGACGGCATCTCATACGAAGTCCTTGTCGAAGCGACTCCGACCACTCTCAACAAGGAAGACTCGCTCGTACGCTCATATCTCCTGAACATCGAGCGGGTAACCGGAGAAAAACCACTCTTCAAGCAGAGCGGCGGCGGCACTGACGCCCGCTACTTCGCTGCACGCAACATGACCGTCATTGTGCATCAGGGCACAGGGGGAGACGCCCAAGGGGAAGGCGAATATGTTGAACTCGACTCGCTTACACAACTCGTTGATATTCAGAAAGGATTTATACGAGAGATGGCGAGCAAAACGCCGGCTAGCTGAAATGGTATAATCGCCCTCATGGATTTGGCGCAAGATTTAAAAGCGCGCGGCATCGCAGGGAACTCTTCCGCGCCGCTCGAAGAGATACTGAAAACTAAGCGTGGCATCTACCTTGGTATCGATCCGACTGCCGACTCAATGCAGGCGGGGAATCTTTCCGTACTCATGCTTATGAAGCGACTCGCGAATGCGGGGCATCGCATCGTATTCGTGGTGGGCGGCGGTACTGGCATGATCGGTGATCCGCGCGAGAGCGGCGAGCGTTCACTCCTTGATAAGCGCACACTCGAGCACAACAAGCGCGCCCTTCGTGCGCAGCTTCAGAAGATAATGGGTCGGAAAATAGAGATGGTGGACAACCTTTCGTGGCTCGGCAAGGAAGGATTGCTTCCGTTCCTTCGCGATATCGGCAAGCACTTCACCGTAAACGAACTCGTAAAGCGCGACCTCATCAAGCGCCGTCTCGACACGCCGGACGAAAGCATTTCCTTCACGGAGTTCACCTACTCACTCCTCCAAGGCCTCGACTTCCTCACGCTCTACAAGAAGAAGGGCGTCGACACGCAAATCGGCGGAGACGACCAGTGGACGAATCTCCTTTCAGGCGTTGAACTCATTCGTCGCAAGCTCGGACAGGAAGCGTACTGCTTCACCTCGCCGCTCGTCACCGACGCAAACGGCAAGAAATTCGGTAAGTCAGAAGGGAACGCGATATGGCTCGATCCGAAGAAAACCTCGCCGTTTGCCTTCTATCAGTTCTGGATTAATCTTCCGGACGCCAAGCTCGATATTTACCTCAAGCTCTATACATTCCTCTCCGTAAACGAGATAGACGCGCTCATGGAGCTCCATAAAAGGAATCCGGGTGAACGGCAGGCACAGGAAACGCTTGCGCGCCTCGTTACTGAAACTGTGCACGGACCTGCAGCGACCGCGCAAGCAGCTGCAGCAACGGATGCGCTTTTCGGTAACCGTCCATTTTCGGAACTTTCGCGCGAAGAGATGGCCGTGGTTCTCGCGGAAGCAAGGAGTCTGAAGATTGATAAGGCGCGCCTTGCCGCTGGCTTCACTGCAGTCGACGCACTCGTCGATGGAGGACTCGCAAACTCGAAATCTGATGCCCGTCGCCTCATCGAAGCGAAGGGGGTGAGCGTAAACGGCGTAACTGCCGAAAATCCCGAGCATCCATTCTTCGAGACGGACTTCTCGACCGGTGCTGCCCTCGTCCGTAAAGGAAAACGCGACGTATTGCTCGTAATCTTGAAATAGCTGGAAAATAGGGCGTGGAATTGCTATAGTTCCCGAATTGCGTCGGTGGTAGAGTGGTCAATTACAACAGGCTGTAAACCTGTCGGCTTCGGCCTACGGAGGTTCGAATCCTCCCCGGCGCACAAGAATCCCCGTAAGGGGATTTGTGCGTTCGGAGCGTGTCTGGGAGACACGCGCGGAGGATTCGAAAACTTTGTGAGTATTTTCTGAAACGTAGTATTCAGAAAATCCACAAGGTGTACTGATCCTGTAAGGATCCAAATTCCTCCCCGGCGCACCATAATAAGAAGAGTCGCCGCGGACGAAGGTCCGCGGCGTTCAGTTTTAGATGTCGTATTCCTTATGATGGTTCTTGAACGAGAAGGTTGGATTGTTGGTCGGTTTGCACCGCTCAGCATAGTCATCCGACTTGCGCCGTGCTTCCTCCATTGCGGAGCGCGCGAGCGGTTCCGCACGACGGCGGTAGACTCGCATACCTTCGACTTCGTCCGTGCGATAGGCCACCATGCCCGGATCGACTTTGTAGCAGACGTCCTTCTCATCGAAGAACCAGAACGCAGCAAGCAGCAAAGAGGCGAGGATGATGATTGGCATCACGTTCTCCTTTCGTTGTTTCCGCGTATCGTCCCATACCCATGGTAGCAGGGGATGCTGCCGAGGCGAAGCGGCATCTGGTATAGTTTCCTGCATGAGCGCAAAACAAACCCTCCTTACCGGCCTCCAGCCTTCCGGCGATCTCCATATCGGCAATTACTTCGGCGCCTTGAAGCCCTTCCTCGATGTATATAAGGACTACCAGAGCTTCCTCATGGTCGCTGACTACCATGCACTCACGTCTGTTCGAGATGGAGCAAAACTTCGCCAAGGGATTATCGATATCGTCCGCACGTATCTCGCAGTTGGCGTTGACCCAAAGGACGCGGTGATTTTCAAGCAGTCGCTCGTGCAGGAGCACACGGAGCTCGCATGGATTTTCGACTGCCTCGTGACCGTTCCATTCCTTCAGCAAGCACACGCGTATAAGGACAAGGTCGCTAAGGGCCTCGAGGCGAATGCGGGACTCTTTACGTACCCAATGCTTATGGCTGCAGACATCCTTCTCTATAATGCGGACGTCGTGCCTGTCGGCGAAGATCAGCGTCAGCACATCGAATACGCGCGTGAAGCAGCTGCAAAATTCAACAACGCCTACGGCGAGACGTTCAAGGAGCCGAAAGACATGATTCTCAAGGGTGTGGGTGTTGTGCCGGGAACCGACGGTCAGAAGATGAGCAAGAGCTACGGCAACACCATTCCGCTTTTTGCATCAAAAGACGTTATTGCGGAAAGAGTCATGAGCATCGTTACGGATTCGAGCGGCGACAAGCCGGAAAACGTGTATGCCATCCACAAGCTCGTGCGCAGCGAGACTGAGCTTGAGCCGATATATAAGGAATACGCAGGTAAGTACAAAGCGCTTAAAGAAACACTGATCGACGATCTCGACGCATTCATTTCTCCGATGCGCGAACGCTACGAATCTATTACGGACGAGCAAGTAATCGCCGTTATCGAAGAAGGTTCTGCTAAGGCTCGCGAAATCGCGAAATCCAAAATGGAGGCCGTCCGAGCTGTCGTTGGCGTCGCCTAATCCGCGCAGAAACTGCGCGGGCGTGCTATTTTATAGCTCATATGGAGCGGACACTTATCGGGGAGCTTAGTGGGAAAGTTGGACAGGAAGTAACTATTTTTGGCGTTGCGGACGTCCGCCGCGATCAGGGCAAGATGGTCTTTTTTGATTTCCGCGATCGCTCAGGAAAAGTGCAGGGCGTTGTCCTCCCGAACAGTCCCGCGATGGACGTTGCGAAGGAAACGACCATCGAATCTTCGGTGCGCGTGAGCGGCATCGTGAACAAGCGCCCCGAGAAGAACGTAGTCGCGGGAAAGCAAAACGGCGACATCGAGCTTGAAATACAGGGAATTGAAATCGTCGGAAAGGCGGAGGTACTCCCGTTTGAGCCTGACGCGGAACTCAATCTCGACACCCACCTCGATAACCTGCCACTCACCCTGCGCACCGAGCGCTCGCGCGCCATTTTCAAAGTGCAGTCTGAAATCATCGGCGCGTACCGTGAATTCCTCACGAAGGAAGGTTTCCGCGAGTTCCAAGCTCCGAAACTCATCGGCGACGACGCTGAAGGAAGCGGTGAAGTGTTTGAGGTTCCGTACTTCTACGACAAGACCGCGCACCTTGCGACCTCGCCGCAGCTCTACAAGCAGATCATGGTCGGGGTCTTCGAGCGCGTGTTCTGCGCCGGCATCGTTTTCCGCGCGGAAAAGCATGCGACGACCCGCCACCTGAACGAATACACCTCGCTCGATATGGAGATGGGCTTCATTGAGGATCATCACGACCTCATGAACATGGAAACGAAGCTTATGCGCCATATCACGGACCACCTTCGCGCGACCTGCGCGGACGAATTCGCGATTCTCGGCGCCGACATTCCGAAGGTTCCGGAAGAGATTCCATTCATGAAGCTTCGCGAAGCGCAGGAACTCATTAAGAAAGAGACTGGAGCTGATAAAACGAACGAGCCGGACCTCGAACCGGAAGACGAGCGCTGGCTCTGCGAGTGGGCGGCAAAGGAACGCGGTTCGGATTTCATTTTCGTGACGCACTATCCTGTGGCTAAGCGCCCGATGTACACGATGGAGGACGAAAACGATAAAGGCTTCACCAAGAGCTTCGACCTCCTTTTCCGCGGCATCGAAATCACGACCGGCGGGCAGCGTCGCCATGACTATCAGAACCTCATCGACGGCATCAAGATGAAAGGCCTTAATCCTGACCAGTTCTCCTACTATCTCCAGGCCTTCAAATACGGCATGCCGCCACACGGCGGTTGGGGCATGGGCCTCGAACGCCTCACTGCGAAGTTCCTTAATCTCGCAAACGTGAAAGAAGCTGCACTCTTCCCACGCGATATCAACCGCATCGATACACGACTTTCAGAAAACTAATATGACACTCAAAGAAATCTACGACCTCGGCATACAGATGGGCATTGATGCTGATCCCCGTGGCCGCGCGTCCGTTGAGAAAGTTCTTGCTCGCCGAAATAAAGAGTTCGGTGCGCTTTCAAAAGAGAAGCAAGCAGAATTCGACAAAGAAGAGCTGACGAATCCCTACACCGACACTCGCATCCTCTTCGGTGATCCAGCCAAGGAGGTTCGAAATGTACTTGCTGGCATCGATATCGACGCTGCCGAAATACTGCTTGCCGACCGTCTCAACGAGAAGGGAGCGAATATCGACCTCGTCATTGCGCACCATCCGAACGGCGAATCGCTCGCCGCGCTTCACGAAGTCATGGACATGCAGGCGGACATCATGAATAAGTACGGCGTTCCCATAAACATCGCTGAAGGACTTCTGCGCGAGCGCATCAAGCAGGTTGGCCGTCGCTTCAATCCGATGAACCACACGCAGGCAGTGGATGCCGCTCGACTCCTCGGCATCGCGCATATGTGCAGTCACACCATTACGGACAATATGGTCTACGAATTCCTCGAGAACCTCGTTACCTCCCGCGAGTTCGAAACCGTCGGCGACGTTATCGAAATGCTCAAAGAAATCCCTGAGTACCAGGAAGCGGCAAAGGGGAAGGCAGGACCGACCATTGTCTCCGGAAGCGAGAAGAGTCGCGCAGGAAAAGTTGCTGCGCTTGAAATCACCGGCGGCACTAACGCTGCGGAGAACGTCTACGAGCGCCTTTCGCACGCTGGCATCGGCACCATCATCTCCATGCATGCAGGCGAAGAGCACCTCAAAGAAGCGCAGAAGCACCACATCAACATGGTCATCGCGGGACACATGAGCTCCGACAGCCTTGGCATGAATCTTTTCCTCGACGCGATTGAAAAGAAGGGAGTTGGCGTAACTGCGTGCTCCGGTTTGATACGCGTAAAGCGAATTTAGGTTCGATTAAAAACCGTTCATGGAGTCGACGTGCGACTCGGAACGGTAAGACTTTGCCTAGCGGCCCGGAGCGCCGTTTCGAGGTGCATGTCGGCGGAATAGGTTTTAAGGAACACTCCTAGACGCAAAATCGGTTAGAATGTAGCTAAATGGACACCGAAGTCATCGGCGAGAGCGTGCATATCAAGACGGACTCCTACGAAGGGCCGTTCGAGCTCGTTATTGAGCTTATCGAAAAGCGAAAACTGCTCGTTAATGAAATAACGCTCGCTCAGATAACGGACGAATTCATCGCTCACGTGCGAGGCCAAGCGCAGTTCCCGATGGAAGCGGCAGCGAACTTCATCGGTGTCGCCGCGACACTCCTCCTCATCAAGTCGAAGTCGCTCATCCCCGACCTCGAACTCTCAAGCGAAGAAGAAAGCGACGTCGAAGAGCTCAAGCGTCGCCTCATGCAGTACGAAGAGACCCGCGAGACAGCTCGCGAGCTCGCCAAACTCTTCGGGAGAAGCGTCATGGTCGAACGCGGCGAACGTACGCCCGAGCCAATTTTTTCGCCTAGCAGCGACCTTTCAAAAGCGAACCTTGAACAATCGCTCGATCAACTGCTCGCCTCACTCGCAAAAGAAGAGAAGCTTCCAGAGGTCCGTGTGCGCCCCGTCGTTACGATTGAGGAAATGATGGAGCGACTCCTCGGCCGCGTGCAGAAAGCGCTCTCGCTCTCCTTCAAGGAGTTCTCGGGTGAATCCAAGGAGCGCGTCGAAGTCATCGTTTCATTCCTCGCACTCCTCGAACTCATAAAAATGGGCCGCCTTGACGCCTCGCAGGATGGCGGGCATTTCTCCGACATCAATATTAAAAATCTCTCCGCGGACGTTCCCAGCTACGGCTAGGGTTTTTCTCGTCGCGCTTATGCGTTATTCTTGAAACATATGGCTCTGACCCCTCCGGCGATGCTTGAAGCCCTTTTGTTCGCCTCGGGCGAACCGCTTCCTAAAAAGCGCCTTGCGGCGCTTATCGGTGTGCCTGCTGACATGCTCCAGAAGGCGATAGACACGCTCCAAGAAGACCTCAAGGACCGCGGACTCGCCATTGTGGAAACAGGCGAGGATGTCGAGCTCCGCACCAGCCCCGAGGCTGCGCCACTCATCAAGAAGCTCCGCGAAAACGAGCTTTCCCGCGACCTCGGGAAAGCTGGCCTTGAAACGCTTGCGCTCGTCCTCTACAAGAAGTCCGCGACCAGAAGCGAGATAGATTTTGTACGCGGCGTGAATTCAACAGCAGCACTCCGCTCGCTCCTCCTACGCGGCCTCATTGAGCGTACGGAAGACGATACTGATCGCCGCCGCGCGAAGTACCGCGCAACGACCGACGCACTTGCACATCTCGGCGTCTCCAAAGTAGAGGACTTGCCGCGCTACTCGCAATTTACGGGAGCGCTCAAAGCACACGAAACCGCAGTGGCTGCAGCCGTGCCTGAAGATCATGATGGATAACTCCTTTCGAACTCTAATGGAAAGCGAGACCCGCAAGCTCTGGATGCGGCGGGCTGGCATCGCACTCTTTGCGCTTTCGGGCGTTCTTCTGCTCGTCATGACCGTCGCAAATTTCTCCGGTCCGCACAAAACTCCCGTACAAGCAATTGTTCCTGAAGAAAAAACCTACCCTGACACCTACACGGACGTGACGCTCTCAGCGCACGCTGCAGTTGTCTACGACCTAACGACCGGCGAAGTACTCTATTCAAAGAATGAAGTGGCACAGCTCCCGCTTGCCTCGCTCACCAAACTGCTCACAGTGTACGCCGCAGCAGACACCATGCTTCCTTCGGCGGAAGTTTCGATAAGCAAGGACGCCCTCGCCGCAGAAGGTGACAACGGCCTAACGGAGGGGGAGCGCTTCACCTTCGATGAACTCGCGCGCTTTGCACTCGTTGTCTCTTCGAACGACGCTGCGCAAGCAATCGCCGAGGCCTCGATGGCTCGCCGCTCAGTCTCACCAAACGCACTTCTCGCAAGCGCCGCGGAAGCCGCAGGACTTTCAGAAACGTATGCGCTCAACGGCACCGGACTCGATGTGAATACAAATACCGCTGGCGCCTACGGCTCAGCAAAAGATGTCGCGCTCCTTGCCGGCAAGCTCCTTGAGAAAGCGCCACGCATCGCGCACGCGACTATCGAACCATCGATAAGCATCATCGACGCAAGCGGGAAGAAACTTGTTGCAAAGAATACAAATCCCGACGTGTCGCAGATCCCCGGCCTCCTGCTTTCAAAAACTGGCTACACGGACCTTGCAGGCGGCAACCTCGTCATTGTTTTTGATGCAGGAATCAATCATCCAATAGCGATTGCCGTCCTCGGCTCCACCCGCGACGCACGCTTCACGGACGTAGAGGCGCTTCTCAAGGCCACCCTTGAACGATTCATATGATTTTCGATGCCGCTCGAGTCCTGATTCCATTCGTCCTTGCGTTCTGCATCGGCATCGCGCTTGCGCCGATGCTCGCGCACTATCTCTACACCTTCAAAGCGTGGAAGAAAAAAGGAGGGAAGGGGAAGGGCATGGGCGACGACAACGGTACGCCTATTTTCGACTCGCTCCATAAAGAACGGGAAGTGAGCACGCCGCGTATGGGCGGCATCCTCGTGTGGACGGCAACACTCGTCACCGCACTCGGTTTGATGTTGCTCGGCGCTTTGTTCCCAACCCTGTTCGGTGTCCTCGATTTCGTGAACAGAAGCCAGACGTGGCTCCCACTTACGGCACTCATCGTGGGCGCGGCAGTGGGTCTCGTGGATGACATTCTCGAAGTCTCGCGCAGCAACGGAGGACTCTCGCTTCCGTGGCGCCTCGGCGCTGTCGCGCTCTTCGGCGCCTTTGCTGGTTGGTGGTTCTACGCGAAGCTCGGAGTCTCCTCAATAGGCATTCCGTTCTTTGGAGCGCTTCCGCTCGGTCCGTTTTTCATTGCGTTCTTCGTACTCGTGGTCATCGCCATCTACGCAAGCGGCGTCATCGACGGCATCGACGGCCTTGCCGGCGGCATCTTCGCCATCATTTTCATGGCATACGCAGGCATCGCCTTTGCGCAAAGCCAACTCGCACTCGCGGCGTTTGCTGCGGCGCTTTCCGGCGGCACCTTTGCATTCCTCTGGTTCAACGTCCCGCCAGCACGCTTCTATCTTTCAGAAACCGGCAGCATGGCGCTCACGCTCGCACTCGCCGTGGTCGCATTCTCCGCAGATACGCTCGGCGACGGCGTTGGCGTTTCGGTCCTTCCCATCATCGCGCTGCCGCTTACGGTGACCGTCGCGACAAACCTGCTTCAGGTCTTTTGGAAGAAAGTATTTAAAAAGAAGCTCTTCAAAGTTGCTCCCATTCATCATCACTTTGAGGCCATCGGCTGGCCGCCCTACAAGGTGACCATGCGCTACTGGATTATCACCATCATCGCAGGCGTCTTCGGCATCGCAATCGCGCTTCTTAAATAAGAGAGTTGACGCCCTGTAGATAGGGGTGTATCTTTCTTCTTAGTTAGTGTAACGTATACACTAGGTTCAGTTCTTTGAAACTGCACATACAACCGAAGAAAGGAAGTACTGATGATTACCCTCATCCAACTCTTCAACAGCGCCGGTGCAGCCGGCCATGTGTTCCTTCTCAAGAAGGGCGTCGTGAAAGACCGCGGGCTCGCGTACAGCGGGTTCATCGGCTTCGACACGACCGTCGCCGTCGTACCGACCACGCCGCAAATCCTCAACTTCGCCATTGTGGCGCAGACCAAGGACAAGCAGCGGGTTACGGTCACTGGCAACATCACCGCCTCGCTCGTGCCGAGCGTCGCCGTGAAGAACTATGACTTCACGGTCGACGTGCGGAACGGCGGCTACGAAGGCGAGTGGGAGAAGATCCTGCAAGCCCAAGTGGTCGAACGTGCGGTGCGCGCCGTGCACCAAAAGGTGCGTGAGCTCATCGTCGAAGAAGCTGCGCGCTCGCAGAAGGAAGTCGAAGACGCCATCATGGCGGAACTGGGCAGCGGCGTGTTCTCTCCGAACGGCGTCGTTATCATCTCCTGCTCGATTCCGCGTATCGATCCCGACAACGAGGTCGCGAACGCCATCGGCGCGCAGGAGCGGCAACTGCTGCTTACCTCCGCCGACACGGCGCTCCACGACCGCCGCCTCAAAGCGGCAGGGAATGAGCGTACCGTCCGCGAGTTCGAGGCCGCAACGGCGCTCAAACTCGAGGTCGACCGTGCGAAGCTCATCGAACAGGAAGGCACGAACAAGGCTGCTGAAGCCCAGTCCGATGCGAAAGCGACCGAGCTTCGGCTCGCGCCGCTCAAGGACATCGACGCGGGCAAGCTGCTCGGCGCCGCGCTCATCGAAGGCCTCAAGGAAGATCGTGTTGGAACAATCGTGTTCGGACCGGAACTCCTTGGCGCCCTCGGCCAGAAGTAGGAGGCCGCAATGGACCGAGTCGTACTCGTTACGAAAGCGACACGGCTCGAAGAACTGATCGTGCAGCACCTCACGCATGGTGCTGCACGATTCAGCCTCGAGTCGCAAGGGCAGTCCATCGAGCCGTACGTGGCGGAAGACGCTGCGCATCGCTCAGCGATCGCTCACATTCGCAAGCAGATTCCAAACGATGTGCTGACGACTTCCGTCACACGCGAGAATCTCCCGAACTTCCTCTTCCGCGACAATGACCTCGTCATCGTCTGCGGTCCGGACGGACTTTTCGCGAATGTCGCGAAGTATCTCACCGACCAGCCCGTGCTTACGGTCAACCCTGACCCGAACACGGTGGCGGGCGTGCTGATGCTCTTCCATCCAAAAATGGTGGGGGAAATCATCGCAAAAGTCCGCGAAGGGAAGCACTGCGTCGAACGACTTCCGTTCGTTAAGGCAGCATTCGACGACGGACGGACGCTCTGGGGCATCAACGACATCTTCATTGGTCGTAAAGATCAAGTGTCGGCTCGCTATCGCGTCACCTATGGCTCGCAAGAGGAAAACCAATCCTCGAGCGGCATCATCGTCTCAACCGGCGTTGGTTCGACGGGATGGATACGTTCGATACAAGCGATGGTCGCAGGTCTCAATCGCGACGGGGGAGGCAGCAAGATTTTGCCTCCAAGCCCTGCGAGCAACCGGCTGCTCTTCGTCGTTCGGGAACCTTTCCCGTCGCCGACGACCGGCACGAGCATCGTTACAGGTGCCGTACTACCAAACGCACCGCTCCTTGTAACCTCTCAGATGCCAGAAGGAGGATTTCTGTTCTCCGATGGCATCATCGAGCGCGCAGAGGAGTGGGGCGCCGGCAGCACCGTTACGGTGAGCGTCGGCGACCGGTTCGTATCGCGCATCATTTCCTGACACAGGGGGCCTTTGGCCCCCTGTTTTCTTTTTGCGAAGACGCGGTGCGCTATAGTAGAAAGATATGCGTCGTTCTTCTCTTTCGGGTGACCGTCTATTCGCGCTCATCGTCGGCATCCTCGTCTTCGGCGGTATCGCGATGTTCCTCTCGGCATCGCTCGGACTTCTCGCGCGCGTGAACGGCTCGCCATGGCATATCGCACTCACGCAGCTCGCACTCGGACTCATTCCGGGACTGATAGCACTCGCGACCATTCGATTCATGCCGCCAGTATGGGTCCAGCGTCTCGTTCTTCCATTTTTTATAGCGTCGCTTTTGCTCACGCTCGCCGTTTTCATTCCGGGAGTAAGTCATACGGCAAACGGCGCTACGCGCTGGATCGATCTTGGCTTCGTAACCGTCCAACCAGCGGAATTCCTTAAAGTCGGCACCATTCTCATGCTTTCTGCGTATCTCGCGAGTATGAAAGGGAAGCTCAAAGATCCCCGCTACGGGCTCCTTGGCTTTGGGGTCATTGTTGGCATCCCCGCACTCCTCCTTTTGCTCCAACCAAACACTTCGACCGTCCTTATCATTGGAGCGACATCGGTGGCGCTTTACTTCATCGCCGGTGCGCCTCTGCGCGACTTCGCCATCATCTTCCTCATAGCCATAGTCGGATTAAGCGCTCTCGTCGCGGCGCGACCGTACCTCATGCAGCGCGTCCAGACATTTATTAATCCTTCCGAGAATGCACTGACCTCGGGATACCAGATTCAGCAATCACTCATCGCCATCGGTTCCGGAGGATTCATCGGGCGCGGGTTCGGGCAGAGCGCACAAAAATTCAACTATCTTCCAGAGCCGGTGGGGGATTCGGTGTTTGCCGTCTTAGGAGAAGAGTTTGGTCTCGTTGGCACCATATTCATCGTGCTTCTCTTTACGGCATTTGCCGCGCGAGGCCTCATGATAGCGAGTGAGTCCGCGAGTGCCTTTGGTTCGTTAGCGGCTACTGGTCTCACCCTCATCATCACCCTTTCAGCATTCCTCAACATCGGCGCCATGCTCGGCGTCCTGCCGCTCACGGGCCTTCCGCTTCCATTTGTTTCTCACGGCGGAACGGCGCTTCTCGTCGCCCTTGCATCAGTTGGTCTCATCTTGAACATCGCCGCCCATCGAACCAAGAGAGCCTAATCGTGTTATAATATCGAGCATCTAGGCTATGAAAATCGTACTTGCGGGAAGCGGCACAGGCGGACATTTCTATCCGCTTATCGCCATAGCTGAGGCCGTCCACGACCTCGCGCGCGAGCAGCGTCTCATTGCGCCGCAGCTCATCCATATGGCGCCGAAAGCTTTTGACGAAGAGGCACTTTTTGAGAACCAAATCTCCTTCGTCTCGATTCCGGCAGGGAAGATGCGCCGATATTTTTCGCTCCAGAACGTTTCGGACCTCTTTGTCACCTTCATCGGATTCCTTATGGCGCTGGTGAATCTTTTGCGTCTCTATCCGGACGTCGTCGTGAGCAAGGGCGGCTACACGAGCGTGCCCGTCGTTGCTGCCGCACATCTCCTTGGCATTCCCGTCATCATCCACGAGTCGGATGTGAAAGCTGGCCGCGCAAATCTTTTCGCTGCGCCATTCGCGCAGCGTATCGCCATAACCTTCGATGAGACCGCGAGTTCCTTTCCCGCAAAGCTTCGCTCGCGCATCGCACGCACCGGCATCCCTATTCGTAAAGCGATAGCGCACCCAGAAACGGAAGGTGCTCGCGAAGAGCTCGGGCTTGATACATCCGTGCCGACCGTCCTTATCCTCGGCGGCTCCTCAGGCGCTAAACGCATCAACGACATGATCGTCGAGACACTTCCTGAGCTCACGCAAGTTGCCAACATCATCCATCAGACCGGCAAGGATAACTTTGCCGAAGTTGGAACCATGTCGAAGCTCACGCTTGAAAAGAGCACCTCTCCTTCGCGGTACTACCCATTTCCATTCCTCAACACACTCTCGATGCGCCGTTCCGCTGGCGCTGCGGACCTCGTTATCTCCCGCGCAGGAACCACCACCATCGCCGAAATCGCGCTCTGGAGGAAACCATCCATCATCATCCCCATTCCGGAAACCATAAGTCACGACCAACGAACGAACGCGTACGCCTATGCCCACACTGGCGCTGCTATCGTACTCGAGGAAGGGAATCTCACCCCGCACCTCTTCGTATCTGAAGTGAAGCGTCTTCTCGGCGATCGCGCGCTCCTTGCCTCAATGGCAGACAAGAGCGCCTCCTTCGGTGGAGCTGACGCCGCGCGCATCATCGCTCAAGAAGCACTCACCATCTGTCTTTCGCATGAAAAATAACGTCGTCACTCGCATACCGCCATCTCCGACGGGCCACCTTCATATCGGCACGGCGCGCACGGCGCTTTTCAACTATCTCTATGCACGCCATCACGGCGGACAGTTCATCGTGCGCAGTGAAGATACCGACCGTGCACGAAGCAAAGACGAGTTCGAGAAAGAGATCCGCGAAGGGCTCGAATGGCTCGGCATAACCAACGACGGCTACACGCGCCAGAGCGAGAACCTCGAACGCCATAAGGAAGTCTTGCAGAAGCTCGTGAAGGAAGACAAGGCGTACATCTCGAAGGAGCCGAAGAAAGATTCGCCGGAAGAAACGGTCGAGGTCGTTCGTTTGCGCAATGAGGGAAGAAGCATCACGTTCATGGATGAAATCCGTGGCAACGTGACTTTCGATACGACCGAGCTCGGAGACTTTGTTATTGCACGCGCCATCGACGATCCGCTTTATCATCTTGCGGTAGTTGTGGATGACTTCGATGCAGGCGTAACCCATGTCATTCGCGGCGAGGACCACATCTCGAACACGCCGCGCCAAATCCTCATTCAGGAAGCCATCGGTGCGCCGAGACCTTTTTACGCGCACCTTCCACTCATCCTCGCGCCGGACCGCTCGAAATTAAGTAAGCGTCATGGCGCCGTTGGTGTGTATGAGTATCGCGATGCTGGCTATATGCCGGAAGCCATCGTGAACTTCCTCGCACTCCTTGGCTGGAGTCCGAAAAGCGACCGCGAGGACTTCTCGCTCGAAGAACTCGTTGAAGCGTTCGACCTTTCACACGTCCACAAACATGGCGCTATATTCGATACGGACAAATTCAAATCCGTGAATCAACGCTGGATGCGTAAGCTTTCTTCTGAAGAATTTATCGCTCGGGGAAATCTCTCTGCACCAAATGCGGAACTGCTCATGGCGGCCGTGCCACTCCTCCAAGAGCGCGCGCAGACCTTCGGTGAAGCCCGCGAGATGCTCGAAGGGGAGTTGTCCTTCCTCTTTGGGGAACCCGTTCTCGATACCGCTGTACTCACTCAAAAGGAAGGGGAGGGGGGCGCCACCGCTCGTTATCTCACCGAGATCATTGCGATGCTTCATGAATTTCCGAAAGAAGTGACCGCCGAATCCGTCAAAGAGAAGGTGATGCTCTACGCTGACAAGGAGGGGAGAGGAGCCGTCCTGTGGCCGCTACGCTATGCCCTCACTGGCAAGGAGCGCTCCCCTGACCCTTTCACCGTAATCTCGCTGCTTAGCCCCTCTACAGCCGCTTCACGGCTCGAAGCCGCGCTTGCTATACTCAAGGAATGACGTGCGTACGCTCTTTCAGCTTTGGCTTTCTCCTCGCTCTTCTCGTCGTTTTTTGCGCTACCGTTCTCCTTCCCGCGCATCCCGCCTACGCTGACACCGTCAGCGAGCTTCAGGCGCAGATAGCCGAACATAACAAGCAGATTCAGGCGATACAGGCTGATATCGCTGCGTATCAAAAGCAGCTCGATACGCTCGGTTCTCAAAAACAAACGCTCCAGTCCACGATCAAAACCATCGACGTCTCGCGCTCGCAGACCGCGGCGCAGATATCCGCGACCAAAAAGAAAATAAATGCCTCTAACATCAAACTGCGTGAACTCGCACTTGAGATAGATGCGAAGCAACAGGAAATAAACGTTGACCAAGAAACACTCGCGCGCTCCATACGCGAAATAGCGCACACGGAAGAAAACACCATGGTCGAGGAGCTCTTCGGCGCCGAAAGTCTCGGCGATGCATGGGTCGCCGTCGACCGACAGACCGCACTTAATGGCGCGTTGCGCGAGCACGCCGCGCTTCTTGCAAGCGCAAAAATCCAGCTCTCGACGCAGCACACGAGCGTCAGTAGCACGAAGACGGACCTCACAAGCCTCAACTCGAACCTCACGACCCAGAAACAGGCGCTTGATGCTAATCGACAAGCAAAAGATGCGCTCCTCACGCAAACGAAGAGCAAGGAAAGCGAATACCAGTCGCTCATCGCCAAAAAGAAAGCTCAGGCTAAAGTCTTCGAAGACCAACTCTCCCAGCTTCAGAGCCAGCTCACCTCGGTCAACTCTTCGAGTATTCCGAAAACGGGTTCCGGCATTCTCGCGTGGCCCTTCGCTTCTTCGCTCATGCAAAGCTGCGCGTCGCGCAACAGCATCTTCGGCAACGCGTTCTGTGTGACGCAATATTTTGGTAACACTGCGTTTGCTGCAGCCGGCGCCTACAAAGGCGCTGGACATAACGGCATCGATGTTGGTATTCCGGTCGGGACCCCAATTCAGGCTTCGCTCTCGGGAACCATAATGGGCACCGGCAATACTGATCTTGTCTCTGGCTGCTACTCATTCGGCAAATGGGTCGCCATAAAACACGCCAACGGCCTTGCGACCGTCTACGCCCATCTTTCCTCGATTAAAGTCTCAACCGGACAGACCGTGAGCACCGGTGACGTCATTGGGTTCTCCGGCATGACTGGTTACGCAACCGGCCCACACCTCCACTACGGCGTATACGCCGTCGGTACTCCCGAGGCGCCGGGTATTCAAATAATGACCCTGAGCAGCTTTAAGGGCACTCGCACCGCCTGCGCAAACGCAACCATGCCCGTCGCACCGACCAACGCCTACCTCAACCCGATCTCGTATCTCTAGCCGCCACAGAGATTCTGTGGCATTGTTTTTGCAGAAAACCAGAGGAGGCTTTTGATGAACCAAGCAGACGAAATGCTCGTACGACTCGAGCAGGCGTTTCCGGAGGCAATCGTGACAATCGACGAACCGGACAATCCGGACGGCGATCACTTCATCGATGTGAAGCTAAAAGGAAAGCTTCACACGTTTGAATGGTCGAACAAGCGCGGTTTCGGTTTTTGGAATCCCATACCGGAACCGGTCTATGGCCAAGAGCCAGCATTCTTTATCAAGGACCCTGACGCAGCGTTTGAAAAAATGAAGCTCTATGTCGAAGCTTCTGATTCACTGACTCCTGAACGATTCGAGATCCTGCAGATCGGGATTGGGTGGATTGCTGGAGAAAAGGTCGCGAGAGACGCCGACATGAAAGGCACCGTCGAAATCTCGATTGAGGACGACGTCCTCAATTTCAGGGAAAAAGGACCGCCTCCATGGACGCTTTCATTCACGCCGCAGTTCTGGCGAATGAAGGTTCCGAACTGAACAAACACATCCGATTGCTATCGCAATCGGATGTTCTTTTTACATATCACGTGTCTTCCAAAGAATTCTCGATGCGAGCGTACGGTGCGGCGACCAACGCTCCGCTATTTTTTCATACACATGTAATGCTGAGTTTGGCTTGATACCGTACAAGGTTTCCATCGCGCGAATGAGGCCTAAGTCGCGTGCGGAAAAAATATCCGGATGCTCAAGCGCAAACATGAGGAACATCTCCGTGGTCCACGGACCAATGCCCCAAACCTGCGTAAGAATTTCCGTCGCCTCTTCTTTTGTTTTGGTGCGAAGGGAAGTGAGCTTCAGTTCCCGCTTCATCGCCTTTGCAAGCTCTTTCAGCGTTTTTGCTTTTGCTGCGGAGAGTCCTGCCTTTCGCATTTGAAGAAGCGAAGTCTTTTGAACGGTGTCCGGCGTCACGCGTCCACCGCAGGCCTTCTTCAATCGTTCCCAAATGGTGTCCGCTGCTTTTACGGAAAGCTGCTGGCTCACGACCGACTCGCACAGCGTAGAAAATAGCCTTATTTCTCCACGTATCTCGTCTCGGCGAGCTAGAAGAGAGGGAAGTACCTTCTTCCCTGCGGCATGCAAAATCGGATCTGCCTTCTTGAAATGCTTGAAAGCCTCTTCGTGCACAGGCTTTGTTTTTGGCTTTGTCGCTCGCTTCGTCATACAAGCCACTCTACCTCACGTTTATACCCATCCGAAAGCCCTAAATTAGCCCGTAGCGCCGTATACTTATGGATATGATAAAGATGGTCATTTGGGTCGTTATCGGACTTCTCGCGCTCTCATTCTTTGGCATTTCGCTCCGCGCTTTGTACGAGTCTCCAACCAATCAGGACAACCTTTCATTCATTATTACGCTCACCGACCAAGGCTGGGACCACATCAGCGGATTCTTTGAGAATATGCCGGACTTCTTCAAGGATATAAGCCATTTAAACGTGCCGACCTATGGGAAATGATCCCAAGCCTATCGAAATAATCATTCCTCAGGACGCACAGCCCGCCTTTGCAAACGCTACGCAAGTAACCGTACTCGACGACGCAGTTGTCCTTCAATTCGCCTATGTGCGCCCAAACACTACCTCAGGACAACTCTTAGCTGAAGTAATCCTTTCTCCAAAGCACGCGATAGAATTCAGCCGCGCCCTTGATACGACCATAAAGAAGCATTTTACGCGCCATATAGAGGATTCTGAGGCCTAGGGAAGCAGGATTTCCGGAACGGATTGTGCGAAGTTGAGACTTAGCGAAATTTTAATACAGGTTCAGCAGGTGAGTATCTTTTACCAACTATCGAGGTAGCACTTCGTAAAAGCGATTGTACGAAGGCGGGGAAGCCTTCGTACAATCGCGCCGATCTTTTACAAAGTACTACTGGGCTTCGCCCTAGGTAGTACTTCGCAAAAGATATATTGTGCGAAGTACTATCATTCTCGCCTAGCCCAGCTTTAAGGGTCTCGACAATTGGATTTTTATCTTCCCTATTTGCACTCCACTATCCAAATTATTTTCCTAAAATTATTTCTTCTGTATTTATTTTTATGTACTAAATTTTGTGACTCCTCAAACCCCTTCCCCGACAGGGAGGCGGGGAAGTCGCCGAGCCCAAATGTTGCGATATATAGAAATAGCTGAATCCCCTACCCCTTTATAAAAACGAGCCGCTCAAAGAGCGGCTCGTATATTTTATGTGCAGATCAATTGAAGCGCGCGGTGATCGGAAACTTCCGGCTCCACAAGCACATCGAACTCAATGACGTTAACTTGCGGAGTGACGAACGTATAGTCCGCGTAACGAATCGGCTTCTGATAGAGGCTGGTGCGAGTATCGGTAAATCCGCGACTCGTGACCAGTTCCGTCATGTCGAGCTGTTGTGCAAGAAGCTCATGCGTACTGCTGTTCGGCAGGAGGTTGAAGTCGCCGCATATGACGATTTTCTCTTCCATTCTCTCAGTCATACCTTCGGCAAGACCGAGCAGGTTCGACGCTTGAATGTTTCGTTGCGGCGTATCGATCTTATCGTTCTTCTGATAGAGACCGTGCAAGTGAATCAGGACGAGCTCCGACTTGGCTTCGTAGTCATATACGCGAATGGCATGCGCATTGCGCGGCAGCGGCGGCTCACCGAACACGTCCGGCCGAAACTCTCGGTAGACGAAGTGTGTGACCGAATTAATGACGGGAATCGATTTCCGCACGAACGTCGCGATGCCGTAAAACACCGGCAACGGCGCCTCTGCACGGTCATGCAGGTAGCCCTGAACCGCCGGACAAAAATAGCCGTGGTGGTTCGGGAGCGCAGCTTCAAGATCCGAGAAGAGATCGAAGTGCACATCGAGACCTTGCTCGTCTTGAACCGTCTGCGGCTCCGTGCGCGGCTCGCGCTTGCTGTACACCTCTTGGAAGCAGTAGATATCCGCCTCCCCTTTCGACACGAAGTCGATGAGAGGTTTGTGGATACGCCCGCCCCATGTGTTGAGCGAAATGATCTTCAGTGCCATTACGGCCTCCTTTTCTAATCTGAGGAGACCTTACTATGCGAGGGTAGTAACCACAAATCCCCTGCCCTGAACGACTCAGAAGCCCTGAAAAAGTTCAGAGGCAAGGCACGGGAAAATGAGGAGCGCAGGCGTATCTACGAATACGACGGAGCGACGAGTTGGGACCCGTAACGCGGCATATGAACTTTTTCAGGGCTTCTGCCTAGCATTTCACGTTGTTGATAATATATTCGTACGCTTCGTCGACGCTGTCAGTAAGGAAGAAGAGATTCATGTCCTCGGCGTCTATGGCCTGATGCTCTGCAAGGAGTTTAGTCTTGAAGAATTCGATGAGCGGATTCCAGTATTCGCTGCCAAAAAGAACCATGGGGACGCGCTTGATCTTCTTCGTCTGGATGAGGGTTATCATCTCGAAAAATTCATCGAGGGTACCGAAGCCGCCAGGGAAATAAATATAGACTTCTGAGGCGAAGGAGAGCATCGTCTTTCTCACGAAGAAGTGATTGAAAAATATGTTGTCGGTAAGGTAATTATTACCCCGTTGCTCGTTCGGAAGTTCGATATTAAGGCCGATAGATGCGCCGCCAGCGATGTGTGCTCCCTTATTTGCAGCCTCCATGATGCCGCTTGCGCCGCCGGTGACTATGGCAAATCCTTTTTTTGAAAGAAGCTCCGCAAGCTTGGTCGCTGATTCATAGAAATGCGGCTCAAAGGTTCCGCGCGTTGTGCCAAAGAAAGAGGCGGCGAGCGCGTACTTCTGCACGAGCTCGAAGCCTTCGACGAACTCGGACATTATCTTGAAGATGCGCCAACTCTCGAGCTTCTTCGGCTTACAGACAAGCGGATCAACCGACTCCGGCATGGTCTCCTTCCCTTCTGAAACAGCACGCGTAAGCTTCTCGTGCATCGGTTCAGGCGGCCGCGATGCGGGATCGGAAACGTCAGAGCGTGTTAAGAGTTCATCCATGGTATCGGGTACGAATCAAAGTCCGGCAATAATTTTCTATTATACGCTATGCGCGAAACGACTTCGGCGTGACAGAGCGCGCCCGTGAGCGCGTTGTGCGGTTTTGGTTCTTCCGGAAGTCCGCAGTAGCGAAGCGCAAAATCGAGATTGATGGCGGAGTGATGATTGCCGAGTGGTGGACGCATTCCCGCGCGGGTCATGTGAAGCCAGCAGAGCGTGTGCGTATCGAGCGTTCGTTTGCTGAACGGTGAATCCACTCCTGCCCTGCTGCAGGCAGCTTGTACGAACTCGAGGTCAAAGGACGGGTTCTGCGCAGCAAAGGTTCTGTCGGCGGGTCGGTCAGTGGCCCATGCGACAAACGCAGCTATCAAATCCGCCTCGCTCTGCTTTTCTGCATTCGTTATTTCTTCTTCGGTAAAACCATTTATCGCGAGCGCTTCTTTTTCAAATTCAGCGCCGTCCCAAATTCGGCACTCCTCGTAAAACTGATTCTCCGGCTCATCGAGGTCGATGGCGCCAAGGGAAATAATCGAGTGCTTGTGCGGAAGGAGCCCGCTCGACTCGACATCAAGGACTATCATTGAAATAAGTGTAGCAGACCTTGACGTGTGGCGTGAACAAAGATAAAACTCGCCAAGAAAGGAGACTTCACATGGGTGAATTCTTTCTGACGTGGCTATCGTATTTCCTCATTTTTGCTGTTGCAGGCTACGCTCTCGTTGCCGTGACTCACAAAAATGCGGCGCCAGGTCTGATCATCTACGCAGCGATGTTCTACGGCCCAATAACATTCTGCCTTCTCGTCGTAGCTCCGTTCATTTGCGCGCTCATTTCGCGCGGCGATCCGCTCGGATGGCTCTGGTCGGGCATTGCGCACTTCGTTACGAAAATGCTCAGCTGAAAGAAAAGCAAAGGCCGCCCCTGGGGCGGCCTTTTTGTATGAAAAGAAAGAAGGCCCTACCTTTTGGGGGTCGGGCCTCGGGGTGGAGCTGTTTAGTAGCTCCTGATCAGTGATCACTGCCGGTGTGGTTGCCTTGCGTCGAGAACGTGTCCCTTCGCTGCTTTTCCGGCTCCTAGTAAGGTTTGTAGTTTCGACCTTGCGGTCTCTCGGGGACTTGGATGAAATCCATTTCCCCAACCTTTTTAATAACTGCCTGTTGATTGTAGTCCGCGAGAACAGGCTTCGCGTGCGCTTCGGGGGAATGCACCCGTACTGAGCTTCTCAAATCGCTTGCCTTCCTGCATAACCCGCTTCGACCCCCGTATAGTGGCAATATGCCGACCATAGTGTCTAAGCTTCGTCAGGAAGATTGTGTGATGTGGAAAGTAAGACTTACGGTTCGGGTTGCCCCTACACCTGCCCTCTCCACCGCATCTCAACTGCGATCTTCTGTATACTACACTATCATACACATCTAAATTTGTCAAGCATTTTCAAAAATGGCAGGTAGCCGGGTCAAAAATACGTTGTATTTAATTGGTTTTTGGACGACCCTCGAAAAATGAGTGGGTTTTAGAGACCCTTACAGTTAGCCGCGGGACCGAATCCGGCAGCCATTGCTTCCTCTTTGGTATAGAACCAAATCTTATTCTCCTCTTTTATGCGCTTGGCCCCACTGCATTCGGGCAGGTAGAACTTGGTCCCGTTCTTCGAGGCCAGATAGGTCCCGCTCGGGTGGCCCACCTGCGGCTTAGGGGCTTTTGCAGGCTTTGTATAGCTCGTAGAGGGCTTTTTAGCCTCCGTGACAGCAGTTGGCTGCGGAAGCTCCTAAGTCCTCAATTTGGACCGTTTGGGGTGCTTGAGACCCCTTCTCTACCCCAGCCTTGCCAGTTACATCTCCAAGCCCAAAACCAACCGCAAGAGCGAGGCCAACGGCCCCTACCGCCAGAATGTCCCTCGGAGCCCCTCTAAAAAGGCTCATTTTAGGGTCATCGGGCCCTGTCTTGCCTACCAGTTCCGAATCTGGTATACTCATGGGACAAATTCTAACAGGTTATGGCATCAACAAAAGCAGGAGGATCAACAAAGAACGTACGCGACAGTCAGCCGAAATACCTCGGTGTAAAGCTCGCGGACGGTGCTGCTGCGCGTCCAGGGATGGTCATTGTCCGCCAGCGCGGCACGAAGATCGAAGCTGGTAAGAACGTGAAGGTCGGCCACGACCACACCCTCTTCGCGATGACCACCGGTAAGGTCTCCTTCACCGAGAAGCGTAAAGTGAGCTACGACGGCTCGGTCTCTCGCAAGAAAGTCGCGAACGTCATTTAAGGAAAAACAAAAGCCGCCCCCTCGGGCGGTTTTTTGTTGTGCTAGCATTTAGGGCAGAAAGGAGGTCGATATGTTCGACACCATACTCTTCGGCATCGTCGGCATGCCCTTGGCTCTCATAACGTTCACGTACGGCGACTCTCGGCAGTTTCTGGTCCAGCGATTCCTCG
Organism: Parcubacteria bacterium C7867-001; assembly: GCA_001189095.1. GTDB lineage: Bacteria > Patescibacteriota > Minisyncoccia > Phycocordibacterales > Phycocordibacteraceae > C7867-001. Next base: position 341,632 of record LFCK01000001.1, read on the forward strand.
TTGGCTGTATCGCGACATTTCTTTTTCTCGCGAACATCCTGCTCATTGCGTTCGCTGAAGATCCTCGGCACGACCCCGCGATGATACTCTGCGTTTCGAGTGCTTTCATAGCGCTCGGTACGCTTCTGCGCGTTCTTGGTGTATTCAGATCCCGAGGACTCCAAGAAGGATGAGTTTAAACGTCCGCCGCGCTTCGCGCGGCGGATTTCTTTGTATGGAAAAGAGAAAAGCCGGGCGCATCACGCCACCCGGCTTTTCCATTGCTACCTCTTCGGGCAGTGGCGTTCAAGGAACGCCAAAGCCTCTTCCGCGCAGCCCTTCTTTTCAAGAAAGAGCGCATGGAGAAGGATCTCCTCTTCCGACTTCGGGGGTTGCGGCGGCGAAGCCACGAAACCCGTAGTGAAAGAAAAGACACCGAGAAGGTGGGGTCGCGCAACGAGAAAACTTTCGGCCATGGTTGTGGCCTCCAGAGATAGACGGGACCCATTCCCGTCTTCTTGCTTATCTCACTGGCACCTCCTTAGTTGGATGCAATGGTAAGGAACGCGACCGTTTACGACATTAGGATAGGTACCTATAAATGTCAAGAACACGTGCGGAACAGAAACCCCGCGCAAAGCGCGGGGTTATATCGTATCTTCGGCGCTCGGTGTTAGTTAACCTCGATCGCAGCAAGATAGTAGAGGCTTCCGCCGCGGAACGCTGGATAGAGCTCATCATTCCGAAGCGAACGCGGCCCACCAATGTCAGGCCATGGGTCGAGGACACCACCGCCCGTGATGTTCGGTTGGTAGCCTCCGCCGATGTATTCGATTTCCGTGAGAAGTACCGCGTGACCGCGAGCACCCATGACGAGCGGCCGGTCCTGCGCGAGACTGTTCACGATGTACGTGTTGTCGATTGCGATTATACCGCTCGAGAGATCCATGAGACGGACCACGCGCGAAGTAAACTCTTCACCATCATCCGAGATCCAGCGGCGGTTCATCGCTCTGGTCATCGTCAAGTCCGTCGCCGGCATGTTGACCAGAGAGCCGTACGCCTGTTCGACGATACGCTCTTGCGACACTTCGTAGCCATAGTAGCGGAACAGCATCGAGATTGTCGCTGCCCAGCACCACTGCGACTGGAACTGCTGGCTGTAGTTCGCCGCAATCGAGTCCATTGGGACCTGAGCGACGCACTGTGGCCCGTAGTATCCCGGCACACATCGGTATTCTGCAGACGCCTTTTTCGGGAACAAAAGGGTTGCGCCTAATGCTCCCGCTCCGAGTAGAAGCCCGCGACGGGCAAGCTGGTTTTTCTTCTCGTCTTCCAATGTCGTCTCCTTTTCCTCTTGGGAGAACCGTCGAAAAATCGACTGTTCGACAATACCGCAACTCCAAAACGACCGCAATAGAAAAAGGCCGCACAACGTGCGGCCTTTTTCTATACTCTCTTTAACTTATTACTCCGCTTCAACAACGATGGAGATTTTGCCGAAGTTTTCGCCAAAGGCGACTGGAATATCAAACGTGCCAGATTCCTTGATTGGCTTCTCGAGCGAAATAGCGTCTTCCGGAAGCTTGGTCATTAGAGCGATTTCCTTCGCATCGATGCCGTCATAGAGGTGGCCTTTTTCGTTCACCTTCTTCTTGAAGACGATGCGCTCTTCTGCAAGTGCAGCAAGGCGTTCCTCCACGAGCTTCACGTCTACCATCTTCTTGTCTGCTTCAGCCTTACGAGCAGCTTCCGCCTTCTGGCGCAACGCTGGGGTCGCCTGCACCGCTATCTTGCGAGGGATAAGGAAGTTAATGGCATGGCCATCCGCTGCATCTATCTCCTGCCAAGCATGGCCCAAGCCCTTCTGCGATTTCAAAAGAATTACTTTCATGATTCGCCCATCCTACCCTTTCACCTGCTCTCCTGCAACCGCAGGGATATCCTGCGGAATCGCGTCATACACCGAAGCGGACTGGCCTTCCGGCGGAACCAGAAGCGTACCTGCGAGTATCTTGTTGTTCGCTATAGCAAAGCCGAGCACGACCACAACAACGGTGAGCGCACCGATAGAGGCTGAACCGCGCGGCAGGCGCTGATGGAAGAGTGCGGCAGCACCGAGCAAGAGTATGAAGAAGGCCGCTATCGTGAGGAAGACGAGTGAAGAGGCTGAGCGTGGCGCAAACGAAGCGAGGGCAAAGGGTGATGCTGTTTCAGCTGCGAGCACCTGCGGATTTGCTTCCGCGCGAGCAGGAATGGTCGTCGTTGAGATGCGAGCGACCGTGGTGGTCCCTTGATTGGTGGTCGTTGCAGCAGCAACCGTCGGCGTCCCCGGAATTTTCTTCGGGCTCGTAGTCGTGACTTTCGCGGGAACCTGTACGTAAATGACTTGCTGCGGCTTCGCGAAGTACTGCACCACGAAGACTGATTCCCTTCCTTCGTAAGTACCCGTCGCCATACCGACCCCGATCTCAGTGAATCCAGCGCCGAGGAGATTCGCGCGATGCGTCGGTGAATCCATCCATGCGTCCACCACATCCTGCGAGTCGGTGAAGTTGACTGCGAGATTCTCTCCTGCGTTCTGGAAGCGATAGCCCGCTTTCTGTATCCAACTCCACGGCACCGTGCCGTCAGGGCTCACATGCGCGAAGTAGCCGTTCTTCGCCATGTCTTCCGCTTTTGCGCGTGCGGCAGTAGCAAGCGTCTCATTCCACGTGACAGTAGCAAGATGATTATCCGAACGAGCATCATTCGTATAGGCGGTAATAGCGGCCGGAAGCACGCTCGCCACGAAGTCCTGCGTACGGAATCCGACGAACATCTGCGCAAGGGTGAGCGCCTCGATGAGCACAGCAAACGAGAGTGCCATGATGATGGCCTCTTTGCGGAGGACGTGCGGGTGATGATTGTTCCCTTCCGAAGGAAGGAAGGTTCGATGGAGGCGCGTAAATAAGCCGTCCTGTTGCATAGTCTCATTATACCACGAAAAAGCCCGGCTGGAAGGCCGGGCTTTTTCGTTGCTTATCGCGTCTCGTTAGTCGAGCGGCGGAAGCGGGAGGTTAAGAGTCGAGCAGTAGATATTGTTGATCATGCGCTGCGTCGTCTTGTAGACATATCCGGTTGGATGCGTCTTTGCTGGAATGCCGGAGTTCGGAAGGCCAACCCACGGAGCAAGCACGTCATCCATGTACTTCAACTGGAAGGCGCGTACTGCTGCGTCCGTAAGCGGACCGAAGAAGCCGGTGATCGGGAGGCCTGAACCCATGTGGTCATTGAGGAACTGCTGGAGCTCCTTCACTTCCGTCGTGTCGTTCTGACGACCAAGACCCATGAAGGTCGAGAGAAGCGGGCCGCACTGGGTTGCTGCACCGAGCACCGAGCCCGTGCTGCTGCCCTTCTTCTTGCCGCCACTGCCGTTCGTGAAGCCCGGTGTGTTCGGGGTGTCATTGCTTTCCTTCGTGTTCGTGAAGGTGCAGGTCACCGTTTCGCCAGCCGAGAGTCCGATCGATTCAGGGTCAGATTCGTCGCTGCAGGATGCCGAAGAGAGATCCCAGCCTTCAGGAACCACTTCGCCGACATCATAGCTGCCCGGCGTAAGGCTCGAGAAGGTGCGAGTTGCCGTTCCGTTCTCCGTAAGGAGATCGAAGCCACCCTCAGAAACTTCTGAGATCGTTTCGCTTACGAAGTGGAAGAGGCCGTTGCCACCTTCCGAATTCTTAACGATAACGATCGTGCCGGTGGTCGGTTCTTCGTTGTTGTCTTCAGTCGGAACGTTCCAAGCAACGCAGTAATACGTGCTGCCTACCTGCGGATTGCGGATGTAATCCCAGTTGTCGTAGTTGAGACCATCGTTGCTGCACGAGAACTCAGCCGAAACCGTGTTCGAGTTGCTCTGATGATCAGGTCCGTAGGTGAACGGAATGTAACCCTCCTGAAGAAGTTCGCGAAGGCGAATCTCCGTGTTTCCTTCAAGCGGGATGTTCATCGTGACGGTACCGTCCTCGCCTGTGAGACCAGAGGGCGTGTAGCCAGTTGCATGACCAACAAAGGCCTTGCCCGGATCATTCGAGGTCTGATTACCCCACTCGAACTGCCAGCCTGATTCAAGATGGCAGGAAGGATGAGTGTCGAGGAAGTCTGCTGCCGTGTCAGCGTCAGTCACATGGGACGAACCCATTGCGTTTGGAAGATCTGATTCGTCCTCACAGACGATCTTTGTTGCGATGACCGTAATCTGATCTGGGTCTTCGCAGCCCGTAACCTTCACCTCGACGACGATGTCGTTGAAGTCCTGATCGTTGATGATGCCGGTCTGATCATCGAAGCCGATGACGTAGGTATTGTCCGACGGATTGTAGACAACTGCGTGGTTGTTTTCATCCGAGCTCTCACCCTGATCGGTTGCCCATGTGCCAACGAGCGTCTCGCCGTTGTACGCCTTGATAGCGAAGCCAACACCCGGTGCGTTCACATCTGCAACATCGATGTTGAAGGTGCCGCCCGGAGTCGTCGTTGCCGCGTCATCAAAGAGCGGAACGAAATTCGAGAGACTGCCGTCGGTGTAGTAACCGAAGACATGATGGTAACCAGAAAGCTTCTTGAGGAGCTTTGCCGAGAAATGAATGGTGTTACCCGAGCCATCCCACGTCTGGGTATTGACCTGATCATCGTCAGCGTCAACGCCGTAGCTGTAGAAATCGAGGACCTGCTGGAGCGTCATTTCGTTGCTCGAGCCGAGTTCGATAACTTCTTCGCTGTTCGACGGAGCTGCACAGCTGTTCTGGATTACTGGGGTGCAGATACCATCGTTTTCTTCATATCCTTCTGGGACTGAAGGCTGGTCCTCAGGAATGTTGTCGCATACGTCGGTCGGAGGAGGCGGGGGCAATTCACCGCAGTCCGTTCCGTCGACTGTGAGCTTGTAGAGGAGACCTGCTGGATTCGTTGCCATGGTGCCGCCTGACTGAGCGAAGTTGGTCACCGTGAACTCAATCGTGTTCGTCCCTGCATTGAGGTCGCCAGCTGGGATGCTGTAGGAATCCTGCCCACCTGCGCTGTAGTTGAACTCGCCAGCATCAGCACCCACTGGGTTTCCATTGATAGAAACCGTGTAGGAATTGTCTGCTGCGATCATGAGCGTAGCGCCCGTCGGAGCACCCGTCACCAAGAAGCTCTTGGTGAAGGTTTCAGACATGGTATTTACCGCGTCAGCGATTGGGTTCTCGCCCCAGATCCAGATTGCGGTCGGAATCGAAGCGGTCCATCCCAAGTGAATCGGGCTCACCGCAAAAGATGCGCTACCGTCCTCAAGCGTCGTAGTGTCGCTGTAGATCACGCAGGAAGAAGGGGTCGGGGGATTTTCCTCCTCTGGGTTCACCGTGACCGTTGTCTCGCAGGTAATCGGATCTTCATCCTCTTCACCTCCCGAAATGGTTGCGGTGTAGGTCGTGGTGTCAGTAGGAGATACCTCTGACGTGTCTCCATCGCCAAGCGAGCCAACACCGTTGTCGACGGTTGCAGACGCTTCATCAGCATCTTCGCCCTCGATATTGAGCGTAAGGGTGGTGCTACCTCCCTCCGTTATCGTTGAAGGGTCGGCGACAAGAGAACAGGTGAGATTTTCGTTCTCCTCTTCATCATCGTCCTCTCCGACGCACGGATGATCTTCGTCAACGAGAAAATCGTCGTCGTGATTTGAGTGACCGTTCCAACCATCTTCGTCAACGTTGATGACGTTACCGTTATGGCAGATATCTACTTTATGTTCTTCGTTCTCATTATTTGTTGCAAGTGCCGAAATTGGGAACACTGCCGCAACGATAGCGAACATGAGAACGCTCGCCGTGAGAGCGAGGGAGCGTCGAGAAACCGACGCAGGGCCTATAAGGAAATTGTCCATGGATAAATCCGGATTAATATGACGCACATGTATAAGTCCGGAAGCCAGGGTTCTTCCGTTATTGCCGCACTTTCCACAGTGTGGACTTATAATGATACAGCGTCAAGCGTTTTCCACGGCAACTGTTACGGCGTAGAAACTAAAACTAGTCAACAGCAGAATTCCAGCGTTCGAGGACGAATTTCATCAATTGACAAGTACTGGCGGTGCCGTAATATTCGAACGGTAGAGCTTGCTCTTTTCTCCTTACGTGGCGAAACGTTCGTCACCAACTGAAGATTCGCGTGCTTGCCCGAGGTGGGCCCAAAAAACTCCAATGGCGACATTGGTTTCCAGGGTTTTGGGCCCGCCTCGTTTAAGCACGCATTTGACGTTCCGCGAGACCTTTATATACTGAAGAGTATGCATACGTTCGCAATGATGGCATCGATGAGTACCCCTCGCTCGAGGAGCTTTTTGATGCACTAATCCCTTCCCCATCCTGCAGCAAAAACCCCTCAGCACCTGAGGGGTTTTTGATTTTAGAACCATCATGCTGCCGGGGAAATGGTTCTTCGGCAGCTCGTGAGTCGAAAGGAATACGACAATGAAACGTTCGGAATGCTCGGATGGCACGCTCCTATTCGCGATAACCGCGGTATCGGAGAAGCTCGGGTATACGGCGCTACCCCGCAAGGTCATCGCCTTCCACATCTACGACAACGAGGATGAGGAATTCTGCCTCGTTACGCAGATACATCCCAAACAACACCGACTCCTCACCTTCTCGGACTCGATTCGAGTGCGGGGTAGACGACGGGACACGAATCTGGTGCTTGAGCAGTTCTGCAAGAAGCATGACGTGAGCCCTGAGCTCGTGTTCATGCGCGTCGGGAAATCGGAAGAAGACTTGTACCCGTTCTGGTCGCGAGTCCGCGCGATTAATGACTACCCGCACTGGGAGACCATCGATCCGTGGCCGTTCGGAATAACGTACGAGTTCGACGATCCCGACAGCCTCGATCTCTAACCGTCCTAGTCGGAAGAAGGAGAAGCAACATGGGACTCAATAAGGAACAGGCGCTCATCGCGATAATCTGCGGAGCGGCGGGAATCCTCCGACATACGGAACTGCCGAAGCGAGTCGTGAGCCTGAAGTATCTGAAGGATGGAAGATATGAAATCACCGTCTGGAAGAACACTGACGAAAACGACTGGCGAAAGCTCGATACTGAAAAGCAGTTCGTTGTGGGTGAAGCCCGACAGACGATAGAGCACAACTCGGCCGAGGCTCACAAATGCGTCAAACGATGCATTGGGGAATACGAAATCCAGAACGACTTCGTATTCCGTGAGTTCGAAAGCGACAGCGCCCACAAGCAGTGCCACTGGACGCTCGTGCACCACTACTCGCTGTTCATACGGTATGTAGCGGGAATTGGCGTCCCGATCTCGCGAATATTCGGAGATTAAGGAATGAAACTACGACGCGTCCCAGAGGGACGCGTCTTTTCTTATTTGCCGGTCGTGAGGAATTGAATAGCGCGGTCCTTTTGAGGATCTTTCCCCGCCGTAAAATCTTGCTGCGTACGCTCCACCTTTATATCCGGAATGAGGCCACCATCGCTGATTGAGCGGCCAGAAGGCGTAAGCCACCGAGCGACCGTCACTTTGAGCGAGCCGCCATCGATGTCGACGAGTTCCTGCACCGAGCCTTTACCGAAGGAGCGCGTTCCGATGAGTGTTGCGACTTTTGCATCCTGCAGCGCACCCGCGAGAATTTCAGACGCGGAGGCCGAGCCTTGATCGATGAGAATAACGATTTTAGTTCCCGCAGGAATGCCACCGGTTCCGAGACTCTCGTGCACGATATTTTCCTGCTTACCTTTATAGTCTTCAGTCACGACGGTGCCGCCTTTCGGGAGGAAGTGGCTCGCCATGTTTACTGCAGACTCAAGGTAGCCGCCCGGATTGCCGCGCAAATCGATGACGAGTCTCGTCGCACCGCTCGCTCGGAAGGTGGCGAGTGCATTAGAAAAAAGCTGACCTGAGTTCTGGGTAAAGCTGTAGAGCGCGATGGTGTAGACGCCGCTCTTCGCATCGTAGGACGCGTCAATGGTCGGCACTTGGATGGTGTCGCGAGTGATGGTGAGCTCGACTGGCTTTCCTTCGCGCGCGAAAACGAAGGCAACGGTCGTTCCCTTTTCTCCACGAATCAAATGCACTGCTTCATCGGTCGACATGCCATCGGTCGACTTTTCATTTATAGAGACAATGAGATCGCCCGCATGCACGCCTGCGCGCTCAGCCGGCGTTCCTTTGAGCGGCGCAATGACCGTTAGGATTCCCTCCTTATTAACGCCGAGCTCGATACCCACGCCACCGAAATTTCCCGCGATATTTTCCTGAAAGACCTTCGCTTCTGATGGTGGGAAGAAGACGGTGTACGGATCACCATAGGAAGCCGTGAGTCCCTCGATGAGTCCCCAGATTTTCTCCTTTGTTTCGGGAATGGTCGAGGATGCGTGCGTCTCGACAAACTTATCATCGAGCGCATGCCACGCTTTCCAGACACCCGCGAGATTCACTGACTCGTCCGCTGAGGAATTAAGACCATCATGTACGAACGGAATAGATTTCACCAAGAAACCGTTCGTGTCGTGCGCGCCAATGTAGAGACCACCGATGAACGAAACGACTGCAACGAGCGCAGCAGCAGCGCCCATCTGGACGAAAAGTTTTGATGCGCGCGAAGGTGCAGCCATAATGTGCTCCATTATAACATTCATGTGTAAAAGCTAGCTGGTATCGGGCGTGGACGCGCTATACTTTTTACAAATGATGACTCGCCACGAGCGCGGAAAGGTTACGTGGGTCGACCTTGAGTCGCCGACCGCGGAAGAACTGCACTCGGTGATGCGCGAATTCGATATCTCCGGAAATATCGAGGAAGAAATCATCTCGCCGACCCCGTATCCGCTCGTTATTTCCTTCCCCAGCTACTCCTACCTCGTCCTTCACTTCCCCGTAACGAAAGCTGACGGCGGCGCTCGCACACAAGAAGTCGATTTCATCGTCGGCAAGAAATTCATCGTTACCGTCCGCTACGAAGTGGTGGATTCAATTCACAGCCTCCACAAAGTATTCGAAGCGGAAGAGCTTCTCGGTCTTCCAGAAACACTGCTCGAGACCGAGCAGCTCATCGTCGAGCAAGTATTCCGCCGCCTCTTCCGCGCCATTCGCGAAGAGCTCGAGACAACCGAACGCATGCTTGAGCGCCTTGAGACAGACATCTTCTCAGGTAAAGAGCGCTCAAGCGTTCGTAAGATTTCCGAAGCAGGGCGCGTCCTCCTGCGTTTTGAAACCGTACTTCGAAGAAACTCGGAACCGCTCTCGGAGTTCCTCCGCGAACTCCAGACGCCGGAATTCTTCGGCAAATCCTTCGCGCTACGTGCCTCGAATATCGAAGCCGAGCGTGAGCATGTCGAAGGACTCATCGAGTCCTTCCGAAATGTTGCAGCTGAACTTCGCCAGACGAACGACTCGCTTCTCTCCTCTTCCCAAAACCAAGTGATGAAGACACTCACCGTAGTGACCTTCATCATGTTCCCGCTCTCCATCATCCCCCTCTTCTTCGCGGTGGACACAACATCCTCCTCGATCATTCATCATCCAGAATTCTTCTTCGGCATCGGTGGCTTGATGGCATTGCTTGCCGCCTTCCTTTTCGTCCTCTCGAAATTCAAGCGCTGGTTCTAGACCATAATTCAAAAATTGACATTTGTTTAAAATCAATTATATTAATTCATAGGTACCGTACACCTTCGGATACGCGCATCTTTCCGGTGCCTATGCGAATAATCCGAAATTGGAGAAAAAGATGGAAATCGCTCGCAGCGCCACAGCAAAGGTTCAGCTCGACGAGCTGCATTTTTCTGAGCGAACAGAATCTCGAGTGCCCCAATTTAAGGAAGGTCTTAGAAAAGCATTCGCCGACCAAGCTGATGATGAATCCCATTTTCAGATCAATATTGTCGATTGGTTCGGCCGTGGAGCAATTGCCGTACACTTTAGGAACGCGCAACTGTTTATGCGCTTCTGCCGTGCTGAGACCAACGCGCAGTTCTACTTCGTAGCAAGCGCTCTCCAACTTCTGGAGCGAGAACAGCTCACGATGGTCGAAGTACTCATTCCATGGTCTCTTTCGACAACTCGAAAAGTGCAGGTGCAGAAGTTCAGCTCGTCCAGCGTGGAGCTCGTGCTCGCACATTGAGCAAAAGACGCGGCCCTCAGGGCCGCGTCAATCTTTATCCAGCGTGATAAAATAGTGCAATCATGTGGCCGTTCACTAGGAAGCCGAAGGCGAATCAGGCGCCTATTCTTTTTACGAACACCCTCTCGGGAACGAAAGAGATCTTTGCACCGCTTCGCGCAGGCGTCGTCTCCATGTATTCCTGCGGGCCGACCGTCTACGCCAAGCAGCATATCGGCAACCTACGCCCCTACATCTTCGCGGACACTATTGCGCGCATACTCGCCGACGCCGGTTACCATGTCCGCCGCGTCATTAATATTACGGACGTCGGCCACCTTGTTTCGAATGCAGACGAAGGCGAAGACAAGATGCTGGTCGGCGCCAAGCGCGAGAACCTCCGCCCCGAAGAAATCGCGGAGCGCTACACGGGCATTTTCCTTGAAGACCTTACCCTCCTCAACATCCTCACCACCGACATCCTTTTCCCGAAGGCAACCGAATACGTGAACGAGCAGATAGAGATGATCAAGGCACTTGAAGCGAAAGGACATACCTATCGCACCAAAGACGGTCTTTATTTCGATACCAGCACCTTCCCCGCCTACGGTCGGCTCGGTGGAGGCGATGTGGCGCAAACGCGCGAGTACGCGCTCGCTGACCTCGGTCGCCGCATCAAGGAAAACAAGGAGAAGAAGCACGCAGCTGATTTCGCACTCTGGAAATTCGCACCGTTTGGCGTCGAGCGCCTGCAGGAGTGGCCATCCCCATGGGGCACCGGCTTCCCCGGCTGGCACATCGAATGCTCCGCGATGAGCAAAGCGCTTCTTGGCGAGACTATCGACATCCACACGGGAGGCATGGATCACATCCCTGTCCATCACAACAACGAAATCGCGCAGTCCGAAAGCGTTTCGGAACGCCCGCTCGCCCGCTTCTGGATGCACGAGGCGTTCATCACCATGAACGGCGAGAAGATTTCTAAATCGCTCGGCAACGATATCTATCTTTCGCAGATAACTGAACACGGACTTCATCCCCTCTCGCTTCGTTACCTCTATCTGGGCGCGCACTACCGCACGCCGGTCGATTTCACGTGGGAATCCATCGAAGCGGCAAACGAAGCGCTCCTTCGTCTTTGGCGTCACACCGCAACCCTTAAGAAAGAAGCTAAAGGGATCGCACAAGATTCGGAAGCGTCGCGTCGACTCATCGCCGTCGTTCGCGAAGACCTTTCGACCGCAGCAGCGCTCGCGCTCCTCTGGGAAGCTATCAATGATGATGAACTTACACCGAAAGAAGCGTGGGGTGTCGTCGAAGCAGCTGAACGAGTGCTCGGCCTTATGCTCACCAACCCGCCTGAAGACGTCCTTCCGAAGACGCTTGAGGAACTGCCTTCTCACGTGCAGGAACTCGAAAAGCAGCGCCAAGCCGCCCGAAAGCGCAAAGACTATGCCTCTGCGGACGCTCTACGTATCAACATAGAGGACAGTGGATATCGTGTGGAAGACGGGCCTTCCGGCACCATGTTTATAAAAAAGTAGCGGTGCTAGAATGGCCTCAATGGCCGACCCCGTCCTCCGCGTTCCCCCACAAAGTCTCGAAGCTGAACGAGCGCTTCTCGGCGCGCTTCTCCAGAAAGCAGGCGCCATTCACGACGTTCTCGACACCATCAAAAGCGATTCGTTCTACGCAGAAAAGCATCGTCTCATTTTCGACTCGATGCGGGACCTCGCCGCAAAAGGAGACCCGATAGATCTCATCGCCGTCTCACAGAAGCTTTCGGATGCGGGAACCCTCGAGCGATCCGGCGGACGCGCCTATCTCGCGGAGCTCATGGCGGATTCTTCCGCGCCGGGAAATTTTACGCACTACGCGGATGTGGTTTCGAGGAAGTACCTCATGCGTGCGCTCATCGACACCTCTTACTCCATTACCGAAGCGGCATACGACGAAAGTCGCGAAGCGGTGCATGTGCTTGATGAAGCCGAGAAATCAATCATGGCTATCGGCACCGCGTCCGCTGGACATAAGTTCATCGCAATCAAAGACAAGCTCGAGGACGCATGGGAGCGCATGGAAGCGCTCGCGAAAAAAGGCGAAGGCATCCGCGGCACGCCAACGGGGTATCCCGAACTCGACAACATGCTCTCCGGTCTTCACCCTTCAGACCTCATCATTCTTGCCGCCCGTCCGTCGGTCGGTAAGACCTCGCTCGCGCTCGATATCGCGCGCAATGCGGCCATTCGTCACAATGTGCCTGTCGGCATCTTCTCGCTTGAAATGAGCGCCGAGCAGCTCGTCGATCGTATGATTGCGGCCGAGTCCTACGTGAACTCATGGAAGATCCGCACCGGTGCTGTGCGCGCCGAAGAAGACTTCACTCGCATCCGCGACGCGCTCGAAGTCCTTTCGAAGGCGCCGATTTATATAGACGACAAACCGGGCAACGACATCCTTTCGATGCGCGCAGTTGCGCGTCGTTTGAAGCGCGAGCGCGGCATCGGGCTCATCATCGTCGACTACCTTCAGCTCATGAGCCCGACGTCCGCAAAAGCGTCCGACAATCTCGTGCAGCAAGTTACGGAAATTTCTCGCTCGCTCAAATCTCTCGCTCGCGAACTCGATGTGCCGGTCATGGCGCTTTCCCAGCTCTCCCGCGCTGTCGAGCAGCGCGGCGGCAAGCCTCGCCTCTCCGACCTCCGCGACTCGGGCTCCATCGAGCAGGACGCTGACGTCGTTATGTTCATCCATCGCGAAGACAAGACGAACAAGGACAGCGATCGCCCCGGCATCGCGGAAATCCTCATCGAGAAGCACCGCAACGGCCCGACCGGCAAAGTAGATCTCTTCTTCGACGAAAAACGCTCAACGTACATGTCCGTCGATAAAGCGGGCTATGGCGACATGAGCGATCTCGCTAATGCTTTTTAACGCATGGCTGACCGGATAGACGAACTCGCAGCCGCGCTCTCTCGCTTCCCCGGCATCGGACCGAGGCAAGCAAAACGTTTCGTGTATTACATACTCTCCACCCAGCAAGCCGAACGCACAAAACTGGCAGACCTTATCCGCTCGATCGCATCAGAAATAAAACAGTGCCCTGAATGCATGCGCTTCGCGAACTTCTCCGGACCTTCTTGTTTGTACTGCACAGACACTTCCCGCGATGACGCTCTTCTCATGCTCGTCGAGAAGGATCAGGATCTAGCTTCGGTCGAACGAGCGGGAACCTATAAGGGTCGCTACTTCGTGCTCGGCGGCGTGCTCACGCTCTCAGGGAAAGGTGCAATACGCGAACGCGAACTCACGCGCGCCGTAGGCGCGCGCCAGAAGAAAGGCCTCAAGGAAATCGTGCTCGCGCTTTCCGCAACCAGCGAAGGCGAGACCACCACGGACCGTATAAAAGAATTACTCCTCCCCTATCGCGACTCACTCAAAGTCTCCGAGCTTGGCCGCGGACTCTCGACCGGCTCTGAACTCGAATACGCAGACGCAGAAACATTGCGCAGTGCACTCCAAAACCGCCACGAGACATAACGAAACCGCCTCGGGAACCGAGGCGGTTAAATTTGAATATTACGCAACACGACTTTCGTGCATACAGGTGCCAGTAGCACACGCGATGAGTTCCTGCTGAGCTTTCGTAAGCTCGCTGAGGCCGTCCGCCACATGCCAATTGGAAACAACGGCGAGCGTCGTCATTTCCCGAAAGTCGGCTTCCGCGTCGAGGTGATAGAAATCACTGCCATCGGCGGCCCACGTGAGCGTGCGCCCAACGATGGAGAAACGACGATGGAATTCGACCGTTTGCAGAAGTTCGCCGATGCGAAGCGTGTCCCCCGATGCTGGAATGCTAGTCCGATCGAAGATCGGCGATTCGAGCTTGAGATATTTCTTCCCGTTGATCTGATACCTCTTCGCAAGACGCACGGTAATCTGGACTTTAGTCACGAGAACCTCCTTTGTTCTGCTGTCAACGATAGTCTTCCTCTCGTCGAAAGTCAAAACCGCTCGGCGTAGCCGAGCGGTTCACTTCTATCGCGAAGCGCGTTTCTTCTGCGCGGAATCCGCTTGGAGCTGATCCGCAACAACCTTCTCCCGACCCTCGAGGAAGGTCCAGCCCTTCTCCTCAAGAACCAGCAATACCGCCGAAAACGGCGTTGCGAGCGATACTTCGCGGCTCTGAGGAGAGCCGTCGAGTGGCACGCTCGTATGCGTATGCTTCACCTGCACACTGACCCAGTTTGTGAAGAAGTTAACATAGTCACCCGGAGGAAACGCCGCATCGACGTCCATCTCGGGGCTCCGTATTACCGCGGACGACATGATGCTGTCCCGCGGATGGTAGAGCAGTCTGAACGTGGTCTTCATTGGTAGACTCCCTTCGTTTGTCTGCTGCGAACAATACGGGAAACGCCCACTAACGTCAAAACCCGCCGGAGGGCGGGTTTTGCGCGGTTTGATCATCCGATTGAGGAGATTTTCACTTTCATCTCCGGCTGCTTGTGGCCGCGACGCTTCAAGTAGCGGCTCTTGGCCTTGTACTTCACGACGTCTATTTTCTTCGCACGACCAATAGCTTCGATGGTCGCTTCGACCTTCGCTCCCTTAACGGTCGGAGTGCCGATGTTTGCGGTCGAGCCGTCGTCGGTCATGAGGACCTCCGAGAAGGTTACCGCGTCGCCCTTTTTGAGATCGCCCGGAAGCTTTTCAATCGTAATAACGTCGCCCTTCGCAACGACAAACTGCTTGCCTCCGGTCTTGATTACGGCCAATTCCATATCGGGGTACTTTACCGGAAAAGGCCTATTTTAGCAATACAGAGCGTTTCCCCTCCGTAAGGCTGATATTGACTTAGGACTATAAATGTGATATTATGTATATTGTCTCTCGCAACGAAAAGGAGGAGACATGCGTACAAAGAAAGACTTGAGTGCTTCCGTGAGGGAGTTCCTCCGGGTTTCGAGGGTACTGGACGCAGCGTTCGCAGAAGCGAACGAAGCGTATCTGGTCTTCGGCGTCGACCTCTACGAAACGGGGTACGTGCCGGAACGTCCGACAGCGAAACCTCAACGTCGTATCGCTCGTACGGCCCCACCGAAGAAGCGCGGGCGCCCGCCCAAGCAGACGTCGGAAGGCCGCGAGGAGTTCAAGGAGCTGAAGCTTCAGCACCGTTCCGTGAACGCTCTCCATGCCGCTGGCTACAGCAGCTACGAGAAGCTTAACGGCGTGTCGAAGAAGAAGCTCGGCGAAGTCCGCTGGCTTGGCGCTAACGCGATCCCGAGGATCGTGAAGGTGCTCGCGAAGCGAGGTATGGCGCTTAAGGACTAGCTGTCCGAGCCCAAACGCATAACGGCGGCCGCCCATATTCGGGCGGCCGCTTCCTCTTTTATACGAAAAGAGCCGGCGCATAGCGCCGGCTCTTGCTCATCAGATAATATCGAACTTCGCGAGCATCTGCATCACTGCAAATACTCCGAACAAGACGCCAATCGAAGAGAACAAGATCTTATTTCCTTTCGTAGGGGTCATGAACGCAAAGGCAATCATCATCACGCAGACGATGATGTCCATCACCAAGAATACTGGACTGAAAACCACTTTTAGTTCTCCTTCTACCATTCGCTGCGCGGAACGAGCTTCGCCACCACCCTCGGTGCCGACTTCCATGGCGGAAGCACGAGATCGAGGATTTGGACAATGAGCGGAGCAGCGATTACTGCAAACATAATCATGTTGTCCGGATTCTTCTGTCCGGCATACGGACTGCTTTCGCCACCGATCGAAATAGAGAGCAGCGAAGTTGCGATCATCACGATCATGCCGGCGAGCGGCACGAGCGCCGTACGTCGACTCGGTTGTCCACGGAAGCCCAGACTGACTGCGTGCGCAACGCTCCCAAGCATCCATGCAAGCATGCCGAGGATATAGATGAATCCGAGGAGTAGTACCCATCCGCCTTGAACGGATTCGGTGCCATCCCCAACTCTGGGCATCGTGTCCGTTCCGAATCGAACGCCGAACGCCGAAATGAAATAGACGAGCCAGATCACGCCGACCGAAAGCCCGAGCATCTTTCGAGTAAAAGACATAGTCCTCCCTCCGTTACTCCAAGCAACCGCGCTTGGATTCTGAAGCTCGTTATACCACCCGTAGGAGATTAATCAATTTCCGCCTGCGGCTTTTCGAGCGCAAGTGCCTCCACGCCGACTTTTTCACCCGCAATGCGGTACACGTCCTTGTCGATCTTGGCCAACTCCCTATGTCCGGAGTTGAAATGAGACACGACCGTCGAGAGCGAATTGCCGAGCTTTTCGTAGAACTGATTCAGAGAATCAATATGCTTCGTGAGCTCGCCCACACGCTTTTGTATTTCAACTGCCTTCTCCTCAATCTGAAGGGCTTTCAGTCCCTGAAGAACGGTCTGCAGATACGCGAGGAACGAGGTTGGCGAGACGATAATGACTTTGTATTTGCTTGCGGCGCGCTGGATGAGGTTTTCCTCCTCCCCTGCTCCAACCTGATTCACAAGGAGATCGTAATAAATTCCTTCCGACGGAATGAACATAAAGGCGAAGTCCATTGTGTCTTCGTTCGGACGGATGTATTTTGCCGTTTCGGTGATGCGAAGCTTTAGATCGTTCACGAAGGCTTTCTCGAGCGCTGGCTTCTCGGCTTCAGGCGCGTTGATGAGGCGATTATAGTTTTCGAGCGAAAACTTCGAGTCGACCGGAACTATTTTCTTATCAATACGCACGATAGCGTCCACGATTTCCCCGTTCGTAAACGGATACTGCATTTCATACATGCCGGGCGGAAGCACGTTCTTCAAAACCGTTTCGAGATAGTATTCACCGAGCACGCCGCGCTGCTTCGGATTCTTGAGAATGTCCTGCAAGGACTGCATCTGCTCGGAGAACTTCACATTTTGACGACCGATTTCCTTCACCGAGGTGAGCTCCTCGGTAATTTCCTTAATGAGTCGGGAAGACTCGCCGAGCTGGGTACGCATAGTCTCATTCGCCTGCTTCGCCGATTCGCTCATGCGGGAATCGAGATTCCGTTCGAGCCCTTCGAGCCGCTGCATAAGAAGCGCGCTCCCCGCAGTGTCATCCATGCCCTTTTTCGTGCGGCCAAAGATGAAATACAGGCCAATGCCCTGCACAAAGAGCAAAACGATGATGACAATTCCGATGGTGAGGACGTCCATTTGCCTATAGTATACTTTCGCTATGACGATTCACGAAACGATAAAAGCGGGCATTAAGGAGGCCCTCATGGCGAAAGACGAGGTGCGCTTGCGTACGATTCGCTCGCTCGCGACCGCAATGACCAACGAAGTGGTAGCTAAGAAACGAAAGCCGGACGAATTCCTCACGGATGAGGAAGCACTCGCCGTACTCAAACGCGCAAGCAACCAGCGCAAGGACTCCATAGAACAGTTCGAGAAAGCTGGACGCAATGAGCTTGCCGAGCCCGAGAAAGCGGAGCTTGCCATCATCGAGTCGTTCCTTCCCGCACAGATGTCTGCGGAAGAAGTCGCAGCCGTCGTGAAGGCGAAAGCCGCGGAAATGGGTGCCGATAAATCAAAAGCAGGAATGCTCATGGGCGCTGTGATGAAGGACCTCAAGGGCGCGGCGGACGGCGGCACCGTGAAAGCTGCCGTCGACGCGCTGTTTGCATGAACGAACGACAGCTTTCTCCCGCGGAAATAGCTGCCCGTACCGAAACGCGAGATCGCGAACTCCTAAAAGATATACAAGTCCTCCCGAACGCTTCTCTGACGGAAGTGGACGTGATGATACGCGGCACCCGAATTACGTACAGCCGCAGTACGAACGGAATCCCGCAATATGAGTGGAGCTCGAGCACTCACCTGACCTCTGAAGAAAAACGTCTTGGTTTGCGCGCCGCAACAGACTTTTTTACGACACATCAACAGGCGGCCTAGTAGATTGCAGCTCCACTAAGATACTGATACTGTGCGCTCAGAACTTAGAAAGGAGTCCACATGACTTCCCGTTCTTGGACGATCAAGAATATTTCTGAAGGCGAATACCGTGTTTCTAACGGAACGACGTCATACTTCTTCCTCGTTTCTGCAGCAATCATCAACTGTGATCCGATTCCGCTTCCAGCGAAAACCACCCGTAACGGCAAACCATTGCGCGAAACCGCGCTCGACGCGTCCGAACGTGGACGCGCCTCGGACTTCCTGAAGCGGGAGCTCCGTATTCGCGGTGTGATTCCCTCAACATACAAAAAGGTCGCTCCATGAGGGGCGACCTTTTCTCTTTTCGTTATCTTCTCCATCTGTTATAACTGGTGCTACGGCTCCATCGTCTAACGGTTAGGACGCTAGCCTCTCACGCTGGAAATCGGGGTTCGATTCCCCGTGGAGTCACAACTGCGAAACCGCCCATACGGGCGGTTTCGCGTTGTGACTCCAAGCACTATTCGGGGAATAGTGCGACGGGGAATCGAAAGTCGGAGCGCGTCGGCGCGAGGCGGGGTCGCGGAACTTTTCAACAGAAAAGTATCCGTGACCGATGCGTGCCGCATTCTTATGCGGACACTTCCCCAAAATCTATCCCCCCTGTTCCTAAAAAAAGCGCGCCCGGTTGGGCGCGCAAGGCAATCAGTTCGTCGACGCTACTTAGCAGCGACTCGCAGCTCTTTAGGCTCGACGATCTGAACGTCGTTGAGGAATTCAGGCGCGTTGTCGAACGGTTTGGGCGAGACGCGAATCTCGCATTCCGTGAGCAACTTGCCCGAAACGATATCGACAAACGACCCGATCGGGACGTTCTTCGCTTCACCGCCGCGAGGCGGGCGAATGGACAGAGAGGAGACGTCACCGTGGTGCTGGTTGATACCAACCACCGAGACATGCATCCCATTCCGCTTCACTTGAGCGGTCTTCTTCCCATTCACATACAAGGTAGGCATCCTTGTTTCCCCTTTTTCCTGAGTGTACGTATTCCCAGATTGATTTCTTGGGAATCCTGATAGCCTACAAAAAAATATCCCGCACTTCAAGGGTGCGGGGTGCACTACTTCTTCAGGAGCCACTCCTTGTCCTGACGGACGAGCTTGGCGCGGTCTTCCGGATTCTTGAGGAGAGATTCAACGATGCGCTCCATGCGAATGGCCTGCGAACCTTTGACGAGCACCGCATCTTTTGGCTCAAGGAGTTTGGGGAGTTCACGCACGGCGTCCTCAGAGGTATCGAAAGCATGAACGACTGTTTCGGGCATGCCGTGCGCTCGAGCTGCGCTCGCTATCGCATGAGCACGAATGCCAACTGCGATAAGCGCATCGACTGACTGTGCGGCGAGCTTTCCAATGCGTTCATGCTCTTCAACCGAATAGCGTCCGAGCTCGAGCATGTCGCCCAAGATAGCGACGTGCCGCCCGCAATCAGTAACCAACGCGAGCGCAGCAAGACTTTCCTCGACAGCTGCCGGACTCGCATTATACGAATCATCGATAAGCAGCACGCCATTCGCTCCGGAGAAGAGTCTTCCACGACCGGGCGGCGGCGTATACGCCCCGAGACCAGCGAGAGCCTCTTTCGCATCCATTCCAAGCGACACCGCAAGTGCGAGCGCTGCGGCAGGTGCATAGAGCTGCGAGCGGCCGAGCGCGCCACGCTCCACGAGCGCATGATGCGCCCCGCTTACGGCTACCCGCGCTTTCATACCCATCGTATTCCCTGCTTCGATGAGAAGTTCAGGATCCGTGATACGTACCTGCGCTTTTGTGTCGTAGCCAAAACTAATGCGGCGTACCGGAAGTCGCGCAGCCATCTCGGCAGCGTAGCCATCATCCGCAGAAAAGACGAGTGGTGCGTCTTGAGGAAGCGCGTACGCTGGAGCGAACTCCTCGTCGCGCACGGCCTGTGGCGTTGCATACGCCTCCACGTGCACCGGCACATGCGGCAGATGAGTAACAACCACGGCGTCAGGTGTCACGATACGCAATATTTTCTTCAAGTCCCCCGGTCGATCAGCTCCCACCTCAAGCACCAACACCTTCGGATAGTGACTGGGGAGGAAGATGAGCGCGAGCGCCTCTTCGATAACGCGGATCCACGCAAGCGGATTACTCCATGGATTCTTGGCACCAATGATAGTGAGCGGAACGCCAAATTCGCTGTTATAGCTCTTCTCGCTCGCACGCAGGAAATAGGAGTCTGCCAGCGCTGCAGCAACCGCATCCTTGGTTGAGGTCTTCCCCACACTTCCGGTCACCATCACGATGAGCGGACGGTATTTCCTCACAATGCTTGAGGCGAGGAAGCCGAGGAACGAAGCTGCGATGGTTTTGAGGATGGTTTTCATGATGCAGTTTCCTTAAGCGAGGCCCTATCGGGCGGAATCGAGTAATAATTAATCAAAAAGTGCGTTATGTCCATAAATGGGTGCGTAAGCGTCTCCGAGGCGTACTGCACCCCCTGCGGATAGCGAGTGTAGAGCAGAATGATGTAGCGCGGGGAATGCGCAGGGAAATAACCGAAAAAGGAGTGGAGATAGAGCGAATCGTAGTAGCCGCCTCCCGGCGCTGCGACTTGCGCAGTTCCGGTCTTTGCCGCCACCGTCATCTCAGGAATCTTTAAGGAACCGTTTGCGAGCTTCGTATCCACGACCCGCACAAGCATCGTGCTCACCGACGCAACCGTCTCAGGCCTATAGACCTGTACTGGTGCAGGATAGGTAAGTTCTTTCGTTACGCCGCTTTCAAGCCGCACGGCTTTCACGATATGCGGCGTGACGATCGCACCCTGATTCGCAAGACTGCCGAGTGCGCGAATCATTTCAAACGGCGTCTCTGCGATACCCTGCCCGAAGGACGCCGTGTCGTACTCGACATCGCGCGGACTGGTCATGATGTTTCTGATATCGCCCGAGATTTCGCTCGGCAGGTCGACATTCGTCTGCGTGCCGAATCCAAGCTTCTGGATGTAGGCACGAAAACCTTCGTGCCCGATGCGCGTCGCGACGAATGACGCTCCCACGTTCAAGGACTGCGAAAGAATTTCCTGCACCTGCGTGTTCGGTCCGCGCGCCTTGAGGTCGTAGTTACAAATCTTTTTTTTGTTCACCGTTATACAGCCCGTGTCGTTATATACCGACGACGAGGTGATGGCGCCAGAATCGATGCCAGACGCGACCGTGAGCGGCTTCATGATGGAACCGAATTCATAGCGCTTCTCAACGAGCGGGTTCCCGAAGTGCTCTGGATTCCCATTCTTGAAATCATTGGGATCAAATGATGGATACGTATCGAGTGCAATCACCTCGCCCGTCGCAGGATCCATGATGATCCCGCCCGTCTCCGCACTACCGTACTGGTCGTTAATATTCTTCAGAACCTGCACGAGCTTGTCTTGCACCACTGGATCGATTGAAGTTATGAGATCGCCTTCGTGCGCGCGGCGACCGTCGGCGACCACACTCCCCACATTCGCGAAGAGTTCCGCGAAGAAATTGCCGAAGAGCCCTTCGCTTCCACGAGCAAGCACATCTTCATATTTCCGCTCAAGTCCGTAACGACCCGTAATCGTGTTGTGCTCGTCGTAACCAACGAAACCAAGCGTCTGCGCAGCGGACGTTCCTGCCGGATAGAAGCGCCAACGCTGCCTATCGAGCATCACGCCATCTATTTCAAGAGCATCAATCGCTTTCCCCTTCTCTTCGGGAATCTGCTTCAGTATTACCTCGTACGGGTCATCCTGCTTCTGCGCAGATTTCATAAACGCGTCGCGATCGATGGGAAGGATAGCATTTATCGCGGAATACGCGCCTTCGGCGTCCTTAAGGTGCTCAGGGTTTATAGAAAGGGTGAATCCAGTGAGGAGGCTTGCTGCTGATATAAGCGTGCCATCCTTTTTACTGAAATAGATCGTGCCGCGGTCATAGATCTCCTGACTCGCGCTTTCGTACTGATGCTCGGCCTTGCGCGCGTAGTCGGCGCCATGCACCACCTGCACGAAATACAGGCGAACGATGAGGAAGAGCGCGAACAGAGCGACGAGTCCGGCGAGCACGCGCAGCCGCATCCGGAAAGCGCGTCGCATAGCCTAGTTACCCGCGCGAGAGATGGCGCCGCGCGGCACTGCAGCGACATATTCGACACGATCAGGTGCAACGAGTCCGAACGCCGCTGGGTTTTCGCTGTTGATGCGAGCGATAGCGTCGTAGTACTCGGACTCAAGCGCCGTTATCGCGCTTTCCGTGTCATGGAGCGCAAGGCGGAGTTTCGTTTCGATACTGACAAAATATACCGTTGTCCCAACGAGGAAGAGGTAGAGCATCAAAAGGCTCGCCGCGGTAATGGAAAGGAATGGAATGGTTCGACTAGGCATAGCTCATGACGTTAAACGGGACAACTTCGGAAACATCCGCTGAGGCGACCTCGAACACGCGAAGCTTCGCGCTTCGTGCACGTGGATTCTGCTTGACCTCAGCAGCGGACGGAACAATTGGCTTCTTCGTAAGCACGGTTCCGTATCCCTCTTGCGCTGCATCACGGAAAATTGTCTTCACGATACGATCTTCGATGCTGTGGAAAGAGATGACGGCAACGCGACCGCCCGCATTCGTGCGAGCAAGCGCAGCAGCAAGTCCTTCGCGTATCGCGCCAAACTCATCGTTCACCGCGATGCGCAGTGCTTGAAAGGTCTTCGTTGCTGGATGAATGCGGCGATGGTGGTACCACTCCGGCGTCGATGCCTTCACGACGTCGACGAGCGCCGTTGTTGAAAGAATCGGTGCCTGCTCACGAGCCTCGGCAATTCCGCGCGCGATGGAGCGTGCGAAACGTTCCTCGCCGAGCGAGTAGAGCATGTCAGCGATTGCCTCTTCGGATGCGGTGTTAATGAGATCGGCAGCCGTCGAGCCTTTGCCTTGTCGACCGTAAGTCATGAGAAGCGGTTCTTCGTTCTTGAATGAGAAGCCGCGATTCGCTGCAAGCTGGAAACCACTCCAGCCGAGGTCGAAGAGGCTCTTGTCGATAGCGCCGATCTGGAGCTTATCGAGAATGGCACCAAGATTCCGGAAATTGTCCTCGACCAAATGCACATTCGGGCCGTCCTCCGAGAGCGTGGCTTCCGCGCGCAGAAGCGCTTCGCGGTCGGCATCGATGCCGATGAGCGTGCCTTCCTTGCTGAGCTTCTGCTCAAATGCTGAAAAGTGCCCCGCGCCTCCCACGGTCGCATCAACAACGACATCGCTTGAAGAAACCATGAGCTCATCGATGGCTTCCTTGAGGAACACGGTGTCGTGACGAAGGGTTGTCATAAAAATTAGGAAGCGAGAGTTTCCGCAAATGCGTCTGCATCGCGCTCAATTGCCTTGGTGTAAGAAAGCCAGTTCTTCTCATCCCAAATTTCGACGCGGTCGGAAACACCGGCCACGACCGACTTCACCGAAAGACCGGCGAAATTCTTCAAATAATCGGGAACGAGAACGCGCCCAGCAGTGTCGACATCAGCTTCAACGGCACCCGCAAGCATGAGACGCGCGAGACCGCGGCCAGCAGCACCAGCAGCAGAGTGCTGCGCGACTTTCGTCGCCTGCGATTTCCACGAGAGCTTCGGGTACACGAACAAGCAGTGGTCGAGACCACGCGTAATAACCACCGACCGGCCAAGCTCCTTACGGAACTTGGCCGGCAGTGAAATCCGGTTCTTCGTATCGAACGTGTGTCGGTATTCTCCGATAAACATAAGAAGAGCGGTGGCGGGTGGTTAGGAATCGAGGAAAGAAGAAGAAGACCTGACTCCCACTTCATCCCACTAATAGCCCATTATATGACACTTCGCCCCACTCCCTCCCCCGAAGTTGTGTGGATAACAATCTCCAGAAAAAGCCGGTTGACGGAACGGGAAAGTACCGTACGATGAAACTCATGTCATACGCATTCATGCGCGCAGCGATTATTAGCATCGACTCCCCCATAGGTCGGTGATTCGCTGCATCTTTTGTAAAACTCCCCACGAGATATGAAGCGAGCCCCCGACCGGGGGCTCGCTTCGTTTATAAGGAGAATAACGATGGAAAAGCTTAAGTTCTTTGCGTATTGCATGGATGACCGCGCCTGTAGGGCTCTCGACGTGCTGCACGCCTCAGGTGAAGAGTGCGGGATTGCAGGAGGCTATCCGGACTTCAAAGATGACCTGCGCGACGGCTACGGCCTCGTCGCACTCTTCTCGGGAAGCGACGCATGGCCCAAACGGCATGCCTACCTCCTCGAGAAAGACAGCAAGCATTCAGATCTGATCCCCGAGTGGACGAAGGACTGCCAGTACCTAATCGCGCTTCGCACGACCTCGGCGCTCTCGCGTTCCTTTGTACTCGGAACGCTGGCAGTACCGCGTATCGTCCAAAAACATATCGCGCTCTCCCCTCGTCTGTGTGTATAACAAAAAGCGACTCGATTCGAGTCGCTTTTTTATTGCACCTCGCTCAACCGAGCAAGCAGAAAGTCTTGTGGGAGGACGGAAAGGAACCAGCCCGCTTTCGGTCCTGAATCGCGATTGAGAAACAGTCGATAGATGGCTGTGAAAAGTTCCTTGGGCTCTATCGGCACTTCGGATTTAAGCTCGTGGAGTCGCGCGTGGAACTCGTCGCCCGTATGTGTTCCAGCTTCAACAAAGGCTCGTAGTAACGAGATGGCCTTCTTTTGCGCATCAGTGAACTCAAATCCTTCGGGAAGAGTGTTTTGCAATTCATATTTATAGCGTTCAGGTGCATAGGCGCCGAGCCAGAACTTCGCATAGCGCGCACGCTCTTCAAGAAGCGTGAGCTCTTCTTCGGTGAGAGGAGCACCCTTCACGGCAGCCGCTTCAGTCGCGAGCACCAGATGCGGCATCTGTACGATGAAAGCGACCTGCGAGAAGCGCATCTGCCATGGTGCGCCCGCATCCGCCTGATTCTCCGGAAGCTGCGAAAGCTCGAACATGCGCGTGAAGTCGTCCGCGATTCCCTGTCGCACTTTCTCAGCGCAATCGTCGTACGCGTCGTAGAGGCGCGGTACGGAATCGCCTTCAGGATCAACGTCGATCTGCTGGCCGTACTCTTTGCTGACGAGAAGGAAACGGAAGAGCGCGGGCGGGAATAGCTCACTCATATCGTGCGCGGAGGAGCCGCGACCTTTCGAGGACGACATCTTCTTTCCGCCGACGAGGAAGAACTCGTACGGGATGTCGAATGGAGGCTCGTAGTTGAAAATTTCGCGTGCAATATGATTTGCTACGTCACGCGAACCGCCCTTCGTTGAGTGGTCCTTACCGCCCCCTTCAACCTTTACCTGCATCGCAACCCACTTTGCCGCCCAGTCGACTTTCCAATGGAGCTTTGCGTTCCCTTTCCACGGCGCAATACGTCCTGTATGTCCGCAAGAACGCGTATCGTCCGGATTCTGATTACATGCATACGCAACCGTTTCGCCGTCGAAGTCAGAGGTACTCGTTGTGCGAATTTTTCCACAACTCTCACAAATGACGGTGACCGGAAGCCATCCCTCGGCCTTTACCGAACCAGACACTTCTTTGTAGATACGACGCACGTCCGCAGCCTTGGTAAGCGCTAAACGAATGCATTCATCCATTTTTCCTGCCGCATACAAGTCTTTGTGCGTCCGATAATACACTGGAGTAAAGCCGGCCTTCTGATGCACCGCGATAAACTCCGCACCAAAATATTCTGCATAATTGTCAAAGCCCGCCTCCGGCGAAGGAACTTTGTGGAGTGGCTTTCCGAGATGCTCCTTGAACTTTTCCTGATCGAGATAGCCCGGAACCGTATCAAAATCGTCAAAATCGTTAAGCTCGTAGAAGTACGTATTCGGAATTCCGTAGCTTGCCAGCAGCTCACTCTCAAGTCCATGAATAGCCACACCGCGCATGGAACCGATATGGACGCGACCTGAGAGCGTCTTCTCATCGCGGATGATAAGCGGTTTCTCGGCGGTCGCTTCCTTGGCCGCCTTGGTTTCCTGTATTTCTTTGGCTATCCGGTCTGCCCAAAACATATTCCGCATCCTATCACGAAACGGCCCCGCTTCGCGGGGCCGTTTTCTTAGCTGACTTTCTGGATAGTATACGTTTGCTTTCCTCCCGGAGTCTCGAAGGTGAAGACGTCACCCTTCTTTTTATTCATGAGCGCAGCGCCGAGCGGCGATACGTGGGAAAGTTTGCGAGCACGCATGTCCGCTTCCTCGCTGCCGACGATGATGTATTCATGCGAGTCCTTGCTTCCCTCTTTCGAAATGGTGACGGTTGAACCGAAACCAACAACGCCCTTCTTCGCGCCATCCGAAACTATTTTCGCGCGCTTCACGAGCTCCTCGAGCTTGCGGATACGCTCCTCAGTTGCCGCTTGAAGCTCACGAGCTTCCTGATATTCGGCATTTTCCGAAAGGTCGCCAAGACTGCGCGCATATTCGAGATTCTTTGCGATCTCAGTGCGGCGGGTGGTCTTGAGCTCTTCGAGCTCCTTCACCATCTCATCGAATTTCTCTTGGCTGACAACAGTCTCCTGGTCGGTCATGGGTAACGGGTTATAGGCAATTAGTCTCCGTATTGTACGGGAGCGCGCCTTGGCGTCAAATGGAGGACCATTCAAGAGCGAGGACACCTGAAGAATGAGCCTCGGAGCGGAGGTGACATGAATGGCGCATGGCGAATAGAAAAATTGAAATGTCTGAGCGAAGCGAGTTTTTCAATTTTTCGTTTTGAGCCGCGCCATTCATGTCACCGAGAGCGACTCTTCGCTCTTTCTTCTGGTGTCCGAGCGACCCTTATTCGAAGTAATCGGGAGCGAGCTCATGCAGCTTTGAGAGTGCATTGTGCGTCGCATAAATCCCGCCGATTGAATTTCCTGAAGGACCTTTTTCCATCACGACGACATACACGTATTTCGGATGCTCATACGGGAAGAAGCCGACCGCCCATGAGTTGTAAAACTCGTTATGAAAACCAAGCTGCGCAGTTCCCGTCTTCCCCGCAAGATGCACGAACGACAAATCATTGAGACCAAGCGAGGTTCCTTCGGTTGCGCCAAGCCGCATACCTTCGCGTGCTATCTGGAGCGCCTCAGCGTCAACCGGAATGGAAGAGCCTTGGAGTGGCTGATCCTTGAGAATGGTCGGCTTCACCAGCTTCCCACCGTTCGCGATTGCAGCGATGGCGCGCGCCATCTCAAGCGGCGTCACCTGCATCGCATACTGCCCGATACCCGTGTGGTAGGTATCTCCGATACGCCACGGATCGTCATACGTCTTCTCTTTCCATGCTGGATCAGGGACGAAGCCGCTCGCCTCGCGTGAAAGCTCGATGCCGGTCGGCTGGGTGAGTCCGAACGTCTCATACCAGTATTTAAGCCGATCAATGCCAAGACCTTTTTGTCCGCCAAATCCACCCGTAATTGTGTAGAAGTAAACGTCGGAGGACCACGCAATAGCGTGACGCACATCCATGGTACCGAGTGCCTTCCAGTCCTTAAAGATGGAGGGGTGCGCCGGATCATACGGATTCGGTACGGAAATCGAACCGCTTGAATACACCGAGAATTCAGGAGTCATGAGCTTATCGGTGAGCGCTCCAGCGGCAATGAGCGGTTTTACCACCGAACCGGGCGTATAGAGGCCTGAGACCGCGCGATCAAGATACGGCTGACGCGAACTCGACTGATATGACGCGATGACGTTAGATGGCCCGCCACTTGCGAGCACGTTCGGATCGTATTCAGGATATGACACGAGTGCATGTATCTCTCCCGTGTTCACATCCATAAGAACAGCGGACCCGCCTTGAAACGGGATCTTGTCGGCAAGATGGGAGATAGCGTAGGAAAAAGCTTCTTGCGCACGCGCATCGATAGCGAGCGATATCGACGAGCCATTCTCAGGAGGGATCACGCTTCCTTGCGACTGAATGGTTCCGCGCGCATCTTCTTCCACAAGAAGCGTGCCGTTCTTTCCCGCAAGCTGATCGTCGAACGTTGCCTCTACGCCAGCAAGTCCGGTAATAGTGGTGTCGTAATAGTGTCCGGAAGCATCCTTTTTCGGATACGAGACGTATCCCAAGAGATGCGCGAACCCTGGCGTTTTGTACACACGCTCGACCCGCCCGTCGTCCGCCATCGAGTTGCCAATGAGCGTCACGCCGTTTCGATCAAGCACCGCACCGCGTTCCGCGAAGATGACGTCCGGACGCAAACGATTCGATTCGCTGCGTTTCGCGTAGGTTGCGCCTTGGACGAGCTCAAGATTCCCCGCCTGAACGACAAAGATGCCGAGTATGAATATGAGCACCAGCCCGATGCCCGCGAACGTGGAGTTTGAAATCGGACGTTCAAGCTTTCCCTCAAGTCTCGATGCATCGAAATCAGGCTGATTCGATGCGTCGAGAAATATTTCGTCCGGCGCAAGTTCCTTATCTTTGAAACGACGCTTCAAGAACCTCATGGAGCCATGATACGCGCTTTCGCGAATCCTCGCATGAAGAACGCGACAAGTGCGATAGCGACGCCGATGAGCGTTGCAAGCGGATACCCACTACCGGGGTAATAGAGCGCATCGGCAATAAGACCGACGACAAGCGCCACCGGCGGATAGACGAGCGCCGCTGCGAATGAGAGCGCGCCACTTAACGGACTTGGGAATATAAACGGGGAGAGGAGCGCAAGGAAAATAAGACTTGCGCGCATCATAGAGAGTTTTCAGGAAGCACGAGCACTTCAGTGAGCGTGAACGGATTAACGAATGGCTGGATGCGAACCTGCTCCGACGGCGACGAAGGATTGGTATCGATGCGAAGCACGGTACCAAACGGCACTCCGCCCGGCGCGATGAACACCGTGTCGCCCACGACGATTTTTGCGTCTTTCGGAAGTTCAGCCGCAAATGTTCCAGCTCCTTCACCAATAAGGGTTACCGGCACCTTCCCTGTCCCAATCCATGCAACGGAAGCGTGTCCTGACAACGAGAAGAGCGAGACGCGAGACGAATGCGCAGAAGCGCTTTCGATGATTCCTACAGGAATGCCGCCTGAAGCCGTTACGAACGCACCTTGCGCAACACCGTCTGCATTTCCTTTCGCAAGCAGAAGGATGTCATACGGTGTAATGGGTGGACGAGCCACGACGCCAGCGATGACACCGACGCCAGCCGCACGATTCCCAAGGAGGACGGTGCGAACCGCAAGTTCAGAGGAAAGACGACGGTTCTCATTGGTAAGAGCATCGACTTCAGTGCGCAAGCGGTCACGCTCTTCAATAAGAGAGCGTGAGCTTTCGAGCGAGGAAAGACCGATATGGAGCTCGTTGGTTGCGAACGAACCAAAGTTCAAGAAGGGCGACGCGAGAAAAAAGAACGCGTCCGGAGCCGCAGCGCGTAGTATCACGAAAATAAGAACAACGACTCCCGCTCCGATACCGATGAGCGTCGATCTCGAAATGAGTCCTCCTCTAGCTCTTTGAAATGATAGCTTCTTCATGCATAAACATATCGCCCCACACCTGCGGATTTTCGGTCACGATACCCGTCCCGCGCACGACCGCCGTCAACGGGTCGGGTGCAACGTGTACGGGCACGCCGAGCATTTTCGAAAGGAGTTCTGGGAGGCCGCGCAGAAGCGCGCCGCCACCGAAGACGGTTACGCCGCGCTCAAGGACGTCTGAAAGGAGTTCCGGTGGAGTCTTCTCGATGACCTCCTTCATCGCCTCCATGAGTGTATCAAGCGAAGATTGAAGCGCTTCACGCACATGCGCATCCGTCATGATGACCTCACGCGGGAGTCCCGTAGCAAGATCGCGGCCACGCACCGGACGCGAGAGCGTCTCTTCGAGCGGAAGTACCGCACCAATGCCGATCTTCACATCTTCTGCTGTTCGTTCGCCTATCGCGAGCTGGAATTCGCTGCGCACGAAGTCGATGATGTTGTCGTTGAAGCGATCGCCAGCAACATGCGAACTCTTCGACGCAACGGGACCGCCAAGTGCAATGACCGCGATGTCGGTTGTTCCGCCGCCGATATCAAGCACCATGGTGCCGATGGCTTCCATAATAGGAAGTTTTGCACCAATGGCGCCAGCAACTGGCTCTTCAACGATAAACACTTCGCGAGCTCCTGCAGTAATAGCCGCATCGCGCACCGCTCTCGATTCGACGTTCGTAACGCCTGTCGGCACGCCGACAACCACGCGCGGACCGAAGAGTCGTGTGCGTTCGCCCTGCGCTTTTTGTATGAGGTACGCAAGCAATTCCTGCGTGACCTCGAAATCTGAAATCACGCCGTGGGAAAGCGGGCGAACAGCGCGAATATGCGGCGGCGTCTTGCCAAGCATTACTTTTGCTCCCTGCCCCACCGCAACCACCTGCCCCGTCTTTTCATTCACCGCAACGACTGAGGGTTCGGAAAGGACGATACCGCGGCCACGCACATACACGAGCGTGTTCGCTGTCCCAAGGTCGATGCCGATGTCGTTTGAGAAGAGAGAGTTTTTCGCGAGCTTCTTGACCATATACCTACCACGCAAGAAGCGTTTCCTTCGTAACCTTTTCCATCTGTCCGGTCGCTCGATGGACGAGCTCTACTTCGCCCTTAGCTACCGAATCTTTTCCGACAATGACGCGTGCCGGAATGCCGATGAGATCAGCGTCTGCGAATTTCTCGCCCGCACGCACGGAGCGATCATCGTAGAGAACCTTCTTTCCTTTCTTCGAGAGATCCTCGTAGAGCGAATCAGCAAAAGCAACCGATGCAGCGTCATCTGTGGTGAGCACAAGAAGATGCACGTCATATGGCGCAATAGCTTCCGGCCACGAGAGTCCTTTTTCATCCGAAAGAGTTTCGGCAATAACACCCATGAGTCGCGTAATGCCGATGCCGTAGCAGCCCATGATGGGAAGCTGATCCTTTCCTTCCGCATCCTTGTAGGAGAAACCGAAATCACGCGCGTATTTCTGGCCGAGATCAAAGACGTTCCCGACTTCCGACGCCTTCGCTTTCTTCAACGTTCCCTTGCCGCACTTCGGGCAAGAATCCCCTTCCTTTTCTTTTGCGACCTCAACGTTCGCACAGTGCGTGCATGCTTCGCAGTAGAGGATATCGTCCTCACCTGCGTCCGTAATGACCATGAACTCATAGGAGAGCTTCTCACTGAAGGAGCCGCCGGAGGCTTCTGTCACCTTCGCCACGAGTCCGCAGCGTGAGTACACACGCAGATAAGCTTCCTTCGCACGCTCGTAGAACTTCTCAAAATCTTCCTGCGAAGTATGGAAGCTATACATATCCTTCATGCCGAATTCGCGCCCGCGCATGATGCCGGACTTCGCACGCAGCTCATCGCGATACTTCTGACCGATCTGATAGATGGCGACCGGAAGATCTTTATAGGAAGGTGCGTACTCTTGCGCGATAGGCGTTACGATTTCTTCCTCGCTCTGGCCAAGCGCGTATTCCTTTTCGGTGCGGCTTTGAATTTTGAAGAGCACATCAACGTTCTCCCATGCGCCCGTTTGCTTCCATGGCTCGGATGGATGGAGGGTTGCCATGCGGATTTCCTGTCCGCCGACCGCGTCCATTTCTTCACGCACGATATCTTCTATTTTTTTGAGAACACGCAGGCCAAGTGGGAGAAAGGAATACACGCCTGCCATTTCTTTATGCACGAATCCCGCGCGGATGAGGAGCTGCGCGTTCTTCGCAGTTTCGTCCGCAGGCGCTTCGCGCCTGGTCTTGGTGAAGAGCTGTGATTGCCGCATCAGACCATTCTATAGGATAGTCGCGGCCTGTGCGAGAGAATATTGACAATGTATATGTAAAGTGATATAATCTAAAATAGGTTCAACTCAACACGGAGGCATGCATGCCGAAGTTTTCTGACGAGTTCGAGGCACTGGCACGCAAGGAGTATCCGAATAATACGGAGCTCCATGCGGCGTTCGATGCGGGAAAGGTCGGGAGGGTCTACCAGATCATCACCGACATTAACGAGGCCGACCGTTTCAACTACGGCAGCCTCTACCCCGCAGGCATCCTCGAGATGCGCAAGGAGCTCGGCGACGCTGGGTTCTTCGAACGCATCGAGCGAGCGGAACGCATCGAGCGGGTGTATGCGCGCATGGGCGCGGATATTCCCGAAGAAGGTGAGCTCGACTGGGCCATCACCGACGAACTCGACGCTGAACGCGAAGACGCCGACGCCACGAACCCGTGAACCACTGCTTGAGCCAGCATAAAAAGCTCAACCCCGCGCCACAGGCGCGGGGTTTTCTTTACCAGAAACAGTTCAAAAGCTTCCGGCGAGATGCGCGCGAATCGGAACGCTTGAATGGGCGGCGTTTCGAGTCGTGCGACGTCGAGCGGCTTTTGAAATATTTCTATTTGAAGAGCTTGAAGATATCGCTAGCGGTAACGACAAGCATCAGGAGAATTAGGAGCGCGAAGCCTGCGGTATTCACTCCGCGCGCGATACCTTTCGGAAGCGGGCGGCGGATGATTGCCTCGATGATGACAAAGAGCAGCCGTCCGCCATCGAGCGCCGGTACCGGCACGAGATTAATGAGCGCCAAGTTTATCGAAATGATTGCCGTGATGATGAGCACCGAGGCGAATCCTTCCGCGCTTGCCGTTCCGACCGCACCCACGATGCCAACCGGACCCGAAACCTGAGAAAGGTCGGCAGAAAGCGTGAAGAAGCTTCCGAAGAAGTGCGCGAGCCCTGCTGCGGTCTGCTTCGTGATTTCCCATGTAAGCTTCGCTCCTTCAACAGGTGCCGATAGGAGCGACACCGGAAGCGTTCCAACGGTACCTATCGCAATACCAAGCGCGCGACGCTCCGGTTCGCTCGGCGAAACGTGGTCCGCCGGAACCGCGGCGATATCCTTCTCTTCCCCTGCCCGCTTCACGGTAAGCGTCACTGCCGCCTCTTTCGTATCTTCAGCAATAAATTCAGAGAAGAGCGCGGGATCGTAGCCTGAGAAAACTTTGTCCGCGCGTGCTGCGCGAAGAATGATGTCTCCTTGCATGAGACCTGCGCGCGCTGCCGGCGAATCCGGAAGCACGTGGCTTATGGCGAGG
This sequence comes from Parcubacteria bacterium C7867-001, assembly GCA_001189095.1. Lineage (GTDB taxonomy): Bacteria > Patescibacteriota > Minisyncoccia > Phycocordibacterales > Phycocordibacteraceae > C7867-001. The sequence goes on from LFCK01000001.1 coordinate 374,833, forward strand.
CCGGTATCCTTAGCGCGCGCCGCCTCCTCAAGGGTGAGCGACCGCTCAGTTCCCATGAAGAGCACGAGCGAGATGAGGAGCCACGCGAAGAGAAGGTTCATCGCGATACCCGCAACGAGCGTCGCGGCCTGCAGGATGCGTGGCTTTGCGACAAAAGAATCCTTTGGCGGATGCTTTTCTTCTTCAGAGTCATCCTCGCCGAGAATCTTTACGAACCCACCAAACGGCAGCCAATTGAGAGAATAGAGCGTTCCTTTATAGGTAAATCCCGCTGCGCGCGGCGGATAGCCGATACCGAACTCTTCGACCTTCATGCCGGACCACTTCGCGACGACGAAATGCCCAAACTCGTGCACCACGATAAGTGCGACGAGAACGATGATGAAAATAAGTATGCTCATGTAGGTTTACAGCGCTATCTCCTCCTGCTTCTTCTTGAGAAGCCCGTCAAACGAAGCGTTTGCGGCATCTATCATTTTCTGTACTTCGTCCTTCAGGCGTTTCAATTCATCCTGTCCCATACCGCCCTCTTTTTCTGCAGCGTCGAGTTCTTTGATCGCTTCGGTGCGATGACCACGCAGGGTGATGCGTGCCTGCTCGGTCTTTTCGTTTGCAAGCTTTGCGAGCATCGTGCGGCGCTCGCCGGTGAGTTCAGGGAAAATGATGCGAAGGCCCTGATCATCAGTCACGACCGAGACGCCAAGATCCGCTTCCGTGATTCCCTTTTCGATATTCTTCATCACTGTTTTGTCCCACGGCACGATGCGTATCGTGCGAGCGTCTTCAACCGAAACAGAACCGACCGCCTGTATCGAGCTTGGTGCGCCGTACACTTCGAACTTCACGCGGTCGAGAAGCGCGGTCGAGGCGCGTCCGGTGCGAACGCTCGAGAGCTCTTTCTGGAGCCATTCTTCCGATTCCTTTATATGTGTTTTGAGTTTTGAAAAGTCGTATGCCATTACAGGGCATTATAGCAAAAGTCCTCGGAACTAGGTTCCGAGGACTGATGTTGGTTTGTGGCGAGAAGCCGCCGACTTAGTCGCGATAGCTGCCGATGTAGCGCTTGGGCCCCATCAGCTCGCAACGCCGGATTTCCTGCTTGCGCGTCATGTGCTGGTTGACCCAGCTTTGACCGCCAGAAGAGATCAGGCCGCCGAGCGCGCCGCCGAGGGTCACGTCGCCGCTGACATTGCCGGGATAGTTTCGTGTCGAAATCGCCCCACCAACGCCGCCCCCGAGCGCGCCGAAGGCGCCTTGCTTCATCGCAACCGTACCGGCGCTGTCGTAGATTTCGGCGATGATCTGCTTGCAGGTCATCGGTTCACCATCAACGAGTGTCGTCGGTTCGTCAGATTGCTCAGTGCGCGAAGATTTCGAGCCGCCGGATGTTTTGCATCCGTCGTACTCGCCGTCAGCATTGCGATGGAAATCGCGAGGCGCGCACATTGCCTGCGGAACGGTGTCGTTGTACGTTTTCGCCACTGCGATGGTCGGCGTCATGAACGACGCCGCCGACAGGATGAGGGCGAGAGATCCCGCCCGGAGCATCGTGTTCATTTGGCTTCCTTTCGTATGGTTGAGCCACGTATCGCTTGAGTCCTTGCCAACATGGAAAGAACCGCTGTTGTGCAGCATATCACACACTAAGCTGTACGTCAAGTGCAGCTCAGCGTGTTTTTACGGCCTAGATACGGGCCCGTTTTCTAGCGGCCACCACGCCCCTTTCCTACCCGAATCCATCCTGGCAGTTGATTCGAGAATCGTCCGCGATGTATTCGATTCACAAGCTGTCCATCGAGTCGCTCGATGTTACGGAGCGCCGTCCCTATACGTCCATCAATATCTCGCTTGTCCCTAAAAGCACCGAGATGCCGGCGATCGCTGTACAGTTTTTTTAGTGCTTTTAGTGCAGCATCGTATCGAACACTGGTTTTCTTACGTCCTTCCTTATAGGGATCCTTTGCTGGAAAGAACGGAAAGAGTTTTTGTGGTCGCTCTTCGAAACGTCCCTCCTTGTCGTAGTATTTAATATTCATTGTCGAAACCTGCGCTTCGGTTTCAGCAAAGGTGAGGTAGTCGAGTCGCGCTTCTTCGTATTCAGTCCGCGAAGCGTCAGACCTTCCTTCGAAAAGCGGAGCGAGATCGTTCGTCGCCGGACGAAGCATATGCGAAAGCATTTCGCGGGAGTCTTCAGTCGCACGGCTGGCAAGAACCTTTTCTGCAACCGGACCTACTTCCTTCACAAGGAAGGAGTCGCGCAGGAGTCCTGCGACCGGATCAAAGGAGGTATCGCGTGTGAGGTCATGTGCCGTCTCTTCGGTCGAGAATGCGTTAAGGATTTTGGTGAGTGCTACCTCTCGAAGTCGATCTTCGCCCTCGCCCTTCTTGATGAATCCAGCACCGGGGCGCATAAGATTTGTGAGCGCGTGAAGGAGCGAATTGCGCGCCTCGACATAATTCTCGCGCATATTCATCGCCTTTCGATCAAGCCGTAAATCCTTTCCCTTCTTTTGTGCTTCCGCTATCTTGTCGACGAGAATATCTCGGTAGTCACCGCGTGCCGTTTGGTACGACTTAAAGAGAAAGGCGACCGCCTCCTGATTTTTTCCGAGCAGTTCTTTGAGCATGCCCGATACTGCCTCTTTACCCTCTCCTTGTTCCGCTGACTTTCCGAGAAGCGCCTTCTCTTCTGCGTCGAAGAGCGCTCGGATATCTTTCATGCTGATCGGGTTCTTCTGATTCGCGTCCGTGATGATTCCCGCCTTGTCGTGCGTATTCTGATCGACGTTATTCCCCATCGCATGAAGGAGATCTTCCTTTGCTTCGAGATACGCAGCTTTGCGCGCAGGATCGTTCGGCGCATCCGCATACGCCTGACGAGCTGCGAAGAACACATCATCGAGCACGCCGAAGTTGCTCAGCTCGCGACCTTTCATCGTGCCCATGAAGTAACGCTCAAGCAGTTCGCTCACCGTCTTCGGCTTTGCAATCATTAACTTCTCTTCTTTCTTAGCTTCAGCTGGCGCGACTATCGCCGGTGCCTCTGAGGGCTTAGGAGCCGGAGCTGCTTCTGTGAGCGCATCGGGTGCAGGAGTCCCGTCCTTCTCCGCGACTGTTTCCGCTGGCGCTTTTTCCGCGACAGGCGCTGCAACTTCTTCCGGAGGGAGATCCTCATCACGAGAACCAACGAGTGATGCCGCCTTAGCGAGTTCTGCCATCGAACGCTCGCGCAGCTTAGACGCAGCTTCCTCTTCCGGTGTTCTCCTGCGCCACATGGCGTCCGCGATGACCTCGCTCGGGGTCCTTCTGATTTTTACGATGGATTCAATATGCGCTCCTAGCTTTATTGCTTCGCTTGCTTCATCAACATAGAACGGTGAATAGATTTCCTCGGCGAGCTCCTTTGGCGGAATACCTATGTGCTTCCCGAGTTTCTGAATTTCGCCAACAAGTTGATCGCGCGCGTCCACGTACATGTCGCGCAAATCTTCCATTGTCTCAGGATCATGATCTTTATTACCCAGATGCTCAAAGTACATGTCGCGACAATTCGTAAATACATCTTTCGCTCCGTTATACTTCTTCATTTCCTTCGGAGGATAGGTATCGAGCATCGAATTTGCTTCGAGAGCTGTGAGCTTGAGGAGCGGCGAGGGCATTTCCTTGCCTTGCGACTCTGAACGCTCTGGAGTGACACTTTGTTCAGGAGGAGCCGCAGGAACAACATCTCCTAAGGTGGGAATATTTCGCATCGCTTCTTCAAAACGAGCAGCCTTCTCTTCTTCACTGACCGCTCGTAGCGCTGGCTGACCTGCCGGATCACCATCGAGTCCTTCGAGAAAAGACTCATCATCTTCCTCAGCAGACGCTCCCGCAGCAGAAGTCGCTGATTCTGATCTTGCGCGATTTCGTGGAGGCTTCTTTTCTTTCGGCGCACTGCGTTGCGACTTTCCCTTCTCAACTTTTACACCGTCCCCTTCGGTCGTTGAAGATGCAGATGCATCCGGAGTGCCGGGTCGTTGGCGACGAGAACGAGGGAGAGGAGGATCTTGATCCATAGAAAGTATATTTTCAGTATAAATTTTAGCACGCTCTATAAAAACGAGGGGGAGCCGTGAGGCTCCCCCTGTGCATGCGCCGAAGCGAATGCGAATTGGTGTGCGATTTTTTAGCTCGACGCGCCGAACCCTTCTTGGTTCGAATCGCTGTTCGTCGGGCCCCCGTTTTCAGGAACGACAATGTCGTCCTCCGAGTGCGTCTGAGTGTCCGTCGTTTCGGACCCGGTCGCGGCTTCATTCGTGAGCCACGCGCCGAGTTCGACCGGTTCGGTCACCGAGGAGCCGCCGAGGAAGCGGACCCAGCATTCGGTTTGCTCGTATTCTTCCCGCTTTTCGTCGGAAAGGAGCTCGCCGGCATAGTAGAGCACATCGTGGAGGACGTGCGCTTCTTCGGTCGTGCCGTCGACCCGCAAGTTAAACATGATACCGCTCTCGGCGCTGACCTTATCGGCCAGCTTCGCGAGAATGGCATTCCTGAGGGCCGTCGCCGCTTTCGCGTTCGGGCCGCGCGGCTTCTTGGCGCTTGGATTGCCGAAGACGCCATTCAGGTAGTGCTTCATCGACGCGGTGCCGTTGCGAGCGGCGACCTGCGATTTGACGAAGCCGTGAACCCAGAGGACTTGGAGGACCAGATCGTCCTCCTTATCGTTCACGAGGCCGACGCCGTCCGACAATTTCTCGCCGGTCGCCGCCAACAACGCTTCCAGGTTCTCTTTGCCATAGCGACGTTCCGCGCGCGACATAATCTTGCCGCGGCCAAACGCATCAGTGTCGATGCGAGCGACCTGACCACCTTCTTGGGCGGCCGGGTTGGAGACGGAGGCATTACGATCCCGAGTAGCCATGTTGTGGGCTCCTTGGTTGGTGACAAAGAACGATCCTCGAACGGACCACCATGGTGCTGCATGCACCTTGGTGAATACATATTACACCATCGGTGTTATTTTGTCAAGTACCCCGCGAGCGCTGCTATACTTTCCCTACTAACCCCTTAAGTATCCCCGTCCATGAGCGAATCCCAACCGCCTACCCCGCCGAGCAAGGAAAACCCGCCCCGCGACACATCCAGTCCCTACGAACTACTCGGTTTTGGTCCAGAAGTAGTCGGAGCATCGCTTTCTCCCGAAGAATTGAAGGACGCCTACCGCAAACTCTCGAAAACACATCACCCTGACTTGGGCGGGAACGCGGAAGCCTTCAAGAATTTAACGGAAGCCTACGCAAAACTCAGCGACCCAGACACTCGTCGCGAGATCGATCTTGAGCTTGAAGCAAAACGACACATCTCGGACAATATCGACAGCATCATGGATGACGATGCGCCGGCACGGCCCGCTCGGCGCGTTGCTCCACGAGCACGAGCCTCCGGAGAAACAACAACCCAGCAACGACGCACCTACTCTGTAGCAATTGAGAACGGTAAGGAATATCTCCTTAAAAACGAAACGGGTGAAAAGCTTGGAGAGGGATACAAACAAATAACCGACCGCGGACGATTCCTTGTTGGCGTCGCCGAATCGCGTCGCACACCTATGGAGTATCTCCTTGACCCGAAAAGCGGAGAGCGACTCGCGGGCCCCTACACGCAGATACGCCGGAATGAACAGGGTGACGTTATTGGAACGTCACAAGGACGCACGGGAACATCCGAAGAGAAGCTCGACGTTCCTGAGTGGACGAAGAACTAACGCAACGACGCGGGAGTCACAAGGAGGAGGTGCTCGAAGATGGGTTTTAGGGGCGCAGCGCGGTCGTGAAGTATTGGAATGAAGCTGTTCAAGTCAGTGAGAAATGCTACAAGCGCCGCATCGTTACCACTTCCCTCTTTGCGGGCACGATATCCCGCGCGCATGAGTCCTTCAGCGAGCGTAAGTGCTTCAAGGCGCGCAGCCTGTTTTTCTGTGTCCTTGTCGGACTTGGTTTTATCGAGAAGTTTTGCGACCAGTTTTTCGCGCGCAGCAGAGGTGCCCGTAATAAATGCTTCGACGATTTCTGACTCCTCTTTTTTCGTACGTTTCCCTTCAGGGAAGGCCTGTCTACCGGTAGGCAGGGGAAGAATGCGCGAGCGAAGCGTGGGCAGGATTATCCCTTCGCTTGGGACTACTAATATAAGGACGGTCCCTTCTGGCGGCTCTTCGAATAATTTAAGGAGTGCGTTCTGTGCTTCATGGAAAAGTCGTCCTGTTGCGACGATAAGCACTTTCGTTTCGCCAGCAACCGGCGATTGCCGCGCGAGATCGTTTACCGCACGCGCGTCCGCAACTGAAAAGAGTCCGTAGCGTAATTCAAAGATATCGGGATTTCCTTCAAGCGGAAGTCCGAGCTCGTACTGAACGAACTCGCGCGCTCGCGCGAGCCCTTCGTCGAGATCCCCTGTAGAAAAATACGCGTGATGCGCCATGCGCAAAATGTAGCACGCCGCCTAACCCTTCGAGATGATGCTCTTCTTGTAGGTGTCGAGGTGGCGGAGCGCCACGCCAGTGCCGCGCGCAACACAATAGTATGCGTCGTCGGCGAGACTCGCACGCACGCCGGTGCGGCGAAAAACGAGATCCGGCATACCGCGCAGCTGCGAGGAGCCTCCGGTGAGAATGATGCCGTTATCGATGATGTCGCTTGCAAGCTCGGGTGGCGTTTCCTGCAGCACCTTACGCACGGCATTCATCATTTCGCGCAGCTCCCTGCTCATCGCCTGCACGATTTCGTTGGTCTTGAGCTCGACCGTGCGCGGGAGTCCCGACACAAGGTCGCGACCCTTCACCGGCATAGTGATCTCGTCATCAAGGGGAACGGCCGCGCCGACGGTTATTTTCACTTCTTCCGCGGTCTTATCTCCTATCGCGAGGTTATAGCTTTTCTTGAGATGATCGATGATGGCACGATCGAGCGCGTTACCCGCAACCTTCACCGAAGTGGATGCAACGATGCCACCAAGAGAAATCACGGCAACATCGATTGTTCCGCCGCCGATGTCGGCGACCATGCGGCCCGATGGTTCATGAATCGGAATGCCGGCGCCGATTGCCGCAAGAATCGGCTCCTTCACGACAAACGCGTCCGCAGCCCCTGCTTTTACTGCTGCTTCAATCACTGCACGCTTCTCGGTCGACGTAACGCCTGCTGGAACGGAGACGAGTACGGTCGGCTTCCATATATTGAATTGCCCCAGCGCCTTCTTCATGAAATAGCGAAGCATCGCTTCAGTCACGCGATAGTCCGCAATGACACCATCCTTCATCGGACGATACGCGATGATGGAATCGGGCGTGCGACCGATCATTGCTTTTGCTTCAACACCAATAGCGAGCACTTTGTTGGTTTCGGAAGAGACGGCGACGACGGAAGGTTCGTTCAGGACAACTCCTTTACCCGGCACAAACACGAGCACGTTGGTGGTTCCAAGATCGATACCAAGATGGGACGAGAAGAGTGCCATAGTGGGAATATCATACAAGGTACGCTTCCTAAGCACAAAACAGTCCGTTTCGGATGCTGGTATACTGCCTGAACAATGCCGGCTGAAGAGCTCAATTTTAAAGTCGAAGGAGGAAAACCGCTCCACGGTTCGGTGATCACCAGTCGTTCGAAAAACGGCGCCGTCTCGCTCCTTGCCGCGTCACTTCTCACCAGCGGCACGACCACACTTAAAAACGTTCCGAAAATCGAAGAGGTGAACCGACTCATCGAAGTGCTCCGCTCCATCGGCGTTTCCGTCGAGTGGAACGATCGGGATGTCGTCATTACACCCAAGAACATAGACCTTGCGAGCATCGATACGGTCGCCGCAACACGAACGCGCAGCATCCTTATGTTCATCGGGCCACTGCTCCACCACTTCAAAAAATTTTCCTTGCCGCAATCCGGCGGCTGCACGCTCGGCCTGCGCTCCGTTCGCCCGCATCTTTGGGCACTCGAGAATTTCGGCGTGTCGATAGAAGCGCTTACGGACTCCTTTGCTATTTCGCATTCGGGACTCACACCGGCTGAAATCGTGCTCTACGAATCGAGCGATACCGCGACCATTAATTCCCTCCTCGCTGCAGCGCGCGTAAACGGCACCAGCATCATCAAATACGCATCCGCAAACTATCAGGTGCAGGAAATCTGCGGATTCCTCAAGGCACTCGGGGTCGGGATTGAGGGTATCGGCACAACCACACTTACCGTGACTGGTGTGCCGACAATTGAAACTGATGTTACGTACACTGTTGCGGAAGACCCAACCGACGCAATGTTCTTCATTGCCGCTGCAGTAGTCACGCGTTCGACGCTCCGCGTCGAACGCGCTCCTATTGAGTTCCTCGAAGTCGAACTCGCGGTGCTCCACAAAATGGGACTCGACTATTCGGTCGAATCGGCTGGCGTGTCTGAAAACGGAATTACGAAGCTTGCGCATATCGAGCTTCGCCCGTCGAACCTTGTTGCATTCCCCGAGAAAATTCATGCCCGTCCGTATCCGGGCCTCAATATCGACAACCTTCCGTTCTTTGCCGTCATCGCTGCAATCGCTGAAGGAACGACGATGATTCATGACTGGGTCTACGAGAAACGGGCAATTTACTACACCGAACTCGACAAACTCGGCGCAGAAACCGTGCTCATGGACCCGCATCGTATCCAAATAGTTGGTCCACGACACCTGCGCGGAACCCAAATTGTCTGCCCACCGGCACTTCGCCCTGCGACCATCCTCCTTATCGCGATGCTTGCTGCTGAAGGTAAATCGGTCCTCCGAAATGTCTACAGCATCAACCGCGGATACGAGGACATCGTTGCTCGCCTTTCGTCAATTGGGGCGACGATTGAAGCAACGCACGACTAGTGTATGCTTGCCTAATCTTCCCTATGACCAAGCTCGCTACGTTCCCGAAAAGACGCCCGTATACCTTTGCATTTCTCGTTGCCCTCGTCGTTATCACGATCGGTTCGACCGTATTCCTTTCTGCGGGATATCGCATTGGCCCTTCGCTTTCTATAGTCAAAATCGGCACGCTCGTAATAGACGACCTAAAGCCGGGCTCGAGCATTTTTATCGACGAGACGGAGAGCCTCACTTCGACCGGTGGCAGCGAGAGCGTCACCCTTCTCCCCGGTTCGCATCGCATTATCGTGAGCCAAGGAACGAATCAGCCGTGGAATGAACTTGTAACTATTGTGTCCGACGGCACGACGCACGTGCGCCCGATATTCGTCGAGCGCCATCCTAAAGAGCGCGTACTCGACGCAAAGGAAGCACAGCGCGCCTTTTCCCTCATGTGGTCAACCATGCTACCGACCAAAGAAAAGCCGCTCACAATGGCCGGCGGCTGTGCCTCCGTTTATGCACGTCAGAACCGTGTCATCGCCGAAGTCGCAAGCTCGACGTCCTGCACGGTTCCTGAATACCTTTGCCAGAATGGCGTCTGCAACCCGACCATTATCTTCTCCGCTAATGAAGAAATTACGAGCGTACTGGCCTTTCCTAAGCGAGACGATGCACTCATCATCGCAACGAAGGATCGTGCGTTTGTACTCGAACTCGACCCGCGCCAACCTGCATTCTTCGCCCCGCTCACCCACGGCGATAATGTTCACGTGCTTCCGTGGACCGCACAATCGATCGTCGTCACGACAGGCAACGAAGCGCACGAGATTCCGCTCTAGTCTCTCTACTCGAAACACCCCAAGGCCGATGCGGCCTTGGGGTGTTCGTTTTTGTTACAATGCTCCTACGAACCTATGGACACCGGACCTCACGAGCCGCGCACCGGAGAGCTGCGACACATCGGCTCCCTCATGCCGAAAGTCGAAAAGACGAAGTCGCGTGCGACCGAACGAGGCGAGCTCATGCGTTTCTTTCAACGACACCTTAATTACTCAAGAAAACAAGATGGTCTTCCTGCGCTCTCCATGCCGCGTCTTGGCCGCATCCTCGAAGGCATCCCGACCAAGGACCTCTACTATCTCAAAAGCGTCTGCACGAAGGCGAAGAACTTCAGCAAGAAATTCTGGTGGGAAGTGGACCCAAAAAAACACGAGACCGAGAACCCGTTCTAGTGATACCGGTACGTATTGACATGCTGCCGCATCGAGTTAGGCTCTCTCACAGAGAGAGGGCTGCGCATCACCGCCGCGCACGTGCGTACCCCCTCGGACGCACGGGGAACCACTCGCTCCCCCACCCCATGCGAGCCCGCCCTCTCTCGCTCTTTATAGAAATCAATAGCGCGCCGGTCGCGAACGTTTGTGCTCACTCCTCTCGTCCCTCTGGAGAAGCTTCGTAGCGACGGTTGAGGCATTCCCCGCCCAATCAGTCCCGTTCCACCGACGACGTATATTGATAGCGCCGGCTCTTCTAGAGCCGGCGCTTTTCTGTGATATCGTTTGCGCCATGAGTGCAATCGTCCAGAAAGGCGATCCCGTTCTGCGGGAAATCGCGAAGCCGGTACCCGAACAAATGTTCGGGTCTTCCGAACTTGCGGAGATTATCCGCGACATGAAGGAGACACTCGACAAAGAACCTGACGGTGTTGCTCTTGCCGCTCCCCAAATTGCCATCTCGTACCGCATTTTCATCGTCCGTTATGACCGCATGCGCCCGCCACCTGAGAATGATCGTCCCGAGGTTCCGGAATACGGCGTATTTATCAATCCAAAAATAGTGAAGTCTTCGCGTCGCCGAATTCCCATGGACGAAGGTTGCCTCTCGGTGCGCGGCACCTACGGAACAACCCTGCGTCATGACCGCGCTACGGTGCGCGCACAGGACGAAAACGGAAAGAAATTCGAGCGTGGAGGCGGAGACATTCTCGCGCAAGCATTCCAGCATGAAATAGACCACTTGGACGGCACTCTTTTTGTCGACCATGCAGAAGAGCTCTATGCTCCTTCTGGTCGCACCAGCGCCCGCAAAAAATTCCTTTTCTTCGGAACGCCGTACGTCGCACGCGACACGCTCGCGCTTCTCCTTGAGCGCGGTATGCGTCCTGAAGCCGTCATTACCTCACCGGACGCACCGCGTGGCCGCGGCATGGAGCTCTTGCCGTCCGACACCAAAGCATTCGCGGTCGAGCATGGCATTCCGGTGCTGACACCAGAAAAACTTACTCCATCCGTTATTGAGGAACTCAAGGCGTTCGAGTGCGAGTACGCACTCGTGGTCGCGTATGGAAAGATCCTTCCTCAGAAACTCATCGACGCATTCCCTCTTGGGATACTGAATGTGCATTACTCACTTCTTCCGAAATATCGGGGCGCATCACCAGTTGAAGCAGCGCTACTTCATGGAGAAACCGTGACCGGCGTGACGGTGCAGAAGATGGTTAAGGAGCTCGACGCGGGCGATGTTCTTGGCTTGGTAGAAGTTGAGATAGGTCCTGAGGAAACGACCCGCGAACTGCGCCCACGTCTCATTACCATCGGCGCGGAACTGCTTGCCGACATTCTTCCGGCGTTCGAGCAGGATCTTATCGAAGGCGAAGCTCAAGACGCTTCACACGCAACACATTGTGGAAAAATAGCGAAAGAAGAAGGTCTGCTTGATCTTAGTGGTGACGCGCAAACGAACTGGAATAAGTACCGCGCATACGCCGAATCTCCGGGCACGTATTTTTTCATGCAAAAGAACGGCAAGGATATACGGGTAAAGATAAAGACGGCGAAATTTGAAAACAGGGTCTTCACTCCTCTGCGGATAGTGCCCGAAGGAAAAACCGAAACGGACTACGCGACATTCGCAAAATAGAAACGCGGCGCCTACGGCGCCGCGTTTTACATATCGAGATTAACCGATATGAACTTCGTTTGGGTCGGCGATTTTTCTGAATCGCGGACCGCGGTAATGAGTCCCGTCATCGAGTGTACGGTCGACCGGACGCAAGAAGCTGTCCGGCCCAACGAGCTCGCGATGTGCTGGCTCTCCTTTATAGAGACCGTAATCTGCGATATAGCGGACAGTGCACATCCCCGTGTTTACCTGCTCTTCAACTCCAGTAACGAGATATCGCTTAAGGTCGGTCGGCTTTGACTTGAAGTGTTCGTACCAACCCGGTTCAACGAACGCCTTAATCCTTTTTAGGAGCGCAAACGTTTCCTGACTGCGTTCGACCTTGTCCCGTGAGTTATCCATATTCTTACGAACGAGGAAGGCTGCCTCGCTTTCAAGACGAGTCGCTTCATCAAAGGTTGTCGGCGGTTGTTTATATTCCATATTCATTTCTCCAGTACTCCTCTGCAGATCTTACGAGGTTAAGCCCGTCTTGCGCAACTCACATTTCTATATCGAAAATCTTGCGGGGACTGCGGTGCCCACTGGTAAGCCGCACCTTCCCGAGGGGCAGCGAAAAATGCTCGGCAAGGAGTTCGCGGACGCGCGTATTGGCAAGGTTTCGTTCAGCGGGCTGCTTTACCGCGACAGTAAGCGTCCGGTCTTCCGTCTCGATGAGAGATTCCCGCTTCGCGTCCGGGATCACGCGTACGCGTACGTACATTATTTTACGTAGTGCTCCGAAAGATACGAGATTATCTTTGTCGATTCGTAGAGCGATTCACCGCGCTCCTCGTCGACAAGAAACGGCGTCTCATGCTTCCCGCCCATCGTCATAAGCACCTTCTCATTTTCTGGTTTGGCGATGTCTTCAAGGGTGAGCTCGATTCCCTTTTCTTTCGCAAAGTTCATGACTTCAATGGAGAACGGGCAGTACTCGCGCATGTAGAGTTTAAGCATCGGGCCATTATAACAAAACCCGCCGACAAAGCCGGCGGGTTCAGTATCACACCGTGAACGCATCCGACAGATCGGATACGAGCACGTCGATATCAGCACCAGAAAGGAACGCTCGCAGCGCATCGTACGGCACAAGTGCCTTCACACGCTTGAATGCCTCGAGCTTCTCCGCTCGAGCCTCATCAAGCTTATACGGTTTCGCTTTGATATCCTCCCAGGTAAGACGCTTCGGAAGCGGGTCGCCGACGCTCACATGCTTGCGGATCGCATCGCGAAGCTCGCGATAGAGATCCATGGACACAATGAGTTCGCCGAATTCAACCGCTCGCGCAAGGCAGGGCGGGAGTGCTGTCATGAGATGACCTCCTTCTGAAAATGAGACTACTCCCCTCCCGGAGAAATTGCACGGTTGCTCCTGGGGATTTTTCGGCTAGAATGCCACTACGTCCCCTTCTGGGGACGCAGACATTCCGCGCGCTTCATACCTTGAAGCCACGGAAGCAGACATTCCGCGATAGCTCAACGGTAGAGCAGCTCGCTGTTAACGAGTTGGTTCCAGGTTCGAATCCTGGTCGCGGAGCCCACACTAGGTTTGATTCCATAGTCCCCAATTTTTCCCGCGCGGCGGCTACCGCCGCGTATACAGGGTGCGCCGTTCCTGACACTTTTTGATTCAGAGCATAGGTTCGAGCCACGCAGAGCCGTCTCGTTCGAGACGCGCGATATGCTCTTGTATTGACCGCTTGTCGGACAAAAGCACGCGACGCTTCGACAAATAGGCGTCGCGTTCAATATCCTGCGCGATGTATAAGTCCATGAGGCGATCAAGTTTGCGCTCGATATCGTTCATCTCCTCCCGTAGCCCTGTGACCGCTTCTGCGGTCGTCCGACCGGACGCTCGTTCATCTACTTCTATACGTTTCTCAAAATCCCGCGCCCATTCGCTTGGAAGTACGAACATAGAAAGGAGGTCGGAAAAATCGGTGGCGAGCTGTTCTTCGCGGACATAGGACTGCGAACAGCGAGACGCCGATTTTTTGGTACAGCGATAGTAGGTGTAGTGGTGGGTGTTGCCGTTCTTTTGGTGCTTGGTGCGGGTTTCGGCGGTAATGCTCATTCCGCACTCCCCACAGGACATAAGTCCGCAAAATACTTGGGGTTGGGTTTTCTCAACTTGCGGATGCCCGCGCTCTGCGAGGACTTTCTGCACCTTGTCGTAGAGGCGTTTGTCGATAATCGGGGTGTGGCGACCCTCGTACAATTCGCCGCCGTAGAGGAAGTGGCCGTAGTAAAAAGGATTGGCGAGGATGAAGCGGACACGGTCATTGTGGATGCGGTTTCTTTGCGTACTTTGCGCGCCGTTGTCATACAGAAATTGTCCGATATCTTCGAGGCGCGATACGCCTTTTGCGTACAACTCAAACGCGGCGAGAATCACTTTTGATTTCTTGCGGTCAATAACGATGGTTTTTGTGCGTTGGTCGTTTCGATACCCCGCCGGAGCAGTCCCCGGGAAGTGTCCTTGGCGGGCTTTAGCGCGAAGGCCGCGCGCTGTGTTTACAGATAGGTCGCGGATGAATTGGTTCGCCATACCAAATTCCATGGACATCATGAGCACATTGTCGGCGGGATAGTACGCGCGGTCATGAGTTTGGATATGAGCAATCGTGCCGTTTTGGAGAAGCCATTGAATCTGTCCGCCGTCTACCGGATTTCGTGCAAGGCGATCAATTTTCCAACATACGATTCCTTGCGCCTCACCGTTTTGAATACGGGTCATCATATCGTTAAACACGGGACGATTCGGCTGTTTTGCGCTCCGTTTCTCCACGAATTCCTGAACGACTTCAAGTCCCTCTTTCCGCGCGAGCGCGCGCAATTCCGACAACTGCGCCTCAATGGACAAAACTTGTTTGTCCTCGACATCAGTGCTTTTGCGGGCGTAGAGGAAATAACGCATACTTTCCATTATACCGCTATGACCTCTCACCAAGAGAATTTCGCAAAAGCGATGAAATGGACAGAAGAACTACGGGGCAGATATCTGCACACTCTCGCGGTATTTAGGATCTTTGAGAGATTTAGGAAACTATCGGCTCCCAATGTTGTAGGTAAGAGAAAGGCAAAAGAAAATGTCCATACTTTTAGCCAGCATTTGTACTTCTTTACCCCACTTCAAGAAGCCGCTCGATGTTACTTTTTTATTGAATTGGCAAAGTTTTTCGATGTAAATAAAAAGAAACAATCTCTTACAATCGAGATGCTGCTAGATTTGGTAGACAATCACTTCTCTTCGTTTTCAAAAGAAAAATTCCTCGAACGTCATCAAAATCGACACTTCATTCCAGAGTTATTTGAAAGCTATGAACCATTTTCCCACTCCGATATTAGAAAGATACGCAAACGGTTAGCAAGAAATAGAAAAGTTATAACAGATCTGAAAATATACAGAGACAAGTTTCTCGTTCACGCTGATCTGAAAAAAGAAGAGGTAAAAATAACTGGAGTGCAGATAAAAGTACTTCTCAAAATCGTGAAAGATACTATCGATCTTTATTACCGCAGACTTGATTTCGCTTCTAATGATTATAGAAACTACGACGAAGAGCCTGTATTTGCAGTCGATAAGGTAATGCAAAGACTTCAAGAACATGAGAAGGAGCGTCTGCGTAAAATCTACAAAGAATACGGTATGTAAGGGAGCTTCGCTGATTATTCCGTTTTGAGCGAAGAAGTAGGTGCGCGCATGGGTGGGAGGGGCAAGCACACTTCGGGCTTGGATTTCCCATTCTCTCCCCGCCAAAAAATCCGCTCCCTTTTCTTCAAAAAATCTTCTGGGCTCTGATTCGCATTCTCTGAATCAAAAAGTGTCAGGAACGGCGCACCCTGTATACGCGGCGGTAGCCGCCGCGCGGGAAAAATTGGGGACTATGGAATCAAACCTAGTGTGGGC
>LFCK01000002.1 GCA_001189095.1 Parcubacteria bacterium C7867-001
TCACCGGTATTGCATTTTCACCGAGCGAGTCCTCGAGACAGTTCCCCAGTCATTACACCATTCGTGCACGTCTGAACTTACCAGACAAGGAATTACGCTACCTTAGGACGATTATAGTTATCGCCGACATTCACCGGGGCTTATATAGTCCAGCAGTACATCCGAAGACATACCACCCCCCATAGTTGACCTTCCGGCATTGGTCAGGTGTCACCCCCTATACATCCTCTTACGAGTTCGCAGGGAGCTGTGTTTTTGGTAAACAGTTGCCAGGGAGTCTTTAGCTGCGGCCCCACTTGCGTGGGGCAGGCCTTATCGCTAACTTACGGCCGCTATTTTGCCGAGTTCCTTGAGGACCTCTCACTCGTTCGTCTTGGTCTTCTCGACCCGATCACCTGTGTCGGTTTGCGGTACGGTCGTCATATGTTGAAGCTTAGAAGTTTTTCTTGGAACCGCGCTCCCCATGCTCTCTCCCTCCGAAGAAGGAAATTGCCGCTCCGCTCGCGCTAACGTCTGCCGGATTTCCCTAGCAAACACGCTCACGGCACGGACCCCAATCCAATAAGGGGCCACGAGTACAGCAGTCCGTCACTCCATCGCACATATGATCGGTCATGGAATATTAACCATGTGTCCATCGGGTGCGGTTTTCACCATCCCCTTAGGCCCGACTAACCCTCAGTTGATCACCATAGCTGAGGAAACCTTGATCTTTCGACGTGCGGGGTTCTCACCCGCATTGTGGTTACTTGTACCTGCATTCTCACTTCCGTACGCTCCAGTATGGGTCACCCCTTTACCTTCACAGCAGAACGGAACGCTCTCCTACCGCACGCATCGTACGAATACGATGCGCACCCGCAGTTTCGGCAATATGCTTAGCCCCGATTATCTTCGGCGCAAGAACCCTCGATGAGTGAGCTGTTACGCTTTCTTTAAATGGTGGCTGCTTCTAAGCCAACATCCTCATTGTCAAAGGATTCTCACTTCCTTGAGTTGCACTCAGCATATATTTTGGGGCCTTAACTGGCGATCTAGGCTCTTCCCTTTTTGACGGATGGAGCTTCGCCCCCATCGTCTAACTGCCGTGTTGTAGACTTCCGGTATTCGGAGGTTGATAGGGACAACGAGATTTCTCCCTGTTTGTCCCTTCCAGTGCTCTACCCCCGGAAGGATCACACGACGCCAGCCCAAAAGCTGTTTCGGAGAGAACCAGCTATTACAACGTTCGATTAGCTTTTCACTCCTTACCACAAGTCATCCCAACGCGTTGTACGACGAACGGGTTCGGGCCTCCATGTGGATTTCTCCACACTTCACCCTGCTCATGGCAAGCTCACGTTGCTTCGGGTCGTATATATGACACAAACGCGCTATTCACACTCGGTTTCCCTGAGGATGCATCCCGTAACGGATTTATCCAAGCGACATATATACACTCGCAGGCTCATTCTTCAATAGGCACGCTATAACGGAACAAAGTCCGCCATAACCCTTTGTAAGCACACGGTTTCAGTTCTATTTCACTCCCCTCTCGGGGTTCTTTTCACCTTTCCCTCACGGTACTAGTTCACTATCGGTCCTACAACATATTTAGCCTTACCAGTTAGTTCTGGCAGATTCACTCGAGCTATTCGTGTCTCGAGCTACTCAAGAACAGAAGTCAAAGAGTTGTCATTCATTTCGTATACGGGACCATTACCCTCTAGGGTGCTGCTTTCCAGCAGCTTCTACTATGAAGACAATTGGTAACTCTTCGAGTACAAGTACTCCACTTCTGCCTTACAACCCCCATAGACGAATCTACAGGTTTGGGCTTCTCCCGTTTCGCTCGCCGCTACTCAGGGAATAACGAGAGTCGCGTTCCATCCGTCCGAAGCATCGGGCGAACGGAACGCTACTCGATATTGTTTTCTTTTCCTCTCGGTACTGAGATGTTTCACTTCCCGAGGTTCGCGATCTTCCTTGCGGAAGAACAATCCATACGGATTTGGTTTCCCTATTCGGACATTTCCGGATCAAAGGTTACAAGTCACCTCCCCGAAACATTTCGCAGACTAGTCACGTCCTTCATCGCTGTTGTAAGCCTAGGCATCCACCGTGCGCCCTTAATTGTTTCCTGTGCGGAAACCTGAACACCACATGTTCATTATGATCTTTTGCAATTCTTCCTCGGCACTAACAAATGCCGAGGTCGATTACCTTTTCTTTTTTCTTGCGTATTCAGTTATCAAGGAGCCCGTATCTCTTGAAACGAAAACCGCCCCGAGGGGCGGCTTTCGTGTTTCCACGATGGGTCAGCGACCCGTTCCGCTCCTTGGTTTAGGTAGACTTCGTAGTGATAGACACGTAGGGAGGAGTATATGCGTGTCCCCCTACCCTGTCAACACCTCGGGGTTTCAGCTGCTTTCTGGGGATACTGGGGACAGAAAAAGCCCGCATTTGCGGGCTTTTTCTGTCGAACAAACGTTCGGAGATTACTTGATCTCCTCGCGCATCTTGTCGAGGAACTTTGCTGCTGAAGCCTGACCTCCGAGACCGAAGGAAAGACCGAGCGCGAGAGCGACGGCAACCACCACACCCGTGAAGAGGGTCTGGACGAATCCGGTCGCAACCTGAAGCTGGTTGAGGGCCGCAAGGACTGCGAAGATCCAGATTGACCAACGAGCGATAGAGCCGAGGAGGTTTGCTGAACGCATGTTCGCCGTAGCTGCTGCACCTGAGACGACGCGCTGTGCTGCATCCGCGACAACCGCTGCAACAAGAAGAATAAGGACTGCAACGATGACCTGTGGGAGGTAGCCGAGGACTACCGCACGGAGGAAGATCGTTACCTGCGTAAGACCAAGCACATCAAGCGCTGCAACGAGGAAGACCACGATGAAGAACCACTTGACGAGCATGCCGAGGAACGCGCCCGAATTAAGCTTGAAGCCCGCGCGCTCCATGACTTTCTCAACGCCAGCGGCGCGGAGTGCGGCATCAACGCGAAGCGAGGAGATAACCTGCGCAACAACGCGACCGAGACCAGCGCCAATAAGCCAGCCGACGACGAAGATGATAATCGCAACGATGAGATTCGGGATGAAGTCCACGAGACCAAAGAACAAGCTCTGGAATGAGGAATTCAACGTATCAGCCCAAGTGGTGAGGAACATACGTAAATTACTTAAGGTAGGTTAACGGAGTAATAGCAGCGCAGTCTGATAGGCAGTTCTGCTATCTATAAGTGTAGCAAGCGGGGGTAGCGGTTAGAGACCCTCTGTGGATAGGCCATTAGAGGCCAAAATAGCAAGGTTTTAGGAGAGCGAGCTCTTCTCGAAGACCGTTCGATGGGCGTAATCGAACACATCGCGAACAAGGCGGTCATAAACACCGACGCGATAGCGAAAATCCTGACTCGTAAAGGACGCGTAGCGCAATTCCCTGCCGAGCTCTGCTTCAAGCGCGTGCACTGCGGTCGAAAGGACGCGATCGTCGAGTCGATCACCAATTACGAGTATGTCGACTTTCGGTTCTAGGGCGCCAGTGAAAACACCGGTGAGGGTGATTTGGCGCAGGGTTCCTGCTTTCTTCAGATTCGAGATGATACGCGCATCGCTGATCTCGGTCGTATCGCGCACGAAGCGCTGGAGCGCGTCATAGACGCCGATGCGTCTGTTGGTCGTGAAGAGTGTACGACTCTGCACCGTACGCTTCTTTAAAACTCCCGCGGAGACGAGAAGCGCAAGCTCTTTTCGTGCTTGACTGAGCGAAACCTTCGCACGGAAGGCCGCATCTTTAGCGGAAAAAGCAGTGTCATCATTAAAAAGGAAGAGACGGAGAAGCTTCAGTCGAGCAGCAGAACTAAAGAGTTTCGAAAGGGTTTCCATGCAAGTCCGGTCATTGTACGTACTGGGCTCCCCCTTGCGCAAGCCAGAGAAACGAGACGTAAATCCCCCTTCTGAAGGTACTTGCAGATTGTTGTTGTATATGTTGTAATACACTCAACCTAACAATTTGGAGGGTTACATGAAAAAGTTGTTCTTGTGTCTGAGCGCACTGGTCCTGCTTGCTGCGTGCGATCAAAAGTCCATGGAAAGTGCCTTCGGAAGTCCGAACAAAGAAGTACTCGGCAAGATCGAATCCCAGGAAACGGTGACGAGCGACGGCAAAACTCTTTGCCAAGTCCGCTACACCATCCCTGAGGAGAAGGATGCGAGCATCCACACGGGTCTCGTGCTGAAGACAGAGGATACGGAGGGCTTGTTCCTCCGATGCAGCATGCTGAAGCAAGGCGATGTCGTCCACGTCCTTAAGACGCAGGCTTTCATCGCCATCAACTGGCGCAAAAGCTAACGCTCGACGCCAAATCCACAACGGGCCGCCCTTCGGGCGGCCCGTTTTTCATACAAACAAAACCCCCGCGAGAGCGGGGGTTTTGCATAGAGGGGGGTTGGATTACTTAAGGGTAACCTTACCGCCAGCCTCTTCAATCTTCTTCTTGAGTTCGTCAGCTTCCTCCTTCTTCATGCCTGCCTTGAGGACCGATGGAGCGCCATCAACGGCGTCCTTCGCCTCCTTGAGACCGAGACCGAGAGCTTCCTTAACTACCTTGATCACGGCAATCTTGTTGCCGCCTGCATCAGAGAGTTCAACGTCAAACGATGACTTCTCTTCTGCCGCTGCACCGCCGGCTGCAGGACCTGCAACCGCGACTGCTGCTGCGGATACGCCGAACTTCTCTTCGAAGACCTTCACGAGCTCGGAGAGCTCGAGGACCGTCATCGCTTCGATTTCCTCGACGATTTTCTTAAACTTAGCCGGAACTTCGACTTCTTTCTTTTCTTCTACTGCAGGCGCTGCCGGAGCTGCAGTTTCTTCAACTGCTGCCGGAGCTGCTGCATCTGCCTGTACTTCGTCCATAGTGATTCAATTAAATAAGTTACGCTGCCTTCTTCTTTGCGATTTGGTCGAGAACAATCGCCATGCCCTGAATTGGGCTGTTGATTACGTTCACGAACATACCACGGAGAACTGGAAGCGGAGGAATAGTTGCGATTGCAGTCATCTTCGCTGCATCGGCGTATACGTTTTCGAACACGCCGCCGACGATACTGAGCGCTCCGTCATGTTTCTTGCCCGTCTCGTAAATGAGGCGCGCAGGTGCCGTAGCGTCAGTGTTGCTCCATGCAATTGCTATCTCACCGGGGAGCTCGGGAATAGTTCCCGTGTAGCCCTTCTCGGCAAGCGCGCGCTTGATGAGGCTTTTCTTGGCGACATAGTAGCCCACCTGCTCATCGCGCAAACCCTTACGCATTGCGTACGTGTTCGCAGCCGAAAGGCCGGTGAACTTAACGAAAACCACCGAGGCCGCGTCTTTGAGCGACTCGCTGACTTTTCCTACGATGTCTACTTTCTTTGCTTTGGTAATTGCCATAATTGGTTTTACGTACAGAAACGAACAAGGTCATCCGTTATGGATGACCGAGGAGACAGTAGAACGAGAACGCGCCGAAACGCTTCCCCGTTCGTCCCTCGGCAGGAAATTAAGGCCTTTCGACCACCCGCTGTCTTCGGTCCGTACAGGAGGGACTATACCGAAGCTGGGCCGTTCTTGCAAACGTGGCTACACGATTGCCTGAGCAATTGATCCCACCACAAAGGCGGCGAGGAAGTTAAATACAAAGGAGAGGAGAATGAACGTGCGCATGCGCATCTTCGTAAACCCTAGGATAGTGATACCAATCTCGTCCGGGAGCGGCGACGCAATGATGAGACCACCCACCAAAAACGCGAGCCAGCGCAACGACTTGAGCGACATGAGCCGCTTAAAGCGCCGATATGCGCCCTGCTCAGCAAGGAGTGAGGTGAGATGTTCGGAGAAACGATCGCGTATAAAGCGGAAGATGATGAGATCGCCACAGACCGCACCGAGCGCTGCCCAGAACGCCGTGAACAAAACCCCCTGCCCTAACGCGAGCTCACCAATGGTCACCGTCGCGGGAGCAACGGTGAGAAGCGACGTGAAAAAGATTCCGGCGATGAACGTACCGAGTATCGAAAGCTCTTTGGTCTGCTCGAGGAGAAGCGCGAACGAATTATTGCCGATAAGAATTCCGGCAACCACAAGACTTATCGCTATGATGACGAGATCAAACCAGATCTCCTGATGAGCTTTGGCTAGGCGTCGTCTCATGAGAAGCGGATTACCACGGAACACCGACTGAAGTAAAACGAAGCACGAGAAGCGCAACCGCGAGAATGAGCGCAAACCCTGACGCGAATTTCATAAACTCGAAGAAGTAGCGCATACGTTTACCCTAGTATAAACGAAAAACCGCCCCGTAGGGCGGTTTTTCGTTTCCTAACTTACGTTAGGGACCTACACATTAATCCGTAGATTAACGCTTCGTGACGAAGACGAGGTCGCTCTTGAACGAGTCAAGATTCGACGTGTAGTAGGTGGTGCTGAGCGTGCTCGACGGACCGTAGTTGATACCAACGAGGGTAACACCAACGTTTCCAGCGGTCGGCGTACCAGTGGTGGTAGCGATGAACGTGGAAGTGAAGGTGAACGTACGGCTCGTGTTTGCCGAGACCTTGTACGCAGTACCAGCAACGTCGCCGTTGATGGTGTCTGCGGCCGTGACTGCAGAGCCCTGCGGTTCACCCGTAGCGCCCTGAGTCGAGCCAGTCGACGTAGCGTAGTTCACACCGCCTGCCGAAGCTGACGGAGTGGTCGAGACAGAAGCCACCTTGGTGGTTGCTGCACCGATGAAGACGTCCGTGTCACTTGCAGTGACTGTGAACGGCATCGTGAAGGTAACGACGTCGCCCGCACCTGCGAGACCTGCCGTAACCGTCTTCGAGAACGTACCCTTCGTAACCGAAACGCCGGTTGCGGTAAGGGTCTGGGTGTAACCGAGGACTGCCGACGACGGAGTAACCGAAGCGCCGTTGTCATCCGAGACATCCCAACCATACGTCGTGGTCGACGCGATGAGCGTCGTTCCGTCTGCGTATGCGCTGTCGCCCTTGAGGTCAACAACAACATCGAGCGTAACGGTTTCGTCAGCATCGATATCGAGGTCAACACCATCGAAGGTCGTGGTACCGAAGGTACCAGTTGAAACGGTCTTCGACTTGAGGACGGTCGAACCGTTCATAAGCTTCACAGTCGAGATAACATCGTTAAGATTGTTATCCGAAGTGCCGAGCTGGACCGGGAGGTCCGTCACGGTGACGGTCTGATTCTTCGCCTTGAGTTTGAGCGAGAGGATCTTCACGCCAGTCGTGGTCGAGCTCGAAACAGCAACCTGGCTTGCGCGAGGAGAGCTGTCCGAGAGGCTCGAGGTAAGCGTACCAGCCGTGCTTGCCGAGACGGTGAAGTCCTGGGTGATAGCAGTGCTGACGTAGGTGTCCGAGATACCATCTGCACCGGCAGCGCGGAGGCTGTCAACGAGAAGTTTCGCGGTAACCGTCTTACCATCTTCGTTCGTGCCGATCGAAGCGACCGGGGTAACTTCGACGTAGATGTTGCCCGTCTGACCATTCTTCACGACCGTGTTGAGGTTCGAGAAGCGGAAGGTCCACGTGCGTCCATCCTTGTCGCCGTCCGAAGCATCCATCGAGGCAACTTTCTTGCCATCGATGTAGAGGCTGACCGTATCGACGTACTTGTCGAGGTTCGAGCTCTGGCTTGAAACGTTTGCGACCACGAAGGTTGCATCAACGCGCTGAATCATGACATCGCCATCCGTAGCATCTCCAGAGACGCCGACGACTTTCGTCACTGCATCGCCCTCATCGAGGTCGGTGGTGACATCGCCGAGCGAGGTGATACCGGTGAGGCGGCCATTGCCAGTGAGGCCGGTGGTCGTACCAGGAGTGCTGGTCGTGCCGCCTGCCATAGCATTGACTGCTGCGCGGGTCTTCGGACCGAAGTAGCCAGCTGCCGGCGCAATGCCGTTAGCTGCCTGGAAAGCTGCGACTGCTGCCTGGGTCTGAGAACCAAAGTAGCCAGTTGCGCCTGCCGGGATCGAGAAGCCCTTGCTGATAAGCCAGTTCTGAAGACCGGTTACGTCAGTTCCCTTTGAACCGATAGTAAGGTCTGAATTGAACATGGTGCTTCCTGTTGAGTTGGAACCACCAGCCTGCGCCTGAAGGGCTGCAATCTGCGCCATAAGAGCGCTGATCTGTGCCTGAATATCAGTCGAGGTAGCTGCCTTCGCCGGAACGTAGGCAAACGACATCGCAACGAGACCGAAACCGGCCACTACCGCTGCGATTTTCGCGACTGTATTTGTGTTTGCATTAGACATAATAACGTTTTTGTAAGTTTAGGATGCGTGCGACGCGGCGGTGCTAATAATGTGTCGCGCCGCGCGCATCTTGCATTCTTTGTAATTGGTGAGTACGGACGCGCGTGGCGCCCAGTACTCGTTCGCACATTCCTTGACTACCCGACGAGGAGCATTATCGACACGCTTCTCATCGGCTAGCTGGTAAAGTGGGTTCTTTCATTCTGAAGCACATCCGTAGCTGGGAGAATCATCCGTTCTGGTCCCGCCTTATACGCTGACGGGCAAGCGGGCGTAGGATTACGCCTTGAACAATCAATTCCCTATTCGTTTTTCAACGAACAATCCTTACGGAAGCGCCCCAGAGGCGCAAGGTACAGTATCGCCTGCGCCCTAGGGTTTTCCTCGTTTTTTCATGTGGATAACAACACAACTTAGGTACGAAAAAGAGACCGTCTCCGGTCTTTTTTCATGCATGAGTTATGCCCATACCACCCCTCCACCCTACCCCAATTATGAAGAAAGGTCAATTCAGTCCGAGCCCAAACGAGGGGTTAGGAAATCGAGTATTGCGTCCAACGTCGATCCCCGCTTCGGGTAACCACCCCCTCAACCACAAGTGCTTGGAGTTCGCGCTGGATAGTCTTTTCGCTTACATCCCGAATGACGGTCGAGATATCCTTTATATAGGAAGGGCTCTTTGTACGAAGGACAGAGAGGATTGCGTCCCTCCTCCCCTGCTGATTGTCCTTTATGTCTTTTATCTGGACCTTGTGACCTGCCTCTTGGACAACCACTGGTTCTGGGACAGAAGTCGAAGCGACTCTTGCTTTCGGTTCGTAGCGCGGCTGAACTGATGCGCGAGCCAGAGCTGCGAGCGTTGGAGCTTCCCCGAGACTCACCCGCGGCATTTCGTACGAAGCTGCTTCTTGCAGAAGAACATGCGCCTCCTCAGAAATAAGGTCTGCATTCATAGGAGAAAGTATGCCCGCACTTCTCGCTATTGAAAGAATGCTCGAAAGTGCGAGCAATTCCTTTGAAAGCGATTCAAGAGAAAACGCGACTCCACCAATGGTCGCATCGATAAGAGCGACTGATACGCGGTCGACGCGATCTCTCAAGGACGGATGGTCCCTGAATGCTGGCGTCACGAGCGTAAGAGCTTTTGAAAGGCGCTCGGCTTTCTTGTAGATATATATCCTTTGAATGTCTTTATTAAATACGTTGTTGAATATCGATTTTTCTAGGACGAACGAGTCTGAATCAGCACCCTTGATTCGTGATTTATACTTCTCTATGTCCTTTATGTGTCCCTTGTTGGTATCCATTGTCCTTAATGTCGTACAGGGATTATACGTCCTTGAAATAGAGCGAGCAAATTATCCTGCTGCCCTATAGAAATCCGTGGCGCTAAGAGAGCGCTACGGCGACTGGGGACAAGGGTGATGGTGGTAAAATACCTTGATGAAGCGCAGCAAAAAGCGTGCGGAAACCGATTACGGACCGCTCATAAAATGGGTATCGGTCATTCTCCTTATAGCGTCGGGACTCATCCTTGGTGTTGCGGCGCTCGGCATAACAAATACTGGCGATGGCCAAGGATTCCTTGTAAACGAGGTCTTCGGATTCACTCGTACCCTCTTCGGTGTGGGTGCCTACCTCGTGCCGATTCTGGTCATCCTCCTTGGCCTTGGCATCGCACTGAAACGCACCTTCATCGGAGCACTTGCCGGCATTGGCATCGCCCTCATTGTGCTCGGCACCCTCGCGCTCCTTGGCATGTTCTCCGAACCGCTTGGCGGAATGCTCGGCACCTTTATTGGTGGACTTGCCAAAGACTTCCTTACGGTTTGGGGCGCAGCCATACTCCTGCTCGCGCTCATTGCGGTAGGCGTACTCATTGCGGCTGATGTGCCTGCCATTATTGCCGGCATACTGTCCTTTATACAAATGCTTCGCGCTCGGATTAATGGTGTCACACTTCCTGAGATCTCACTCAATCGAAATAAAGGAGACGAGTCTGCAGAAGACTCTGAGTCCGAACAACCTTACGACGAACCGGTCCACACACCTTCAGCGGAACCTACGGTGACCGTTTTCAATCAGAATCAAACGAAGGGCAAGGCGCCGATGATTCCGAACTTCGATGCTGAATACGACCCGCCGCCCGTTTCCCTTCTGAGCGAAGATAAAGGTAAACCGGGAGTCGGTGACATTAAGGCGAACGCAAATATCATCAAACGCACCTTCCAGAATTTCGGTATCTCCGTCGAAATGGATGAGGTGTCTGTCGGCCCAACCGTCACCCGCTACGCAATAAAGCCGGCCGAAGGTGTTCGCCTCTCAAAAGTGGTGAGCCTCCAGAGTAATCTTGAGCTTGCCCTTGCCGCGCACCCCGTCCGCCTCGAAGCACCGATTCCGGGTAAGTCACTCGTCGGCATCGAAGTTCCAAACGCAACAAAAGCGACCGTCGGTCTTGGCGGGGTGCTTTCAGCGCCAGAATGGGGCTCTTCCCAGAAGCCGCTCCTTGCTGCCGTCGGCCGCGACATCACCGGTACGCCGCACTATGTGAATATCGCCAAGATGCCGCACGGACTCGTTGCCGGCGCGACCGGTTCCGGTAAGTCAGTTGCCATACACGCACTCATCACCTCACTCCTCTACCGCAATGGCCCGAACCAGCTTCGCTTCATCATGATTGATCCGAAGCGCGTCGAGCTCACGCTCTATAACGGTATTCCCCACCTCCTCACGCCAGTCATCACCGATCCGAGAAAATCAATTCTTGCGCTCAAGTGGGCAGCAAAAGAAATGGATCGCCGATACGGCATCCTCGAACAGGAGCAAGTGCGCGACATTGAGTCATATCACAATTCGGTACTCGAGCCGGCTCGCAAGAAGAAGCAGACCGATCTTCCTGAAGCGATGCCCTACATCGTCATTGTGGTGGACGAACTTGCCGATATCATGCAGACCTATCCGCGCGAACTCGAAGCCGCTATCGTTCGCCTTGCTCAGATGTCACGCGCCGTTGGTATTCACCTCATCCTTTCGACCCAGCGTCCATCGGTAAACGTTATCACCGGCCTTATTAAGGCAAACGTCCCGACGCGCATGGCGCTTCAGGTTGCTTCCCAAATCGATTCGAGAACCATTATCGACGGCGGCGGCGCAGAATTACTTCTTGGCGCCGGCGACATGCTCTATCTTTCCGCTGATATGCAGAAGCCGATACGTCTTCAGACCGCATACATCGCCGAGACAGAAGTGAAAAAAATCGTGAGCTATATCAAGCAGAACAACGCCGGCTCACTCGATGCGCTTGACCTCGGAAATGGTGCGAATGGTACCGGTAACGAGCCAAACGATGCGCTCATGCTGCAAGACGAGGATGTCGATGACGATCTCTATGAGGCAGCTAAGGCGGCCGTCGAAGAAGCTGGAAAGGCCTCCACCTCCTATCTGCAGCGCAAACTGCGTGTCGGATACGGTCGTGCCGCACGCCTTATCGACCTCCTCCACGAAAAAGGTGTTGTTGGCCCAGCCGATGGAGCTCGTCCTCGTGAAGTCTTAAGCCGTGCGGGAGCGGCTCCTTCGTCAGACGCGTCCGACGAGGTCTTCTAGCCCATGTTTCTGCGCGGCGCCATCGTTCTTGCTCTCGGTGCCCTCCTTATATACGGACTGGTGAAGGGCTACCCGCTTCTGCGCGGCCCCGAGCTTGCCCTAGAGTCCCCTGTTGACGGCGCTTCAGCGGAAGGCGGCTTTATCCTTGTACGCGGCACGGCCCATAGGTCTGAGACGCTCACGCTCAATGGCGCCCCGCTCCTTATGGACAAGGAAGGTCATTTCTCAAAGGAACTCCCCCTCCCTCGCGGGGGCGCTATACTATCTCTAACGGCGCATGATCGGTTCGGTCGGGAGATAACCGTAGAGCGTAGCGTCTTTGTTCCTTAACCGTTCGTGTTTGGACGTTACCTATAAAAATTAATGCGTTAGCTATGGCGAAAAAGACTGCAAGCAAGAAAGCTTCGAAAATCAAAGATACTGCCGAAGATATTCCCCTTCACGTAATGGAAGAGGGTGATTTGCCTAAAGGAAAAGCGGAAGCTGCGAAGAGTAAATCCATCGAGCTTGCGATCAAAGAAATAAAAACGAAATTCGGCGAGGAAGCCATCATGACGTTCGGAGCAGGAAAAATCGCTGCGGTCCCTTCTATACCAACAGGCTCCATCGGCCTTGATGCCGCACTCGGCATCGGAGGGCTTCCCCGTGGACGCATCATTGAAATTTTTGGACCGGAATCTTCCGGCAAAACAACCCTCGCACTTCATGCAATCGCTGAGGCGCAGAAGAAAGGCGGCGTATGCGCCTTCGTCGATGCAGAGCACGCACTCGACCCAGCGTACGCACGCCGCATCGGCGTGAAGCTTGAGGAGCTTCTCATCTCGCAACCCGACACCGGAGAGCAAGCACTTGAAATCGTTGACTCCCTTGTTCGCTCGAATTCGGTCGATATTATCGTGGTCGACTCAGTCGCTGCTCTTACGCCAAAAGACGAACTCGAGGGTGAAATGGGCCAGCAACACATGGGCCGTCAGGCGCGACTTATGGCGCAGGCGCTTCGCAAGCTCACCGGCATCACCTCAAAATCAAAGACGATTATTATTTTCATCAACCAGATCCGCATGCAGATTGGGGTGATGTTTGGTAATCCGGAAACGACACCGGGGGGCAAATCACTTAAATTCTATGCGTCCGTGCGTCTCGATATTCGCCGTATCGCCCAGATAAAGAAAGGTGAAGAGGTTGTGGGAGGCCGCGTACGCGTGAAAGTGGTGAAGAACAAAGTCGCTGCGCCATTCAAGACAACTGAATTCGACCTTCTCTACAACGAAGGCATTAGTCGCGAAGGAGAAATCATCGCGCTTGGAGAGAAGCACGATATCATTCAGAAATCAGGAGCGAGCTATAAGTACGG
This sequence comes from Parcubacteria bacterium C7867-001, assembly GCA_001189095.1. Classification (GTDB taxonomy): domain Bacteria; phylum Patescibacteriota; class Minisyncoccia; order Phycocordibacterales; family Phycocordibacteraceae; genus C7867-001. The sequence continues at coordinate 13,261 of LFCK01000002.1, forward strand.
CGAGACCGCACTTGGCCGCGGATACGACGCGACTCGCACCTTCCTCCGCGACAACAAGCCGATAACCCGAGAAATCCTTAAGCAGATTGAGGCGAAGATTGCTGCCGAGTAGCGGCGACGTTCCTCCTAAGCGCGAACGAGAGTGGTGTGCCCAATAGCGTGGGCGGTTTCGCGTGCGAGCCAGATGAGCGCGCCGAGGGAAACGATGGAGAGCGCCTGAACGACGAAGCGAGTGTTGAGGAACGCTGCGGTGAGGTAGGTGGTGATCGTCCCGTTCCCGAGCGCATTCGAAAGATTCTCGAACACGTGTGCCACCCACACTTCCCTTCCAATGCCATAGAGCGCAAGGACGAAAACGACCAGCGAGAGTGCGGTTGCAGAGACAAGCGGACGCAACGCATGGGCGGTGCGCACGCGAGACATAACGATTGATTTGGTATCCATACGAAAATTATAGCTGGTTGGTTTCTTGTAATGCGTCCTTGAACTGCTTCTTGGCTCGATGTACGCGAGTCTTTACTGCCGACACCGTACTTCCCTCAAGCGCCGCGATTTCCTCCTGCGTCTTCCCTTCTATGAACTGAAGCCTGAGGATGCGGGCGGCCGTATCGGGAATACGCGCGAGCGCAGCAAGCACTTCGCTTCGTATTGAGAGATCTTCGAGAAACACATCTTCTTCTCCCAACTTTTCATATAACTCGGGATCAAGGTCTTGGGTTACGCTGCGCTTTTTCTTCAGTTTCTGGTAGCGCGTGAAGGCAAGACGCGTAAGGATGGCGTACGCCCACGAGGAGAACGACGCCCCTTCCTGTGGTGTGTACCGGTCCGCATAGACGTAGATGCGCGTAAAGGCATCCTGCACCACCTCTTCCGCGTCCTCATGGCTGTAGATGATGGACTTCGCTTTCCGAAGAAAAGCTGCCTCGTACCGATCAACGAGCACCGCAAAGAGTTCTGGATTCTTTCGGGACGCCGAAAGAACCTCCTCGTCTCTAAGGTTGGTAGTTTCGGTTGAAATGCTCATGATGTCCTGTATGATACCCCTATCTCGCCCTTGGCGATATTTTTTATAACCCCGCGACCATGGCAATCCTCTCATACAACGAAATCGTCCAGAAAACCGTCATCGACTACAACGGCGAGCCGTACAAAGTGCTCTCTTCGCACGTCTTCCGCATGCAGCAGCGTAAGCCCGTGAACCAGACCAAGCTTCAGCACCTCGTGTCTGGCAAGGTCGTTGAAATCTCCTTCCATCAGAACGAAAGCGTTCCTGAAGCGGAAATCGAGCGCATGGAGACCACCTACCTCTACACGAACCGTGGCGAAAGCTGGTTTGCTGAGAAAGGAAACCCTAAGAATCGTTTCTCCTTCCCCGAGGACGCCGTGCATGAAAAAGTTCAGTGGCTCATACCAAACTTCGAAGTCGAAGTGCTTGTCTACAAGGAGAAACCAATCACGCTCGAAATCCCCGTGAAGGTTGAGCTCAAGGTTACCGAAGCACCTCCAGCAGTTAAAGGTGACACGGCAACTGGAGGAAATAAATTAGTTACGCTTGAAAGCGGCGCGACCGTTACTACTCCCCTCTTCATCAATGAGGGCGACCTTGTGAAGGTGAATACTGAGACTGGAGAATACGTGGAAAGGATGGAGAAAGCATAACAGCGCACTGCTGCGCTGTTATGCTTTTCGAAATCGGCCGGAGGCATGTTTTGCGAGCACGCAAAACAGCCGAGGCGGGATCGCGGAAGTTTGCGAGCGACGGGGAGCAAAATATCCGTGATTGGAGAAAGCGTAACCTTCACGAAATAAGCACACGGAGGCGTGCTATCGTTCGATGAGAAGTTCTGTTAGCCCGCAGGAACTATGGAGCGAAACGGGTCCTGTTGGGCTTCGCGGGCACAACCCGTTACGCAATTCAAAAGGCCCGCCGCATATGCGGCGGGCCTTTCTCATTTGCCTAGTTAGGCCTGGAGGTACGGCATGAGCGCCATATAGCGGGCGCGCTTTATCGCAAGCGTGATTTCGCGCTGCTTCCCTGCTGAAACGCCCGTGCGCTTCTTTGAGAGAATCTTTGCGTACGGATTCGTGAACTGACGCAGATACACCACGTCCTTGTAGTCGACGAATTTCTTATTCTCTATTTCCTCCCGTTCTGCTTGAAATGCCATAGTTCCCCCACCTTATCCTAGAGCGTCCCTGATGTCAAAAAGGAATATCCTCGGGATTGATCTCTTCGTCAGGGTACTGGATATCGCCGCCCTTATCCGATGGAGCGTCCTGACCGTAGTCTTCGCGCGGCGCCGAAGAGCGACTGCCACCCCCTTCGCCCGTGCCACCACCCGAGCCGAACTGGAAGGTGTCGACGATGATTTCAGTTCGATAGTTCTTCTTACCGTCCGCTTCCCACGAACGGGTCTGAAGTCGTCCTTCGATAAAAAGCGGACGCCCCTTCTTCATGTACTGACCGATGACTTCCGCCGTGCGACCGAAGGCAACGACATTGTGATACTCGACCTGCTCCTGCTTCGCGCCATTCTTGTCCTTGTAGGTACGATTCGTCGCAATCGAGAAATTAGCGACCTGCTGCCCCGACGGAAGCGCTTTCACTTCCGGATCGCGGGTGAGGTTACCGTATAAAAATACTTTGTTGAGATACATATGCAGTGATTTATGAGTCTTCTAGAAGCGAGGCCGCACCGCCAACTGACGAAGCGACACGCTACCCGTAAGTATACCCCTTCCTTGGGTACGCGCGATAAAAGAAAAGAGCCCGTAGGTACGGGCTCTTTTCTGCGGAGAAACTAGTGGTTATACGCCAACCTCTTTGAGAGCAGCATCGATCTCAGAATCTGAGACCTCTTCATCCTGCCCTTCGTCGGCACCCGCCTTCTCTGCGGCCTTGAGCATGATCTCATGCATCTCAGCTGCATGGCGGGCGGCATCCTTGTCCGTACGAATATCGAGGAAACGGAACACGCTCTTCTCGGCGCGAACGGCCTCCTGTACGGCCTGATGACCTTCGCCGTCAGTTTCGTATGCAATCCACGCGAAGAAACTTGCGGAAAAATCGCGGCGACCTGCGGTCTCCATGCGCGAAACGACGTACGCGAGCTGAACCTTTTGTGGTTCGCCCTCTGCGACTACTTCTCCAGCCTTCGCGATCTGCTCGCGCACATGCTTGTAGACCTGAGCGGCATCCTCAGCAGGAAGCTCGCCATCAATATGGAAACCAAGTTCATACACACGCTTTTCAGCGTGGTCGGCATCAATGAGTTCTGCCTCGTTTTCGAGGACCTCCTTTTCCTTCTTAGCCATGATTGGGGCATCCTACCACGGCCCATTTTGAACAGCAAATAGGCCTAAGCCACAAAAAACCCCGGAGCTTGTAGCTCCGGGGTTGTGAACCGTGTGTGTTCGGTTCGATTTAGAACACGAGGACCGAGACGGCATACGCCATCCCGACTTGGCCGCCGCCATAGGCGAGGGCCGAGGCGACATTCTTCGTCGACACCATCTGCTCGAGCGTTTGCCAACGCACGATCAGGAAGTCGACGAGCCAGCCGGCGATGTACAGGAACAAGAGCCCTGCCGCTGCCGTAATGCCGAATGCCGTTAGGTCTTCGGCCCAGCCGGTGAACTGGCCGCCGGCCGCCATCGCAATGATGAGACCGAACGCCCAGAACTTCGCACCCATGATGACGCCAGCCGACAGATTGCCGGCTTCGACTTCTTTCACGAGCGCCGCTTTCCCATGAACGAGGGAGAACGACCACGCCATGAACACGAGCGCGAGCTGACCGAGCGCGAAGAACGCGATCACGGGCAGCATGCCGCCGTTGGCGCCGCCAATGGCCGCGTGGGCGATGAGGCCCGTTGCGACCATGCTGCCGACTTCAGTCGCCGCGACGGCGCTGTTGCCGCCCTTCACCGCTGATGAGTTCGCCACGTTGGGGAGAACGAGTGCATCGTTCACCAACAGCGCGATCTGCATCATCACGATGAGAAGGCCGGCGTATTCAGCCGTCACGATGAGGTCCGCAGTGAGATTGCCGCTCGACTCGCCGACGAGGATGCCGGAAAAGCCGATGAGCGTGCCAAGCAGGAAGCCGCCGCGGCGTAAGCCGATAGCGTTGTTGCCCGCGAGGAATTCAGCCGACGAAGTGGAGCGTTCCCGAATCCTTAGCAGGAAGTCGGAAATGACCAATGTCAGCACCGCTACCCCAAGATAGGGCAGCAGCAGAAGCAGTTTCGGCAAAAGTGCCGTCATAGAGGAATCCTCCGTTTGTGTAGTCCAACGAACTGCCGACCTCGACTGAGGCCTGCAATCCGCTCAGGACCATAGCATTAAAAGTACCCTAGTGTCAATTGTTCGGGAGCGCGAACATTAGACGAGCATTCTGCAGGAGACTTGCTCGAACCACCTCTTCGTCCTCACTACGAATGGAGGCAAGAGCCTTCACCACGTCCCGAACGGCCAGTGGATCATTGCGTTTACCCCGATTCCCTGCCGGCGCAGCATACGGCGCGTCAGTCTCGGTGAGAATATTTGAAAGCGGAAGCGAACGAATCGTCTCGTCGTAATCGTGCGTAAAGGTAAGAACGGCTGTATAGGAAAGCGTGAAGTCAATCGAGACGAACTTCGCAGCAGTCACAGCGTCACCCACGAAGAAATGCATATCACCTCGCAGCTCCTGATGCGCATCCTTGTAAGGTTTTAGAATGTCGAACGCATCATCATAGGCATCCATCGTTCCCTTACTCGGTCGCGCGTGAATCATGAGTGGTTTTCCAGTCTCTATCGCAAGTTCAATGTGCTTCTTAAAAATATCTTTTTGTCGTGCCTTTTCGGACTCCGGCTCTTCGGGACGATAGTAATCAAGTCCGCATTCGCCTATCGCAACGACGTTCGGGCTCTGCGCAAGTGCGCGCATCGCGTCCATATCAAAAACCTCGTCCGGCGTATCGTTCGGGTGAAGGCCCACCGAAGCGAAAAGCGTCACACCGTTAGCGAGCGCGATCGCTTTCTCGGATGATTCCCTATCAACCCCGACGATGATGCCGCCAACTTCCGCCTCTTTCATGGAGGCGATGACCGCACTACGATCATCGTCATACTGATGCATCTGGATGTGGCAGTGAGCGTCGAAATACTTCATGCAGGAACCTTACCATAGGAGAGGCCACGCATCGCTGCGTGGCCTCATCCCCTTTAGTCTTCGGCTGGGGGAGCCGGAAGTGCAGCGACGAGCGCCGCAAACGCGGTTGGGGCGGAAAGCCCGAACGCGCGCCGAGCTTGAGCGAACTCCTTGATGCTTCCATCGTAGAGGTCGAGCTCGTTCTTCATTTGACCGATGATCTGAGCGCTTTCAGCCATTCCGGCGTAGAGCGTCTCGAGCGTCGAATCTTGTTCTTGGGCCATTCGTTCTCCTTTCAGGGGTCAGAGGTGGCACCACACCCTGATTTCTATTATATAACAATATAGACAGATAGTCAATATACCCAAGGACGGCCTAGGTAAGGCCTCTGTCCGTAAACGGCAGCAGACTGCTAGCCCAGTCTGGGAAAGAGGTTCTCGGGCTTTTTATTTTCTTGTACCGCAGCGAGTATTTTCGCCGACGTCTCCGGCATAACGCATGAAAGGTGTACCGTGAGTTTCGCGAGGTGACGCACGAGCTTTTCGATATCCTCCTTTGCTTCGTCTTTGGTAGCCTCGTCTTTTATCTTCTTATACGGTTCCCTGCTCGTCATATATTCATCTCCCTTTGCGACATGTTCGAAGATGAGATCCATTGCTTCGTTAAAGGCCTGATTTTTTATTTTGAGCGAAAAAGCAGTCTCAACCGGCGTGTTGGTTTCCGAAAGAGATACTGACTCAGTGCAGTGCTCTTCAGCAAGCTTCATAATGCGTGCAACGAGATTGCCAAGACCGTTCACGAGATTTGCGGTGTACCACTCATCGAGTTTCTCCCACGTAACATCAGAGTCTTCAGTTGGGTGCACGTGACGCAGGAGAAGGTAGCGCGTTGCTTCGGCGCCGTATTTCGCAACGAGCTCGTACGGGTTAATGACGTTCCCAAGTGACTTACTCATCTTCTGACCGCCACTCGTGATGAAGCCGTGATAGAACACCTGATCGGTATTCTTTACGTTTGCAGACATAAGCATCGCCTGCCACATGAGCGACTGGAAACGCACCTGATCCTTCCCCGCTACCTGAAGCGTCGTGCCGTTCACCCAGAACTTCTCGAAATTGCCGTTCGGATCGCTCGGCCAGCCAAGCGTTGAAACGTAATCAGTAAGCGCATCGAACCAGACGTACATGACCTGCGACTCGTCATCCGGTACCGGGATACCCCACGAAAGACGCGACGCTTCGCGCGAAATACTGAAGTCCTCAAGACCGTTTTTTACGAAGTTAAGGGCTTCCTCGCGTCGCCACGAAGGAATGACACAGTCTGTGCGCGAAAGATACGCGAGGAGACGATCTTGATACTTCGAGAACGCAAAGAAATAATTCTCTTCTTGAATGAGCTGCAGCTCAAGATTGGGATGGAGAACGCAGCGATCATTCTCTATTTCGCGCTCAGTCTTAAACGCTTCGCATCCGACACAGTACCTGCCGGTATATTTTTTCTTATAGATATCGCCCGCCGCATTGCAGCGGCGCCACATCTCCTGCGCCGCCTCCACATGGTGCGCGTCGGTCGTGCGGATGAACGTCGGATTATCGAGCGCAAGCGCGTCCTTCAGTTTTCGAAACTCGGCCGCATAGTGATCCACGTATGCCTGTACGCTCTCCCCTTTCTTCTCGGCCGCCTCGAAAATCTTTTGCCCGTGCTCATCAGTACCCGTGTTGAAAAAGACCTCTTCGCCTTCGCTCCGATACTGACGAACGAGCACGTCGGCTTGTACGAGCTCGAGTGCAAAGCCGATGTGAGGATCGGCGTTCACGTATGGAAGAGTTGTCGTTATGTATCGAGGCATTTACACCGCGGTTTGCGCGCGCTTGCCGCGATCAAGGTCGTCTATGAATTCACGGAGTGCGGCAGCAAGCGGAACGGAGAGGAGAACACCGAGGAATCCCGCGAGTGTGCCACCGGCGATAAGCGCGAGAATGACGAGGAGCGGCGGGATGCCCACCACCTTATTCACCACGAGCGGATAGAGGAGGTTCGCTTCAAACTGGTTCACGATGAAATACCAGCCTGCAACAAGAAGACCGAGCGTGAGGCCGCCCGAGGAAAGGGCGATGATAACCGCAAGTACGCCAGCAAAGGGCGAACCGAAGATCGGAATGAGATCGAAAATAGCTGCGAGAACCGCGAGAAGCAACGCGTACGGAACACCAAGAATAAGAAGTCCGAGGTAGACGAGTACGCCCACGAGGAGCGAAAGGATGAGCTGGCCCTGCATCCAGAGACCGATTTTACGCTTCGCACGCTGCCATAGGTCGACGACATACTCCTCGTGCCTTTGCGGCGTAACGAGTCGTAGGAAGTCGTCGACACCGGTGTCGCGAATCGCGAAATAGAACGAGAGCACGATGACAAGCATGAGCGAGAACAAGCCCCCGAAGAATGAGGAGATGACACGAACGGCGCCCGACGGATCACCAAATGCTGACTGGAACGCGAACAGCATGTCGATGAGCGACTGGCCTTGGCTTTGTGTTTCCGAAAGAAGCGGAGTTACTGCTGGATCAAGTGAATGAGGAAGATCGAGCGTTTCAAGATACTGCGGGAGACCGGTCACGAAGCCTCGAGCGTCATCGACGATAGGCGGGAACATGAAATACACGACGCTGAAGAGCGACCCGAACACCACGACATACATGAGCAGCACCGCGAACACGCGCGGAAGCTTATAGCGCATGATGCCAGCGACACCCGGCTCGATAGCGGAAGCGAGGACGATGGCAGTGATCACCAGAAGGGCCATGTCGCGCAGCGCCCAGAGCGCTGCTGCGACTGAGACAATGACCAGAATCCGGATCATTGTGCCGGTCGTAATGGAGATGGTGGTGACGGGCTTTTCCATAGCTGGATACTAGCATACAGCGGCGGATTTCTCCGCCGCTGCGTGTTATGCCCTTTCTTGATAGAGAACGAGCTCTTCGCGGAGCTTCATCCAGATCTTGCCGAGCATATTCTGCCCTTTTTGATCTGGACCCCAGCCCCAGAACGAATCCTTGTGGGAATCCTCAATGATTTCCCGCGTGCCCGTCTCAAGGAGACGCCGACGAATGAATTCGTGTTGCTGCAACTTGGCGCGGCAGATCTCTTCCATAACAGTAATCTTGATAGATTCCCAGTCCTCGCGCTTGTATTGCTCATTTGCATGAGCGATCAGTTTTGCGTCATGTGCCGATCGCGCTTGCTGAATGATGCGCTTGAGGTGCGGACTCGAGAACTTCGCCGCTTGATAGGCGTGCTCGGACGTCATCCAGAGCTCGTCGCGCCATTCAACGGCGAACGACGCAAAATTCGAAAAGCAATAGAACCGCCGCTCGTAGAAGAGCACTGGCTCGAGAACAGTATCCGACATCAAGAGTCTCCTTCTTCTGCCGAAGATACTACTCGAAGGAGGGGTGAAAAGCTATGCGCGCAGACTATCCGCAAGTTCCGAAATCGGAACACGCTTCTGCTCGCCGGTGTCGCGGTCGCGAAGCGTCACGGTGTCCGTATGTTCTGGATTCTCACCGAGTGTGTCGAAGTCAATGGTGATGCAGGCCGGCGTACCGATTTCATCCTGTCGTCGATACCGCTTTCCAATGTTGCCGTTGTCGTCGAAGATAACCGAGACACCCGCCTTTTTAAGTATTGAAAAGACTTCGCGTGCTTTCTCGACGAGTTCTGGCTTATTCTTCAAAAGCGGAAAGACTGCTGCGCGGTACGGCGCAACGCTCGGTGAAAGCGCGAGGTACACACGCTTCTCGCCTCCAAGCTCATCCTCACGGTACGCCGATGCAAGAATTGCGAGCACGGTACGGTCGACACCGAGAGATGGCTCGATGACGTGCGGCACGATGCGCTCCTTGGTTTCTTCATCGAAATATGAGAGTTCGACACCCGACGCTTCTGCGTGGCGGGAGAGGTCGAAGTCGGTGCGATACGCAAGACCCCAGAGTTCTTTGCGGCCGAACGGATAGTCGAATTCGAAATCTATGGTGCGCTTGGAGTAGTGAGCGCGATCCCCATCGGCAACCTCGAGCTCGTGAACGCGCTCCTTGGTGAGACCAACCGCCGCAGCGAATGCGTGCATAGTCCCCTGCCATTCAGTGAACGCAGCTGCCCACGCCTCAGGCTTTACGAAATACTCCACCTCCATCTGCTCGAGCTCACGCAGGCGGAAGATGAAATCGCGCGGAGCTATTTCATTTCTAAAAGCCTTTCCTATCTGCGCGATGCCGAACGGAAGCTTCGGGTGGAAGGAGTCGATGACGTTCTTGAAGTTCACGAAGATGCCACCGGCCGTCTCAGGACGAAGGTATGTTGCCGATGACTCATCTTCAGTAGCACCCACATTCGTGCGGAACATCATATTGAACTGGCGCGAAGGGCCGAGTGATCCTCCGCAATTTGGACAAATGCCAGACTCATCAAGATGATCGGCACGGAAACGGCGCTTACACTTGGTGCACTCGACCAGCGGATCAGAGAAGCCGGAAACGTGTCCTGAAGCTTCCCATGCTTTCGGATTCATAAGAATGGCCGCATCGACGCCATACATGTCCTCGCGATCAGTAACGAACATCTTCCACCAGAGGTTCTTCACGTTCTGCTTGAGGGCGACGCCGAGCGGTCCATAGTCGAAGGTACCCGCGAGGCCGCCATAAATCTCCGAGCCGGGGTATACGAAACCGCGACGCTTAGCGAGCGAGACGATGTTCTCCATGAGGTTCGATTCCGAAGCCATAATCCTACTGTTGTACCTCACCCTTGGAGAATTGGTAAGCGGGGTCGGTTTCGGTGCGCGTATCGAGCGGGTCCGCATCGCTCTGCACCTGCTTACCTATGAAGCGATCGAAGCCCGAGAGCGTCTGCTTCCCTACCAAGACCGGCGAGATACCGCGCTGGGAAAGACTTGGAGTAAGCGCAACTTGGAAGGCTGCCTCACGGGACGTTCCTGCAGCCACATCTCCCAAATCCCACGTCACCACGCGGGAATTCTCGTTATACGTCACCGAACCGTTCGTTTTTCCGGTAAAGCGCACGTAGGAAGGCAGTGTCATCGTTGCCGTGCCTTCAGCAACTGAGTTCACGCTGTTGGTCGCAGACAAGATGATGGTGTAGGTCGACTCTTTATCAGCGACCGGAGGCCATGGACCGGTGTTTACGAAAGGACCTACGGTCTTTACGACGCGCGAGGAAAGAAGGAAGTCAGTCGCGACCTTTAGGGTGCGCGTGATGGTTGAATTGACCGACGTCGGTACACCGGTCTCCCCTACTCGTTGGCCTGAGACTGAAACCGAAAGATTGATGACTGGATTTCTAAGTGACGCGAGCGCACTGCCGGTCTTCGTCATGAGTGAGAACGAGCCGTTTCCAGTGTCCCCCGGCTGCAAGGAGCGAAGTCCCTGATCCTTATCGGAACTGAAGAGAATGCTTGTGTCGGACGAGCGATAAAAACCAGTTCCGCTCGTTATCTGTGCCGGATCGAGTGCCGAGCCTGAAAACTTCACAATAATCTGAGCGTTCTTAATAGGCGTCGAGAGCGTGTTCTCCCACGAAAGGAGTCCTTGGATTGGCGTACCCCCTTGAACGATGAGAGGATCTGTTTCGTTTTGATTAATTGAGAGACGCGCAGCGAGGAAGGGCTTGCTTACCGTGAGCGGAACTTCCGCACTCGTATACGTGACGCCGAGCATCTGGCTCGTAATGCCGGGGGTACCGACATCAAAATGGAAGACGCGCTGTTCGTTGTCGGCTGCCGAGAGCGCTCCGGTGATGGTAATCTTGCGCTCTTCACCCGGCGCAAGCGTTCCAAGCACGAACACACTTCCTGTCTCCGGCTGCGGGTCTGCCTTAGTTACCGAGAATCCAAACGGATACGTTCCAATGAGTTCAACATTCTGGAGTGGCGTCGCAGAATTCGAACGCACCGTGATTGCAATAGTGAATGGCTGTGCCGACGAAACCTCCGAGAGCGTATTCACTGAGAGCCCCACCGGCGATGTGCCTATCGTAAGACTGTACTCGGTTTTCTTCTGGAAAATAGCTTTTGAGCCGTCGGTCTTGTATTCAAGCATAATCGGAATCACGACGCGCTGATTTTCATTCCCGAAGAGCGTCGCACGAATGGTGCGTACGGCAGTCGCGCCCGCAGGAATGGTGCCAAGTGTATCGGCGTAATGCGAAAGCGGCGTGTTCTGTTCATCACCCGAATAGGTCCCTTCCGGAAAATCGATCACGAGATTCGTATCGTTCATATCGACCGGATTGTTGTTCTTTATGGAAATGAGAAGCGGTATCGTATCGCCGCCCGCAGACGTCGTTGGCCCCTGCACCTTTATATCAATATGATCCGTCGAGACCGACCGACCGCCAGCGAACACAAGCCACGCAGCCACACCACAAGCGATAAGGAAGAAAACCGCCGCACCAATGAGGAAAATAGTTGAAGCGGCAATCTTCTTTTTTGGAGCAACTGGTACTGGCGCCGGTTCTTGCTGCCATCCGGTCGGTACCGAGGTGTCGCGGCGCGAAACAGTACGTTCGTTGAACGCTTCGGTTGGTGCCGGCGCATAGAGCCGTTTATTGAGCCGCTCAAGCGGGCTTCCTCCCTGCTCGCCTTCCATATTGGACTAGTATACCCCGCCGCTATAGACCGGATGCCGCGAGGCCGCGGTTGATACGCGAAACGATTGCGGAACGATCAGAAACAATCGCCGAAAGCGACTCGGGAACGAACTCAGTCGATGGAATCTCTCCGGCATCAAGACCCAGAATGCGCACAATGCGCAGCGCAACGAGACACTCAGCAGCATCTTGCTCAGTCTCGCTAAGCGAGGGCAGCGCCGCGAGAAACGAAGCGAACGCGCCATAGAGCGCGATGTCCCCCGCTTCTCCATGCACGAGCCGCTGGATGAGGGAGGCGATACGTCCGGCGCGCAAACGCGCCGACCGCGAAAGCTGCCTAAACCAGTTCGTGCCGAGCACTGCGTTCGGAATCCTCCACCCCTCTTTGCCGCGAACGAGCATGAGATCCGATTCGCAGAGTGTCTGGAGCGCTGACGAGAGCTTAGCCGAAGGAGTACGAACACCTTGCACGCGGGCGCGAATGAGCCCGAATTCGGGCGTGAGAATCGTAACGAGGAGTGACGCTTCCGCGAGCGGTATGCGAGAAAGGACAATGCCCGTCGTTACGTATTTATGGCGCATGCTTCTTTAACGAGAATGCAACGGTGCCCGTCGAAAGCTCTGCTTTATGCGGACCTTCACCACGAACCGCTTCGACCGAATCCTTCGGCGAGAATCCTTCAGTCTTGCGCGCCTCGGCAACCGCACGGAGGAATGCTCGCTCATCCCCTTCCGCAACAAGCTCGGGAGTGAGATTCGTATCGAGCGAAATTTCGGAAGCATTCGGGAGTATCTTCTTTACATTCACTTCATCCGCGAGAATGGCTGCGAGCTCATCTGGAAGTCTGTCCGGAATCGAAAGCGACGCGAGCGGCTGACGCACAATGACGCCGGCCTTCTGACGGAGCTTGAGCGCTTCGGAAGCGCGCGCCCGAACGAGACTCATCGCCTCAATAAGAGCTGGGTTCCTGTTACCACCGATAATGCTTGAGAACGTGAACGGAAGGATCTGCACCGGCCAATTCGCGAGATGCACGCTTTCCGGATCATGCTCCGTACGCACGGTCTGGAATACCTCTTCCGCGAGAAACGGCGCGAACGGCGCAAGCATGAGCGCAGATACTCGAAGGGTCTCGCGGAGCGTTCGCAAAGCGGCAACATCGCCATCGCGCGCACGATCGCGAACACGGCGGACGTACCACTGCGAAAGGTCCTCGAAGAGGCCTGCGAGTGTACGCGACGCTTCGTACAGCTTGTACGCGTCGAGGTGCTTCGTAACAAGCATGAGCGTTTCGTTGGTGCGTTCTCGCATCCACTTATCGATAACCTCTTCCTTCCCTCCTTGGAGCGATTCGGTTTTGAATAGTTCGTAAAACTTTGCGCTGTTATCGAGCCATGAAAGCACGCGCGCCGTTTCCTTCACCGTTTTCGGATCGAAGTTCTTTGAATCGCCCGGCTGGTTCACATAGTACATCCAGTAGCGCAACGTATCGGCGCCGTATTCATCCATTGCCGAGAACGGTTCGATGACATTTCCTTTTGATTTACTCATCTTCTTTCCTTCCGCGTCGAGGAGATGACCAAGGGAGACGACATTTTTGTACGGAGCGCCGCGACCCATAAGCGTTCCCACAGCAAGCAGCGTGTAGAACCACCCACGCGTTTGGTCTATCGCTTCTGAAATGTAGTCAGCGGGATACACGACATTTTTGGGATCCTGCGCGAACGGCATAGCGCCCGAGTCGAACCAGACATCCATAACTTCGGGTGTGCGGCGCAGTTCGGCTCCTGAATCACCGACAAGCACAACATCGTCAATGTACGGACGATGGAGATCGAGTTCGTAGTTATCGTTATGCGGGAGCGGAACAAATGGGAGTTCAACTGGTTCGGCATGCTTAGTGTCCATTGCGTCAATGCGTCGCTTTGCTTGGTCACTCGTAAGCCCCTCAGTGACCGCAGTCATTGATTCGACACCCACACCGTGGGTGATGATGAGAATAACTTCGTTTGAGTATGTTGCCTCAAGCTCGTAGAGAAATTCACCAAACCGCTGTTTGGCATCGAAATAACTTTCGCCGTTTGGCATTCGATCCGTGAACGAACTACCCTTACGCCACGCAAGAAATGTCTCGAACGGACCTCTATTTAAATCGCCGAACCGGAGCTCGCGCAGACGATCGTCGTAGATAATATTCGATGCGTCGAGACCTAGGTTCTCCGTCATAATTTCCGCGGTTTGCCGCGTTCGTTCTATAGGAGACGCGAATATTTTCGTTGGGATTCCGGGCAGCTTCCCTGCGGCACTTTTCGCTTGCTCCTTCCCTGTTTCCGTAAGTCCGTACGTATCGTTGTCTGAGCAGAGAATATGCGCGACGTTGTTTTCCGCTTCTCCATGACGCACGACAATGTAGCGATTACCGCTCTTTTTGGTGCGCGACTTGAGTTCCTCGACCGAACCGGGGACGAACCGCTCCTTCTTGTCCGAGCTTTCCCACACCGGAAGCGGCGTGCCCCAATAGCGTTCGCGGCTTATCGCCCAATCCTTTACGTTTGCGAGCCATTCGCCCATGCGCCCTTCGCGCAAGTATGACGGTTCCCAATTCACCGACTGGTTCGACGCGAGGAGCTTTTCTTTGAGATCCGTCATACGGACATACCACGAGTCACGCGCGTAATAGATGAGACGGTTCTTGCTGCGCCAGCAGTGCGGATAGGAGTGCGTGTAGCTTTCCTTCGCGAAATAGTTGCCGCGTTCCTGCAGATCTTTCAGGACTTCTATGTTCGTTTCCGCATCAATCACCGACTTTCCTTCGAGGAAGCCTGTCCCCCTGAGGAAGCGGCCATCGGGTCCGATAAGATGCACTTTCGGAAGTCCTATTTTCTGCCCGAGCTCAAAATCGTCCTGACCATACATGACGGCGGTATGCACGACGCCCGTACCGTCTTCGGTCGTAACAAAATCAGCTGCGTGCACTTTGTACGCATTCTCAAACTTCGATTTTTCGCTTTCTGCCGCAAGCTCTTTCGCAAATGAATAGAGTGGCTTGTATACCTTTCCGACCAACTCGCTCCCCTGCACATCCTTTTCTTTGGTCCACCCTTCACCAAGTTTTGCAGCCAGTGCATTCGCGATGACTACGCGTTCAGCGTCCTTACTATAGACTCCGTATGTAATATTTTTTCCTACCGCGAGCGCGACATTTCCCGGAAGCGTCCATGGCGTCGTCGTCCACGCAAGAATATAGGTGTTTGGTTCGTCGACAAGCTCGAACTTCGCGGTGAGTGAGAGGTCCTTCACGTCTTCGTATCCTTGCGCGAGTTCGTGACTTGAAAGCGCTGTTCCGCAAACCACACACCACGGCACCACTTTAAAATCCTTGTAGAGTCGGTCATCATCGTTAATCTTTTTAACGACGCCAAAGAGCGCTTCCATGTAGGAAACGTCGAACGTGAAGTATGCCTGCGTACGATCGACCCAATAGCCGATGCGCTCGGTGAATTTATCCCAGAGGTCGATGTAGGAAAGCACGCTCTCGCGGCATTTTGCATTGAACGCAGCAACACCGTACTTCTCTATCTCCGGCTTTCCAGAAAATCCGAGCTGTTTCTCTACCTCGAGCTCGACCGGAAGACCATGCGTGTCCCAGCCTGCTTTGCGCGGAACGTGATAGCCGCGCATCGTCTTATAGCGCGGAATAGCGTCTTTGAAGGCTCGTGCCTCAAGGTGATGGATACCGGGTTTTCCGTTCGCGGTCGGAGGACCTTCAAAAAATACGAAGTTCCCTTTCGGCGCCTTCTTGGCGAGCGTTTTCTCGAAAATCTTCTGCTCCTTCCAGAAAGCGAGGACCTTCTCTTCGCGCGTCGCCGCGTCCGATTTCTGCACTGGTTCGGCCATAATTACTTATCCTATCGTTTGCGTCATGAAAAAGAAACAACCGGCGCGTTTGCGCCGGTTGGGTGGTTTTTTTGCGATCGCGAGTCTAGTGAAGAGACTCAGGCGGCCGCTTCGGAGAGTTCGAGAACGCCGAGCACATAGTGCCGGACGTGGTGCGGAATGAGCGGGGTTCTGCCCGTCTTCGCTTCGCGCGACCACTTGAATCGTGAGATGTTGTCCTCCCATAATTCGTGTTTGAATTCACGCCTTCCTTCAGCTGCGGTCTTCGCTTTCGCGAAGAGGCACTCGACAGAGCAATTGAGTTTCTTGCGGGCTGCCTCCATCATCTGGAGCCATTCCCAGCCAGTTCCCTGCTCTACTGAAAGCATGTACGCCTCCGTTATATGTACCCCTGCAGAATGCACGGGTCCAGTCGCGAAGCGTAACGTGAAGCGTTCATGAACGCAAGCAAGGTTATGCACGCATGAAAAACCGCCGCACCAAAGGTGCGGCGGCGAATCACGTACGGAGCAGCGTTACTGCTCCTGTGCTTTTCGAGCGAATTCACTTGGTTCGATAGGCGCATCCGGATCCCGTACAGGGTGACGTGCTTCGAACATCATGCGGTCGAAATCTTGTCGCGGGGACTTTCCTTGTTTCCAACTATCGAACGTCGAGGGCGGTAGATCCACCTTCGGTGGCGTCGATTCTTCAGTCATGAATGTACTCCGTGTGTATCGTGTATATGACGATCCACCTGTTCCCAATCTTGTAGACGGGCTGTGGTGTCTCGTATTACTTCACTAGATTTACATTCGTTCTGGCGCGGGTATCCCAAGGAGCGTAAGTCCGTTGGTCATCGTCATCACAAATGCTTTCGCGACCCGCAGCTTATAACTCCTGTGACTACCGTCAAGGATGCGTTCTTTGGCATAAAAAGAATTCCACTCTCCCGCAAGCTGGGTGAGGTACTGCGCAATGTGGTGTGGAGCGCGTTCACGCTCGGCGCGAGCAGCGATTTCTGGAAAGCGCGCGATGAGTCGCTCGATGAGATACGGCGCATCTGGAGCATCTGTAACTTCAGATTCTTCCTTCGCCGCCGCAAGCACCGACTTTGCTCGCACGAGCGCGTACTGGAGATAGGGACCGGAGTCACCATCGAGTGAAAGCGACTTTTCAGCATCGTACACAATGCTTCCTCCTGCAGCCTGACGCAGAATCATATATTTCAGCGCCGCAACACCGACCTGCTGCGCAATCAAAGGATCTGCATTCTTTTCTCCTGCGCGCGTAATGACCTCCGACAAGAGACCGTTCGCGGTAATGGTGTTGCCGAGACGCGAAGACATCTTTCCGGTTGTAAGCGTCAAGAGACCATGAGAAATATGGCTCGTCTTTTCTGCGAGAAGTGGAGCGATTTCAGCAAGTGCTGCGAGGAATACTTTGAAGTGACCGACCTGCTCTGCACCTGTTTCGATAATGACTGCGTCGTTCGGTATGCGTTCTTCCTTATAAAAGGCGAGACCAACGTCTTTCGCTTCGTAGGTGGGAGTTCCGCGGCTCGTAATGAACACGAGCGTATGGAGTCCTTTTTTCTCTCCCGGATAAATGACCGCTCCGTCGCTTTCGACAAAAACACCCTTGGCGAGCGCGTCTTTCACCACCTCCATACCTTGCGGCGTTACTTCGCTCTCAAAGAAGTAGTAATCGAACTTCGTTCCGAGCACGACATAGATCTCGCGGAATGCTTCGAGACACACTTCGCGACACTTGCGCCACAAATCCATGAGTGCTACGTCTTCGCCTTTATAAATTGCAACATTCAGTGCGTTGATCTCGGCTTTTGCGTTTTCACTTTCTTCATACGCTTTTGCGCCGTGCGCATACGCTTTGTCGACTTCGCTGGCATTCGCCACATCAGTCACACCATCCCGTTGCAGCGCCCAAAGCGCTTTTGCAACATGCGGACCAACATCGCCTCCGTACGAGTCGCGGATAACGGTGGCGCCCGAGTTTTCGATGATGCGCGAGACCGATTCGCCGATGACCGTACTCATCAGGTGTCCCACATGCATTTCTTTAAACGGATTCGGGCAGGAATATTCCACAACGATACGCTTTCCTTCATTCTGTATTCCCTTCCCCCACTCTTCCTTGATTGCTGCTTCCATCGCCTCAGCAACCGCTTTCGCTGAAAGCGTAATGTTGATAAACCCCGGACCAGCAACATCTACGCGCTGCGCAATTTCGCCAAGCGCCTCCCGAATCTTCGGCGCAAGCTCCGCGGCAAGCTCGCGTGGATTCTTACCAAGCGATTTTGCTGCAGCGAGCGCCACGTTCGTAGCGTAATCACCATGCGAAGCGTCCGTCGGGGTTTCAACCGCAAACGCAACTTCTACACCCCCAAGCGCTTTGTGTACGGCATTTCGTATAAGGTCTTCCATAGTTATGCAAAAGATTCAGGTATCGGGAACTTTTGCGCAAGTTCCTTAACCTCTGTGCGTACGCGCTCGACCGAGCTTTCGCCATTTTTGAGAACATCGAGCATAAGCTCCGCGACTCGTGTCGCTTCGACGCGGCCCATACCGCGAGAAGTAATCGCAGGTGTGCCAAAGCGGATACCGGACGGGTCGAGCGGCTTCCGCGTATCATCCGCGATCACGTTCTTGTTGAGTGTCATGCCAGCGGCATCGAGAAGCGTCTCTGCTTCGTGCCCTGAAATCCCGAACGAACTCCAGACGTCAGCAAGGATAAGGTGGTTGCTCGTGCCGCCCGCGATGAGACGTACTCCGCCTTTTTGAAACGCGATGGCCATTGCGCTCGCATTCTCGACGACCTGCTTTGCGTATGCCTCGAAAGAAGGTTTCAACGCTTCGCCGAAACACACCGCTTTCGCTGCGATGGTATTCATCAAAGGGCCGCCTTGAAGGCCGGGGAATACCGCCTTGTCTATTTTCTTCGCGAGCTCTTCGCTCTCGCGCGTGAGTATGATTCCGCCGCGTGGGCCGCGTAGCGTCTTATGCGTCGTTGAGGTCATTACGTCGAATCCGTAATCAAACGGATTCTTTACTGCCTTTCCTGCGATGAGTCCGGCGATGTGCGAAATATCCATCACCGCAACCGCGCCGACTTCCCGCGCGATAGAAACAAACTTCGCGTAATCAAGTTCACGCGAATACGCGGAATATCCCGCAAGCAGGACTTTCGGCTTCTCCCGTTTCGCGACTTCGAGCATTTCGTCGTAGTCGATCTCTCCCGTCGAAACATCTTTCATCTTGTAACGAATGAAATTGAACACCTTCGATATATAGGTCACGGGATGGCCGTGCGTGAGGTGGCCACCATGGGAAAGATCCATACCCATAACAGTGTCCCCCGGCTCCATAAGCGCCATGTAAAGGGCGATGTTCGCGTTGGCGCCTGAGTGTGGCTGCACGTTCGCGAACTTCGCACCGAAGAGTTGCTTCGCGCGCTCTATCGCGATGGTTTCCGCTTGGTCGGTGAATTCTTGGCCGCCATAGTAACGCTTCCCTGGATATCCTTCCGAGTACTTATTCGTGAGCACGCTGCCGAGCGCCTCACGCACCGCGAGCGAGACATAGTTTTCAGAAGGAATGAGCTCGAGCCCTTCAGCTTCGCGCTTCTCTTCCCCGTCTAGTGCGACAAAGACTTCCGCATCCCCTTGTTTAAGGTGTTCGTACATATCGATATCTTATACGCCCGTCGAACCGAATCCGCCACGCGTCGCGACGCCGTGGGTTGCCACTTCGTTCCATGTAACTCGATCGAACGGGAGGACAATGATTTGCGTGATGCGATCGCCCCGCGCGACCGTAACCTCGGCGTCCGTAAAATTGTAGACAACCGCATGATACTCATCATCGTCGCCCGAAAAGTCTTCGTCGAAGATTCCTATTGCATTCGGGAGGAGGAGTCCCTTCTTATGGAGCGAGCTGCGCGCGGCCATGATGACGGTGTAGCCCTTAGGAGGCTTCACGCCAATATTAAGAGGAACATACGCAATACCACGCGCCGGAATCACCGTATCAACGCGTGCTGCGCAGTCCATGGCGACAGCGCCTTCCGTTTTATATTCGGGAAGAGATAGTTCGGTATCAATCCGACGAATGTCTACGTGCATGGACTCTATACTACTTGAAAAAGCCTGAATTGACCTGCTGCGCTTGAACGGTAGGATGGAGAAAGCAACCATCACTGGAGACTGCTTATGGAGTATCCCTATAAACCTCAAGGAGAGCGGACGCCCGATACACAGTATCGGGATCGACTCCGCACCATTCTTGAAACAGGAGTCCGTGTTGCCGACACGCCGCAAGGCGTTGGGGCACTCACCTGCTTTGGCACCCTTTCCCCGATGGTATTCGATCTTTCAAATGGCGTTCCGCTCATCACTGAACGGAGTATCGGCTTTTGGCGGAAACCGGTGGCGGAAATAATCGCGTTCATGAACGGCGCGCGTACGATTCCGGAACTCGAAGCCTTTGGCTGCGATTTCTGGGGCGACTACCGCGGCAAAGGAAGCGAGCTCGGCCTCGACGCCGACGACCTTGGTCCGGGTTCCTATGGCCCCGGATTCCATGACTTTGAAATTCCGGGCGGAGGTTTTCTTAATCAGTTCGCGCAAGTCGTTGACCAGATTAAGACGTATCCTTCGATTCGCACGCACTTGGTATCACCTTGGAAGCCGTATTACACGGCGCGCGGTCCAAACCGTAAAGTCATCGTGGCACCCTGCCACGGCTGGCTCCACTTCCGCGTGATCGACGGCAAGCTCCACATGCGGATGGACCAACGTTCGGCGGACATGCCAATCGGCGTCCCTTCGAACATGATCCAATACGCTGCGGTCCTGCTCATGGTGTCGCAGGTAACGGGGATTCCTCCCGGAACCTACATCCACAGCTTTGCGGATGCGCACATCTACGAAGACCAAGTTGAAAAGGTGCAGAAGCTCCTCGAACGCGAGCCACGGCCCTTTCCGGTCATGAAACTCGATCCTTCGATCACTGACCTGTTCGCGTTTCGACCCGAACATTTTACGATCGAAGAATACGACCCGCATAAGGGAATGCTCATTCCCTATCGGCCCTAATGCGTACGCCCTCCCGAAACGGGAGGGCGTTTTCGTTTGTGAAAGTTCGCGTGGTATAAGAAGCGAATGAAGAAGCCAATGGTGAATACCATAAACGCTGATGTGATGCCTCGAAGTGACTACGGTCAGGTACTGAAAGCAATCTTGAAAGAGGGTCTCTGCCCATTTTGTGAAAAAAACTTGTTCCGTCATCACTCCAAACCCATTCTCATAAAAACAAAGCACTGGTTGGTGACCGAAAACGCTTGGCCGTATGAGGGGACGAAACACCACTTCGTTTTCATTGTTCGACATCACATCGAGGGCGCCGAACACCTTACACCTCTCATGTGGGCCGATCTTGGTGCTGCATT
This sequence comes from Parcubacteria bacterium C7867-001, assembly GCA_001189095.1. Lineage (GTDB taxonomy): Bacteria > Patescibacteriota > Minisyncoccia > Phycocordibacterales > Phycocordibacteraceae > C7867-001. The sequence goes on from LFCK01000002.1 coordinate 34,402, forward strand.
TAAGAAACTTATAAAGAAAACGAAGATCTCTGGAGGCTCATTCGTGATGCGTAACGGAAAGATGGAGTACACCGGAGCTTCAGTGCGGCATCTTCATGCGCAATTGATCGTTGGCGTACAACGCTCAAAGCAGACCGAGCCCCTCAAGGCCCTCATCGGATACAAACGCAAAAAATAACTCCTCGCCCATTATGAGCGAGGAGTTTCGATAACGCGGATAATTTCTATCCCGTTAGCACGCAGCGCATCCGCTCCGTTGATGAGTGAATACCCATCGGCAAAATAAAGACGCCGGATTCCGGACGCCGCGACTGCAGCAGCGCAGGGCGGGCACGGAAACGTCGTGACGAAGAGATCGCAGCCGCTTGTTGCAATACCGCAGCGAGCAGCTTCAGCAATAATCGCCACTTCCCCATGGAGCGCAGTCGAGACGTCGATACGCTCGCCCGGCTCAAAGGAGCTGCGGGGGTCGCCTTCAAGGTACGCCGTTTGTTCGTGCGGCACATGCCGATTGAACGCGCTTAGCACCATAACTCCGTCTCTTGCGAGAACGGCACCTACTTGGCGCCACCAGTCAGGACTTTTAGCCGCTGCTTTTCGGGCTTCTCCAATAAGCGCTCGATCGAGCTCATCGTACGAGATCGTTCCTTGTTCAGGAGCCGACGGCTTCGTCGATGCGCTCCAGTCCCAGCGCAGGCGCCATCGGTCATCGTGGATGATTGATAGGTCCTCGCCGTAGGATCGTCGCCATGCATGCATGACGTCTTCGTCCGGCATGATGATCGAATCAAAGGAGCGGAGCTCCGGTAGAGTTTCGTGCGACAAAATACGAACATCCGGAAGAATTCCGAGCGCTTGAATCATTACCGCCGATTCCGCAGGAGTATTGCCTGGCAAATGCTTAACGAGCGATAGATTCTCGGCGACAAACTCGTCGCCGAGAATGTAGAGCGTCGCTGTCGGGTACGCACGCAGGAACTTGAGGTATCCCGCATGCGGAGACGCGACATACATGACGAGCGCAACATTATTGTTTTCCGTTGAGCTCATTGCGTGCCTCCTCAATCGCCTGCAGCAGTTTCGTTGACACTTTTTCAAGCGTCTCGATCCCACCATCGATGGCTAGAATGCGAATGCGCGCAGTTGTCGACGTTTCCGCCTGCGGCGGAAGATTAACGAGATGTTCGCATTGCGCACGTATCGTGTCGTGGTCCGATGGCAGATCCTTCGTTGATTCCGAAATGACCCGTACATCGTGATCGATAAGCGTGTAGAGCTGGTTCGCCTCGTACTGCGGAACAAGAATGTCCACAGTGCCGAGTTCGCACAAGATCTCATAGCGTTCCGCTTCAGGAACGATCGGACGCTTGGGGCCTTTGCGCTGCTTGGTGAGCGCATCGGTATCAACGCCAACCACCATGATGACGTGTTCGGCATCTGGATAGAGCTGTCGTGCAGCCTCTTTTCCAGCGCGAATATATTTTGCGTGACCGATGTGGAAGAGATCCCACACGCCGGTTGTAAACGCAATAACGCAGCCCATAGAGCGGAGCTGCCCAATGACTTCGCTGAGTTCGTCGTGGTTCGGGAAGAACTTGTCGTCGAATTTCGCGTTGCCCTTGAGAATACGCGCTGCCCGCAACTGCGTCGGGTTCACGCGCTTTGAGTTTCGAGCGCCGGCTGTAGTAGATGCCTTTGCCATTGCATCGTCCATGATACACCTCCAATGAACAACGAGCCTGCCGAGAGAGTACCTTCGGTAAAGCTGCTTGTGCAACGAGCAAAGACGTGTCGTATAGTTTGTCTCATGGATGAACTCCTAGGCGACCGACAGACCTTCATCACCTACGTTCCCTTACGCACGGAAGTTCGCGCGCTCGACAACATCTCCCTTCCTCGAGGTGCGAATGTATACGAAATCGCGCCGCGCGCAGCCCTTGATCCGGTAGCTGAAGCGGCAGCGACACTCCGTACTGCAGGCGAAACGAAAACCGTCATACTCATTCCCGGTCGGAAATTCGATGCGGCAGGCACTCGGCACGGGCAAGGTGGCGGATGGTACGACCGTTTTCTTGCTCGAGTTCCGCGAGAGTGGCTGCGTGTCGGCTTCTGTTTCGAGCAGCAATTCTCGAACGAACCACTCCCCCGCGAGAACTGGGATCAAACAATGGATATCGTCTGCGTCGTCCGCAAGGATGGAATACTAGAAGTACGGGATATTCGTGCTAAGGTTCCGTAGGATTTATGGAGGACAAAATGAATCACCGCATCAGTATGATCGCCGCACTTGGCACGGACACCCGCGCCATCGGCAAAGGCAACGATCTCATCTGGGACATTCCACAAGACAAGAAGCGTTTCCGCACGATTACCAAAGGTCATCCGGTCATCATGGGTCGGAAGACGTGGGAGTCGCTACCGACGCAATTCCGTCCCTTGCCGGGGCGGGCGAACATCGTCATCTCGCGTGACCCAAACTACGAAGCGATCGGCGCCGTGTCCTGCACGTCGCTCGTAAAAGCGCTCGAAATCGCACACTTGGCGCCCGGCAGCGATGAGATATTCATCATCGGCGGCGGCGAGATATACAAGGAAGGCCTCGCGCATGCGGACCGCCTCTATCTCACGCTTGTTGAGAGCAAAGCTGCGGGTGATGTGTTCTTTCCCTCATACGATGAGTTTACGAAAGCCATCGAGCGAGTGTCGTACTCGTATTTTAAAGACGGCATTCGTTTGCCGTATACTTTTCTAACGCTTGAACGATAAACGAAAACGCCGGCGCGTAGCGCCGGCGTTTCCCTTTTGGAGTTTTCTTTACTTTACGTCGATACCCATACTTCGAGCCGTACCTTCAATGATGCGGTCCGCTGCTTCAGGAGATGCTGCCGTAAGGTCAGGGAGCTTCTGTTGGCTGACGGCTCGTACCTGCGCCTTTGAAAGCGTTGCGACTGCCTTGCTGCCACCTGCTTTACCCGAACCCTTCTCGATACCGAGGATCTTGAGGATGAGGCGGGACGCTGGCGGAGTCTTAAGGACGAAGGAGAACGTGCGGTCCTCGTAGACCGAAAGGTCGACTGGAATGATGTCGCCCATCTTGTCGCGAGTTGCTTCGTTGAACTTGTTCACGAAGTCGCCGATGTTGACGCCTGCGGGACCAAGCACGGTACCCACCGGCGGAGCCGGAGTCGCTTTCCCTGCTGGGATCTGGAGCTTAATGAGTTTTACTACTTTAGGCATAGTGGAATGACTTTACGCGAGAGGATAAGAAAAGTCTACACTTTTCGTATTTGAAGGAAATCGAGCTCGACCGGCGTCTCGCGACCGAACATGGCGACAAGCACCTTCACCTTGCCGCGCTCCTCGTCGACTTCACCGACCTTACCCTCGAGGTCCTTGAATGGGCCGTCGGTAATAGCAACGTGGTCATCCTTCATGAGGTCGATGCGGTGCTTCGGAGCTTCTGCGCCCATGCGCTTCATAAGGGAGGAGATTTCCGCTTCCTCCATCGGAACGGGCGTCGTGCCCGAACCGACAAAGCCCGTCACGCGCGGCGTGTTGCGGACAACGAACCACGAATCCTCGTCGACAATCATCTTAACGAGAATGTAGCCCGGATAAATCTTTTCTTCCTCGACAACGCGCTTCCCTGCCTTCACGCGAATCTTCTTTTCCGTCGGGACGACGACTTCGAAAATCTTGCTTTCCATGCCAAGCGATTCGATGCGCTGCTTCAAGTTACGCTCCACGGCATTCTCATAGCCTGCGTAGGTATGGATGGTGTACCAGCGCGGCTCGCTGTTAAGCGCGTCTTCGGAAAAATTTGGAGTGGTGTGGGTTTCCATAGAGAATCGGATTACTGGCTAATAATCTGCGCGACACCCGTTGTGAAGAGGTAATCGAGACCTGCAATGAAGAGCGCGACCACCACCGAGATAATGATGATGAGCACGGTGTTCGAGACGCCCTTCTGCCAACTTGGCCAGACGACATGCGAGAGCTCCGTGCGAACATGCGAGAGATACGAGACAAGTGATTTCATAGGGTGGGCTATTTAAAAACGCCCCTTCGGGCGCGTACGTTGGCAATTATACTCCTTTCCACACATGCGTCAAATGACTACGGGCGCCACGCAAAGCGTGGCGCCCGTGTCCCTTTCCCTGAAATCCTAGCCGGCGAGACCCTTCGCGACGAGCATTTGCACGCGCGCGCTGATCTTCGGACCGAAGTCCCCTTCACGGCAGCCGTCGTCGAGGACGCGAACCGCCATGCGGAGATACGCCGGCGTGAGCGTGCGTTCTTCGATCATCGTGACGATGTCGTTGAGCGCGAGCGAGCGTTGCGAGCGGACCGATTGACCCTTCGGGTAGTAGAGCGTACGCACGGCACGCTTCCACTTTTCGAGAGTCGCGGTATCCGGTTGGGCGGTTGGCTTCGCCGGCACAACGAGACGCAGTTCGTTCCGGCGAGCCGGAAGTTGCGAGATCTCACCGCGGGCGAGTCGGTCGCCGAGGGATTCGGGATGGGACGTTTTCGCAGCAGCAGCCATGAGAGGCTCCTATCTGTGCCTGACCTAAACAGTGTTGAGGTGGGTCAGGGGTCACCTGCTAATTTATAGTATATAACACTATATACTATAAGTCAAGAGCATGAAAAACGGCCTATTCAGGCCGTTTTTCATGCTCTTGCGAGACTGGGTTTTAGCGAATCTCGTAGGTGATCGAAACCGAGACGTTCGTCTCGTTCTGTCCTACCGGAAGATTCGGTGCTGCCTCAACAGCAGCGTCCATGGCTACACCACCCTTTCCGTATCCGTACATCATCGGATACCCGCCGCCATTCTCAGAGAATGCGACGACTTTACCAAGACGAACGCCAAGCTGCTTCGCAAGCTTCTCCGCCTTTTCTCGAGCGTCTTCAATGGCTTTGCCGCGAGCTTCAGCGGTTACTTCGCTTGTGTCGTCGACGGTAAAGTTCGGTCCCGAGATATTCTGAACACCGAGCTTACCGAGACCCGCGAGAACCTCGCCCGCCTTCGCGGTATCGCGAACCTTAACTTCGATAGACTCCGTAACTTCATAGCCGATGATCTTTGAGGACTGCTGGATGCAGTAGACTCCCGGCGAGCAGTTCTGCGTCTCGTACTTCGGATAGACGTTATAACCGGATGCCTGTACATCCTTATCATCGATATCCTGCGACTTTACGAATTCGAGCGCAGCATTTGCCTTCTTCGTTGCAGCAGCCTGAGCATCAGCGACGGTCGCTGCTGATTCAGTGACCGAGAACGAGATGTGTGCGATGTTCGGAACCGCAGCGCTCTTCCCTGTTCCCGAGACGGTAATCGTATTCGAGTACGGAATATTCGAGCGGCCGAAATCGCTTATCGCATTGAGCGAAATGACGAGCAGGAAGACGGCGAGAAGCCCGAGAGCGGCCGTAGCTGCATAGCGAACCGGTCGGCTCGCCGCAACGATTTTATCTATAACTGAATCATTCATGGAAAATCTATGAGGGTTAATAAGCGTTTAGACGAACAAAGTCTATCACGCTTACCGATACGGTTTTATGCTAGGCTTTTCGCATGTACACCCTACCTGTGATCGGCATCGCGCTCGCCGCCTGCCTTGCAACCTTCATCGGCGGCAGCATCGCGCTCAAGCTTAAAAATAAGATCCATCTCGTCCTCGGATTCTCCGCCGGAGCGGTTGTTGCTGTTGCCCTCTTCGATCTTCTTCCTGAGGCAATTGAGCTTGGTGAAGGTTTCTTCTCAACCACGACCCTTTTGCTCTGGGCTGCTATAGGCTTCTTCGCGTATCTCGTACTCGATCGCACCATCATCATGCACACGCATCATGACGATGGACATGATCACGAGAAGCGCGGGAAGCTTGGCGCCGGCACACTCTCCCTACACAGTTTCATCGACGGACTCGCCATCGGTGTCGCCTTTCAAGCCTCGGTGCCTGTCGGCCTTGTCGTCGCGGCCGCAGTCCTCACACACGACTTCTCGGACGGAATCAACACCGTGAACCTCATTCTCAAGAACGGCGGCACACGCAAAGAGGCGATGAGGTGGCTCATACTTGATTCGCTCGCACCGGTACTCGGCGTCCTCTCGACACTCTTCTTCACTCTCCCGCAGGAGTGGTTGGCGCTCGTACTTGCAACGTTCGCTGGATTCTTCCTCTATATTGGTGCTTCAGATCTCATTCCCGAGAGTCATCATGCCCACCCTAAATTTCTTACGACCATCATGACGCTCCTTGGCGCTGCTGTGCTGTATGTCGTCGTACGTATTGCGGGAGTCTAGGCTACTGAGAGAGCTGGATAGTTCCAAGAAGTGAGAGAAGTGCCTTGTGCGAGGGAAGCTCCTCAAGTACGAGTTTCGGATTGGTCCAGTCAAACACATTGCGCTCGATGACTTCAAAACGAAGGACGTCCTTCTCGCGCGCGAGATAGTACTCGGTGTGAATGATTGCTTCGAATCGTTCGACGGTTATCACGTAGAACGTGTGCGTACCAATTGTTTTCTTCTTGAATTCAGAAATTGACTGAGGCTGATTTCCTGAAGTTTCAAACATGGTGTTCGCGAGAATCGCGTCAGTCGCCTTCTTCCCTTCCGGAATCGGATACCGGCGAATAACAAGCGAGTCAGGAGGAGTCGTAGTTCCCTGCTTATCGAGTACGACACGTAACGTTTCGTCTGGACCTATAGCGTCCGGATTCGAGACAAAGCCATTCGGAATAACGAACCCGAGTCCGATGGCCGCATCTTCAGCGTTCGGCAGCGGGCAAGCCGGAAATGCGCAGTTCGGACCTTGGCGACCAAGCCCCGTACCGTCAGGGCAAATTTTCGCATCGAGTGTGCAGACCGTTTGGTTATTGTTTCCGTTCGGCGCTGGATGCTCAAGCGTGTTGCGGTAGAAGAATCCGCCGAGGCCGATGAGAATGATGAGTACGATACCGAGAAGGAGTCCTTTCATATTATTTCTTGAGCGCGTCGCGGATCTGTTCGAGCACAATAAGCTCCTCACTTTTCTTCGGCGCTTCTGCCGCGACCTCTTTTTGCTTCTGCAGCTTATTGAGACCCTTGAGCGCTAGAAAGAGTACGAATGCGATGATGACGAAATCGAGCATTGCCTGCAGGAATACGCCGTACTTGATGAGTACTGGAGCGCCAATTCCCGTTTGAAGCGCAAATGCGAGGTCCGAGAAGTTCACTCCCCCGATGAGGAAGCCTACCGGCGGCATGATAATGTCTTCCACGAGCGAAGATACGATTTTGCCAAACGCTGCGCCGATGATAACCGCGAACGCGAGATCAATGACGTTGCCGCGCATCGCGAACGCCTTAAATTCTTGGATGAGTTTCATATACGGGGAGTATAACAAAACGGGAGGATCAAAGATCCTCCCGTTTGACTTAGGCCACGAGTGACCGCGCGAGCGGCATGGTCGTGTGGACGACCCATTCGTTCGCTTTGCGTTCATAGAGCGTGACGGCCGGAACCTGTATTTCCATCGGAAATGCCGGAACCTTGGACGCCTGAAACGCGTCCCAGACCTGCTCGTAGTACTTCGTCTTGAACTGCCGCGCAAGACTCACGTGCGGCGTGAAGTGCCGGTGATTGTCGCGACCGAGGTAGTAGAGAGCCGCGTTATGTAGCGCTCTAAGCTCCTCAAGGCAATGGTCGCCGATTTTTGCATAGACAACTTCATCGTCGAAATGATCGAGACCGACGAGTGAAAACGTGAGCGGTTGAACGTTGCCAATGAGCGCAAGGCCGCGTTCGACCTGATCGATTCCTTTGGTCGTCTCGATTTCGAAGGGAGAGACGAGTGTGAGATGAAGCGGGGCGAGACCCTGACTTATCTTCACGTCGACGCCCTGCTTGGTGAGTTTTTCCTGCGCTTCGGTTTGCAGCATCCAGAGACGATCGGCAGCGCCTTTCGGTAAATGGATGCCCAAGAAATAGCGAGTTCCCATTCCACAATCCTCCATCGAGCGTGATGCCCGATCTTGCTCGAGCATACGAGCTTTTTTGAATTATTCAAATACCGCTGGGCAATACTCATGCGCTGTGCTTAGATTTTGGCAGAACGGAGAAAACACATGATCTTCGATACCGAACCCGCGGACTTCAGCGCTCGCATGCAGGTGGTCGGCTGCTATGTCGAACACGCAGGCAGGATACTCTTGCTGCGTCGTCATGAGAAAAAACCGGAAGGCGGCACCTGGTGCGTTCCGGGTGGAAAAATCGATGCCGGAGAGGCTGTCCTCGAGGCGGCGATTCGCGAAACCGAAGAAGAAACCGGCTATCGCATTCCGCCTGAACTCATCACCGAACACGAGATGGTATTCGTTCGGTATCCAACGGTCGACTTTACCTACAAGCTCTTCCACGCAAAGCTCGACGAGCGTCCGCACATTATCCTGCGGCCGAATGAACACACTGACTTCAGGTGGGTACTGCCACACGATGCACTCACCTTCGCCCTCATCGAGGATGAGGGCGCGTGCATCCGACGGATCTTCAAGATATGAAAAGCGCCGCCCTCTGGGCGGCGCTTTTTTCTTTCTCTGTTGGGCGACTTATGGGACTCGAACCCATGACCGCCTGGACCACAACCAGGAGCTCTACCAGCTGAGCTAAAGCCGCCATGCTTCGTCCTTATAACACGCAAACGACAACGAAAAAAGCGCCGAAGCGCTTTTTCCTTAGTGCCCAGGAGAGGACTCGAACCTCCACGCCTTGCGGCACATCCACCTCAAGGATGCATGTATACCAATTTCATCACCTGGGCCTGTATCGTCTCGTACTGAGCGACTCGCCCACTATACGCAAAGCGCGTTGTATTTTCAACCGCTTCCGCGCAAGACAAACCACACCTCTTCCAGAATACATCTTCCGTAAAATGAGCAGCGATTCTCTCTTTCCGTATTTCAATTGAATAACGGTGGTGAGTTTTGATTTTCCGATATGGCCACGAACGCCAAGTAAGCGTAAAAGAGTCTCCCGGACCCAGCTTATGTGAGCTTCGCTCGCGGAAACAAAAGCGAGATAGAAAAGATAGCTAGTTTTCCAGCGCGGATCAAAATAACTATAAAAAGAGCCGTCGCCATCATGGTGACCACGAAGGAAGTCGAAGAAATAAAGATCTGGAATGGCAAGTTTACCGAGTGTCTTTGTCTTACCCGAGGAAAGCCCGATTGAAACGAGAAAACGGTACAGCGTAACGTCGCTAAATTGAATCCGTGTAATCTGCCTACCAGTATACCCAGAGACTTTTTTAGTTATAGAAACCTTCTTACCAATGCACTTCATGAAATTCCTCAGCTGCTGAATGTCCTTCGACGTAATTTCTATGTGACGTCCGTCGATAGAAAGGCAGCCGTCAGTGGCGAGCAAACCAACAGCGTACGCAATATTCGGCGACCATTGCACTTCCCTTCTTATTGGTCTGCGTCCTCGTTCTTTCACCCATCAATTATAAGCGCATACCATTTAAAATAAAAAGAAACTCGGCACGTGGCCGGAGTTCTTCGGGAGGTTACGCTGCAGGAGCTTCTGCTTTCTCTTCAGCGACCGGAGCGGCTTCTTCTACAGCCACTTCGACTGCCTGAGCCTCTTCTGCGCTCATGTCTGCCTCTGGAGCAGCCTCGATAGGTGGTGCGGTTTCCGCAATCGGCTCAGCGACTTCCTTCTCTGCAAAGTCATCGGTAGAGACGTTCATCATGCGCATGTTGCGGAGCTGGCGCTTCACTTCACGAGCGACCTTTTCACGGATGAAGTAGAGCTTTGCACGACGGACCTTCGAGCGACGGACGATTTCTATTTTCTCGATGAAAGGAGCGAAGAGCGGGAAGATGCGTTCAACACCGATGCCCGACATAGTTGCACGAACGGTGAAGGTCGCACCTGCTTCTGTACCGTGCTTTACGGCAAGAACGAGGCCTTCGAAGACCTGCGTGCGGGTCTTCCCTTTTTCGACGATCTTCTGGTGGACGCGGACGGTATCGCCCGGGCGAATCCCGAGTTTCGTGCGCTCCTCTGTTTTGACTGGAGTGATGACGGTTTGCATAACTTTTATGCGCGGAACTGTACCACGCATCCCCCGTAAAAGCAAAATGGCCGTGTTTTGACCCGTCGCTCAGCAAGCTATAGTATCGAGACAGAAAAGGAGGCCTACCTATGCAACTGGTCTACGGAACAATGAACAAAGGCAAGCTCGCCGAGGTGAGCCGTCGCTTCGGCGATCATGGATTCACCATTGTAGGCCTTGCCGATATGGGCATTCCCGATATCGACATCCCAGAAACCGGTACGACCCTCGGCGAGAATGCGGCACTCAAAGTGCGCGGCTATCTCGAAGAGATTCGTAAGACGAATCCGAACGATACCGTCGTACTCTTCTCAGATGATACGGGGCTTGAAATCGACGGACTCGGTGGCGAGCCGGGAATTCACGTGCGCCGCTGGCGCGACCGCTCGACGCGCATGAGCGACGAGGAAGTCATTGAGTACGCGCTCACGCGTATGCAGGGACTCACTGGAGACCAGCGCGCCGCGCGCTTTAGGTGCATTCTTACCGCAGGCATTCTGTACCCAAACGGTACAACCTCGAAACTCATATCATTCTGCGGAACGCTGAAGGGTCGAATTCTCGAAGAGCCGGAAGCCGAGCGAATGGAAGGATTCCCCTTCGCCTCGCTCATGTTCATCGACGAATGGGGCATGCTGCTCGGCACCGCCGAACGGCTACCGCAAGGCGAAAAGGAAAAATATCTGAGTCACCGCGAGAAAGCGATCGACTTCGCCATCCCCTTCCTTACCGGTATCAAATGAACAACGGGCGCCGCTAAAGCGGCGCCCGTTTCTTTGTGTTTAAAAACTGAAACGCTTCGCGCTCTCCGCAAGGTCCGGCGGGAGCGGTGATTCAAGAATCTTTCGCTCTCCACTTGGAAGCGGAATATCGAGTTTATGGGCATGCAGGCCAAGCCGGTTGAACCCGAGATCCGCCGCGTGATTTGGTGCGTAGAGGGGATCCCCAACAACGGGATGATGAATAGCTTTCAGGTGCACGCGAATTTGGTGCGTACGTCCTGTGAGCGGCATCATGTGCAAGAGTGCGTGTTTTCCTTCGGCGTCTTCACCGAGCACTTCGTACTTCGTAAGTGCTTCACGCATGGTGCCCTTCGCTTTCGGCTGCGCGGAACGTAAGCGGAAATCCTTCCGTGAACGACCGATGGCGAAATCAATAGTTCCCTTCCGCTCTTTTGGTGTGCCGTACACAAACGCGAGATACGACTTGTGAACCTCGCGATTCTGAAATGCTTCTTTAAGAAAAGCGTGTGCTTCCTGCGTTTTCGCGAAGACGAGGATGCCTGATGTCTCTCGGTCGAGACGATGAACAACGCCGGGGCGCGTTATTTCCGTGCCATCCACCAGTCGCTGCATCTCGCCTACCGTTGCACTTTCTGGATATCGCCTCGCGAACCAGTCGCTCGCCGTTTCCTCGGTCGTCTTTCCGTCTGGGTGCGTCATGACGCCCGCAGGCTTATCGACCGCAACGATATCGGTGTCTTCGTAGATAATAGGTAGCTCCATGTCACTACCCTACTATCAAGTGAGCGAGAAACATAGATGCGTCTTCGCATCTATGTTTGAGCGAACGCTGAGAGCAAGCGGTGCGAAGCAGCCGCTTAACTTATTTTCCGTGCCGGCGCTCGCGCTCAGCGTATTCAGCGAGAATGGCGTTGAATTCTTCTTTCGAAAAATCAGGGAGCTGCGTATCGATAAAAAAGAGTTCGCTATAGACGGACTGCCACGTAAGGAAGTTGGAGAGGCGTTTCTCGCCGCCAGTACGGATAATGATGTCAGGATCACTAAGCCCCGCACTCCACATCGCGCCACGCAATTCTTCTTCAGTTACCTGCTCACGATCTTTGGCAAGAAGCGTATTCACCGCATCGAGAATTTCGGCGCGGCCACCATAGGAAAGCGCGAAGGTGAGAATTCCGCTCGTACCGTCTTTCGTTTCTTCTTCAGCCAACGTCATGACCTCCTGAACCTTTGGGGAAAATCGTCCGCGCTCACCGATGAACCGAATGCGAACCTTCTGCTTTTTCGCTTCGTCTTTCCATGTGCCAAAAAACTCCACGAAGAGATCCATGAGGTACGCAACCTCTTCCGGAGCTCGATTCCAGTTTTCTGTTGAGAACGCGTAGAGAATAAGCTCTCCGATACCCGCTTCATTCGACCATGAGATGAGCTCTTTCAGCTTTTCAGCGCCGCGACGGTGCCCTTCGAGCGTCGGCAGATTCCGTGCTTTTGCCCATCGGCGGTTACCGTCGAGGATAATGCCTACTGAGCGCGGTACCGAAGAATTATTCATACGCGATGACGAATTTCATAAACTCGCCGGTTGCGGGATGCCAACTTGGCGACACGGTGTCGACTTTTGAGAGAAGCGAACCTTTGTGGAGACGCGCGAGAAGACGTTCGAGTGATTCACGCGAACCTTCTGCGACAACGCGGACCGTCCCATCCGGAATATTCTTCACGAAGCCCGTCAATTTGAGTCCGCTCGCCTTACGCTGCACGAAATCGCGATACATGACGAGCTGCACGCGACCTGAAACAGTCGCCTCCAATCGTTCGTTCATAGGGATAAGAACCGATACTAGCGTGGAAACGTTACTTTAAAAAGTGCGCCGAGTGCGCTATGGTCATTCGGTAAGGGCGCTTAGCTCAGTTGGTAGAGCACCCCGTTTACACCGGGATGGTCAGAGGTTCGAGTCCTCTAGCGCCCACCTTACGCAGCTTTCTTTTTAGGTCCCTCGGCCTTTTCTTCCGACTGCCCCCTTGCCCACATCGGAACAGTTTTTTCTTCCGAACGTTTCGCGTTCGCTGCTATTTTCTCAATAAATGGCTTGAAGTCGCCTCGAATTTTCGTGATCAACGAGAGTTGTACGTAGTTGAATGCGCCTTCGAGTTCTTTTTTCGTAACTGATTTCTTCTCTCCTATCCTACGCAAGATAGCCGCGCGAATTTCAACGAACTCGGCGCGATTACTAGGATCTTCGATACAGTCCTTAAGGAAGACGTGTACTTCTTCGCGCGGAGCCTTGTCGGTTGTTCGACCATCAAAAAACCCTTTGATTTTACTCTTCCCTTCGAGGAGAGCGCGCTCCTTCCGCGCAACAACCTCTTCCACGGTCTTCGATAGGGTTTCGGGAATCTTGCCGAGCGCACGCGCTTGTTCGTAGACGTAGCTCGCTTTGCGGTGTTCTTGTTTCGTTGCAGTTAAATCAACCGCATACCTATTAAGAAGACCAATCTCGAGCGCAATGCGTTCGAAAAACTTCTTAATTCCGGCGAGTTCATTGAGGGTTGGATCGAGAATCAAGGCGCCCTCCATTTTTTGCTCTCGTAGTCGTTGCGCTGATTTTGTTCGAGCATTGTGTGGCGTGCGTGATGCTGGGGATTCGCGTACGTCGCGATCAAGTATCTTTCGTTCTGATTCAAAATATTCTTGAAGTTCGTTAAATGTTCTGAGGAGAACGGCGGCCTGACCATCGAAATACTCGCTCTCGACGTCTACCTCTCCCTTTCGGGGCGCATGAGCACGGATATGCTCGGGGTCTAGTGCCTCGAGTGCCTCATTGAACCTTTCGATTTCGTGACTAAATATCGCTGCTTTTTCGGGGAAAAGACGTTCCAGCTGATTTTCGACCACATCGAAATCGTAGAGTCGTAGGCGCTCCACAAGATCCGAAACTCCTTCGGAGGTTTCTTCATAATCCTCGCGTAGTTGTTGTATGTCAGCGTTAAATTCTGAGTCGAACTTTTCGCTCGTTGCGTATAGGTCCGTCTTCTTGGCGCCGACTGCTTGCGCTGCCTCCTTGCGTTTCTTGTTCCGATTCGCTGCCGCCGTAAGCACCTCCTTCGAGTTTATGGACTTGCGCGCCATTCCTTTCGTGATGATCTTCTCGACTCCAGCATGTAAGCCGGCCCACACGGAACGATCGCCGCGAAGCACGGCACTTGCGTATCGCGTGAGAGCAACGTTGAGTTCTCTGGCGAGTTGCTCAGGCGTCTTTGGTCCCTTTTCTGCCTTCGCCTTTTTTTTAGGCTGTTTGTCAGGAGAATGATTCGGCCCAGCGCCTATGCGCGCAACAATTTTTCCAGATTCAATACCCATACAGAGCATTGTAGCAGCCGACTCGACGAGCGCGTTTATTGTCCTCACGTCTTGGTGATGCTAAGGTTCTCGCAGAAAGGAGGGTCTCATGACACCAGAAAAGATCCTTGCCGTCGCACGCATGTATCGGGAGCGTCTTGAACGCGAACATATTCCGAAGCACGCGATGGATCCGAACAGACGGTTCAGTCCGAATATGACCGGCTTCCATCACCAAATGCTCGGACACGCGCACTACATGCTCGACGCGGTCGAACAATACGCGCCTGATCCGTCTCGCGAGCAGAAGACAATGCAGCGACTCGCTGCCTGCCAGACACTGCTCTGGCTCGCCGGCTGGTACACCAAGAATGAGATCAAGAGCCATCTGCAAGAAGCAGACGAGCTCGCCGCCATCGACTAACGAAAAGCGCCGCAGCAAAGCTGCGGCGCTTCCCTCTTTTGTGGGCATGGGGAGACTCGAACTCCCAAGGATTGCTCCATACGCTTCTGAGACGTACGCGTATACCAATTCCGCCACATGCCCACCGCTCGCTTTCGCTTGTGTCACGGATATTTCCTCGCCGACGCTCGGAAATTCCGCGACCCCACCTCGCGGTTTTGCCTGCTGGCAAAACATCGCTCCGGCCGCACATGGGCAAGAGCCCTTTGCGCAGGCAAAGTGCTCATGTCCCATGTGCCCCCGCTAGGAATCGAACCTAGAATAGCGGCTTAGAAGTCCGCAGTTATATCCATTTAACTACAGGGGCTCCTAAAGCCTAGCGCATCACCGCGACGGGTCAATAAACCGATACTCCTTTTTATAGCGTTCTTCCTCTACCGCTCGTGCATCAAAGACCGTCTGTGCGGCTGAAAGCGAGGCAGTATCAAATAAAGGGGTCGTCGAGGCTGTCGCGGAACCGAGCGACTCTCCGTTAAGGACGCGGTAAAACAGCCAGACATTCCATCCGACACTCGCGACGAGAAGAACCGCGCTTACGATAAGAAGAACGAACCAATCACGCAGTGGATGTATGTATTCACCGTAGGAGAACGAACTGAGTTTTAGTTTTGAAAGAAAAGGTAGAGTCATGGTTTTGTCGTCGAAGCTGTTTGTGGTGCGCGTGTTCCGACAGTAATTGCTCCCGTTGCTGTCCACGTCGTCCCCTTCTCTCCCATGGAACTGGTGAGCGTAAGATCGTTCACCACAAGATCGCGCGGTGCGTATTCGAGCGCGCCCACGGTGCGCATTACTGCGTCAAAACTTCCATCTATCTTGAGCGCAATCGTAAGATGCGGCGGCTTCGTTGCGTTATCTGCAGAAACAGACACAACATCGACTGAGGCACCGAAAGGCTTGCCTTTCGCCTGCAGTTCCTCGAGGAAGGCAACGATACCCGTCTGCGAGACAAAGTATGAGTTGATAGCGTCTTCATTGCTTACGACTGACGCGAAGGCGGCACGAGCAACGGCAATGCGTGCCACCTCATCGTTCTTCTCACTGACGCTCTGCGTGAGCGTTGCTGCGCGCTCGCTCAATCCAATAACCGAACGGTACCAAAAGAAATAGCCCGCACCGATCGCGCAAACGATCAGGGTTGTGATTACAAGATGAATGAGCGCGGAGCGTGTCATGGCGTTAGTGATCCCGTAAGCGTTATCGTAAACGGAATGTCGGAATCTTTTGCGAACGCAGCTATGGGCAGATCCGCATTATCGACGAACGGCAGCGCAGCAAGCGCCGCCTGATAAGCCCGCAACGCTTCGCGCGTCGACGCAGAACCGGTGAGTACCATACGACCAAGGGCTCCGGCCTTCGGTGGTGCAAAGGTAAGGCCGGAAAGCGTGATGCCGTTTGGTGTCACTGCGAGCACCGCGCGTATCGCCGCACTTGCGGTAGGGGTTGAGCCGAGACGTGCAAGATATTTGGTATCAGTCGCGAGTGCTGCGAGACGCGCGCTCGTTTCTCGTTCCTCCGTTGAGTCTAGGTGCGAGGAAAGTGTCTGTAACTGGTGGTCGCGCTCGTCGACCTGCTGCGAAAGGAACGCATAGGATGGTATGAGCATCACGGCGTGCAGCACAAGGAGCGCACCAAGGAGCGCAATGATTACCGTAACGAGACGAATGAAATATTCGCTTCTGAATGCGCGTCGGCGATCACGTGGAAGGAGGTTGGTAAGCTGATGCGACATATCTAAGAATTATATTCGCGTAGAGCAAGACCTATCGCGGTCCCGTAGGCGAGCGATGCGGTGTAGTCCATCGGCGGGAGCCAGTCGTCTCGTTTTGCCATATTTATGAATACATTACCCTCTTCGACCGGAAGTTTAAGGGTTGACTGCAGATACTCCGGAAGTCCGCGCACCGTTGCATTACCGCCGACAAGAATGACTCGCTTGATGAGATCCTCCTGTTTCTCGCCGACGTGCGTCTGCCAATAATCGATACGTCGACCGATTTCTTCCCTCAGCACCGACACCGTCGAGAGCATCGCGGAAAGATATTCTTCATTCCCCGCAGACGGAGCGATACCCTTCTCTGCTTTCACCTTCTTTGCCTCCTCTTCGGTTACACCGAAATGTTTTTGGACAGCGAGCGTGAGCGCATGTCCGCCAATGGTAAGCGTCGTCGCAAAGCGCGGTACGCGGCCGGAGACCACAAGGAGTTTGGACGTTGTCTTGCCAATATCGATAATGAGAACGGTTTCTGTACTGTCGTGCGAAAGAAGCGCGCGCGGGAGCGCGAAATTCTCACTTTCAATGGAACGGACGCGCAGTCCAGCATCTTCAAGCACCGCGAGTGTCGTATCAATAACGCGGCGCGCGTAGCCAATGCCGATTACGTGCGTTCCCTTTTCCGTCTTTTCTTCCGAAACAACGTCGAATACGACTTCCGCGGGTGGAAGCGGTACGAGCTCGTCGATGCGTGACTCGACGGCCGAGCGGCGGGCTGCAGGCGAATCGCCTTCGACATCGGTTTCAAATAAATATCCGCGCGCCTCAGGCAGTGCGATGTTGACCGTGTGTACGTGATGCGTTTTTGCGAGCTTTTTTATGGCCGCGACAACCGCGGACTGGTCAGTAATCTCGCCATCAGTAACCGCACCGAGGTTAAGCGGCTCTTCGCCGAAGGCTTCGAGCTCAAGACCATGCAGTGTCTCTTTAAGGCGTGCGATTTTTATCCCGCTGGTTGAAATATCGATGCCCGCCGTCGGAAAACCGAGGAAATTGGGTGGGGGGAAAACGACGCGAGCGAACCGAGCAAATGAACTATCCATGCGTATGAGTATACCTTGCAGGCAGGGTCTCCCAATACTGAATCTATGAATTAGTGAGTCTTGGTGCCGGACGGAACCTCTCGATGCGGCGAGAGGAACGCAAATGAATCGCCCTCGCCTGCCGCAAAGAGCATGCCATTACTCTCGATACCTTTAATAGTACGTGGCTCGAGATTCGTAACGAACGTAAACTGCTTTCCGACGAGCCATTCGGGCTCAGGAACGTAAGCGGCGATACCTGAAACAATCGTGCGCGGACCTGTTTCCTCACCGAAATCGACGGAGAGCTTGAGGAGCTTATCCGTTTCTAGAACACGCTCGGCTGCACGAACCGTACCGAGACTTACTTCGACCTTACTGACATCAGTAATGCTAATTTTTTCCATGGTGGGAGAGATAGCTCGTAAGAATAAGGGCTGCGGCGGCTGCGTCAACATGTCCAAGGTCACCGCGGCGCTCCCCTTCTATGGTGCGGCTTGCTTCCTGCGTCGTAAGCGCTTCCGGCTCAAAGTCGACCGTACGCCCAGTCCTCTGCTCAAGCAGCTGTGCGAATGCGCGGGCCGCGTGCGCAACCGGATTATCCTTTCCGGAGAAGTCACGCGAGTCTCCCATGACAACATGATCAACGTTCTTCTCGGCTATGATTCGCGTGACTTCGTCGATAAGTCGTCCGTCGTTTGGGACTATGGCGTGCGGAAAACCCATCGTCCCCGCTTCGTCTGAGAGTGCGAGTCCAACTTTTCTGCTACCAAAATCAATCCCAAGATATCGCATACAGGCATCCTACACCACTTGGTTGCAGAATCATCTCCGACAGAATAGATTCATTCATACGGGAGGAGTGGCAGAGTGGTCTATCGCACTTGTATTGTTCAATGAGACAACGAGCGCGGAGCGCGACTATGTCGAATTAATCCCGATTCAGCGCGGAGGAGTGGCAGAGTGGTCTATCGCACCTGTCTTGAAAACAGGAGTGGGGCAACCCACCGTGAGTTCGAATCTCACCTCCTCCGCGGTGCATCGGGGAAAACAATTTAAATAGGAATCTCACCTCCTCCGCTAAAGAGTGCTATGCACTGGTGGTATCATACGAAAGGTATGCCGCCGTTCGCAGTATTCGCTTGGGAAGCGAAAGAATACGTTCACGAAGAAAAAGGCGCCGATTGGTACTGGGCGCTTGGCATTATTGCGACCGCCGTCGTTATCGTTTCTATCCTTTTCAACAATATCCTTCTCGCGCTCGTAATAGCCGCCGGTACCGGCGCGCTCGCGCTCGCCGCCGCTCGTCGTCCGGAAATACACCGCTTCGCAGTGACGCGAGAGGGTGTCGCTATCGATTCAAGTCTGTATCTCTTCAAGAACATGCGTTCATTTTCTATTCTCGAGTACGTCGACAGCACGATTCCTCCCACTATTTCTATAAAGACGAATCATATGCTCTCTCCGCACATAACCATGCCTATCGTCGGCTACGACCCGCTCGAAATCTACGACTACATCAGCGAGCACGTTCCCGAAGGAAATCATCACCACCCTTCCCTTATGGAAGAGGTGGTCGGTCTTCTTCGTCTTTAGCTGCACCCAAGAGTACTTCCAATTTCTAAACTTAAGAAAGTAAAGAAAAAGGGGCGCGTCTTGCGAATCGCGTATTGAGACGGTACAGTCATTTTCACGCTCCCGTCGTTCAATGGATAGGACGCATCCTTGCGGAGGATGTAATGTAGGTTCGATTCCTACCGGGAGCACAAAAGACAGAAACGCCTGCCCTTCGGCAGGCTTTCTGCTTTTGTGCTCCCGGAGGAAAGCGTCTGCACGCTTTCCGTTAGGAATCGAAAGGCGCAGCGATGTTCGGCCAGCAGGCCGAACCGCGAGCCGGGGTCGAGAAATTTTGTTTGCGTCGGCAAACAAAATATTCGTGACCGAAAGGCGTAATCGCCGGTTCCTACCGTAAAAAATGCTATAACTCCTCCAGCTCCCGTCGTTCAATGGATAGGACAGCTCCCTCCGAAGGAGCAAATGCAGGTTCGATTCCTGCCGAGAGCACCATGCAAGAAAAAGTTTGGGAACGCGAATACCGCTCAAAAAAGATGCTCTCGCCGAGCAATGTTCCGCATGCCGATGTCGTGCGCTTCGCGAAGTGGTACAAGAAGCGTGAGCGCCAAATTGATCGTGAATTCGATTTCGACCGCGTTACGATTCTTGATTTAGGTTCCGGTACTGGGAGGAACGCTTTTTACTTCGCGGAACGCGGCGCAAAGGCCATCGGATATGAAATCTCAGATACGGCGCTTTCCTACGCTCGCTCCTTCGCGAGCGACGCTGGACTTTCGATTACGTACGAGAAACGCAGCATCGGTGAACAATTCGCACTCCCTGACGCATCTATCGATATCATTCTCGACATCACTTCTTCCAATTCCCTTTCGGACAGCGAACGCGCGGTCTATCTCGCAGAAACCCATCGCGTCTTAAAACCAAATGGGATTCTTCTCGTTCGAGCGCTTTCAAAGGAAGCTGACAAACACGCCAAAGAACTCATCGCCCGCTTCCCCGGCCCCGATGAGGACACCTACATACACCCTGACCTCGGCGTTACGGAAAAGGTATTTACCAAAGAATCCTTCACAAAAACATACGGTGACCACTTTTCTTTCATCGACCTTGAAAGGATCGAACACTACGCAACGGTCGCTGGGCGTAAGTACAAACGACAATACTGGCTTGCGTATCTTGCCAAGAATTGACTTGAGTTAAATAGATCGGTACTTTCAAGAACGACTACCTGACATAAGGAGGAGTCGCCATGATCTTTGAAGGATCGAGGGAGGTGCTTGAGCGCTTACACCTCAAACAGAAGTTGTTGCGCGAAAAAGATCCTGCGCATGAAGAAATTCGACCCGCGCTCCTCATTTTAAGTGGAGTTATGCGTGGAGTGTATGGAGGAGGTCAGACAATCGCTCTCCACCAGCATGGACTAAGCAATGTCTTCGACACGGTCGTTGGAATATCGACTGGTGCTCCCGTTGCTGCGTACTTCGTCGCAAATGACATTGAACGCGGTCTTACCATCTACTGGAACGAGTGTGCGACACCGGAATTTCTCTCTTTTAGAAGAAGCTTTGGCGCTGAGCGCCCGATGGACATCGACTATCTAGGGAGTGTATTCCGCGGAGAAACAGCTCGAGGAGTGCGTCTTAGTCAGGAAGCACTGTCTCGCTCTCGCTCCGCGCTTTACACAGGCGTGACCTGCAGACGCACTGGCGAGGGTATCTTTCTTGATGCAAAGCTCGCGCAACCAGATGTTGTGCAAGCAGTTCAAGCCTCACTCGCAGCGCCATGGCTCTCTCACGGCAACGTTGTGGTCGATGGTAACTCATACATCGATGGTGCTGGCGCCCTTCCCTTTCCTGCACAGGAAGTGATTGAACGGTTTCGCCCAACAGACTTGCTTGTTCTTGCAAACTGTTCGCCGGAACTGAAGTCTTCGCTGCCTCGTTCACTCCTGCGCTCGATTCTTGTAGCTTCACTCCCGCCGAGTGTACGCGATGCGTTTGCGACGATGGACACTCGATTCCAATCGAGTCTTGCGTATCTTCGCTCGCAGGAGGATTGCCGCTACGCAATTGTATGGACCGATGACGACCTCACGGGGTTCGAACAAAATCCCGTGCGATTGGAGTGCGCCGCAGAACGTGCACGAAAACACCTTAGCGATCTTCTTGCTTAACTAGCTTGAAAAATAAAAACCCGATGCAGAGCATCGGGTTTTCTTTTTTATTTCTTCGCTCCGGCGAGTGCCTTTGCGAGGCGAGCCTTCTTGCGGTTCGCCGTGTTCTTCTTGATGACTCCGCGCTTTGCCGCCTTATCGATTGCCTGATAGGCCTTCGAGAGGGCTTCTGCGCTCATCTCCTTGCGGACATCCTTTACGGCCGAACTGAGGGCGCGCTTGCGGCGAATGTTGAAAACACGCTTCGTGAGAGAGGCGCGGTGAGCTTTCTTCGCGTTCTTGGTGATTGCCATGTGAACTCGAATATACGCTACCGGCGTCCTTTACGCAATATTTGCTACTATACGTCTAATGATCCGTGAAATTAGAGGAAAAGTGTTGAATGTTGAGGCTGACGGCGCGGTTATCGACGTGAACGGCTGGGGGGTCAAAGTCTGTATGGCCACCCACGAAGCCCTTGTTCCAAGCTCCGAGGTCCGTCTCCTCACCTATCTCGCATTCAAGCAGGATGGGGCCGAGCTCTACGGCTTTAGCGAAGAAGCTGACCGTCGCTTTTTCGAGCTTGCCCTACTGGTCCCCGGCGTTGGCCCTAAGACCGCCATTTCCCTCCTACGCCGTGCGCCGCGCGAATCTCTTGAAGGCGCCATCGGACGCCGTGATGTGAATTACCTCACGCGCGTCGTCGGCCTCGGAAAGAAAGCGGCAGAGAAGCTCGTCGTTGAGCTCGCAGAGAAAATCGGTAGCGAGGGCAGGGCTCCGGTGAGCGGAGATGACGAGGTGTTCGACATGCTGGTCGCTCTTGGTTACACCGAACGCGAAGCGCGCACTGCGCTTACGAAAATTCCTATGGAGACCACCGGCACCGATGCGCGCTTCAAAGCGGCGCTCGCCGCTCATTAATATGGGTGCGCTCAAGCCCGTCATCGCTCGCCTGCTTCCCCGCTCGATGTATCGAGCGCTTCTTTCTCCGTATCACTATCTCTGGGCGTTCGGCTCCGCACTTGTCTACGGCTTCCCAGGGAAGAAGCTCACCGTCATCGGCGTTACGGGCACGAAAGGAAAATCATCCGTCTGCGAAATGCTCACGGCCGTCCTTGAGGCGCATGGCTACAAGGTCGTGCTCTCAAGCACCATCCGCTTCTCAATAAACGGCGAATCGCGCCCGAATCTCTACAAAATGACGCTTCCGGGGCGCGGGTTCCTCCAGAAATTCCTCCGCGACGCACTCGACTCCGGATCGACCCACGTCGTGATTGAGCTCACCAGCGAGAGCGCGCTCCAGTACCGCCACAGCTTTACCTATCTCAACGCGCTCGTGTTCACAAATCTTCAGAAGGAACACATCGAGTCGCACGGCAGCATGGAGAAATACTTTGGGGCCAAGTTTTCGCTCGGGAAGGAACTTGCACGTTCACCGAAGCGCCCACGTGCCATCATCGCAAATGCTGATGATGAGTACGGGAAGCGATTCCTCGAACTTCCGGTCGAGCAGAAGATAGACTTCTCATTCGCGAATGCGCAGAACGTGCGCAGCAACGAGTCCGGAATCTCGTTTGAGTTCGCGGGCATGAGCGTCTCCCTTAAGCACCCCGGAAAATTCTCGCTCTTGAACGCGATTGCAACGCTTAAAGCAGCGGAATTCCTCGGCGTTCCTCTTTCAGAAGGAGCAGAAACACTTGCAGCTCATGCACGCATCCCCGGGCGCGCTGAGCGCATCGATCGCGGACAAGACTTCCTCGCCGTTGTCGATTATGCGCACACGCCCGATTCCCTTTCCGCGCTCTACGACGCATTCAAAGACAAGCGAAAGATTTGCGTGCTTGGCAACACCGGCGGCGGACGCGACACATGGAAGCGTCCTGACATGGGCCGCATCGCGGATGAAGCGTGCGCGCATGTGATTCTCACCGACGAAGATCCATACGACGAAGATCCGAAGAAAATCGTCGACGAAATGGCTGCGGGAATGAAACGAACGCCAAAAGTCATCATGGATCGCCGCGAAGCTATTCGTGAAGCGCTCATACTCGCGCAGCCGGGGGATGCCGTGCTCATCACCGGTAAAGGAACCGACCCGTACATCATGCAGGCTGGCGGAAAAAAGCTTGAGTGGAGCGACGCACGTGTAGTTGCTGAAGAACTCGAACGAATGAAACCGTAGCTGGTATCATTAGCGCATGCAGAGCGACATTCTTTTTTTCCTCGGTGTTTTCCTCTTTATCTTCATTGTGTGGGTCGCGACCGGCGGCCCTGATCGTCCGATCTCATTTGCAGGCCCCTATCTCTACCCCATCACGACCTCTGGCGTGAACGCGACCGCGTACGGCACTGCGCGCACGCAAGGAGATGCGCCGAAAGGCAGCATCGGCTCGCAATTGAAGGGCGCGGAACAGAATCTCGAAGAGCTGAAGAAACAGGTCGCTGATCTTAAGACGTGGGGAGAGTCCTCGCCCTACCGCGGCCTCGTAACCATCGACCACAGTACAAGCGGCCCATCGGAAACTGATCGTAAGAAGGAATACGTCACCATCCGTCTTTCTTCGAGCGCAGACACCGACGTGAACATTAGTGGCTGGAAACTTGAATCTGCAGCGAGCAACCTCTCCGCAACCATAGGACATGGAGCGAAGACCGCGCGCACCGGCCACATCAATAACGACGCGCCTATCGTCCTCACGCCGGGGGATTCCGCTATCATCGAAACCGGCTCCTCCCCTATCGGCGAATCCTTCAAGGAAAATATCTGCAGCGGGTACCTTGAGGAGTTCCAAGATTTCAATCCTTCCCTTTCGCAAAGCTGCCCTGCACCTGCGGATGAATTCAAATATTACGAAGGCAACGACACGCCGCGTGCTGATCAGTGCTACGACTACCTGAAGACACTTCGTCGCTGCACACTCACCACGGAAGTTCCGAAGGGTGCCTCAAGCGAATGTCGAAACCTCGTGCAGGATTACCTTAATTACAACGGTTGCGTGAGCGCCCACCAGAACGAAAGCAAATTCTACGGTACTGCGTGGCGCGTCTTCCTCGGAAAGAGCAAGGAGCTCTGGCGCTCCGCGCACGAGACCATCCGCCTCATCGACCAGAACGGTAAGACGGTCGACGTCTTCGCCTACTAAAAGACAAAACCCGCGCCACTGGCGCGGGTTTTCTGACGTTGAGCCTCTTCATGAGGTCCGTTCTTCGTAATCCGTCGGATCGAAGTCCCAGCGCGCGCCAAATATCCAGATCAGGATATAGAGCGCGAATAGCGTAGAGCCGATGTAATTCGTGTACGGAGTCGAGAGGATGAACACAAAGAAGATGAACGCTATCCGGAGCAGAAGCACCGGAAGTCCGAACGTATAAGCGATGCCGCCGAGTATCCCAGCGACCCAGTTATGATCCGAAACTTTCTTGAACGGCTTGCGAGCAAGCATTACTGTCTCCTTTTCTTGCCTAAGAGGCACATTACGCCAGCGCCGCATTTTGTCCACTCATTAGAAATTACGCTATCTTTTTGCTAGTATCCAAGCACGCGCCCATATGGAAATGCCCATATGGCCGCTCGTTCGGCGAGACAGAGTGCCTTCGGGCATTCTATCTGCCTCACTTCGCGCCCATAGCTCAGTCGGTAGAGCAACTCCCTTTTAAGGAGTGGGTCCCTGGTTCGAGCCCAGGTGGGCGCACAAAGACGAAAATCCTGACCTGCGTCAGGATTTTTCGCTTTGTGCGAGGCGGAGCCATGTCGCCTTAGCGACGGCGAGCCCGGGTCGGGGTTGCGAGCTAGATTGCGAAGACATGGAGCAATCTAGCCGCAAACCGTGACCACATGAATTAACTCTGATTTTCTAGTATTTCTCTAAAATTCTTCCTTAATTCCTCTTTGGCTTTTTTTAATTCATCTTCCGAAATTTCGTAAGCCTTATACCATTGATCATAAGATATTTTTCCATCCGCCAGCTGCTCCGAAAAGTTTGAACTTACTAAATTACTTAACACGCGAATGGAAGCGTCAATAAAATTTTGAATTGCTTCCGAGGAGCCTTGATTAAATAGAATCTCTTTTTTTAAGAAAAAAGATCTTAGGGCATAAAGTTGATTTAGAAGCATCTGAACCTCTTTTTTCTTTTCCTCTAGGCGATCTCCGCCAAACATTGAACCTTTCGTTGCAATGTACTTCCTTAGACTGTCTTCCAAATCGATAACTTTTTCGAAAACATCTTCAATATGCAGAAGTTGTTTTTCGTAAAGTTTCTCGAACTTATATCTTCGTTTGGCGAAAAAGTATGTAAGGACTGCGGCTGCCAACCCGCTTGCAAGGGCTTTAACTATATCGGGGTCCAACATATCAACTCAAATTTAGAGCCCACCTCTCCAAACTCTCCTTCAGTGGGAGCTCTCCACTCCTTGAGTCACTCAACAACTCAATCAAATCCCTCGATAACACCCTCGTCTCCTCCTTCGTCCACCCCTTCCCTCCTTTCTGCATCATGTCCCTCGCCTTCCAGTGAAGAAGACCATGCAGCATTTCGGGAGCATCTCCCTGCCGCTCTGCTTTTACGATCTCCTTCCAGAGCGCGAGCGCATCCTTTGATGCGAGCGCGTTTACGAGCGCACCATTAAAACCACGCGCTGCCGGTTTTTCTTTTGCATCGACCGTGAAAACCTTTTCTGCTTTCGCTTCGATTTTCTTCGCACGCGCAGCGAGGAGTTTCGGTGCAAGAATTGCAACAACATTTTCTGAATCCTTAAGTTCTCCGAGACGCTCGAGCACAAGCTCGCCTGCTTCGCTTAGAGCAAACGGATCATCAAGCAGAACGAGAGACTTCGCGTGGAAGAGTCCGCGCGATGAGAGTGCTTCGTTGAGGACCGCTTCCGAAAGATCGTCCGCCGGAATGCGAAGGTACGGAGCGTCAGGAGCTTTCGCACGGGCCGCAGCGACCCATGCGAACGCCTTTGCGCGCACCTTCCCTGAGTCAGAACCCGTAAAGAGGTAAATCACGCTTGTATTCTAGACCAAAAAAGCTAAGGGCGCTCCTTGCGGAGCGCCCTAGTCACACGCGATTCGTGGATCAGTTGAGGAGTGGCTTCAGTACGAGCGCCCACATGAGCGCACAGTACAGAATCACGCCTACTGCCACGAGACCCGGTGAAAGCTTTTTCGGTTTCGGAACGTTCTGTTCCGAAGAACGAGCAGGTGAGATCATTCTGTCCTCCCTTGAACCCTTCTATTATACCAACTTTGTTTGGTCTTGTAAAGCATCTAGTTGTCCCCAGTTCTTCCCCGTCTTGCCCTCGGCTATGACTGGCACATTGTGCGCCTCCTCGAGGGGAAGGATAGATTCCATTACCTCCTTTATCTTAGGCGCGATACTGCCCACAATAGACTCCTCCACCTCGAAGACTAGTTCGTCGTGAACTTGGAGCAAAAGGTGCACTTTCTCGCGGACGCCCTCTTTCCTGAGCATTTCTTCGATGCGCACCATCGCGAGCTTAATGATGTCGGACTGCGTTCCTTGAAGCGGTGCGTTAATAGCCATGCGTTCTGCCTGCGCCCGAACATATGGGAGTGACGATTTCATTTCTGGGAACTGGCGGCGTCGGCCGAAGATGGTTTCTGTGTAGCCGTGCTTACGTGCGAAGCCCTTCGTGCTCTCGAGATACGCGGAAAGTGTGGTGAAGGTGCCAAAGTAATCATCGTAGAACTTATGCGCTTCCGCGGTTGAGGAACCAAGCGAAGCACGGAGCGAATTTACGCCCATCCCGTAGAGAATACCGAAGTTGATTATCTTCGCGCGTCGACGCATTTCGTAGTCGACCTTATCGGGCTCTACCTTGAATACTGCGGCCGCGACTTCCTTATGAACATCGCGTCCCGAGCGAAAAATGTCGCAGAGCTTCTCATCGCCGGAAAGGATGGCCGCGAGACGTAGCTCGATTTGCGAATAATCGAGTGCAATTAATACCGAGCCTTTCGGTGCGACAAACGCATTGCGAATAGCTTTCCCGCGATCGCTTCGAATCGGAATGTTTTGTACGCTCGGATTCGTGGTCGCCATGCGTCCAGTCACCGCGCCCGTCTGTATGAAATGCGGATGGATGCGCCCCTCCTTGTCCATAAGCGGCGGAATCGCATCGATGTAGGTGCCCAACAGCTTCTGTATTTCCCGATATTCAAGGATATCTTCCACGATGGGATGGAGATCGCGGATTTTCTCGAGCTCGCTCTCGCGCGTCGAGCGCTGACCGGTCGAGGTTTTCTTCTGTCCCTTCGCAACAAGTTCAAGGTCATCGAAGAGAACTTCCGCAAGCTGCTTAGGCGAACCGACGTTGAACTCCTTCCCCGCATGCTTATGGATGCGCTTTTCAATTATTGAAAGCTCGGCGTGATATTTCTTTGCAAGCTCAGCGAGTGCCTTCTTGTCGATGAGAACGCCGTGCGTTTCCATCTCGCGGAGAATTGGCACGAGCGGCTTCTCGATGCTGTCATACACAAAGGAAAGCTTACCTGTTTCCTTAATGAGTCGCTCCAGCTCCACGTAGGCATCATCGAACTTGGTCTTCTTCGTGAATGCGAGTACGTCCTCGAGCGAAGGATTCGTGAAATCAGACGCCACAAGCCAGAGCATTACCTTCGCTTCGTCGAGACGAATAGGGTCAACCGACTCCTCGTCTATCTCGTCTTCGATTTCTTCGTCTGCGTCGTCACCCTCATGACCGAGTACTGATTTTGCACGTGCGCGCAGCGAGCGGAATCCGAGCTCATCAAAGAGATTAAGGATGGTCGGAAGCTGCTTACCGTCCTTCCACTGGGAGTCTTCAAGTGAGAACGCGATGGGCGCGTCCGTCCGAATGGTCGCGAGATGCTTCGAAAAACGCGCATCCTCTTCATGCGTCTTTAAGAGTTCGACGATGCGCGGCTTAATACCGACTTCGATGAATTTTTTATCGCTCTTCGCGAGCGTCTTATACATATCCTCAATGGTGCCGAAGTTCTTGATGAGTTCCGTCGCCGTCTTTTCGCCGATGCCCGGTACCCCCTTGATGTTGTCGGACGGATCACCGCGCAAGCCCTTGTAGTCCGCAATGAGGTTAGCCGGGAATCCGTAGCGCTCCTCGATGGCCTTTGCGTCGTAGAGGATGGTGTCATTGATTCCCTTCTTAAGGGTGTACACCTTCACGCGATCGCCCTCGGCGAGCTGCATGGTATCCATATCACCCGACGCAATGATGACTTCGAGTCCTTCCTCATTTTTCATGAGCTCAGCGACCGTGCCGAGAATGTCGTCCGCTTCAAATCCTTCGCGGTCGTACATAGGAATCTGGAACGCTTTGAACACATCGCGTGAGCGCTTCAACTGCGCGATGAGAAGTTCGTCTGTCTTTGCGCGCGTACCTTTATAGTCCGCATACACTTCGTGGCGAATCGTCGGCTTCGGAAGGTCATAGCACGCTGCGATGTAATCGGGTTCGAGGTCAGCGACGATACGCAGCAGCATCGACGAGAGGCCGTAGAGGGCTCCGGTTGGTTCGCCGGTAGGCGACGTGAAGTCAGGAAGCGCGTGATACGCGCGATGGATGATTGCATGCGCGTCGAGAAGGACGAGCTGCTTCTTCGAGCGGTTGATGGTTCGTTTAGGCATAAGAAATGATACGTCCCTCTCCTTCAACCCGAAGCGAAATTGCGTGATCGGCGTTCGGTAGTCCGTCTGCAACGAGCTCCGGCCACTCGAGGCATACGAGTGTTGCTGGATCCTTCAGCAGCTCGTCAAAACCGAGCGCCGGAAGATCCTTTCCTCCTTTAAGCCGATACGCATCGATATGCGCGAGGCGCGCATATGGCCCCTTCCCTGTTGCATAGACTTTCTCGAGCACGAACGTCGGACTCGTCACCGCGTCCTCAATGGCAAGCGCGCGAGCAAGTCCCTGCACAAAGGATGTTTTCCCCGCACCAAGCTCACCGATGAGCGTGACGAGGGTCGCCCCCTCCGTTTTCGGCGAAAGCTTCTGGGCGAATGCTGCTGCCTCTTCCTGCAGCATCTCGAGGTTGGCGAGGTGTTTCTCCATCTACGCATTCTACCAAGCGAGGCTTCTAAGCGTTATCATGGCTGTATGCCCGCTCATTTCGACTCCGACGCGCAAGACGCGAAGCTCGCCTCGATGCGCGAGCAAGAAGAAGAGGATCTTGCTCGTATCCTTTCCGAGAAATACGGCCTTGTGTACGCCGACCTTTCCCTCGCCTCGATAAACGGCGACGCGCTCCGACTCATACCTGAAGAAAAAGCGCGTGAAGCGGAAGCGGTCGCGTTCGATAAGGTTTCGAAGAATGTCTCCGTCGCGGTGAGGAACCCGAACAACCCTGCACTCCCTCCCATCATTAGCGGGCTCGAAGAAATGGGATTGCGCGTCCAGCAGTTCATGGTGTCGCAAAAGAGTATCGATCGCGCACTCGCGCGTTATAAGGATCTTTCTCTTGCGCATGAAAGCACTGCCGGCACGTTCGACATTTCTGGCGCACAGCTCGATACCCTTTCAGCGCAACTCACGAGTGTGAAGGCGCTCACGGACCACCTCGCGTCTATCGTCGAGCAAAAGAAAGGCGTGCAAATCTCTCGTGTGTTCGAGGAAGTGCTCGCGGCAGCATTCGTGCTCAAAGCGTCCGACATACACATGGAGCCGGAGGAAACGCAGGTGCGTCTGCGTTTGCGCCTCGACGGTCTTTTGACCGACGTGTTCATGTTCGAGCCGAAGGGATACCACTTCCTCAACTCGCGCGTGAAGCTTCTTTCCGGATTGAAGCTCAACGTTACAAACCGCGCGCAAGACGGCCGCTTCAGCGTTGCGGTGAACGGAAAGGCGGTTGAGATACGCACCTCGGTCATTCCGGGGAATTATGGCGAGTCGGTGGTGCTTCGTATTCTCGATCCGAATTCCATACAGCGAACGTTCGAAGACGCTGGCGTGAACCCGAAACTGCTCGCGCGTTTGCGCGAGGAAATAAAGCGCCCGAACGGCATGTTGCTCACCACCGGTCCAACCGGCTCCGGTAAAACGACGACGCTCTATACCTTCCTTCGCGAGATGCATACGCCGGACGTGAAAATCGTCACGATTGAAGATCCGATTGAATATCACCTCGAAGGAATCGTGCAGACGCAGACGAACGGCAAAGACTACACCTTCGCTTCCGGACTTCGCTCCGTGCTCCGCCAAGACCCTGACGTCATTCTCGTCGGAGAAATCCGCGATGCAGAAGTCGCGGAAACAGCGATACAAGCTGCGCTCACCGGACACTTCGTGTTCTCAACGCTCCACACCAACAACGCAGCCGGCACCTTCCCTCGCCTTGTCGACCTCAAAGTCGATCCGAAGCTCTTTGCGTCCGCAGTTACGGTCGCCATGGCGCAGCGCCTCCTTCGCACACTCGACGACTCGACGAAAAAAGCGCGTCCCGCGACTGACGCCGAAAAGAAGCTTATGGAGAAGGTCCTTTCAACGCTTACCGATAAATCACTCATCCCTGCGTCGTTTGATACGGTCTATGACGCAGTTCCGAGCGACGACGGCTCAACCGGATATAAAGGACGGCTCGGTGTGCACGAAGCCATATTCATGGACGACGAGCTCGGCACCTTCCTCCGCGATAATCCGTCTGAGGGCGACATTGCCAAGAACGTTATCCGTCAGGGCTACCCCACCATGGCGCAGGACGCGGTGCTTAAAGTACTCGCTGGTCGCACCACCCTCGAAGAAGTAACACGTACGGTGGATCTCCCACGCGACTAGAAAGAAATGAGCGCTGAAAAACGTACATTCACACCGACCGAAGCAGACCTCACGTTAGTGCGTGAGACGCGAAAAGCAGCTGACCCGACAACAATTTCTGAAATTGGTCCTCAAGAACTGCGGTTTGCAGGAACTAGTCTGTATAGACGCAACATATATACCGATGAGGTCGGTAACCGCTGGCACCAGATGAGCGAACATAAACATCCGCAAACACAGCAATTTCTCGCGGGACTTTTAAAAGGTCTTGTGAATATTTCTGACGTGGTGAAAGCCCCATCGGGCGAGTACGTTTCTAAAGAGCTTGATCTAGAAAAAATAAAGAAAGAGACCCTCTTGCCTGAGGTTGAAGCGGAGGTGGCACTCCTTGCTGTTCTTGGCGATGTTGACCACTCCTCCACCAAAGAGCTCTACCACCCAGACGGCGTTCTACACAATATACGCTACGAAGATGAACGAGTTGCATACTTTGATACTGAGTTTGCTTTCCGTGGATTATTTGAAAAGCCGCAGGATGCCGTTGTGCCTCTAGCTGAGGAGGAGATGCGGAAAATGACTCAGCTTGGTTTTGATGAATTTCGTAACAAACTAAGTTTGCTGAAAGAACGAATTTCTGGCCCACAAGGAAAGCGGTTTCTTGGAGCTTTAGTGAAGCATACTGGAAGTCCCTTGTTTGACGAGGAAAATAAAAATCATGCGTTGTTTTATAAGCCCGAGAACTACAAACCACACGCTCTCGTGCGAGATGATCTCGCCTTCCTCCAAAAACGCCTATTACAAAAAATTGAGAGCGCGTACGCTATCATCGACCAGCAGAAAGATACTGTGGAAGGGTCGCGGGAGGCAGCATAAGAAACGCAAAACCGCGCACGGAACTCCGTGCGCGGTTTTGTTTGTTCCCACCCATAACCCTCCAGGCACTCCTTGTACAAGTACAAGGTGAACGAGATGCCTGAGGAGACACCCAGCGAGCCCGCACAAGGCGGGTACCAGATAGTCCTTGGGAAAACGCCCGAAGCCGTCAAGCTTTGCCTAGAGGGTTATAGGAAGGAAGGGAACAAAAAACGAGCCCTTGCTCGTGTGATATAATCCTAGCATACCCCATTTTTATGTCAAGTGGCCCCTCAGAACCCCGCTCCTTCGACCAAACGCTTGATGCGGCACTGCGCCCTTCCCTCTGGGACGAGTATGTAGGCCAAGGGCACGTTAAAGCGAACGTTCGCATCGGTCTTGATGCGGCAAAAAAGCGTAATTCCATGCCCGAACATATCCTTTTTTACGGGCCACCGGGAGTTGGTAAGACGACCCTCGCCTTTCTCGTCGCAAAAACCCTTGGATCTCCACTCAAAACTACTTCAGGAGTCGCCATTGAGCGCGCGGGTGACCTCGCCGCGATACTTACGAACCTCGAGCCAGGCTCCGTCCTTTTTATAGATGAAATTCACCGGCTCGGAACAAAAGTCGAAGAGCTTCTCTACCCCGCACTCGAATCAGGATCGCTCGACATTATTCTTGGCAAAGGACCTTCCGCGCGCACGGTCGAACTTTCGCTTCCACCCTTCACGCTCGTTGGCGCAACGACCCGTATGGCACAAATCTCAGGGCCGCTTCGTTCTCGCTTTGGTGGCGGTGTGTATCAGCTCGATTTCTATACCGACGAAGATCTTCGCTCCATCATCAAGCGCTCCGCTTCCCTGCTCGGGCTCTCGCCCCAAAAAGATGTCGTTGAGATGGTCGCCGCGAGAAGCCGCGCGACGCCGCGCGTCGCGAACGCACTCCTAAAACGCGTACGCGATTACGCAGAAGTCCACGAGAAGGATCTTGTGCCTGAAACAGTCGAAGAAGCATTCGAACTCTTCGGCGTCGATGCGTTTGGTCTTACCAAAGACGATATCCGCTACCTTGATACACTCGCAACGAGCTTTAAGGGTGGACCTGCAGGTGTCCGCGCCCTTGCTTCAGCGCTCCACGAAGACCCTGACACGGTTGAGAATGTGTACGAGCCGTACCTACTTCGCCTTGGGTTCATTGAGCGCGGTCCACGTGGACGCATACTTACTGAAAAAGGAAAGGAGTACCTTGCCTCTTAGCCGTATACCAAAAGAAGCCCGAGGAGCGCTGCTCCCACCCACCCTGCCATTGAGACCGCACCGCTTACGAGCGCTTTCGTCTTTTCTTCGCGCGTAAGTTCTGAAAACGAATACTTCGTTGCGAGCGATGAAATACGTTCGATAAAAAACCCGTTCACCACGAGCGCAAGAACGAAATCCATCTTAAGAAGGAACGCGGGATTATGGATGAGATACTCTGCACGGTCGATAAACATTAGTCCGCCCGTAAGCAATGCTGCTGCAAGTCCGATGCTCACGAAAATATGTGACCATCGGACACTTCGCTCTTCGAGCGTTCGCTTCTTTCCGAGAAACCACTCGATGCCCTGCTCATCCGCGAGAACAACCGCAATTGCCGCACCGATCACTGAAAAGACGTGGAGTGCAGCCATACGTTAATTCGTAAGCGCACCTATCTTGAACGAAGCGAGCTCTGCAGTCGCACGACGATCACCACCATGCTGATCAAGAAAGTCTTCCGTTCCGTCTCGCCCGCACATGCTTCGTATTGCAGAAGATCCGCCGGGGTGCTGGTTGATCCAGCTGGTGAGGTCATACACATTCCCACTCACGATAGTCCAGCAGCTCGCACTGGTACTGTGTGCAGCAACAGTTGATTTCGTAATTCCGGAAGGAGTTGATGTTTTGTTTGTCGTTGTTTTTGCGGGAGCAGATGGCGTTACAGATGGTGAGGTTGGGGTAGCAACTGGAGTTGCGCTTACGCTCGGCGCCGAAGTCGGAAGTGCTGTAGCCCCGTTTTGAACTGACGCTCCCTCAACCACTATTTTCCCTTGAGAAATAGCCAGATACTCGCCAAAAGCGGTTCCTGCTACGAACGCAAACACAAACGTGAGAAGGAGCGGGTAGAAGAGCTTCATGAATTCAGTATGTAGTGTAGCCGTATGAAAAGCTTCTTTCTTTCATGTTCGATAGTCTAGACTATGTAGTGTGAAGAAGAACCTGCTTCCCTATTTCCTCGCGTTCGTACTCCTTGTGATGGTCGTTTTCGGCCTCCTTTTTCTTTCTCTTTCGAGATCGGAGACGGACGCGCGCAATCCGTTCGTGTCACTCGTTTCTGAACTCTTCCCTGCGGCGCCCCAACCCGTTCTCTCTGACTTCGTCGAGGTTGTTGATGGCTGTGGGGCGGAGCACGAAGGATCCTGTGTGCGTGTTCGTGGGGCGCCAACCAGCACGGCCCCTGTCGTTATGCAGCTGCGCACGGGCATTGTGCTTCCAGTGTCCTCGACTACCGTAACCGATACAACGGGTCGGACGTGGTACCAGATTTCATTTAGTGAGTGGCTCCGCTATCCGGAGCGGATCGCCGGTCCATGGTATGTCGCCGCTGATCTTGTGCAACCATTCTTTGCAGTTGCCACTGAAGAACTTCCTGAGCCGGGCGTAGCATCGACAACCAAACGCATTCTCGTCGACCGTTCGGATCAAACGCTCTATGCCTATGACGGCGCCGAGCTTTTCCTTGAGACGCCGATATCGACCGGTCTTGATCTCACCCCGACGCCACGCGGCTTGTTTGTCGTATATCGCAAAACGCCGAGCCGCTACATGCAGGGCCCGCTGCCCGGCATCAGCAACCAGTACTACGATTTGCCCGGCGTGCCGTGGAATCTCTATTTCACTAATGAAGGTGGTGCGATACACGGTGCGTACTGGCATACGCAATTCGGAAAGCAGTGGTCCCACGGTTGCGTGAATGTGCCGCTTGAAACGGCGAAGAAGCTATACGAATGGACGCCGCTCGGCACGCCGGTGACCGTGCGCGATTAGATTTTGGTATAGTGCCGATACATGGCGGGACATTCTAAATGGGCGCAGATAAAGCGAGCAAAAGCGGTGACGGACGCCGCAAAGAGCCGCACTTTCTCGAAATTCGCACGAGAAATAACCATGGAGAGCAGGAAGGTTGGCGGCAGCCTCTCCTCCCCTGCTCTTGCGGCGGTCATCGGGCGCGCTAAGGCGGCCAACATGCCGAAAGACAACATTGACCGCGCAATAGCAAAAGGTACTAGCAAGGATGAAGGTGATCTCGCACAAGTTTCGTACGAATTCTACGGCCCCGCCGGCATCGCGATTATCGGCGTTGCCGTTACCGACAACACCAACCGCACCGTGCAGGAGATAAAGCATCTCCTCTTAAAAAATGGATATGAACTTGGTGCGCCCGGAAGCGCGGCGTGGGCATTTACAAAAACACCGGATGGACGCTACCTCGCAAACGAACCTCTCATGGACGTCGAAGGCGAGAGTGAGGAAAAACTAGGTCTGGTGCTCGAAGCACTCGATGAACAAGACGATATTCAAGAAATATTCACGAACGCGCGCGGCTATGAGAATACTAGCGATTGATCCTGGTTACGACCGGATGGGTATCGCGGTTGTTGAAGGAGACCCTTCAAGACCAACGGTTGTGTGGAGCGATTGCGTACTACCTCCGAAAGGAAACAAAGAAGACCGTCTTGCATTTGTGAGCGCTGCAATAAAAAACGCTATCGACGAGCACACACCTGAGGTGTTTGCGCTCGAATCGTTGTTTTTCAGCGTGAACAAAAAAACAGCACTTGGTGTCGCAGAGGCACGTGGCGCCGCGCTTTCAGCAGCGGGCGAAGCGGGTCTTATCGTACGGGAATTTTCTCCGGGGACCGTAAAGCTTGCCGTTACGGGAAGCGGTCGCGCTGATAAGAAAGCGATAGCGAGTATGGTACCTAAGCTCGTAGCGCTGACGCCAAGAAAACGTCTTGATGACGAGCTCGATGCAATCGCCGTCGGCATAACCGCCCTTGCCCACCGCTATCCACAGCAACCGTGAAAATCGGAGCTTGCAAAGAACAACATTTCTGGTGAAATGGAGGTGCTTCGCGTGCCGAAGCGACATTATCTTTAAAGACTGTTTTGAATCATGGACGATGAACGTGAGCTTGATGGGAATAAGGGTGAATTAGAGGACGAAGCGGTAGTGGGTGATGATGAAACCGATGAAGAAGACGATTTCGCCACCGGTTTAGACGACGAAGAAGAATAGATTGGGTAACGAAAAAGCTCGGCCCGTTGCGCCGAGCTTTTTCTTTTGCTACATATGCTAGGATGCATTCCATGCCACGCCCGAAGCGGCATTCTCTTCATAATCCGCATCCGATAACCCGACGCCTGTATGTTTTCGCGGGCATCGTACTGTGCGTAATGGCCGCGACCATACTCTGGATCGCACTCACGCCGACACCCGATCTCGACTCGTTCGGGGCACGA
The DNA here is from genome assembly GCA_001189095.1 of Parcubacteria bacterium C7867-001. GTDB lineage: Bacteria > Patescibacteriota > Minisyncoccia > Phycocordibacterales > Phycocordibacteraceae > C7867-001. The sequence continues at coordinate 70,736 of LFCK01000002.1, forward strand.
CGTGTTTCCCAATCAACCAAAATATTCGACCGAACCGGAAAGACAGTTCTCTACGATCTCAATCCGGACGTCCACCGCACCAGCATTCCCCTCTCAAGCATTTCCCCATTCATTCAGAAGGCGACTATTTCTATTGAGGACGCTGATTTCTATAACCATGGCGGTGTAAGTATCACCGGCATCATCCGCTCGGTGTACAAAGATATTTTCAGTGCATCGTTTGCACAAGGTGGTTCGACCATCACCCAACAAGTCGTGAAAAATACGCTTTTGACCGGTGAGAAAAGTATCGTTCGCAAGGTGCAGGAGTGGATTCTTGCGAGCAAGCTTGAGCAGCGCTACAGCAAGGACCAGATCCTGGAGTTCTACCTAAACGACACATCGTATGGTGGCACACTCTACGGCGTCGAAGCGACTAGCCGTGCATTCTTCGGAAAGTCAGCATCAGACGTATCTATTGCTGAGGCAGCTTATCTTGCGGCAATTCCACAAGCCCCAACCTACTACTCTCCTTATGGAAACAATCGAAAGTCACTCGATAACCGCCAGAAAATGGTGCTTTCCCGTATGCATGAGCTTGGCTATATCTCGGACACCCAGTACGAGGAGTCGAAGAAAGAAACTGTTACCTTTGGTCAACGGTCGTCGGGTTCCATTATTGCTCCACACTTTGTCTTCTATATTGAGCAGCAGCTTGAAGAAAAATATGGACCTTCGGTTGCCACTATGGGACTTTCGGTCATTACGACGCTTGATGCTGATCTCCAGCATGCGGCAGAAACGACTGTAGCGCAGTATGCTGCCGAAAACACAAAGAAATTTAATGCTTCGAATGCGGCGCTCGTTGCTATCGATCCCAAAACGGGCCAGATACTCGCTATGGTCGGCTCAAGGAATTATTTCGATCCTGAAATAGACGGCAATTACAATGCGTCACTCGCAAGCCGCCAGCCCGGTTCTTCCTTCAAGCCTTTCGTATACGCCGCAGCTCTCGCGAAGGGCTATACTCCTGAGACCGCAATTTTCGATCTCCCGACACAATTCTCGACAGCCTGCAGCGCAAGCGATAACTACAACAGCAACCCTCCGTGCTACGCGCCGAGTGACTACGACAATAAATTCCGTGGCCCAATGACGTTCACGACTGCACTCGCGCAATCCATCAACGTTCCCGCGGTGAAAGTCATGTACCTCGCTGGCATCAAGAACGTCATTGATCTCGCGACACGCATGGGAATCACAACACTTGGTGACCCGAACCATTACGGTCTCTCCCTCGCACTTGGCGCCGCAGAAGTCCACCTCCTTGAGCTTACGAATGCGTATGGCGCTTTTGCAAACAACGGAACACTTAACCCAATAACTGGATTCCTTGAAGTTAAGGACGCGGAGGGTAAAACGCTCGAAAAGTTTGAAGAAAAGCCGCAGCTCGTGCTTGATCCGGGTGTCGCGCATGATATTTCTTCGATGCTCTCCAACAACGAGGCTCGCTTCCCTGAATACCCTCCTGAAAACCCGCTCCACTTCGCTGGATACGACGTTGCTGCAAAGACTGGTACGACAAATGATTACAAAGACGCATGGACGGTCGGCTACACTCCAAATCTTGTGGTAGGTGTATGGGCTGGCAACAATGACGCAAGTCCGATGGTGAAGGAAATTGCAGGATATATTGTCGCACCTATGTGGCACGCATTTATGGAGCAAGCGCTTGCGAAACTTCCTAAGGAATTCTTTGGTGAACCACGAGGTATACCGGATGGCGCTCCGGGAATTCTCCGCGGTATCTATCTCGATGGAAGTGGTGTATCCCATGAAATTCTCCACTTCGTAAACAAGAGCGATCCTCTTTCCGGCGGCGCATCATGGGGAGACCCGCAGTACTCCTATTGGGAATATCCAGTTCAACAGTGGATGGGAGCAAACCCCGGATACACCGGACAGTAATTACCTCAAGTACTTCTTAATCCACCACTCTTTCAAAGTCGGAAATGTTAGCGTCGAGAGTAGGAAACCAAGAGTAGGAATGACAGCTCCTAGGTAGGCATTTGGCGCTTGTATGACTAGGAGTGCGATTACTGCCGTTACGTATGTAGTCACAGCAACCAGGAGTTTGCGGAATAAACTCGTCTCCCAAGCCTTATCGAGCGATACACGCTGGTTCCTTTCTTTTATTTGTTGAATTTCTTTCTCTAACTCCATACAAACTACTGATTCATCGGCATCACAAGATATAAGAGTGAACTATCCCCTACTCCACGCATCACTAGCGCGCGACCGATTCCACTCGCCGAAAGAGAAATGTTTTCCGTTGTAAAAAGAGAAAGAGGAGCCTGAAGGTAGCGGTAATTGAACGCAAGCTCAATAGACTCTCCATTGATCGCTGCGGGGATAGACTCCGCTGTGGTACCAACATCAGCATTACGTGCATCAAGCACCACTCTCTTCCCTGCAGCATCGAATTTAAGCTTCACTTTCTGAAAGGAGTCTGAGAAGACTGAGGTAAGACGAAGTGCTGGATCGAAGTCCTTACGAAGAAGGGTTGCCTCCGAAACAAATGTCTTCGGAATGATTTGCTGATAGTCCGGATAGGAGACGGTCACGAGACGACTGGTAATCACTCCGTCCTTCCACATGACCGCACATTGATGTTCATCAACCAGAACGGTAACTTCGTCGTCAGGAATGGTTTGCGCCAGCTCTACGGCATTTTTAGCGGGAATAAGCATAGTAAACGGCGGTATTGAACCAGAGCTCGTCACTTTCTTTTCAATAAGACGGAAAGAGTCAGTGGCTGCCGAGGTAATCACTCCTCCTTCGGCTTTAATGAAGATGCTTGCGAGCTCTGGACGGATAGTTGAGACGGACGCACAGGGCGCGACGGAGAGAATCAGCGACTTAAGAATGCTACCTGCAATTGCGAATTTAGCTTTCGAACCTTCAGGAATTGGTAGTGTGGGGAAATCTTCATAAGGGAGGGTGCGAAGAGTGCTTTTGGCACCTGAAGTTGAAATAACGGCGGTTTCTCCCGCATGCTCAATGGTCACTGCGCCAGCCCCAGTAAAGGAGGCGCTCGTCTCTTTTAGAACTTGTGCGGGAAGAACCACTACACCGGCATCTTTGATTGTTCCGGTGATTTTTATATCAATACCTGTTTCAAGATTTGTTGCTCGAAGCTTTATTCCGTCATCGCCAGCAAGTATGACGATGCCTCCTAGAACAGGAAGTGAGGTCGCTGTTCGTTGTGCAAATCGACTAACTCGAGAAACTGCATCTCCTAATTCTTTTTTTTCTAGAGAAATGACCATACAAGGATTATAAGGCGTGTGGATACGGGGATATCGTATTCGAGCTAGTAAATACAACGTTTTTTCGTGAAGGAGTAGCTAAGAAGCTGTGTATATTCTTGGCACAGGAAGTGGGGATAACTACTGGAGTAGTGCATGACTGGGTATAACCGATCCTTTTCCCCAACTCCATCCCCATAGTTTTACGGAAGTTTTTCATATCTTTTCCACAGCTATACCAACAGTCCGCGGATATCGGAGATCTCTTTCGCGAGCTCCGCATCTTCAATAACTTCACGCTTCACTTTCTCGCAGGAGTGAATAACGGTAGTGTGGTCGCGCCCACCAAGCTTGCTACCAATAGTTGGATACGAAACTGAAAAGTCCTCACGGAGAAGGTACATAATGACTTGGCGTGGGCGCACTACCTCCCTTCTACGAGTCTTCTCGTAGATACTTTCCTCATCGATACCGTAGAACTCAGCAACTTTAGAGACCACATGCTTAACCGATACTGTTTTTGTTGGGCGTGAGAAGGTTCTGAGTGACTGACGTACCTCAGCAAGATCAGGAGGGATCCCCTTTACTTGCGTATGGCAGACAACGCTATTAATCACACCCTCAAGCTCACGAATAGAGCCTGAAACTGAGGTCGCGATGTATTCAATAACCGAATCATCAAGGTGGATGCCATGATGAGCGGCCTTTTTACGGACAATAGCGATACGTGATTCCGTGTCTGGCTCGCCGATATCGACGGTCATACCACTCGAGAAGCGGCCACGAAGGCGATCGGCGATATCAGGAATAGCCTGCGGAGGACGATCTGAGGAGAAAATAATCTGCTTATTGTTGTCGTGAAGCGAATTGAAAAGGTGGAAGAGTTCTTCCTGTGTTTTTTCGCGCTTAGTGAGGAATTGCACATCGTCCATGATCAAAAGATCGTACTGGCGGTATTTTTCCTTGAAACGATTTGCCGTACCGGCCTGAATCGAGTCGGTATAGTCGTTTCCAAAACGCTCCGAGGTGAGATAGAACACTTTTCGGTTCGGATACATTTTCTTGAAATGGTTTCCTATTGCCTGAATGAGGTGCGTCTTCCCTCTTCCCGTCTCTCCATAGATGAAAAGCGGGTTGTAGGTGATTCCGGGGCGCTTTATGGCCGCCTGAGCCGCAGTGTGCGCGAGCTCATTGAAAGCACCGATGACGAAGGTGTCGAAGGTGTAGCGAGGGTTAAGATTGTCACTTTTGTTTATGTAGAACTCATCGAGCGGAAGTTCAGTATTCGGCCTATCGCGGCGTACTTCCTTAGGTTTTCGGCGGTCGTCTTTAACGATGAGGTACTCAATATTTCGATACTCAAACGAAACTCCACGAATAATTTTGAGGAGGAGGGTGTGAAATTTCTTCTGGTACCAGTCGCGGAAGAATTGGCTTGGTACGCCAACGTACACAATGCCGTCCTCTATCTTCACAATGGAGCTCTCTCTGAACCATGTGTTGAAATTTGCTGGAGAAATGGATAATTCGACCTGCGTCAGCACGTACTCCCACAACTCACGAGGATCGGATTTATTCATGACAGATTCGAGCATTATACGCTTCCCTTCTGAAGCGGGTAAGTGCCGCTTTTTCTTGCAGAACGGTGGAGAACCTGTTAGTATCCTGTGGATATATGCCAAAGCGAACCTACCAGCCAAAAAAGCGAAAACGAGCAAAGACTCACGGTTTCCGTACGCGCAGCAAGACGGCGAACGGTAAGAACGTGCTCCGCCGACGCCGCCGAAAAGGCCGCGCCAGCCTTACGGTCTAGCCATGCTTCCCCGCCGCCACCGTCTCCCGCGGCGCGCGTTTACCTCTCTCCGGCACGCAAAACGTGCTGAGACGGCCCATTTTTCCGTACTCCTCCTCCCTTCTGGGGCAGAGGGGGGCTGTGCGGCAATAGTTTCAAAAAAGGTCGCCCGACTTTCAGTAAAAAGGCACCTTCTCAAGCGCCGAATACTCTCGGTCATGCGCCCCTGGTGCCTTACCCATCTTGGTATCGTAGTCCACGCTCGTGCTGGCAGCGATAAGCTCGCCTTCTCGGAACTTAAAGAGGAATTAGGAGCCCTTCTTGGGCGACTTTTGCCACAAATTCGTGCATACTAGAAATTCATGATTGAATTTTTCCATCAGTTTCTTTACGTTCCGATCTACAACCTCCTCGTGTTTCTCGTCGGGATCATGCCGGGAGGGGATATTGGCCTCTCGGTCATTGTGGCGACGCTTATCGTAAAAATAATCATCATGCCGCTCTCGCTTGCGGCTGTCCGTACGCAGAAGATGATGAAAATCATCGAGCCGAAGGTTAAGAAAATCCAAGAAGAGCTTAAGGACGATAAGGAGAAACAGGCGCGTGAACTTTTTGCCGTCTATAAAAAATACAAAATAAAGCCGCTCGCGAGCTTCCTTACGCTCCTCATCCAGATTCCAATACTTATTTCGCTTTATTGGGTGTTTAGCACCGAAATTCTTCCGCAGGCTGACCTTTCCCTCCTCTACTCCTTCGTGCATCTCCCTGCGTCCGCCTCCCCGCTCTTCCTCGGTCTTTTCCCTGTTGCCGCATCGAGCATCGCTCTCGCTCTTATCGCAGGTCTCTCGCAGCTTGTTCAGGCGTACGTCGCTATTCCGCTCCCCCCTGCCCCAAGCAAAGATGCAGCTGCCTCAATGCAGGCTGAATTTGGCCGCGCTCTCGCTCTTCAAGCTCGCTTCATCATCCCGATTCTTATCGGTGTTGTTGCCTATACCTCTGGCGCAATCGCACTTTATTTCATCACCAGCAATATCGTGATGCTCTTACAGGAATTCATCGTTCGCCAAGGAAAACTTCCCGAGCTCGCTGAAGAGGATCGCTAAAGGTCGAATGCGTAGAGCGAGCTGTCTCGCTTATTCATGAACACGAGAATGTCCGCTTTCGGATCTAAGGTAAGGTTTTGTACATCAATATCGGTTCCCGTGACATTCGATGGGTCGATGGTAAGTACTGCAAGACGAGAAACAAGATCTATCTTCCAGATACGGTCTGCAAAGCGGACGGCACCCTGATACCAATCGTCAGGAAGCGTTCCGGAAATTTTCTTTGGAACGGCGCAAAAGACATTTGTTTCGTCAGGAGACCAAACGCACTTTTCCGCAAAGGTAGGGGTTGGAAGCGCGGTTATGGTGCGTGTTGCGACCGAAAGAACTGCAAGGCGCGGAGTTCCTCCATCAGTGTAGGAAAATAGTACCGATTTGCCCGAAGGACTCGGAAGGGTTGCGAGGCCTGAGAGTGGACCGAGGAGACGTGAGAAGTTTCCCGAGGCATCAACGAGGAAGGAATAGCCCGGAACACCGGAAGAAGCTTTCGTTGTCGCAACAAAGGTCTTTCCTGCGAATCGGACCGAAAGAGAGGAAAGGACGGAGGAGAAGGCTGTTTTAACATTCGAACCGTCTGAACGGGCAGTTGTTCCTATTGAGCCAGAAGAGTTTTTTACGAGTGAAAATACGGTACTCGACGCACTTGTGGTCACTTCATCGAGATCGCGCTCGAGGAAATACCCCCCTTCCCCGTTTGCCGGAAGCGCGTAAGTCTCAATATGTTCATCGCCCGCGTCGTCCTTCGAAAGGTACTGCGTAAATGCGAGTGAGCCATCAGCGACCCACGCAGCCGTTTGTATCCCCGGAACTGTTTTGTTTGAAAGGCGGGTCGAGGCGTCGGCATGGAATTTGTAGGAATACACGTTACCGCTCGCGCGGTCGATGTAGCGAATGTCAGTGTCGTCGGTCGGCGCGAGAGTTCCGGCTGGTGTTGAGGTTGAGGTGGTCGCTGTCTGCCCCGCCTTCGGCGCTGGAACGTATACTGCAGCGAAACCAGCAACGACCGGCGCAGCCGTTACTTGTATAAAGCGAGCGGAGAGCTTCTTCCCTGCTCCCTGCGAAATAATGCCCGTGTCCGTATTCCCATTAGTGTTCCCTCCCGTAACATCGTTACTTCCCGTATTTCCGAACGGATTCTCTCCACCGGTTGTGAGAGTCGGCGAAGAAGGAGCGAAGAAGATGAAATACACCGCAGCAAGTACGCCGAGTCCGACGACAATGCTTGCGACAATGATGAGGATACGACGTGTGTTCATAGTTACTTAACCATACCTGGTGTGACTGTCGTCTCGGAGAATCCGGTCGAGTAGTCACACGCTGGTGCTGGGAGCTCAACGGTATGAGCGCCTATGGCTTTTTCTCCGACCACAGCGCATCCCTGAAGGGTTTTTATAGGACTATCGGTGCTTGCGCCGTGTTTCGTATCTGCGTTGCAGTAAGCAGCTAGCTGCGCAGAGGTAACTCCGCCATTTTTCGGAGCAACATATACGTGCTGGAAGAATCCGGACGCACAACCACCGGTTTTTGATTTATCAAACTCTGCATAGCCGGCCCAAATAACACTTCCAAGTTGGGACGCAACCCACTTCTTAGTAGCCGGCGGTATTTTTTCGCAGTACTCGCCAGTAGTACTAAAGACAAGCTCTTCGGTATCAGGATCGCAGACAGGAGTGTCGCCAGCAGGCTCACCACCCTCATCGGCCGGTGTTGTGTCCGTTGGTGTATCTCCACCACCTGTTCCCCCGTCTCCACCAGCCGGCTTACCGTCCCCTGTTTTCGGGCCTCCATCTCCTGTTCCCGAGACAATAGGCGCAAGGTCGAGTTTAAGATCGAGAATTCGGGGGTCTATGACACTAAATACAATGGTCGGTGCGAGCACGATAAGGAGACCGAAAATCGACCATCCAATGAGGCTGCGTGCCTCTTTCTTCTCGGTAATCGAGTCGGGACCGAGATACATGATGCCTGCGCGCATGATCTGGAGAACCGCGAGGGCGGCAGCGATACCGATGCAAATTTTGTAGAGCGAGTTGAAGAACGGCGCGAAACCTTGGCTGCCCGCATTCACGACTTCCTTGAACGCAGGAATCTGCGTGAGCGGGGTGAAGGTCGCCTCATTCGCAGCAAAGACGCCGAGCGGAAGAATGAGGAACGCGAGAATGAAAAGAAGAGTTCGCATGGTTATAGTCCAAATATACCAAGCGGTTTCGCTGCGCCGAAGGTCACCGGAAGGTTTTGTGAGGCGCTCTGGATGGTTGCTGAGTGAGTTGCCGTGACGCCGATGGTTGCTGAACCAGCGCCGTTTCCGGTCGGTCGCACGGTGAGGTCCTTCTCTCCCCCGCTTGCAACGCTATTCACTACCCACGCGATGGTTGGGATGCTCGGGAAGAAGTACGGAACGACGCGAAACGTTTCTTCAGAGTCGGTCATCGCTACGGTTCCGAAAAGTGCAGTGTTGAAATCAGGACCAAGGAGCGGATCGTTCTTATAAATGCGCAGGAGCGGCACTGCGGGGGCGATGGCGAGCTGTGCCCCTCCGACGAGCGACTGATCAGGTGTTACGATAGTGACCGAAACAATTGCATCTCGGTAGCGCACCGGCGCAGTCACCGAAAGAGCTGAGCGCCCAATGCCCGACTCGGCCATGAGATTTTGATCCCCCACCTTCCACTGATAGGAAAGCGTTGTTGGGTCGATTCGTTTCCCTCCTGTTGTACGGAAATCGGCCAGCGCTATGAGGCGGATGCGTGATTCGCTCGTAATCGAGCCCGTACCGAGGTAGAGAGGGTGGACGGTGGTTGAAGGTTCAACCACCAGAGAGACGTCTTGTGGGGTGAGAACGATCTTTTTCGTATAGGTAGCTCCATTTATGGTTGCAGCTACTGAAATGGGGGTGGCCTCGCCTACTCCGCCAAGGGTGACTGAAATCGGTTCGGTGCCAGTCGTGATGGCGACCTCCTTCCCTCCTACGGTTGTGGTGATGCGAGCGAGCTCAAGCGGGATCTGGGTACTTTCGGGGGTTAGAGAAATGGTCGAGTATGGCGCAAAGAACCGCGGACTTACAGAAAGGTCGAATTCATTCGCTGCATGAGCAGGAAAAGCCGTTACGAGGAGAGTAAGGGCGACAAGAAATAGCGGAACGCGCATAAGAATAGTATACCGTGCAAAAAAGCGCGTACAGGAAATTACGCAGCTGTTTTTTCGGGTTGGTTTCGGTCAGGAGTACTTGTTCGTGCGGTTCTTCGCTCTTGAGCTCGCTGGTAGGCGGGAGCGTCCGAAGGGCCTCCTGTTATGACCGCTCTAAGGGCCTCGCGGCGCCTCTTTGCCGAAGTTGCAAGTGAAATTGTGTCAGCAAAGCTTTTCGGCATTATTCCTGCGTCTTCGAGACGTACGAAGAAAATGGTCGAAGCGACACCGAAGGTAATCGCAGGAATCATATCAACAAACGGTATGAGTTCGAGAAGTGCGGTACCACCGATTACGGCCCACTTTACGAGCCCAACCTTGAATACTTCCTTACTGGGCGCCTGTTTCTTTCCGAATATGATACTCGGATCGATGAGGGGAAACCAAAGGAGATAAAAGAGGAAATTAGCGATAGCGCCAATGAGGAAGCAGACTACTACATCAACAAAGGGGATGAAGGTTGCGAGAAACTGTACTCCGTCGAGCGCTCCCGCAACAGTGAGAAGAAGGTTTCCGGTGAGATTCCCAATCCGTCTCCGAGTGCTCATACCCGCTCAGTACTTTCTTGACGCTGCTTTTCCTTTCTAATAGCGAGGAGCTGAGACGGGTCTGAGGTGATGATCTGGTCTTCGGTGTAGGAAGCGACGATTTTAATAGCGACGTGCTTAAGGCCCGCGAAGAACAGGCCCTCCCCCACTCCAGACTCAAGGAGAAGGTATTTCTCTTCATCGGTGAGATTGAAAATATCTTTAAGCACCTCAATCGTGGTCGGCGACTGCTTCAGAAGGAGCTGGATGGAGGAGTTCGTAAGAATCGGCTTGCCGTAGGGAGAGCGAAGGAAGTCTTCCACGTCCTGCGTAATGGTGGCAACGCCGAGGTAGTACTTGCGGCCGCGTTTCGCGAGGCTGTAGAGGAAAGAGGCGGTGTCTTCTGATTTCATCATCCACCACGCCTCATCGATGACGAGAAGGCGCTTCTTGAGCTCGCGGCGGACTGCGTTCCAGATGAAGTGCGTAACGATATACATCGCGACAGGTTTCAATTCGTCTTCCATGTCGCGTACGGAGAACACGACGAATTGCTTGTTGATATCGACGTTGGTCGGCTGATTAATGAAGCCCGACCATGTGCCATGTGTGTACTTACTGAGGCGTTGCACCAAGGACTGGGAGCCCTCCATGCCTGAAAGCACACTCTCGAAGTCTGAGAGGAGTGGCGGCTCGACGCCCGTAAAATCAGCATCCCCCGTTATGTCCTTAAGCGCGTATGTTTCTGTGACGGCACGGTCGATGATGGCGTCTTCCTCAGGGGAAAGGCCGCCGAGCATGATGCGGAAGAGGCCGACAAGAGTGATGATGTTCGAGCGCAGAATGTCTGAAGGATTCTCATCTTGGCGTACGACCGGAAGATCGAATGGGTTGATGTGGTGTTCAGAGGAAAGCGAGATATTGAAGAGGCGTCCACCAGTGGCTTCCGCAAGGTATTCGTATTCGCGCTCAGGGTCGATGACGATGACATCGGTATCAAACATGAGCGAACGTAGGATCTCGAGCTTCACCGCATAGGACTTACCAGAACCGGATTTTGCAAAGACGACCGAGTTGTAGTTTTCAAGCGAAAAACGGTCGAAGAGAATCAATGAAGCATTGTGGCGGTTAATGCCGTAGAGGATGCCGTGATCACTCGTGAGGTCAAAGGAGACGAATGGGAAAATGGAAGAAAGAGGCGAGGAATTCATCTTTGAATTTACGGCGAGCTCGTCGTTCGCAAGTGGAAGCGTTGAGCGGAAGCCCTGCTCCTGCTGGAAGAGTGCAGGTTTGGTATAGACGAGCTTGGCGTCGAGGACGCCGCGGAGCTCCCCTTCTATCTTGTCGAGTTCCTCTTTCGATTCCCCGTAGATGGTTATGTAGAGACCGAGATCAAAAATTTTCTCCTGCGCCTGCTGGAGGTTGTCCCGCAGACCTTCGAGGTCTTGGTATGCCGTGTCGAGCATTGGGTCGCGCACAAACCCCTTCTCTTCCCGTTCAGATATCTGGCTCTGCACTTCAGCAGTTTTCTTCTGGAGATTCCTAAGAGCTTGCCCTGTTTCGATGGGATGAACGAAAATGCCGATGTCGAAAACACGCGCAAGGTTGATGATCGGTGTGAACCAGCTATCGGTGAGGAAGCGCGGGTAGGAAATGGTGTAGAACGTGCGGGACATCTTCTCGCCGAGCTGTAGTTCCTTGGCGCTGACCTTAAGAGCCGCTGGGGCGATGGTATCTGCAAGGTTAAGCTGCCCTTCTGCATAAATGTCCTTCGGCAAGACCGGCACCACCGTTGCGGTGTCGTCTTTTTTCTTTCGTGCGAGGAAGTCGAGAAGAGCCATAGTTCTTGTATATTACCGTCCTTGTGCGGCACCTGCGATTGGCGCGGACTCGTTTTCGCTCAAATTGAACGAGCGATAGAGTAACTCAATGATTTCTTCGGTACCGAGCGGTACGGCGCGAAGACCGGTCGCTGAAATGCCGCCTGCAACGAGTGCCATGCGCTGCTCGAGCTGGACGCGGTATTCCTCGAAAGAGCCGCTCGTCTCACTTTCACCCGCGGTCTTTTTCTTTCCAAGCATGGGAAGCGAACTCACCATCTCCCCTGCTATTGCTGGTGAATACGGCACGACGAGATAGAAAACCTTCGTCATGATGTCGCTTCCCTCCATGAAGCTCTGAATGAATTGCACGTACTCACGCACCTGTATGCGCATAAGTTCCGATTGCTGCGCGTCGAGGCGCTCGTTAAGGAGTGCGAGATACGGTCGAATATCCATTTTGCGCGAGTGCACGACTATCTGTACCGAGAAATCGAGCGTATTAAGGAAAGTTTGGAAGCCGCCGATGATGGCGCGCTGCTCGTCTTCTGATTTAAGCGCGAAGTTGAGCGAAGAGCACATGAGGATGCCGCGATACCCGCCATCTTTCAAAATGACGACACCATTACGGATTTCCTTAACGGGCACGAACGCTTGTGTTGGTTTTGCGTCAGGCATGATTAGTTCTGAGACTGCTCGCCCTGATCCTTAATATCGAGTTTCCACGCGAGTTCATGGAGTTTATTTTCGGATAGGTTGGCCCGTGGGCGTACTGGCGCGACAACCGGAGCTTCTACTTGCTGGGCCCCAGTATCTTTTTCCTTTTTCCAGAGATAGAGACGCTTTCCGACGTAGTAATTGAAGCCGGACTCGAGGATTTCGACGAAGGTTTTGCCATTCATCTTGAAAAACGCGAGCGCGCCGGCAAAGGCCGCTATCGGCGTTGCGAGGATTATAGCGATAACGAGTGGGAAATAGAGGAGAATCGCAATGCAAATGCCTGCGCCACCGGCGAGATAGATGAACTGTTTGAGCGTGAAGGGACCGAAGATCTTGTCTTCGACTTCAATGAACTGCGGTACCTGATAATCCATCGGTACTAGTATAACCGATGCGTTGTGAACCTACTCAACAGGTTCGCGGTAGGGATCGTTGTTACCAACTCGCGGTGGAGGTGAAGCTGCAGGACGGCGCGAGATTTCAGAAGGCATGTACGGGCGTGCAAATTGCTGCGGAGGAGCGACCGGTTTTGGAGGAGTTGGTGGTGTCCATGTCTGCTGCGGCTGGGGAGTTTGAACGGGCGTTGGCGCAACTGGTTGTGCGTGCGGAGCTCCGTGTGACTCTGGAAGCGTAATCATGTGCGGAGCTGGATGCTCCCCTGCCTTAATGGCCTTCATATCTTCTGCCATGGTGCGCATGGTTCCGAAGGTTGCTGCAGGCTCATTTTGAGGTGCGGGCGCAGGCTGTTGTTGCATATATATATGTACGCTCGGTGCCGGCTGCATCACCTGCGGAGCAGGGGCTGCCTGTTGAGGAGCTGGTTGCATAGGGGTTGATCCCGGCAGAACGATGTTGTTCGGGGCCTGCGCGACAAATGTCTGAGGTGTAGGCGCGGCTACAGGAACTGGTGTTGGAGTTGACGCGATAGGAGCAGGTGGGACCACAGGAACCCACTTTTGTCCCGCGGCTTTTTGGGCAGGTGCTGGACGTGCTGCGGGAAGAATTTCTTCTCGGCTCTTTTGTTCGGTTGCCTGTATCTTTTTGAACACCTGCTCGTTTATGTCGTTTATGACTCCTTGAGTCGTTTGCTCATCGAAACCCTCCTTTCGGAGTTCGTCCATGAACTCTTCAGGAGTCGTGATGCCGAGAAGCATGAAAAGGAAGGCGTGTTCAAACCCACCCGCTTGATCGGCGTGCATTTTATATTTGCGCATAAGAGCAAGAACAACCTCGTTTCGTCGTGGGCCAACGACGAAATCACGAACGGCTTTCGGAAGCCCTCCAACCAGCGTTGCGACAGCCTCGTCAATGCTTATTTCGGATTGTGTAGTTGAATTTGTCTGGTCCATACGTTAGTGACCTCCCGCGGGCTTTGCGCCACCTCCCCCACCAGATTTGCCTCCACCCCCACCCGAATTACCACCTCCGCCACCTCCCCCACCAGGGATTTTCCCAATAGCATCGACAAGGCGATCGTTGTCAGTCTTACTTATGTCCTTAAGTATCTTTGCTGCAGCCTCATGGTTAGCGTGCTTATCAACCGAGGGCCAAGAAATTCCTTGAGTCTCAATTCTTTGTGCATAGGCACGCTTACCTGTGTTCTTGTCGACTGTCTTGAGTTCTTCGGTGAGGTTCTCAATAGCTTCTTTTGTATTGCGGAGGTCCACATCCTTCTGAGCCTCTTTTGCAGCCATCTGCGTTTGGAGCTTCTGGACGTCTCCCGTCTTTCCAGCTGCTTGAGCTGTTTGGATGTCTTTTGCAAGCTGTACGCGCTCATTTTGCCACTTCTTATTTATCTCTTTTTCTTGAGCCTCTAGAACACTCTTCTGAGACTTGAGAGTTTTCTCCTGTGCTTTTTCTTCTTCAGTTTGCGTAAGTTTATTTGCATACTCAACTCGCGCCTTTACTGCGGCTTCCTCAACACCATGAATGCCATGCGATGCATCCTTTCCAGCTTTTCCTAAATCAAGACCTGACTGCCCGGAAACGAATTTCCCAACACTTCCTGCACGTGCATCAAAACTCGAAGTCGCACCTTTATTGAGCACTCCATAGGTGAAACGTCCAAACCTCGAACGTCCGAAGCTAGACGAAGCGACTCGGTTAGCAAGCATTGAAGATCCAGCACCAATAGTGCGGCGACCAACAAAGCCCATGCCGCCAAGAGCAAATCCGCCACCAATCTTAGTCGCTGTTTCTGCGCCGTACGCGCCAATTTGCTTCGCCATTATCAAGGAACCGATCATGAAGCCAATCATCAGGAAGAAGATAACGAACACTCCCATGAAATTTGCCTGACCAGTTGTAATTGCGTCCAAAATGGTTCCGCTACCTCCGAGGACCGTTTGCAATGAATCGCTTATCTTCAGGCTCACGAAAATAAGTATGAGGAATACCGGCGCAAAGAATGACTGATTGATGAGTGCGTGCCACCAATCATTCGCCTGTTTATTCAGAAATGGAAGCGCCATGCCCGCGAAGCCTATCGGCGCGAGCACCATGAGAAGGACCAGCACGACGGCGCGGATGAGAAGCATAATCGTTCCTGCAAAGAGCACCATCGCGGTACAGAGCACGAATATAGAGAGGCCGATGTAGACAACTGCGACCTCAAAGAATCCACCAGCCGGAACGGCGTTTGGGGTAGCAAGGAATCCTGCGATACCCGTCGACTGGAGGATCCTGCCGCTGATGCCAGATTTTATGCACTCATCACTCACAACCTTCCCCGAGCATACGTCTCCCCCAGAGGCTTGCGTGTAGACAGCTGAGCTCAAGGCGTTTGACGTGTCTATTATGGCTTCGGCAACGAATAGGCTGAAGTTAAGAAGAAGCGCGAAGATGATAAGCATCGGAAGCGTCTTCTTCGCGTTGTAGTCGTGGAGATTGAGGATGATGCCAACGCCGGTGAAGATGAATCCAAAGAGAAGCAAGATGTTTCCAAGGTCGCGAAGTATCTGCCATGCAGCTATCACTCCCGGAGAGTTGCCAAAAAGGTTTGGGAAACCGAATACGAGGTACACCATCGCCAAGTTGAAAAAGTACCCTGCCATGGCGAGCAGCCAGTTCGCGAGCGTAAGCACAAGCATGCCGATACCGGTCGCAAAACATCCGCCGAAGTCAAAATGTCCACCAAGAAGATCGCAGGCGCCTCCAGATGTTTTCGGTTTGTCGGCAGCAGGACCAGCTACGTCGGGGACGTTTGTGGTTTCGGATACACCAACCCCCGGACCCGCTCCCGGCGCGGCAAAGGTTGTTGTTGGGAAAAAAGAAAGTGCGGCAAGGAGAAAGGTGCCGATTATGAGTGTGCGAAAGATGTATCCCGAACGGATCATGGCGCGCTCGCGCAAGCCTGTTTATCGGCGCGCGCCTGTTTTCCGATGGCAAGCATGGTTGCTGATACCGATTGTATGGTTTCTTCCTCAAGATTTACTGATGAATTCAATTGGCCCGAGCCCGTACCGTCTTCCTGTATGTGATGCAGCTTCGCTCCGGTGGTGGTGAGCGAAACGACCGGCCCCGGCGTTGCGTCGTCCTCGGCTTCGGAAACTTGGGAGAGGGTTGGGAAACTGCTCTGCTTCAAAATCGTCTCATATTTCTTCTGAGCGGCCTCAAATCCTTCTGGATCGTTTTCCTGCGCGACCTTTTGGAGGGAGGAGATTATGTCATTGAGCGAAGTTACGGCTGTGTTTGCAGAAGAAATTCGTCCTGTCGAGTAGTCGGTAAGGACGATGGTGACATCAGGGGAGAAGTTTGCGTTTGTCGGGCATGAGCCAAGAGCCACAAGGGCTGACTGTGCGTCGGTGGCTGCATCGCGGATGGACTCTATATTGGTGGAGTATCCGCTCAACTGCGCTTGCTGCGCAGTGACTATTTTAAGGAAAGAGAGAGCGGCATTTGCGGCGGTTCCCTCGGTGTTTGCAGCCTCGGTTGCATCGGCCTGCTGCCCGAGCGCACTTCGTCCGCTGCCACCTGAGCCGCTTTCGCCGAGACCGAGAAGACCACCACTCCCGAAGAGTTGGCTGCTGATGAAGTTCGCGATGATTTCATTGAATTCATCCGCTTGCACAATGCGATCCTGCGAGGAACCAAGCGCTTTGTTTACCGTTTCAGCGAGGATGTGGCCCGGCGTCGTGATGTTTCCAAGACACACACCAGCAACCGAAAGTGATACGGCACCATTCGGGTCCTTCTTATCCTTGCAGCCTGTGCGAATCGGAAGGAAACCATTTCCCTGCTGGAGAAGGTCCCCCTCTTCTTTTTGAGCGTCGGCAACTTTGCGTCCGAGTTCTTGTTTTGCTATGTAGTCTGCTCCCAGAGGGTTGTTTGCTTGCTTCTGTGTTGCGGAGAAAAAACAATCAAGACTGACAGGTCCCTTTCCTCCTATTTTACTTTCGCATTCTTTCGAAAGGGTGTACGGGTTACTTGCGAAGAAGGCCCCCTTTCCTGTCGACTTGAAGTAGTCTTCACGCACCGACTGCGCGATAAGCGACTGGAAGGGCGATTTCACAGCACCATTCGTTGAAAGCTGCTTGAGGAAGTCGTCAGCGACGCTGTCACCGACATCGAGCATGTGCTTGCTGATGTTCGTCACTGGCGAAGGAGCGCCGTTATTTCCCGTAAGCGCCTTCTGAAGCGACTGGTTCACCATTTTCTGAATGAGCGTATTGCCGATTCCCCACGCTGCGGGGTCAAGTCCAAACTCCTTCATCATGTCCTTGATTGAGTTTGCTGCGGTTATGCCGGACTTAACGGCAATAAAGGCAGTTTTAATAGACGTTATCGCATTCTTAATGAGGTTCGTTCCGTCGATGACGGGAAGGCCTCCTGCGTACGCAGGTTGAGGGACGAGGGCGATAGATGCTGAGGCGAGAAGTGTGCAGCCGAGAAGGAGGGCGCCTACTTTTCGTCGAAGAGATGGGTGTGCGTGCTTCATGGTTATTTTTTAGTTGCGTCAGCAGCTTCCTGTTCAACGCGCGCGGCGAGAGAGGCGGCGGTTAGGAATTCATAACCAGACTCGTTCTTCAATAGGGTGATTTGGTTATTTGAGAAAACAGCGCTGAGCTCTGAAAGTGCTTCCACAAAGGAAAAGGCGGAGCCCTGATAACGGCCCAAGCCAAGGAGGCTGCGCATCGGATCGCTCTCGGTGTAAGTCATATCGGTCGTGACGGTGCCCATGCGTATGTACGCGTTCGCCAATTTAAGGTGTGCTGCAGCTGCTTCCTGCGGAACGGTGACTCGCATAAGCGCCTTCCCTGTTGCCGTATAGGCTGCGCCGATCTCCTTTACCTTCTTAAGTGCAGCTGCATCTCCCTTGGTGGTTGCTTCGTTGTAATACTCAAGCTCGCTCTTGGTGGTTGCGACTGAGTTCGCCCCCACTGTCTCTTCGACGTGTCCGATGTAGCTGCGAAGCGCCGCTACCCCGCTACCACCCGAGACTATTTTCGAGGCAGTGTAGGTGTCGGTGAGCGGGTGCGCAGCCACGAACTGTTCGACCGTCGCGTCCACAAAGGCAGCAATTTCTGCTTTGGTAGGCTGATTTGCTCCGCGGCGCTCAAGATAGGTGATGAAGAGCATTCGGGTGAACTCATCCGTAAGGGTGTCAGGGCCGGTGGAGACGGTCGAGCTCGGGAGGACGGCGCTCGCCGCCACGGCTGCAGAAGAGAATTTCGGCTTTACGACGCCTTTATCTACTGCCTCGCTGTCGGTGAGGGTCTTATCTAGGGAGTGGGCGTCGGTCGGGCTTGCACCGTAGAGGAGCTCTTCCCAGTCGGGAAGACCGTCGGAGTCGGTATCCTTTGCGGCGAAGGACTTAAGGAGCTCTTCGGTCGAGGCTGCATTAACGCCGCTTGCGCCAAACGGGTTATTTGAGCTCGAAAGAAGGAAGGCACTCACAATGAATAGCGCTGAAACAAGGAGCGCACCGACAATGCTTACTGTTTTAAAAGTAAAAGCCACGGTAAAGGTATAAAAATAGTAGCACGCTTCGTCTGCGTGGACGCGAAGATGAAGCACTGTTCATGTGTATATTCCTTAATTAGGAAAAAGTGCGAGGGTGAGTGCTCGCCACTTCGAAAGCGGAACATCTTCTGAACGAACGGAATCCGAGAGTTCGACGGTACCAAACGCATTCATAATCGCTTCTTTTGAACTAAGCACCTCAAGGTTTTTCGCGAGCCGCTTTCGTTTATGTGCAAAGCTCGCATGAAGCACCTCCCAGAACTTGTTCTCGTGTTCTTTTGTGTCGAATGCAGAGTGAATGTCGACGATCGAAAGCACGGCAGAGTCGACCGAGGGCGCGGGCACAAATGCGCCGCGCGGAACTTTGAACTCTATGCGCGGAGTTCCGTAGGCTTTCACCGAAAGCGAGAGCAGCGATTCTTTTTTGCTGCGCGCGATGCGTTCAGCAACTTCCTTTTGCACCAGAAGCGTCATCGAGCTCGGTTTATGTTCGGCGGTAAGAAAAGCGCGAATGATTTCTCCCGTGATGTAGTACGGAATGTTCGCTACAAGTTTGTAGGACTCTTCGAGAGTTACTGCGTCAAAAGTTCGAACATCTCCTTCGATAAGTTCCAAACTTCCCTTCTCAATTTCGGAAGCAAATGTTTCGCGTAGTACCGGAACGAGTTCGCGGTCTGCTTCGATAGCGATAACTTTTTTCGCGCGTGCAAGAAGTTCGCGCGTGAGCATTCCAGTGCCTGCTCCTATTTCAAGAACGAGATCATCTTTCGTTATGCCAGCGGCGTCCGCGATGCGTGCTGCTGTTTGTTGGTGCATCAGAAAGTTCTGACCGAGTGATTTTTTTGCGCGCATCATATATGTATTGTAAATTCATTGCGCTCGTACGCGTTTGGTGCAAGCTCAACGAGTCCCGCGCCGATGTCGTTTAAGAATGATGATGGAGTGGCTAGGTAGTCGGTGCCGTAGATACGGCGCACACGAGCCATCGTGAGATAGAGCTTTCGTTTCGCACGCGTCACGGCGACATAGAAGAGGCGTCGCTCCTCCTCTTCATCGCGTTCTTCTCCTTCTCTCCCCTCGTGCGGGAAGAGTCCTTCCTCAAGTCCGGTCACGAACACGACATCAAACTCAAGTCCTTTTGCTGCATGCACGGTCATGAGCGTAACGCCTTTTTGTTCGGTGCGGTCGAGTTCATCTTGATCGCCGGCGAGCGCAGCGTCATTAAGGAATTGCAAAAGTCCTTCTTCGCCGACGAATGCGTCATACCGGCTGGCTAATGTCGCGAGCTCCTTTATATTCTCGAGACGCTCCATACCCTCCTCACCCTCCTTCAAAAGTGCTGATTCTAGGCCAGTTTTTTCGATTATAAGCTTCACAAATTGCGAAGGGATTTCTATCTTTGCGGCCTCTACAAGCCCCGCAACAATAGACTCGAACACCTCAACTTTTACTCGGTCGGCGGCACGCAACTCGTCGCGCTTCCCTGCCGAAAGTTTTCCAAGCGTCACTTTTCCGATGCCGCGCGACGGTGCTTGCACGGCGCGCATACGATCTGCTTCACGCGAGGGATCGAGCGCAAGGCGCGTCCACGAAATGACGTCCTTCACTTCCTTACGTTCGAAGAATCGCGTTCCGAGAAGTTTGTATGGAACGCTCTCCGAAAGGAATGCTTCTTCGAGCGCTCGCGATTGAAAGTTTGCGCGGAAGAGTACACATATTTCTTCAGGCGGTGTGCCGTCCCGTAAGCGTTTCTTCGCTTCCCTCGCGACATACCGCGCTTCGTCTTCGGCGTTCATTCCGGAATACAGAGTAATGCGCTCCCCTTCCGCATTGTCGGTCACGCTCGTTTTCTCTTTTCGATTCTGGTTCTTCTCGATGATCTGATTTGCAGCGTCGACGATGGTCTTGGTCGAACGATAGTTATGCTCGAGCACAATAGTTTTTGCCGAGGGATGATTTTCATCAAACGCGAGCAGGTTTTCTATAGTCGCGCCGCGCCATGTATAGATGGTCTGATCGATATCGCCGACGACAAAAAGATTTCCATGTTTTTCTGCGAGCATCCGTGCGAGATTTCCTTGGAGCTCGCTTGTGTCTTGATATTCGTCAACGTGAATGTGCGAGAAGCGCTTCTGCACTTCTTCGCGAACTTCGGGATGATCGCGCAGAAGCGTCACGGGAAGTGTGATGAGGTCGTCGAAGTCGAGCGCTTTTTCTTCGCGTAGTTTCTTTTCATAGCGCGGCCAAACCTCCGAAACAACGCGCGTGCGGAAACTCCGCTGCCCGAATTGCTCGCGGAACCGTTCCGGCGTGAGCCCATCCCCTTTTGCTTTTGAAATCGCGCCGAGCACAAACCCTGGTGAAAGTTCCTTCGGGTCGATATCCATTCCTTTTAATATGTCGCGGACGATAGCTTTCGACTCATCCCGATCAAGAATGCTTGCCGAGCGGCTGATACCCATGACCGAGCCATACTGCTCGAGCAAATGCTTTCCGAGGCCGTGGAAGGTAGCGACGAGAGGTAGATGTCCTTGGCGATACACCTTGAACTCCTCCCCAAGCATGCGTCCAAGACGCTCTTTCATCTCGCGAGCTGCCTTATTAGTGAAGGTAACAGCCAGAATCTGCTCAGGCGGGACTCCCTGTCGTATCAAATGGTAGATGCGGGTCGTAAGAACCTTGGTTTTCCCCGAGCCGGCACCGGCGAGTACCGAAATCGCCCCCTCGGTTGAAAGTACCGCCTCCTTCTGCCGCTCATTAAGTCCTTCGAGGTAATTCACTTGCGAACTATACCAGATGGTATTTCTCCTGTTTTTGCCAAAATCGTCAACATTTTTTACTCTCCACAGCTTCATGATGGCCTCATTGACCCCCTGTCTGGGGCAGCTATAATCCCTTGGTTGGCAGTCACGGAGGCACTCAAGAAATGGCGTATGTAAGCCATTTTTGTACACGGAAGCACGACAGAATTACCCCCGCTACCTTATTTTGCATTTTACGGATTCCCCCGCTTCTTCAGGTTCGCATACGAAGTGGGACACATACGGAAAGCTCGGCGTGTTCATAGCCTGCACACTTGCCTTGAGCGTAGCTTCCCTCCTTTTCTGGCCGCGCATGACGAATGCGTTTTGGCCGTTTTCCGACGCCCTAGCCGCTTCAGGAGGTCAGACGCCGCCTATTTTGCATAGTGAAAACCTCGCCCTTCTTGAACCAGCGACCAACCCCGATCCGAATCCTTTTAAGGCAGCGAGCGACATCCCAACCACGGAAGGCTCGGCGCTTATAGCTAATACCGGCCCCGAGGGAACCCTTGCCGACGTCGAAAGCCGCACGGGCAACGGTCAGATTTCTCTTTACGTCGTCCGCTCTGGCGATACTCTTTCCGAGATCGCAGACATGTTCGAGGTTACGCCAAACACCATCCTCTGGGCGAACGACCTCAAGAGCTCGAAGGACATTCATCCGGGGGACACCCTTCTCATCCTTCCGGTCTCGGGAGTGCAGCATAAGGTGCTTAAGGGCGAAACGCTCAAGAGTCTTGCGAAGAAATATGGCGCAGATGCTGGTGATATCGCTTCCTATAACGGTCTCGACGAATCAACGGCGCTTGCGGTCGGTTCGACGGTCATCATCCCCGGCGGCGAACTTTCGGCTCCACCAAAGCCAACTACGACCACTAAGAAATCGACCGGTTCAACGACGAAAAATCCATACAAGGGCGGCGGAGGTGCCGAGATAGATGGTTACTACAGCAATCCGGTGCCAGGAGGCCTTCTCACGCAGGGCGTTCACGGCTGGAACGGCGTCGATATTGGCGCACCAGCGGGAACTCCTATCCATGCAGCCGCAGGAGGTACCGTGATTGTAGCGAAGAGCGGTGGCTGGAACGGCGGTTACGGAAGTTATGTGGTCGTCTCGCATAGTAACGGAACACAAACGCTCTACTCGCACATGAGCTCGGTTCGTGCGTCGGTCGGCCAAGGCGTTTCCGCAGGCGACACTATCGGTCTTGTCGGCCGCACAGGCTCAGCAACGGGTAACCATCTCCACTTTGAAGTTCGTGGCGCGAAGAATCCGTTCGCCGGGTGTGCAACGATGAAAGTCTGCAGTCCTCACTAACTAGATAAAAGGAATCGCCGCCGAGCCTTTGGCTCGGCGGCGTTTTTCTTAGACTGTGATGTCGATCCGGTTCACGTATCCAGCAATCGTAGCGCTCTCCGCCTGACTGCTCCGATACCGCGAGAGGGACCGGCGCTCGGTTTCTTCCGCGGCATTCTGCAAGGTAAGAAGTATTTCGTACCCCGGATTCCGCTTCAGGTTGTTTGCCATCCAGAAATCGAACAGCTCTTCCTGAAGTTCAGTGTGGGCGATTCCAATCTTGGTCGCTTGGATGTAGATGCTGGAAACGTCATTCCACACACCTTCGTAGGTGACCCAACGCTTCCAATCGGCCCAAAGCACATAGAATTTCTTCTTGCGCGACAGGACGAGCGAGCGTGTGGTGCAGGACTCATCGACTGGAGCGGTGAGTCCGTCGAAGCCGGAGACTTTCTCCTGCCGTGTCGGCCACGTTTTCTGCGAAGGCATTGGTTCGAGATCGAGGAGTTTCAGGAACGGCGTTTGCGCCCCCAGTGTCTCATCGAGCTCGTATTCCATTGCCGTCGCAACGCTTTTTGGTACGACGCGTCGTGGAAGCTCAAGCGAACCATGCTTTTGAGAAAGCAGGTCGCGAGGGCGTTCGAACCCGTCGAAACGATTTATCGAAAGACGCTCTACAGCGCTCTCTATGATGATCCGCCACTCCTGCATCGTGATAGACGATGCGCTCAGGGCTGCTTTGCCGGTGATAAAATCCGGCGTACTCACTCTCCCTCTGGTCGTAACCATCTCAGGGACTCCTTACTAGTGTTAGCGCTTACGCGCAGAACCGCAGTTCCGTCTCGGACATTACGACATAATTTGTTTTATGTCAAAAAGAACGCGCCCCGATATTCGGGGCGCGTAGCGTATTCAGACCTGTTCGGTTTCAAACACGGCGACCGCATCTTTGAGCGTCGTCGAGTACATCGGGCCGGATTCCCAGCTCATGCGTTTGCGGAGCCACGAGTTGTCGCTCAGCTTATCGATGACGATGAGATTGGCGCCGAGGCGCTGCTTGAAATACGAGTCGTAGTGCTTGGTTCTCCGTTCGGAGAACGCGGTGAGTTCCGCGAGCTCGTCGTCGGAATACTTTTCCGGCGGGCCGCTTACGGCGACGACGGACGGCAAGTCAGGACGGTCCGGTCCGGTCGTCGCAAGTCCCCACGCCATCGAATTCGCGAGCGAAGGAATGCCGAAGCCGTATCCGCCCTCGTTCCACATGAGTTTTCCGATCAGTTCTGTACGAGACAGTGACATGAATACCTCCTCAGGTCGTATGTCTGAAGAGGTTATGACACTAAATACTAACCAATGCAAGACATGGGCCTTTGCCTAAATGCCCACCTTCACTTTCCAATTCATTTCGATTATTGAGACGGTTATGGGGGTGGAGAATCCCGTCTTCTCTCTGAATTCTTTAATTCCCTTTTCAAATACGGCAAGCATCTTTTCTTTGTCTCCTCCAGGTATGGCGAGTGGCCCAGAGTCCACATACAGTTCGATGAGTGCGGCGCCAACACTGATGTAATTTGGACGCGCATACACGGATTGTTCTTCAAGCGGTCGCTCCGAAGCTTCTGCGGCCACCGGACACATATGTTCCGCGAGTGCGCGGATTTCTTCTTCACTCACCGACTTTTCGTATTCGATTCGTACGACTGGCATACAAGAGATGCTAGCACGCCTCTCTATTCAAAACCGAAAAGGCCGCGAGGTCGGTATTGTAGCGCTTCCATCACATGAACCGCGAGCACTTCATCAGAGCCGGAAAGATCAGCGATGGTGCGCGCGACGCGCATGGTGCGATGGAAGGAACGCGGCGAGAGGTCGAGTTTATTTGCGGCCGTGAGGAGTGTTTGCTTCGCATCGTTGGTAAAACCGGATGATTCATCCAGCTCGCGCGGCGAGAGACGCGCATTCGCAGAGTCATTTTTACTGCGCGAACGGGCGCGAGAGCGTGCTTTCTCAACACGTTCGCGAACAGTATCTGATGCTTCGCCATCAGCGAGCGAGGAGAGCTGGTCGTGCGGAATGTGCGGAACCTCAACCCAGAGATCAAGACGATCAGCTATGGGGCGAGAAATTTTGCGCGCCTGCTTCAGTGCTGCCCGCACTGCAACTTCCGAATCCGCGGTAAGCGTGTCAGCTGGATTCATCGCCGCAACGATCATGCAGTCTGCGGGAAAGGTGATGCTCGCTTTCGCTCGCGAGACGGTGACCACGCGGTCCTCGAGCGGTTGGCGGAGCGCTTCAAGAGCGCGAATTTCAAACTCCGGAAATTCGTCGAGGAAAGCCGTCTCGCAAATACTTCCCATAAAGAAAAAAGCCAATAAATACAACGTTTTCTAGCCTTTTTCTCTGATTATACTAGTTGTACTTGTTATACAAGTTATAAACATCATACAGAAAACGGCTTATCTAAGCCCTGCTTTGGTGCTTCTTGACAGCAGATTTATGGGAGGTATCCTTCTCGGTATTAGCCATAGTAGTTGTTGTTATGACCGAACCTGATAAAAACGTGCGCAAGCCATCACCGACGTACCTGAGCGCACCGCGCCTTGAGAAGGTGTTCGAACTTATTAGCACCCGTACCTTGAACGAAGTAAGCACGAGTTACTTCGAGCAGTATGGCTTCGGTGGCTCTGATGCTGCCCTAGCCATGGGAACTCTCAAGTTCCTCGGCGTACTGGATGAGAACGGGAAGGCCACAGAGAAGATGCGGAGCCTTCAGTTGCGTGGAGAACCGCGTCAGAAAGCACTCCAGGAGATTCTTAAGGTTGCCTACGCGGATCTCTTCAAGACCATGCCGGAGCCGTTCAACCTCACCTCAGATGAGTTGATTAACGAGTTCATGCATCACTACCGTCTCAGCCCTCGTGTCGGGAAGCCGGCGGCGGTAGCATTCCTTAAACTTTCCGAGTTCGCTGGATGGAAGGAGCCTACCACTGCTACTCCGCGTAAGCGTGAAGGAGTTGCGTCAGCGCCGCGTGCTGCAGCGCCTCGTGGTGAAAAGCAGAACAAGGCAAAAGAGACAGACACCCCCATGATTCCGGGAGACGTTGCTTCGGTAAAACTTGCTGAAGGTAAGGTAGTCCTCTACCTCCCTCAGGAAGTCATGAACCGTGCCGTCCTTGAAGATGATCTCGGAGAAGAGTTCCGCGGGATTATGAAATCGTTGAAGGCATTCTGCGAGAAATATATCCCTGCAACTCCAACTACCGAGACTCCTAAAGAGTAAACGAAACGGCTCCCACAATGTGGAAGCCGCCTCGAGTAGTTGTTGTTTCACCCCTAACGGGGTGAGCAGTGGGCCGAGTTCAAGCGAAGGTCTCGTCTCCAAAACTGGGCCCGGGGTGCAATTCCCCCTCGGTCCACCGCTCACCTCACTAGGCACATATCTATTGTACTCAAGCCAAAAGTCCGCAAGCAAAGAGCCTGTGGACTGTCGGTTTGTTATTAGCAATCTACCCCATAACTTACTTCATTTCAAATGACGTTGAAGTTAAGGACTTAGGATTTATTTTTCTCATTCTCAGTCTTCCCTCCTCATACGGAAGAGTCTTTATGTTGAGGAACAGAGGTATGTTCTTCTGTGGAACATCTATCTGAGTTCCAGAAACTATTGTGCTAGTGGGAAACTTAAATACTACTTCTGCATAGTTATGCTTCGCATATAGGGTGATTCTCTCGACGAAGAGATGAAGAATATTTTTCTTATCTTCGTATGTGGCATTCTCCAATCGAGTGCTGACTCTTGAACAGAGAGAACGTAGAACCTGTTCGCGGTTGCCTTCGTCTTCTTTTGTTAGAAGACCCTGTTTGAGTTTCACAATCTCCCTCTCCAGTTGGTCTCGTTCTTGCCGGAAGGTGTTGTCATGCTTCTTCATGTCGTTGATATCTCCGAACTGGTCATCGAGGTAGAGGGTGATAAGTCGCTTCTGCTTGCCCTCAACAACCTCTATTTCCTTTTCACGGGCTCTTATTTTCCTTTCAATGGTGTCCTTATCCTCTTCCTTGTACCGATATCTACGGAGGGGATCATGGAGATTCTCAGGGTTCTGAAGAATTTCCTTCAAGGTGTCCCAGATTGGAAGTAGTCTCGACTCTGCATACTGGTCACACCTTTCGCATCTCTTTGTGTTCCCTAGCGCGTTCTTCCCTCGATAGATTCCGTTGTAGTACTTACCACTCGACTCGTCCCCATCTTTCCGACGAGGAGTCTGGTACCCACTGAACAACTTGAAGTTGCAGTACCCACAATAGAGAAGTTTTACGAACATGTACGAACGACGGGTATTCCTTTCCGAATCCTCCCTATTCTTGAGGAGTTGCTTCTTGGCCGCCTCAAACATCTCTGAGGTAATGATTGCTGGAGCATCAAATGGAATCCAGTCCTTCTCTGGTCTCAGAAGTTTCGGGTCAATGAGACTCGTAAGGTTGTTGTACGGTCTCTTGTACTTACGAAAGTACGCTCTACCCGCATATATCTCATTTGTGAGAATTCGACCTATTGACCTCGCGTACCAGTGATTGCTCGTCACCCTCTTCCTTATCGTTTTATGCTTAGGTGCAGGCAGGTTCATTGAGTTAGCCCGGCGCTCCATTTCATGTAGGCTCAATCGTTCGTAAACGAGCCACTGGAAGAACTGACTTACCACTTCTGCTTCCCGTTCGATGATTTCCAGTTTCTTTGTTTGCTTCACGATGGTGTATCCGTAAGGAGGAAGTCCTGTCACCCACTTCCCGTCTTTCGCAGCACGAATACGTCCGTTGTATGTTCGTTCCCTGATGACCATACGTTCGAAATCTGCGAACAGGTCAGTCATCTTCGTCATCGTGCTTCCCATCGGAGTTGCTTGGTCGAACGGTTCTGCAACCGACTCCAGAGGAATCCCTATCTTTCGCAGTTCTCTTCTGATGAGGACTGCGACTTCGAGGTCTCTAGCGATTCGGTCTTGTTTCGCGACCACTACCACGTCTATCTCTTTGTTGAGAGCAACGCGATACAACTCAGAGAATGCTGGTCTGTCCTGGAATTCAAGGCCGCCTGAGTATCCGTCATCCACGAAAACATGCTCCTCATTCAAAGCGTATCCCCTATCCTCACAATATTTTCGTGTGTGGTCTTCCTGTACCTTGAGTCCGTAATGACCCTCCTTTGCCTGCTCGTCTGTCGAGACTCGAAGGTAGATTGCTGCTCTCTTGTATTTGGTAATTATTGCGTCTTCCATAACTTGTAGTACTGCTTACGGAACTTAAGCAACTCGTTTGCATCCATCTGTTCGAGAGGACTGGTAGTGATCATCACTAGTGTCCTTACCAGTTCCTCCCGTGACATGGATTCAATCTGTTGAATCGTATCCGCAATAACGTAGTCTCTTAGATCCTCGACGCTATTCATTGCATGACAGCTATTTCCATATAATCGCGATGGTATATAGCGTGCTGGCGATGTAAACGATAGTTGTTAACATTTCTGGCTCCAGAATTCCTCTCTCACATAGGAACTCGTTTCTCCAGAAACGAGGGTATTGTTAAGTTGTTTACTGTCTATTGGGTTGTCTATTGTGTTGTTCTCAATGAACACACTCCCCTACTCAAGACGAACACTCTGTATTTCCAGAACGAATATAGACGTGTTCGTTTTGAAACGACCTCTCGACTATTTTCCAGTCAGGAAGAACTTACTCGTGGAATTCTTGTGTCTCTCGACGATGATGAATCCCTTCTCTTCCAGTCCTGTGATAGCCCTCCTGACCTGTGAGATTGAAAGCCCTGTCCCGTGATTCTTCTCTCCCACTCCGTTAACGAATTGACTGAGTGAAATCCAGTCAGACGACTTCCTGAATCCGAAAGTCTGTCTCAGGATGAAGTCGAGAACCTTCTGCTCGGAACCGGAGAGGTAGTACCAGTGTTCTTCGAGTTCGTTCGGGTACTTCCAGAAATCACTGTGATAGTTATCCTTGAACCCCTCGAACTCGTCGTGTCCCTTGAATCTATCTGCCCTAGAACGGGACATCTTCGTCATCGTCAGTTTCTTCGACCTCCTCGTCTTCCTCCTCGATTGGAACGTATACGTTGTTTCTCCAAATATCGAATCTCCAAGCCTTCGGAGTCCCGTATCTACCCTCCATTATCTGGTCGTAGTAAGTAGGATTAGCCTTCTCTAGTCTCTCCATTCTCCCCTGAAGCCACTCGTCGTACTCTGCTCGTTGACCTTTCGGTACCAGGTACTGATTGCTGCTCATAATCTTCTTTATTAGCCTTATAAACTGGCTCAACCTCCACGGCCAGTATCGTGTCGAAGAATTGCCGCCACATGTCAGCACGCTCGCTTTCGACAAGCATCGCGCCACCTGTTTCGGAAAACTCTTTCATAACATCAGCCTACCAAGCACTGACTTGACGGTATAGATAAAAAATGTCCCTATAGTTCCAAAAACATGGAACATTAGTTATCGAAAAAACGGCTTAAAACAAAAACGCCACGCTATCCACATGGTTTCGATGAAAGATATATAAAACCACCTACCTTACCCCTCTCGTGTAGTGGAGAGGAACGTGGGAACCCACACGAACCCTTATATCCCCTGCTTCTTGTATATCGTCTCCCCGTCGATGCTTATCGCGTAAATATCGAGTTGGTCTCCCACATACTCAAACATTACAGACCAGTCGCTACGGATCATTGCACCAAAACTGTTTTGAGAGTCCACATAGGATTCCACGTTGAAAATATTCTCCCCAGCACGACTTATCTTCGCTTCAGATGATGATGGAAACTTCGCTGTCGAGGGAGACTTGAGTGCTTTCTTTACGATTGCCTGAGCATCTATGTAGGCATCTACATCCGAGTTTTCTTCCGATTTCTGTTGCACTGGACTCGAAGTGACGGGACTAGGAGTTGAGTTCAGCATCTGCGAAGCAACCACGCAGAGGATTATAACGACCACGACCCCTAAGATCCCCTCTTTCTTGGTGAAACCCTTCCCTGCTGGTTTGGTATCCATGTAGAAGAATATATAACAATATCCAGAATTTGGATATTGACTTCTTGGATACACCCTTTAGGGTATGAAGAAGTCAGTTCACACCAAGGAGTATGCCGTCTTTGTAGACCGGCTCAAGAACGCTCGTTTGGAATCAGGACTGACTCAGGCTCAGGTGGCCAAAAAGATAGGCCGTCCCCAGTCTCACGTCTCTAATGTGGAGTCCGGTCAGCAGCGCGTGGATGTTATAGAGTTAAAACGTTTCGCCTCAATTTACCGAAAAGATATAAATTACTTTTTAAAATGACCATAGAGAAGTATAAGAATGTTGCTATAGGAACTCTTGCCTTACTTTTGCTTACCTCTCTGTACTTCAACTTCGAAAATCGAACCACTTCTGCTACAGAAAAAGTAGCCACGGTTTCTCAAGATGAGTTATTTCAAAAGAAACAAGAATGTCAGGGATATCAAACCAGTATTGAAGCAAAACTAAAGACTCTAGATTTCTATAACCCGGATACCAATTACCAGACGACTCATTTCCTCAAGGAAATCTTCTTCAGCCCCAAAGCAAATACTTGTCTCTACATCGAACAGGAGTGGGGACTTCAAAACAACAAACTAGTTGATGAGATTTACACATTAAACGATGCTCTCACGGGAGAAATACTAACCAGTTCTATTCAAGACAAAACGAACTCAAACTATCTTCAGCAGAAACAGGGGTTTGAGGACTTTGTAAGTGAATATAAGTAATATGACTCGCCGCGAAAAGATTCTTTCCTTAGTCGTAGTTGTTCTGTCAGTTCTTCTCGTCTGGTTCGGTACTACAATCGTTCGTTTAGAGAACTATCACTACGCTGTAGAGGTGGGGATGTGTGGTCTAGAGACAGGCTCACTGGATGAGGCAGTCGAACGACAAGAGTGTTTAAACACGACAGAGACAAGAACTAGTCCTTTCTGGCATATCTGGTACGCACTGGCCAACTAAACTTTAGCGAAGTTCACTTCTGTTGAACTTATCGAGAAACACTCTCAAGTTCTCTCCTTTAACGCGGTAACGAGTACCATTCCCCTTCCCTAAGACCTTGGGTTTGAGTATTAGAGAGTATCTGGGGTGTTTCATGTAGTTCACCACAGACTGGTAAGTGGTGATCCAGGAGAATATCTTCTCCTTGTAGATGCGATTCGCGCTGTACCAATCGTCGTGTCTTATCTTCGTCATTCCTTGATGATACCAGTCCTCATTTAGAGACGGCTCTCAAAACTCTCGTCCCACAAATTGTGAGTTGGCTCACATAAAAGGCCTCTCACAAATAAAAACAGTTAAAGTCCCCCATGCGCGTGCGCGGGAAAATAGGGACTCGGAACACTGCTTTGTAAGACCAGTCTTAGGAAGAGAACGCCTTTGTGCGCCAGCGTCACCTCCCCTGCTCGTGGATACGTTCCTCCGCCGACGATCGCAGTGTGCGAGGTTGTGTGGTGCGGCGAACGAAACGGCGGGTAGAGAATCGCTTCTCCTGCAGGAAGCGTTCCTGCGGTCGAGTGTATCGCAGTGACTTCAAGTACTTCATCTTGTGTTAAAGGCGGAAGAATTCCAGACAGAGCTTTTGCGAGCATGGTCTTCCCTGTTCCCGGAGGGCCATAGAGCACCAGATTGTGTCGGCCAGCGGCCGCAATCTCAAGTGCGCGCTTCGCGCTCTCTTGGCCTTTGATGTCCGCAAGATTCACCGAAGGAGCTGTGCGTTCTGAAGAGATGTCACCAGTTAGCGGCTCAAGCGGCTTTGTTCCCGAAAGATGCACGACGACGTCTGCGAGTGATGTCGGCGCGTAGATGGTCATTCCGTGCGCGAGCAGCGCTTCACGTGCATTAGCGGGTGGAACGAAGACGGTCGTAATGCCTGCGCGTTTTGCTGCAACCACTTGTGGCAACACTCCGCGAACAGCGCGAAGAGTTCCGTCGAGTGCGAGCTCTCCCGCGTAGAGTGCCGCGTCTTCAGGAAGTTCGATGTCTCCTGCCGCAGCGAGATAGCAGAGCGCAAGTGGAAGATCGTAATGCGAACCCTCCTTCTTGAGGTCAGCAGGGGAAAGTGAAAGAACAATACGGCGATTCGTTGCTTTCGGCGATTTAAATCCCGCGTGACGAATTGCCGCGGCGATGCGGTCGCGCGCTTCCTCAACTGCCTTGTCCGCAAGACCAACAACAGAAAACGCGTGGAGACCACGCGTTAGATCCGCCTCAATCGTAACGAGTTCAGCTCCCGCCCCAACGGGCTGCGCTGCACCGAGTTTTGCATACCCGCCGGTGTCCTTCTTTTTCTTCGCTGCTGCCTCGTCAGCCATGTGGTTTCTATAGTAGTACGAACAAACCCCCGATGCACACGAGTGCATCGGGGGTTTGAACCAGGAGAGTTACGCAGCTACCGGAGCTGGCGCAGGAGCCGAAGCGGTGCCTCCTACGAGCGAGCGGTACATATGCACGACCGCGAAGATCGAGACCGGAACAGACACGAACATACCTATTCCTAGCGCGATGAGACCAAGAAGGTTTACACCGACGATGGCAAGAAGGAAGCCGAGAAGCTTCCAGCGCTTCCCTTTCGTAAGGCGCGCGCTTTCCTTGACTGCAGCGATAGGGTTAAGACCTTTATCAACGACGAGGTACTGGGCGAACATGATTGCGAGCGAGGCGATGATGCCCGGAATGATGAGCAGGATGAAACCGATGAGGACGATGATGACTGCGAGCACATTCACGCCGAGGTACTTCCAGAACGGCTTGGGATTCCACAGGTCTTTGAGCTTCACCGAAGAAACCGAGTCATGCGCTTTGAGGTACAGCGAGATGACGCCCATGCCGATAAAGATATTGAGTGCCGCTGAAATGACGAAGGAAACAACCGGACCGATAGTCTTCCCAAGCATTGCGACGACGATTCCCTGCACGATGCCGATAGCGAATGCGGCAAGCATGACGACGAACGGTACGAGCACGAAGAACCACGGACGTGCCTTGAAGGTCTTCCATCCGAACGAAATTGCTTCTTTGATTGAAATCATGGTGATGAATTATTAGATATGAGCTTTGCAGGTGCGAGCTGCCGGATCGGCATTCAGTCGGTCCTCTTCTATCGCCTCACCGGACACTTCGCAGGTGCCGAAGGTTCCGGCGTCGATGCGAGCAAGCGCACCGAGCACGTCGTTGTAGCGAATTTCTAGATCGGTGAGGATGCCGACGTTTTCCGCGTACCCCTCGATGTTGTCGGCAGTGTCGCCTTCCTCAGGCTCCTTGCCGGTGCCCTGCGGAACAGCTTCCCAATCCGCAGGATTCGATGGGTTTTTGCGGCCAACGCTCGCAAGCTCTCCTTCGAGTTTCGCTTTTTCTTCTTCTAATCGTGCTTTATATACGCTTGTGTCCATGCCCCACATGCTAGCACAGCGAATTAATTGGATTTCGTCGCAGCAAGACGCTTCAGGATAGCGGCGAAGGCGGCCTCATTGCGGGCAATAATGAGTGTCGTTTTGTCTTTATATCCATACAGGAGTACGGGGCGACCGTCCTCATCTGCGTAGATACGGACATCGTGATTCGCGACGACCGCGTCGACAAATCCAGCTGTGCGTACCGGCTGGTGGAGAATGGTGGTTGCGCCGGCATTCCCTGTCGTTGTTGCTGGCGTTGAGGATCCAAACAGGTTCGGGAAGAAGGACGCAGCAGGATGCTCAGGATAGATTGTCGCAAGATCGCGCGCGATGCTTGATTCCCACGCAAGCATGCCGGCAAAAGTGCGTTCATACGAAAGGACACGTAGCAGGAAGAATGGACGAGCTTCGTCCCCCGCACGCACGACACCAACAGTACTCGCTTCATCGAGGTTGCGAAGCAAAATGTCCGGAGCTGGAAGCGAAAGCGCGCGAATGAGCGCACCTCCCGCGAGCGGGGTTGTAATTACTCCTCTCGGAGTCGTGCTTGATTCGGTGACGTAGGTAAGGAGTATGTTTCCTTCCGGAAGCGGCTCTTCAGACGCTGCGGCGAGCGCGCTCATGAGCTCATCGCCAACCCCCACAACCTCCTTTTGTTTATCCGCAAAAATGATGGAGGGAATGCCGGCAATAACGGGCGTCTTCGGCTTCGATTGCATGAACGAAACAGCAAATCCGATACCGGTGATGCCGGCGATGATGAGAAGTCCACCCACGATGCCGGTTATCGGAAGCGGCTTACGCACTTTGAGCGGTGCCGGCGCCGGCGTTCCTGCTGCATCGCTTTGTGCTGCGAGCACCGCGAAGGTCGAGGCACGTTTCGTGTTAACGCGTTCGGCAAAGTCACTTTTAAAAGTATGGAGCGGTGACGGAGTGTCTGCGGCGCGCGCTGGCTTCTTTGGTTCTGGTCGCGGCGGTGCAGGAGGCGGAGGAGGAAGTGGTGTCGGCTCGCGCAAACTCACCTCTTCGGTTGCTTCGGGAAGTGGCGCAGGAGGGGTCGGGGTAACGTCGATGTTTCCCTGCTTCTTCAGGCGACTGAGAATTTCCGAGCGTGCGTCTTCGAGTGAGACCGGCCGCCCCGGCGTTCCCATTTCAGGCTGTTCTTGCGCGGCGAGCGCTTCTTCGCGCAACATGCCGTCCTCGGGGGTAATTTCCTCTTCGAGCGTTTTTGGTTTCTTCGGAAGACTCAAATCTTTTTTTGAAACGGTTACTTTTCCATCCTGCACTGGCTTTCCGGTAAGTCGTGCAACATCCTTCGCATAGGTGCGAATGTAGGAAACCGGTTCTGGTGAAGCGGATGCTGGAGTTTTTTGCGCTGGTTCGGGAGCGTCCATGCTACTGAAAGTATACCCGAGACTTCGAGCGAGATATAAGAAATCCCGCGCGGCAGAGCCGCGCGGGATTTCTTCAGCACTTCTTAACGCTCGCGATGTCCGATGATGAACTTCTTCGGGTTCTCGCACATGTCGGTGAAGGCGTGTGCCGCTTCCTTGAGCTTGCTCGAGGAAGACTTACCGAATGAAATGACTTCCACTTGGCAGCCCTCGTTCATGTCTAAGTACTCGATGAGCGGAACAAAGTCGCCGTCGCCCGAGGCGATGATGACGGTGTCGAGCTTCGGCGCGAGTTTCACTGCGTCGATAGCGAGACCAACGTCCCAGTCAGCCTTCTTAGCACCGTCGGCGAAGATCTGAAGGTCTTTCACCTTGGTTTCGATACCCATTTTGGTGAGTGCATCGAAGAATCCGGACTCTTCCCCGCTCTCCGTGCTGATGACGTAGGCGATGGCGCGCACGAGGACGCGTCCGCCGAGCGCCTCCTCAAGGAGGTTGGCGAAGTTAACGCGAGCTTTATAAAGGTGTTTTGCGCTGTGGTAGAGGTTCTGCGTATCGATGAAGAGACCCACCCGCTGCGCGGCGTGTTTGATTACAGCCATAGAAATTTAGTTAAAAACGTATAAAAACGAAGCGAGATCGCTTCCCTACAAGCTTACCATTCCAAAAAAGAAAGAATCCGGGTTTCCCCGGATGCTTCCTTACTTCTTGAGCCCGAGTTTCTTGAGGACTGCGTTATAGCGACGCTTGTCGTTCTTCTCGAGATACTGGAGATGCGTGCGGCGGTCAGCAACCATCTGGAGAAGGCCGCGGCGGGAGTGGTTGTCCTTAGCGTTCTTCTTGAGATGGCGGGTGAGCTCATCGATTTTTCGGGTAAGGACAGCAACCTGAACATCCGGAGAACCGGTGTCCGTGTCGTGTCGTGCCGAATCCTTGATGACGGCCGTCTTTACGCGCTTGGTAAGCATGTCCCCGTACTCTACCACACCTTGATAAAAAGCGCAAGTGTTTTCTGGTATTCGGCACATCGCGTGTGTATTGACAAAAAGTCATGAATATGATATAAATGTATACAGGTCCTTCCCCACTCCGGGGCAGGCAAACAGGGAGAAACGCTATGCGTTTCATCGTATCTCTCGCAACGCTGTTCCTCGTTGGCATCGTCGCTCGTCATGCATGGCTCGTGGCTTCCGGTGCGCCGCTCGACGGTGCGCTCAGCACGCAGTTCACGTATGCCGCTTTCGGCGCGATCACGATCGAACTCGCCTACTGGGCGTGGGGCGTGGTGACGAAGCAGAAATTCGGCGCCATGCACTCGATCGACGGCTTCTTCAGCGTCATCCTCGTCGGCTGCGCCGTCGCAGCGCTCGCGCGCTACGCCGGTCACCCGCTGTTCGAGATGACGCCGATCATGCAGGGCGTCGCCACCACCGGCCTCGCCATGGTGCTTGGCCTCAAGGTCGTGACGGCAGTCCTGCGTGCGTTCGGCTCCCTCGCTCTCGCGAGCGCGCCGATCGATCAGCGCCTCGATACGGTCGCCGAGGTCTAACACCCTCAGGCGCTCCTCACTAAGTAACGCCGCGGCCTTCCAGCCGCGGCGTTTTGTTTTGAATATTGTGCGAAGCCCTGCGCTATACTTTTCATATGGAAATACAGTCGGCCAAGCGTCAGTTCCTCGAATACATCGAAATTGAGCGCGGTCGCGCGGTTAAAACGGTCGAGAACTACGACCACTACCTCACCCGCTTCTTCGGGCAGATGGCGATTAAGGCCTCAGGAGACATTACGGAGGAGAAAATCCGCGAGTTCCGCATCTGGCTTAACCGTCAGCCGGGAACATCGGGGTCCATGAAGCGTCGCACGCAGAATTATTACCTCATCGCGCTGCGTGCCTTCCTTAAATTCCTCCGAAAGCGCGAAATCCCCTGCATTTCGCCTGAGCGCATCGAGCTCGCGAAGCTTCCAGAACGCTCGCTCGACCTCATCACTTCCATTGAGCTCGATCGCCTCCTTTCGGCTGCAAATGGCGCCGATGAGAAGTCGCTGCGCGACAAAGCAATACTCGAGATGCTCTTTTCGACCGGTCTGCGCGTTTCGGAGCTCTGTGCGCTTAATTCCGATCTCGATCTTTCCCGCGATGAGCTCTCGGTGCGCGGAAAGGGCGAGAAGGTTCGGGTCGTATTCGTCTCCCCTGCTGCGAAAGACGCGGTGAAAGCGTATCTCAAGGCCCGTAAGGATATGGAAGAGGCGCTGTTCGTCTCCGCATCGACCATAGGTAAATCAAAAGCGGCGAAACTGAAACATACGCCGACCCGCCTCACCTCCCGTTCCATTGAGAACATCATGAAAACGTATGCCGCGAAGGCGGGCATAACGAAGAAAGTCACCCCGCACATCCTTCGCCACTCCTTCGCCACGGATCTTCTCAGCAACGGAGCGGATATCCGCTCCGTGCAGGCGCTCCTTGGCCACGCCTCTATTAATACGACTCAGATATATACGCACGTGACGGACGCTCATCTCAGGGAGGTCCATAAGAAGTTCCATTCACGCGGTAAGTAGGCTGTAGCGGGTACTTGACAAATACCCTATTTGGGGTGTATAATTGATGGCAGTAGCAAACAACCTGAAAGGGTTCACTATGCACTCGTACATCAAAGTCCCGCTGTTCGTTCTGTCGCCGGTGATCGCGGCTGCCTACCTCGCTGGCTGCGTCTCGATGGTCGTCCTTCCGGAATTCCTGCTGTTCATGATGTGGATCAACCACGACATTAGCGGCACGGCGTTCGGCCTTGGGCTCGGGGTGATGGCTGCGCTCGCCGTCTTCACCTACAAGTTTACGGGGTGGAACGACGACAAGCACGGCGAAGCAGGTTCGATGGTCATCATCGGTTGCGTGTTCTACTTCATTGTGGGACTCGCCGCTCTGGTGGCTTGGCGGATCTTCGTCGGCTAGACGAACAAGGAAAGTACGAAAAGGGGGCGGACGCTTGCGTCCGCCCCTACGTTTTTATACGAAAAGAAAAGCTGCCGCGCAAAAGCGCGGCAGCTATTTTTTGTGTCGGTTGAGCCTATTTAGGCTTTGCCCGCTTCAGCGCTCATAATCGCGCCGCGGATCTGACCCATGAGATCGACGACACCTTCGGGCGAGCCGGGCAAGAACACGGTCGCGAGCTTGCCGCTCTCAGCCATGCGCTGCATGGTCTCGAAGTATTGCGTCATCAGGACCGCGACCATGATGTCGAGAGGATTCGCGTCCGGCATTTCCTTCTTGTACTTCTCGAGGATGGCGAGACGCTGGTCGCCCATGCCCTCACCTTCCATCTTCATCCGGATGCGCTTGGCTTCGCCTTCCGCCTGCGCGATCGCCGCTTGGCGATTGGCAATGTTGATCTTAGCCATCGCTTCGAGCACGCGCGGATCGGTCGGGTCGATACCGGTGATGTTGGTGTCGACGATCTCGAAGCCATATTCCTTGAACTTCGGGCCGAGTCGAACGCTCAGAGCTTGCGCGACTTCGTCCTTCTTCAGGAAGAGGTCGTCGAAGTCGTGTTCCGGAACAACCGAGCGCACGGCGTCGTAGAGTGCCTGCTTCAGCTGCTTATCGCGTTCCGCGAGGACGTAGAAGGCGTTATAGATGTCCTTCGCGTCGTCGATGAGGCGATACTGGATCGCCAGATCGACTTGTACGCCCGTCTTGTCTTTCGAAATCGACGTGACCGGCTCGATAAGCGGGGTAACCCGCAAGGAGAGACGGCCGGCGATCCGATCGAGGATGGGCCACCGGAACCGAAGTCCCGGACGGCTCGCGCGGACGAATTTGCCCCAGCGTTCGATGATAAAGATCTCCTGCTGCTCGACGATGAATGCCGACATCAGCAGAAGGATGATGGCCAACACGATAAGAATCGCGGGGACCACAATGCCACTAATCATGGACTTATCTTTCTATAGAGCTCAACTCCCCAACGGAGCTGGTTAGCTCAAACTAGTATACTTCTTCCCTTTGTCAAAGGAACTCTATCTTTTGCTAGAATGCACTAATGCGCATCGTTTCGTGGAACGTAAATGGCATTCGTGCCGTCCATAAGAAGGATCTCTTCCTTCCCTTCATAAAAAAGCTCCGTCCGGACATCATTTGCCTCCAAGAGACCAAGGCCGAGCAGCATCAGTCCCCCATCGACCTCCCCGACTACGAGGAGTTTTGGTATTCCGCAAAGAAGAAGGGCTATAGCGGTACTGCTATCTTCACTAAGATGACTCCAGAAGACGTTCTCTTCGGTATTCCGGAAGATATTGCGAAGAAGTACGGGCTAACCGATGACGGGTACGGCGATCCCTGCGAAGAAGGTCGAGTCATTGCGGCGGACATGCATGATTTCTACGTAGTCTCGGTGTATACCCCGAACGCTAAGGACGATCTCTCTCGCCTTTCGCTCAGACACAAGCACTGGGATCCCGCATTCCTTGCTTATATGAAGCGTCTCGAGGAGGAGAAGCCGGTTATTTTCTGCGGCGACTTGAATGTGGCCCATACCGCCGATGACCTTGCTCGTCCCAAGGAAAATGAAGGAAAGAAGGGTTTTACAAAGGAGGAACGTGAAGGAATCGATAACGTGGAGTCTGCAGGGTTCGTCGACACCTTCCGTCTTTTCACTAAGGGAAACGGGTTTTACACATGGTGGAGTAACTTCGGTGGCGCCCGCGAACGTAACGTAGGATGGCGTATTGACTACATATTCTCCTCAAAGAAGTTTGCAAAGAATGTTACGAAAGCGGAAATTCACCCTGAGATATTAGGCTCCGATCATTGCCCCGTTTCGATTGTCCTATAGGACATAAAGGACATTATCCACACCACAGCGTATTTACTTTGTCCTTTAAGGACTTAGTATATATCTCAGACGGGACGGCACGTGCGAAATAATATACGCTCTCCCGAACCCATGAGTTCGTTGCTAGCTCTTTCCGTTCCTTCATCAAGCGCCAAGCGAAACCGTGTCGGCTAACGCCTTCGGGGCGAATCCCCGCAAAACATACGAGTAGCCGCGAAGTTCCACGTGAAAGCGCATCAAAACACATAAAGCCGCCAATTGACTTACATTTCTCGGCGGAGACCACCATCACATTGCCCCGCTCCTTTTCTCGGTCTCCCCAAGTCAGGCGGCTTTTGTTATACCCAAACGAAAAGGGGTTCCATGTGGAACCCCTTTTCCTTATTTTCTAGCTAACTCCGTGCTTCTGATGGATTTTTCGTACTTCCTCTTCTTCTGCCTCTTCCCTCTTTTTCTTCCCCGACTCCCCCAAGTCCCTAAGTTCTGAATCTTCGAGTTTGAGGAGTTCCTCAGTCCGTCCATCGAGATACTTCTCCGTGTTCTTCTTCGGGTCTTCTAGAACCTCCTCAAGGAGGGCGTTTAGGGCCCACCCTATCCTAGGACCCGGTTCCACGTGGAACTTTTCCATGATCCTTGAACCGTCGGTGTTCAGGCTAGTGACCGAAATAGGGTCCCTAAGGGCCTGCTCCACCATCGCCTTGTATTTACGGAATCGGAACGGCTGCTCTTTTGGTCGGCCGGTACCGATACGGTCGCAAATACGGAGTTCGAGCAAATCCCAGATATTCTCTTCCCCGACGTTACGAATCATACGTCGGACAGCCGACAAGGTTATCTGATCAGGGTCGGAAAAGAACATGTGCCACCTAACAAGTTTCACAGATTTATCGATTGTTTCCCGTGAAAAGCGCAAATCCTCGAGGGCCTTACGTGTTACACGTGAACCAACTACCTCGTGGCCGTGGAAGGTCCAGTCCTTCTTTTCGTCTGACCAGCGGCGGGTCTCAGGCTTGGAGATGTCATGGAAAAGGGCAGCAAGGCGTATATCGAATGACCATTTCTTGTCGGTTGCATGCTGGAGAGCACGGAGAAGGTGACCAAAGACGTCATAACTGTGGGCTTGGTTCTGGTCGACCCCAATGCTCCGGATGATGTCCGGAAGGATGTATTCGAGGAGTCCAAGCTGCTGGGCAAGGACCAGTGCCATCATCGGCTGATCTGACTCTATGATCCGGACCAGTTCGTCACGGATTCTTTCACGGGAAACATGGGCTAAGTTAGAGGCCTTTTTCTGTATGGCGGAAGCGGTGTCGGTATCTAGGGCAAAACCAAGTTCCGCCACAAGGCGTACGGCTCGCATGAGGCGCAGCGCATCTTCTTCAAATCTATCGGTAGGGATGCCAACTGTCCTTAATACCTTGGATTCTATGTCCTTTTGTCCTTTAAAAGGGTCTACGATATGTCCTTTAGACTCATCGAGGGCGATAGCGTTTACGGTGAAGTCTCGACGGGCAAGGTCGTCCTCAAGACTGTCGCCGAAGGAGACCTCATCAGGATGACGCTTATTAGAGTATCCCGATTCCGTCCGGTAAGGGGTAACCTCGATCACTTGAAGGGTCGGGTCTTCGGAGTCGGTCTTAATCCCCACTGTACCGTAGTCGTTCTCATAGAAGGAGTCTGGGAAAATACGCTGTATATCCTCAGGCTTTGCGTTTGTGGTGACATCCCAGTCCTTAGGTCTACGGTTAAGAAGGAGGTCACGGACGCATCCGCCAACGAGGTACGCCTCAAAGCCTTCTTTTCGGAGTCCTTCGGCTACCGCTTTTACCTCTAGTGGAACAGGGAAGTGCATGTAAGCCATTCTAACAGTCTTGTGTGGTAATGTTCACGTACGCTCTCGTGGTGAAATGGATATCATGCCTGCCTTCGAAGCAGTTGTTGGGGGTTCGAATCCCTCCGAGAGCACCAAATGAAGTTTAGTGCGTTCGAGTTTGCCTGGGAGGCAAACGTGAGGGATTCGAAAGCCGGAGCGCGTCGGCGCGAGGCGGGGTCGCGGAATTTCCCAGCAGGGAAATATCTGTGACCGAACCTCCGAGAGCACCCCAAGGGTACTTCCAATCGCTAACCGCGAAAGGGGCGCACCAAAAAATTCCGTTAGTGCGGTTAGGGAGAATCGAACTCCCGACTGGTCCTTGGCAAGGACCCGTTTTACCACTAAACCATAACCGCAATGGGGCGATAATAACATATCGTTCGCTCCAAAAGAAATAGCCTGTGTTTATGCCATTTCTTCAAAAACAGGCTCAAGAATAACTGTGGACAAACATGTTCATACTGGGGATAAAGGACACATTCAAGGGTCTTGCAGCAAGGCCCGATTCTAATGAATAATGAGCAAATAAGCCGTAATTTTAAAGGCCGTGAACCTAGAATCCTTTTCCACAAAAGACATAGGCAATTTAGGCGAAAAGGTCGCTGCGGATTACCTGAAGAAGCACGGATTCCGGATTATCGACCGGAATGTTGCCCGAAAAACAGGCGAACTGGATATCATTGCGCGGAAAGGGGACACGCTCCATTTCATTGAGGTGAAGGCGCTCAAGCGTCGTGAGTTTCCCGACCTCGAGCGGACGAATGATGACTACGATCCTTCGGACAACCTCCATCCCTACAAAATTCAGAAAGTAGCTCGAACGGCGGAGTGGTATGTAGCAGAAAAAGACTGGGAAGGGGACTGGCAGGTGGACGGCGTGCTGGTTTGGCTACGTGAGCGGGATGGTATGGCGAAGGTCACCTACCTCCCACAAATCGTTTAATTGGTCGGGGCGCGGAGAATTATGCAGCGGTATACCCCGTAGGGGGTACGAACTCCGTCATCTGGTTCTCTCCCAGAGAACCGATTAAAAACTGTGTCGGGGCGCGGAGAATCGAACTCCGTCATCTTGCTCCCAAAGCAAGCGTACTACCGGTATACGACGCCCCGACACAATTTTTAATTCCCTCAGCAGCGCCCACAATCGACGCCCCGTTCCGCGCATCCTAGCACGAGAAACACCCAAACAGCCAGCAATTTAACGAGAAATAGCGCGAATGAGGGTATCTGAAAGCTTTCCGGCTCTCGAACTGAAGAGCTGCACAAGCTCGAGCGGGCTATGGGAGGAGAGGTATGGACTGAGATCGTTTCCCATATCTGCTTTGAAGCTTCGGCGGATATGGCCCATGGTTATCGCATAGAACGTTCTATTTGAAACGGAAGTATCGCTCGTGCTCGTGGTGATAAGGCCAATAAGCTTATTTTCTTTATTTACTACAGGCCCGCCCGAGGAGCCTTCTTGCGCAGCTGCGCCGCCGACGGCGATAAGATCGACGGTTTCTGCTACGAACGTGAGACGGTCGACGATAGACCTAAAATCAATGGTCGGATAGAGCGCCGAGCGGACTTGCGTGCTCGAGAGGAATTCTGCGCCGTAGGAGCCAATGCTTACTGGCTCACCGATTTCCGGCACTTCGCTTGAAAGGGGAATCGACGTGTAGGTTGCCGGAAGCGTTTTTCCTTTCGTTGCGTCCGTTATTGCAAGGATAGCGAAATCATTCTCTCCGGTGCCGGTCGGCTCAGCTTGAAGGAGTGTTTTGCTATTCGCGGCGACCCAAGGCCCAGAAATATAGACAAGATCCGCTCGATAGGAGTTTTCGGCTGGGCTTCCTGCACGGACGACGCAGGAACTGCCGTTATCCTGCGGGTAGTCCTTGAGGAGCAGGTACTGGGCGACATGGGCGACCGTGAGGATGAGGCCGCGGGAGTCTATGACTACGCCGGTGCCAGAGATGGAGTGGAGCGACTTATCGTTGGATGCGCAAATGATGTTTACGAGGCTGCCGCGCAGAAGGCCGATGGTCGTATCGAGCTTGTCGAGGGAGTTTGTACTCGGTGCTGGCGTTGGGGTTTGCGCCGGCAGGGACGCAGCGACAGGTGTTGCTAGTGGTGCTGTAGGTGCGAGCTTCGGTTTAGCAGACGTCGTTGTTGCCTGTTTCGCGGGTGTCGTCGTTGCAACGGTTTGTTTCGAGGAGGGAAGTGCCGTTGGGTTCGAAGTGGTTGCGAGTGTTGAGGTCGCTGTTTCAATGGGAGCAATCGCTGTGTTTGGAGGTAGTGAAAAGAGGGAAGCGGAGAAGGCGATGAGGAGTACGACGACTCCGGCAGTAATGATGCGTAGATCCATCAGCGTATCGTACCAAATGAAGGAAAAAGTAGGGCGAGTATGGTATTCTCACTTCCGACGCGGGATTAGTTTAATGGTAGAACTACAGTTTTCCAAACTGTTAGCAGGAGTTCGATTCTCCTATCCCGCACATGTAGCACGCGAAGCGTGCGTAATGGCTGGGATAGGAGAATCGAAGCTGAGCGCGGGCACCTGCGTAGCAACGCAGGTCGCGCGAAGGGTGGTCAGGCGGAGTGTCGAGTGACGACGAGACACGAGCGCTTGACCGAAAGCGGTACTCCGCGGTTCTCCTATCCCGCACAACAGCAGAAACGGTATAATTAGCTGCACATGACAGGATCCGAAGGCCCATCTTCACAACCGGAAGGAAAAGAACAACAGCAACGTAGATACGGCCGCCTGCTTGATACCTATAGCGAGCTCTATCAGCGTATACAGGCACACCATAGAGCACGTACGGGCCTAGCTGATGAGACTACTCAAGCGCGCCTACGCGTACTTGAGGAGAAACGTCACAATCTGCACCTTCAGCTCATAGCTCTAGGAAGTTCGCTTGGAAAAGAAAAGAGCGATGTGCTCGTAGACATCATCCGTGACCAACGAACGCTTGAAGAATATGGCTTACCAGAGTTTTCAATCCTTACAGAAAACGACATTATTGAGGATGGAAATTGGCATAATCCGTACAGCTTTAATAT
This sequence comes from Parcubacteria bacterium C7867-001, assembly GCA_001189095.1. Classification (GTDB taxonomy): domain Bacteria; phylum Patescibacteriota; class Minisyncoccia; order Phycocordibacterales; family Phycocordibacteraceae; genus C7867-001. The sequence goes on from LFCK01000002.1 coordinate 114,828, forward strand.
TGATTCAGATGAAAAAGGAGAGGGCTTTCTTCCTGGTGCTCCGAAAAGATTCATTGATGCAGAGGAAGAATCGCAGCGACTCATTGGTCCCGATAAATGCATTATTGTATTCAGTATCGATCCAGTCGTTGACGGCGGTACGACCCATAGTCCTGCTGATATAGAAGCTCGACGCCGTCGCGCGAAGGCGCTCGCTGAAAGTATAAAAGGTGAAGTTATAGATATGCGTGACAGTGAATATCACGAGGCATATGCTCAAATTCTTGGTGTTGAGATACCTAAGAAAGATCTCGAAGGGGTTGCTCGGATTATACGAGATAATCCAGAACTCTACCGGTTAAAGGACGAATATTACTCAGAAGAAGAACGTAAGGAGGCTGCGGAAGAGCAGAAGTGGATTGATGGAAGACATAAGTAATGCTTCTCCTATCCCGCACACTTTTCGCGCACCCGTTCTCATTGACCCGGTACTACCTCGGGCGTATACCTATCCTTAGATGAAGAAGGAGAACGCTCATGCGCGCTTTTCTACTACTCGCATTCCTCTTCGCTTCTGCTCCCGCGTACGCGCAAACGTCGATCGACTCGGTCGACCTTGTGCTCGCGGAATATAAGAAAGCGAAGGCGCCGTTCACGTCAGTCGACATTCGTATGACCGGCGGAAGAACGTGCACAATGACCGAGATTCAGGTGAACGCGGCGCAAATACTCCGCGTTCAAACTGGAGACTGCCTTGCTGGACGTTTCTTCGTTCATTTGCCCGGCTCGGGGAACCTCGAGCCAATCAAGAACGAGGACGGACTCGCGATGTTGCGCGCGCTTGTTGAAGGCACGCGACCCCCTCCGGTGGTGCCATTCGTGGCGCTTAATCCACCGAATGAGGAAGAAGGAGACGATGACACGCCGACCCAATAGGGTCGGCGTTGTTCGTACTTGATTTTAGTATTGACATATGTTATAATAATTCAGCCTTTAACCACTAGAAAAGGAGAAGGCATTGAGTGACGAAAGAAGTGCGACCCGAACGGACGTCCGAATCGGGGCTCGGCTGCGAAGCCGACGTCTCGACCGAGGACTGTCCCAAGAGAAGCTCGCGGACTTGCTGGGGCTCACGTTCCAGCAGGTACAAAAATACGAAAAGGGCGTGAATAGGATTGCGGCGAGTCGTCTGTACGACATCGCGGTGGTACTTGAAACGCCCATAACGTATTTCTTCGAAGGTCTTTCGGAGCCGAGTGACGGCGACCCCGCGCAACCCGAGGGTGTCGCTATCACTTCCGAAGAGATCGAGCTCCTGAGGCTTTTCCGTTCCTTTTCGGAGCGGATTAAGCGCAAGGTGTTCGCGCTCATCAAGGCGATGAAAGACTGAGCTCAATTAACCTTGCCGCCGCGCTCACGCGCGGCGGCTTTTTATATTCGCCCGCCCACAGCTTCTGTGGTATACCGCCTGCACAGCCACTTCAAAGAAAGGAATAGAGGATGGCAGATCCTTTGGATGTATACATGGGCAAACGACTGCGTCGTCGACGTCGCCTGCTCAACATGACGCAGGATGACCTTGCGCGCAGTATCGGCATACAGTTTCAGCAGATTCAGAAGTATGAATCTGCAGCGAATCGGCTTACCGCCGCCCGTGTGTATTACCTCGGTAAGTCGCTCGGTGTGACGGTGAATTACTTCACGGACTTCTTCGAGCAAACGGCGTCCATGGACCTTGCGGAAGAACGACGACATGGCGTGTTCGTTGCGCAGTCGGAAGTTCTTATGCAAAAGTTCGAGAGCCTGTCTGAGGAGGATCGCTTGAAGCTCATCGCTATTGCGACGGCGCTATCAGCGGAGACCTAATTCTGGCGAGTGTTCTTACAGGACCGCTTCGGAAACGAAGCGGTCCTAACTTGTGTTGCAGACGGGGAGGAGAAGAGTACGATTTTTATATGGAACCGCTCGCAAACCGAATTCGGCCGCAGACAATCGATGAAGTCGTCGGACAGGAACATCTTGTGGGCGAAGGGAAGCCACTACGTGTTGCGATAGAGAAGAAGCATCGTTTTTCATTCATTCTCTGGGGACCACCGGGGACAGGGAAGACGACTATCGCGCGCATCTATGCGAAAGCGCTCGACGCGGACCTATACGAACTCTCCGCGGTGTCGGCAGGGAAGGACGACATCAGAAAAATAGTAGGTGAGGGAAGTGTGGGAGCGAAACTTGAACTCGGTAAGCCGAAAGTTCTTTTCCTCGATGAAATACATCGCTTCAATAAGTCGCAGCAGGATTTTCTTCTGCCGTACGTCGAGAGCGGGGAACTGACGCTCATCGGTGCAACCACCGAGAACCCTTCGTTTGAAGTGATTCCTGCTCTTTTGTCGCGCTCGCGTGTTTTCGTACTCGAGTCGCTCTCAGAAGAATCGCTCAGGGCAATTTTGAAACGAGCAAAGATAAAGCTAGGGAAGGGGAGTTTCGATTGGCTTCTCGGGTATGCGAACGGCGACGCGCGCAAAGCGCTCACGATGCTTGAAGGCGCACAAAAACTATACGGAGAGGTGACCATTGAAGCTTTGAATAAGGCGGAGGAGTCATCGCATCTGCGCTACGACAAGAAAGGGGAGGAGCATTACGATACGATTTCCGCGTTCATAAAAAGCATGCGCGCAAGCCAGCCGGATGCGGCGATGTACTACCTCGCGCGCATGATCGAATCAGGGGAGGACCCGCTCTTCATCGCGCGGAGGATGGTGATTTTCGCATCCGAAGATATCGGGCTTGCGCAGCCGACCGCACTCGTTGTTGCAAATGAAGTGTTCCGTGCATGCGAAACCATCGGGTATCCAGAATGCGCGATAAATCTTGCGCATGGCGTCGCATACCTCGCGAATGCCCAGAAGGATCGCTCGGCGTACGATGCGCTTCGTGCTGCACAGGAAGACGTGCGTGCGCTAGGTAACCTCCCGATTCCGAAGAATATTCGCAATGCACCAACCAAGCTCATGAAAGACCTTGGCTACGGGAAGGATTACAAAAAATACGACACGGAAAGCTATCTGCCCGAGAAGCTCAAAGATAAAAAGTATTTTGAGAAATAAAAACGCGCCGAGGGTTACTCGGCGCGAAGCAGTTTTGGACGTGCTCAGGTCGTACCCCACCATCCTCCTTGTTAGAACGTCTTCGCGAAGCCGAGCGAGAAGACAGCAGGTGTCTTGTTGGTGTCGTCGTACCCGAGCTTGAGCGTTGTTGTGGAAGTCGCCCTCCACGCAGCAACACCCGAGAAACGCATTGCTGATGTCTTAGACGTCAGGTTTATCGAGTCTCGGAGATCGCCGGAGAAGCTCAGTCGATCCATCGCTTGGAACGAACCGCGAACACCCGGTTGCACGAGCGTCGCGTCCTTGAGTTCGTCCACACCGAACATTTGTATCGCTCGGAACATCGGAGCCACCGTGAAGCGGCCATGAGTCAGAGGGATACTGGCGTCCGCGTAGACTTCGATCAGATCGTCGCTCGGATCGAACAGCGAGCCGTCGTGCAGATTCAGGAAGTAGTACTGCCCCGAGAACTGCAGTTTCACCGGCCCCGCCTTCGTGTCGTAGAACACGGAAGCGTCGAGTTCGTTGCCCGCGCCCTTACCAACGCTGCCTAAGCCGTCGAACGACCATTTCCCAGCAGTGTGGGTGATGCCGCTTTGAATGACCGGATCAGGGGATGCAACGATGGCGACGTCGCCGAGCACGTATTTCGGCGCAATTTTGCCGTAAAAGACATTATTCGCGGCGAAGGCTTCTCCGGCGCACAGGGAGAGAATGAGTATGGAAAGAACGGGGATGCTGTTACGCATATGGTTTCTCCTATCAGTCGCGAAGAATTCGCGACTGAATGGGAGGGGCGACCTTGGTCGCCCCGAATCTTAGTGGAAGTGCATCCCTCGAGCGATGATGGGCGCTGCGAGGAAAAGAAAAATGAGGATATAGGCCAAGACGTTAACAAAGTCTTGAACTGCATCCGCAAATCGTTGTTTCCAGCTATACATGAAGTGTCCTCCATTTGACTCTGTACAAGAGTATGGCATAAATGCGTACATACGTCAATATTTGTCGGACAAATGTTGACAATTATTCGACAACAAAATACCCTGCAGGTATGGATAAAAGCCTCCTTTCATCGCTCGGTCTTTCTGAAGTAGAGGTGCGGCTCTATCAAGCTGTAGTGAAAGTGCAAGAAATAACACCAGCTCTCCTTGCCAAAGCAGCCAGCATGAAGCGAACTACTGCCTATAGCGTTGCGCGAAGCCTCGTAGAGAAGGGGTTTCTTGTTGAAGATTCGACCAAGCGTCCGCGTACCTTTAAGCCCGCAGGTCCCGAGGATCTTTCGATTGCAGTCGAGATAGAGAAAAAACGCTCGCTTGAGCGGCAAGAACTTCTCAAGCGTTTGTCCGAACAAGTCTCCATAACTCAGGCAGAGAAGGACTATCCGGTTCCCCGGATTCGTTTTATCGAGGAGGAGAAATTGAATGACTATTTTCATCAAGCGTTCCCAATGTGGAACGAAAGTATGCTCGAGACGGGAGAGCCAGTCTTTTGGGGATTTCAGGACGCAACGCTCGTCGAGCATTATGAAGAGCAGCTCCATTACTGGTGGAGCATCAGTCCGCCAGAACTTTCGGTAAAACTACTCACTAATCTTTCTGGTGCGGAAAAACGCATGCAAGGAAAGTATGAGCGTCGAGAAATGAAATATTGGGGCGAAGCAACCAACTTTGTGTCTTCAACGTGGATCGCTGGTGACTATGTATTGATGGTCAACACTCGTCAGCGCCCTCACTACGCAATCGAAATACATTCGCGTGTGCTTGCACACGATCAAAGGGAGGTGTTCAAGAATCTTTGGCCGTTAGTGCAGTAGGGAAATAAGAAAAGCCGCTTCCCGAAGGGAAGCGGCGGTGTATCTATTCTTCGATGATTGATCGGACTTGCTCGAGCTTTTGAACCGCTTGAGCATATTCCGGATCCTCGAGGATCTTCTTCGCGTCCTCGAGCGCGCGCTCGACTCTCGTCTTTTCGTTCTTCAAACGAAGCAACTGCCGTCGAGCCTGCTTGAGACGTTCTTCGCCTTCCGACTGAGCGAGCTCGAGCCGGACGATCGCCTCTTTCGCCTCTTCGAACTTGCGGGCTTTTTGTTCAAGTTCCGCAAACCGTTTTGGCACTGCTTTCGCGGACGCAGGCTTCGGCTTCGGGGCCTCAGCATCAAAACGAACTCCCACTTTGAATTTCGCTTCGAGTTCTTCATGGGAGGAGCGGGCAATGCTTGCGCGTACCAACTCCGGTCGAGGTCGAACGAGCATGCCGAGCGAGATGAACTCGTTCACCAGCCCGCTGCCGCCGATGAGCACTTGCTGGTCCCGAGGATTCGATCCTTGAAACTTGAAGTGTCCACGGTTCACGAGGAGTTGAAGCGCTTCAGCCGCCATAGCGGTCTGCCACACGCACTCCTTCGACAGGAACTCGACAATTTCGGACGCTTTCGGCGTTGAATTGTAGAGCGGGAAGAAGTGCCCAATAGTGAGGGCAACGCGTTCGAGGTCGACCGCGAATTCGCGGGCGGTCATCGAGGGTGTCTCAGCCGTCGGAACGACAGGTTTCGGAGCGATTGTCACTGGCGCTGCTACCACCGCTTTTGGGGGAGGCGCCTCTTTCGGGGCGCGCACCGCAGGCGGATTCGCGGCAGCGTCGAGTCGCTTAGACATCTCTTCGGCGTTGGCATTCTTCGGTAGACGAAGACGGTATTCCCACGCCGTTGCGTTCGAGCTGGGTTGGATGAGAACCAAGATGCTGTTGTTTGCATCGAGGCGCTTTATCCGAAAGCCCTGATTGTTCGAGGAGCCCTTAGTCGCGTCGATCGGCACGAGGACGAAATGTCCCTGTAGCCCCGAGCGATCCAAGATTTCTCGAAACAACTTTTCAGCCTCCTTGAAAATAATGCGGGGACCTCGCTTGTGGTCTTTTCTGAATTCCACTTCGAGTGTCGCAGCTAGTCGCTGCTGGGCTGTCTCAGCCATTGTTTTACTCCCTAAAGATCATGGAAACTCATATCTGTATAAAATATATTTATGCTTGAGTCAAGGTTTTCACGAGGGAAAAGGAAAACGGCCCGCCGAAAGGCGGGCCGTGTACACAGAGGACTACGTTCCCGTTTGCGAGAACTCAGTGTCGGAAGCGGGTTCGCCGCCTTCTTCACCTTCGCCCTCAGCCTCATAGACCACGACCTCCTCTTGGCTGGGTTTAGCAGCGTAGGGAGACGCGTAGCGCGACTGGAGTCGGTGTTCGCGACGACCGGAGTCGATGTAGGTCTTCAGGTTGTTGTAGAGCATCTGCGTCGCCTGATTCGAGCTGGAGCCCGCAAGCATCGCGATGGTCGGATCGAAGACGCGGAAGGTCTTGAGCTTGTTCTTGATGCGCGAAGGCATAATGAACTGCCCAGGGACCTGCCGATGCCAGAAGTCGTGGTGGTCGGAAACCAGGCTCGCGAACGCGAACAGGAATCCGCCCCGTAACCACGGCGTCGAGGAGCCGTACGCGACGTTCTTGATGCCCCAGATCTCGTCGATCGCGTCGAAGAAACCCTCGACGCTTTCGCGATACCTCTGAAGCGTAATTTCGCCGGCAAGGTTATCGAGCGAACCCGCGATTGCCGATGCTTGCTTGCCGCTCGTCCCGCTCTTTACGAGATGGGCGAACAGCTTGCCGCAGGTCTGCAGCATCATGAGCACGGTAATGAGCTCAGTGCGCTGCATATTGTGCCCCCACTGCACCCGCTCGTAGAGCGGAAACGTCGGGGTGGCGCGCGTAAGTCCGTAGAGCGTCGTGACCGAGACGTGGTTCTCTTTCGAATTGCGAATGAGCACGTTCGGCGACACTTTGACGCGGTACGCATTCAAGGCAGCGAACAATTCCGTTTCCGACCAGTGGTCCGTATTGAGGCGGACCATGGCGCCGATCGAAATCGGCCAGTCTGGTTTTTCACGGAGCCATTCTTCGATGGTGCCGATGCGTTGCCGCCCGTCCACGATATACACGGGGGACTTGAGGCGAACCGACGCATTGTCGAGCATCTCGAAATCTTCTCCGCGCATCCCGAGTTCAATGTCCGGAAGGCGCTTTTTCTTCTCGATCGCATCGTTGATGCGGCCGCGCGACTTCAGCGAGAGCAGTTCGCGCTGGTACGAGTCGATGTTCAGAAGCCCAAGCGTATCGAGGTCAAGACGACCCCGAAACACGCTTGAGCCCTCGTGCGATTCAAGAGCGGCATCCCGAAGGACAACGCCGATTTTCGCCGAATTATGGCGGTGAAGCTCATCCATGAGCTTGTCTCCTGTATGTTCTCGCTGCGGTGCGTCGTAAATGACGTCGTATGTGCGAGGGATGTCGAACGACAGTCCGCTACGCATAGTAGCGATAAAATGAGGGAAGTCAATGCGAAACGGCCCGCCGGAGGCGGGCCGTTTCGTGTGGGAGACGCTTACTTAACCGCGTCCTTGAGTGCCTTTGCGGGGCGGAACTTCGGAGTGCGGGTCGCCGCGATGCGGATGGTCTCGCCGGTGCGCGGGTTGCGGCCGGTGCGAGCTGGGCGGGCTTTAGCGACGAAGATGCCGAGACCAGCGACGGAAACCTCGTCACCACCCTTAAGGCCCTTCACGACGCAGTCGATGAAGGTCTCGACAGCGCGTTCAGCGTCAGCCTTGGTGCTGCCGAGGGTCTCCTGAACTTTCGAAACGATGTCTGCTTTGTTCATGGGAATTTAGTGCGTTATAAAGCGGGGCTTTCGTGCTCAGCGCATTTCTGCGTTACGGGGACCCTATGAGCTCGCTTGTCGTATACTCGATACGCCTCGCTCACTCATCTCCCCGTGCCTTGAACTGCACCTGAACACGAAAGCCCGTAATTGACTGCTAACGGGCACGGGTACGCAGAAAGTATAGAAAATACGCCGCGGGGCGCAATACCCCTTGACGGACACCTGTATAGTGTGTAGAAATCATTTAGATTCGAAAGGAGAGTCGCATGGTGTATCTTCTCGGGGGCGTAGTGACGCTTGTCCTGACCGTAACCGCGGCCGCGTTTACAGGGTGGTTCCTGTCGTATCAGCTCATCAGCATTATCGTGGTGGTTTCACTTGTTGTGGCCATCGTTTGCGCAATACTGATCGACAGCAAAAAAGGCGATCAAAGAAGTAAGGAAGCGAGTATTCCAAACTTCATACTGATATACGTGATGATGTTTAACATCGTCATGGCAATGACTGGGTTTTTCATCCCCATTACCGTGTTTGATCAGGTGGCGAGTTTCTATTCGCACGTCACCATCCTCCGCTAAACAAAGCCCGTCGCTTTGCGACGGGCTTTGTCTTTTTTATCGTGCAAACTCAACGACTCTGTTTTCGCGAATGACGTTTACCTTTATTTCTCCAGGATATTTAAGCTCTTCTTGTACGCGCTGCGCGATGTCACGCGCCATTTTGTGAAGCGCGAGGTCGGAAACTTTGCCGGGGTTCACGAAGATGCGAATTTCGCGGCCCGCCTGAATCGCGTAGACCTTCTCAACGCCCTCAAATCCCTTTGCGATGCGCTCAAGGTCACCAAGGCGCTCAAGATAGCGCTCAACGCTATCGCGACGCGCTCCCGGACGGCCTGCGGAGATAGCGTCTGCCACCTGCACGATGATCGACTCCGGCGTTTCATACGGATATTCCTCGTGATGCGACTGCATCGCTTGGATGACTTTTTTCTCGACACCGAACTTCTCAAGGATGCGACGGCCGATTTCGACATGCGTACCTTCGACTTCGTGGTCGATCGCTTTGCCGATGTCGTGGAGAAGCGCTCCGGCACGTGCGGTTTCTGCGTCAGCGCCGAGCTCACTCGCGAGCATTCCGGCGATGTGCGCCATCTCTATAGAATGCTGAAGCACATTCTGGCCGTAGCTTGTGCGGAAGTGAAGGCGTCCGAGGAGCGAAATGAGGCGAGGGTCGAGACCTATAATGCCAACTTCAAAGCAGGCAGCTTCGCCTTTCTGCTTCATCATGTCGTTTACTTCAGCCTTTGTCTTTTCGACGATTTCCTCGATTTTCGCCGGCTGGATGCGGCCGTCTTCAAGTAGTTTCTCAAGCGCCATCTTTGCAATGTGGCGGCGCAGGGGATCGAACGAGGAAAGCGTTATTTTGTCAGGCGCATCATCGATAATGACATCAACGCCGGTCGCGCGTTCGAACGCCTTGATGTTGCGGCCTTCTTTGCCGATGACTTTTCCTTTTACTTCTTCGGAAGGGAGCTGCACTGAAAGCGTCATGATGTCCGCGTTCACAGCACCCGCCATGCGATGGATGGTTGAGAGAAGAATGTCGCGCGCTTTGGCATCAAGCTGTTCGCGCCCGTGTGCTTCGAGTTTCTGAAGGCGACCAAGCACAGACTCCTCGAATGAATCTTCGAGGTCTTGGGTGAGTGTCCGGCGCGCCTCATCTTCAGAGAGTCCCGAGATGCGGGAAAGTTCGGCGCGGCGCTGCTTCACAAGGTTGTCGGATTCTTTCTTAAGGATGGCAGCTTCCATTTCGCGGCTCCGCACGTTTTCTGATTCTTCATTCAAATTGCGCTCGCGCTCATCGAGCAGCTCCTCACGCTTGGTGAGTCGTTCGTCGACCTTATTGAGACGTTCTTCGCGTTCCTCTTCAGCACGCCGCGCTTCTTCTTCCGCTTCGTTCACGATGCGATTCGCACGCTCTTTCGCCTCAAGCATCTTCTGCTTGATTTCGAGTTCGAGCGAACCACGCTGGCCGAGCGTAATGAGCATGCGCAAGACATAGCCAAGCGCGATACCCGCGAGTCCTGAGACCGCGAGGAGTGAGAGTACGAGTTTTATAGACATACCAGATGTGCTAACCGCCCGTTTATAAGCTATCTAAATCGATGTGATGTCAGCCAGAAATACTTCCGTAACTGCCCCATGTCGTTGCTGACGGTCGGAGGATACCATAGTTCCTTGACGTGGGTAATCTACCCCAGTACTGTGCAGCAGATCTCTGTATCTAGAAAAGGAGGAGGTTCATGTCGGACCCCAAGCAGCGTCTGTTGTTCTTTGAGAGCTACGAGCCAGACACCGATTTCCCGAAGTACGTTGCGAACTTGAATAAACAAAACATACGCGTTTGTTCGTTCGTGATTCATGAAACGTACCTGCACAGGCTCGGCTTTCGGCTACTCGTCGAAACGGTCGATGAGCCACTTACGCAACAGGTCGGAATTGACCGGGACGTAGAAACCGTCGCGGATATTTCTGCCCGTATCAGCAAACTGAATGAGCGCGGATATCGTGTGGTAGCGCTCGCGATTGGCAACTACCGTGGGCTCTATTTGTACTCAATCCTCGATCTGGTGGATGAGCTGCTCGCATCAGGATAAGAAAACAGCGCGGACCAAAGGTCCGCGCTGTCTCTTTTTAATGCACCAAGTTATTTCGATTTGGCCTGATTTTTTGTAAGAACTCTCAACAAAAAATCATGCATAAGTGTTCAAGTAAAATCGCTTTGCGATTTTACTTTCCCTTATAGACCGTATCAACGAGGCCGTATTTCTTCGCCTCGTCACTCGTCATGAAGTAGTCGCGTTCCACATCCTTCTCGATCTTATCGAGCGGCTGGCCCGTCGCTTTCGAAAGGATTTTATTCAAGCGATCGCGCGTAGCGAGAATGTGCTTCGCCGTGATCTCGATGTCGGTCGCCTGACCCTGCGCACCACCCCATGGCTGATGGATCATGACTTCTGCGTTCGGAAGCGCGTAGCGTTTTCCTTTTTCTCCTGCAGCAAGAATCACTGCTGCAGCGGACGCTGCCATACCAACGCACACAGTCGAGACTGCGGGTTTCACATGATTCATCGTGTCGAGGATGGCGAGACCTGCGGTGACTGAACCACCCGGTGAGTTTATGTAGAGCGAAATTTCTTTCTTCGGGTCTTCTGATTCAAGGAAGAGGAGCTGCGCGATGATGAGATTCGCCATGTCGTCATCAATGCCGCCACCAAGGAAGATGATGCGGTCTTTCAAAAGACGCGAGTAGATGTCGTACCCACGTTCGCCGAACTGGCTCTTCTCTATCACCATCGGAACGAGCATGCTTGATTTGAAGTTCTTGGATTCCATAGTGCCGTCATCGTATCAGAAAAAGGTTTCCGGCAAAAGAGCGAACCGCCGCGCGTACGCGCGGCGGTTCGCCAATGTCATGCCGCTATATCGGCTGCACCGCTCCGTTGTCGACTTGTTGCGTCGGCTGCGGACCATTCGTTTCCTCGGGAATGTCGGTAGTTGCGATGCGCTGGCCCCAGACATAGAGCGCACCGATGATTACGAGCGCCACGATGAGGATGATGGAGATGAGGCCACCAAGCGACGAGTGCGCTTGAGGGGTAGAAGAAGGTTGTGGAACGGTCGCGTTCTGGTCGGACATGATGTGCGTAACGTAAGCGGTAATGGAACTCAGTATAACGCAGCACCGCACCGAGGCTTCGCCTCGGTGCGGTGGATTGCGTGGGATTACTTATTCGCGAAACGTGCGATGCATTCCTTAATGACGTTCGCTGCGTCTTCCGGCCCGCCGTAGCCCAAGACTTTCGTCGTGCCGCGTTTCTTGAGGTCCTTGTAGGTGTTGAAGTGGTATTCAACTTTCGCCTTCCACTGCTCACCGAGATCATCGAGTGATTTCACACGGTTGCCGCTGTCGCGATCATCCGCAGGGACACAGATGATTTTGTGATCCTTCTCGCCATCGTCCTCGAAGTTAAGAACGCCGAGGATGCGTGCGGTGACCACGACACCGGTTGGTACCGGTTCGGGCGTGATAAGGAGCGTGTCGAGTTCGTCACCGTCCTCGTCGAGCGTCTGGGGGATGAAGCCGTAGTTGCTTGGCTTCGCGAAGATTTCTGGTTCCACACGGTCGAGCTCGAACGTGCCTTTGTCGCGGCGGTACTCGATCTTAAGGATTGAGCCCTTCGGAATTTCAACGACGGTGGTGACGGTTCCTGCGTCGATGTCGCCGGAGGTGTAGAGCTTGTTGTAGTCGGTCATGATGAATGATTCGTTAGTAGCTCCTAGTGTATTACGCGTCTTCCTTGTCGCGGGACTCCTGTGCGTCGACGACAGAGTTTTCTCCTTCTGCAGACGTTGCGAGCTCTTCTTCCGCGGGGAGTTCATTCTCAGTTTCACTCGAAGCGTCTACCTGTGCCGGCATTTCAGTCGGGACTACTTCTGCTTCCGCAGGCTTGTCTTCGGTAATCGAGACACCTTCGCCGTCGCTTTCAGCAACTGCAGTACCTGCGACGGAAATAATATCGATGTTCCAGCCCGTGAGCTTTGCGGCAAGGCGAACGTTCTGTCCGCCGCGACCGATAGCGAGCGACTGCTGATCTTCCGACACGGTTACCGTTGCACGGTGTTCTGCCTCATTGAGTTCAACGGTGAGTACTGAAGCAGGGGAAAGTGATTCCTTTATATAGGCTGAAGCGTCTTCCGACCATTCAATGATGTCGATGCGTTCGCCACCGAGTTCCGACATAACGGTCGAGACGCGAACGCCACGCTGACCGACGAGCGAGCCGACAGGGTCGACGTGCGGATCAAGTGATGCGATTGCAATCTTGGTGCGGCTGCCCGGTTCGCGAGCAACGCCTTTCACTTCGATGGCGCCGGATGCGAGTTCTGGAGCCTCAAGCTCGAAGAGCTTCACGAGGAACTTCGGATGGCTGCGCGAAAGGCGTAGGTACACGCCGCGGAATCCTTCGTCCACTGCGTGGAGGTACGCGCGGATGCGTTCGCCGGTGCGGAAGCGCTCACCCGGAATCTGCTCCTCGTACGGGATGATACCGGTTGCGCGACCGAGGTCGATGAAAATCGAACCGCGTTCAACGCGCTGCACGATACCGGAAACGATCTCGCCCTTCTTGTGTTCGAATTCTCCGAGGATGGAGAGCTTCTCTGCCTCGCGGATTTTCTGGATAATGACCTGCTTAGCGGTCTGCGCTGCAATACGACCGAAGTCGTCCTGCGGCTCAAGAGGGAAGATGAGCTCCTCATTGAGTTCAGCGCCGCGCTTGATGCGCTTAGCATCGTCGATGAGCATGTGTTTCTCCGCATCGTAGCGAGGAAGTTCACCCTCAGGCACTTCTTCTTCGCGGTCGAAATGAGGATGGTTCTGCGGGAGTTCCTCCACCTCTTCTTCAGGCGACGGGAAACGGACCATCGTATCGTCGACGACGGTCTTCACTTGCTCGAAGGACACTGTGCCGGTGTTCATATCAAGCTTTGCGCGCACAACCTGTCCACGCTTTCCGTATTCTTTCTTATAGGCAGTGGCCATTGCGGTTTCAATCGCTTCGACCATCGTGTCCTTCGTAATGCCGCGGTCTTCGAATTCACCGAGCACTGCATTTATAGTTTTGAGATCCAACATATATTCAATTGTTTAATACTCTTCTGTAATTGTGACGACTTTATTGTCGCATCGAACGTTTCTAAAAAGAAATGCCCGCAAAGCGGACATTTCGGATATCCATAACTTAGCACGGAGCGGGTCTTGCGTCAAGAGCGCTGGCGCGGTAGGGTCTTCGCAGAAAGGAGGGTATCGTCATGGACGAACCTCAAGTGCTTGGCATGAAAGGCCAAGCGGAAGTTGTTCAAATATTCCGGCTGTTCGATGCAAACTGGCCGCTGTATTTCGCGACCGAAGAGGAAGCGCGATACGCGAATAAGATCGCTTACATTGGCCACTCCGGCGTAGAACCCTATTTCGCCATTCGTTTCGATGACGGGCGTCACTTGGTCTATGAAGTGTGGTCAGAGATCTGCAAAGAGCGGTACGGCAAACAAGACGGGTTCGTTGCCGTCAGCCTCACTACGCGTGAAGATGTTGAGCGCGAAGCGAAGGAACATATCCGCAGGAAATTGACCTCCGAAGAGGCTCAGCTCGTCGGTCTGTAACCGCTTGATCCTCGAACTCAAAACATAAGCACCGCGGCTTTGCCGCGGCGCTTTCTTTTTACCCTGCACTCATATATGGTGCGGGCAGACATCCGTAGTGGCGGGTGAAGAAGGAGAAGAAACATGAAAGACACAACCATTCCAGTCGGCAAGAAAGGAATGGCCGAAGTGGTGGAGGTCTACTGCCTTAAGGGAGCGGAGCATGGCAATATCGCTGCGGTATTCGAGGACAAGGATGATGCCGTAAAAGCCCGAGATCTCAAATGGCAAGGCTGCGGTGCCTCGATGGTCGACACCTATTTTGCTGTTCGATTTGAGGATGGCGCCACCATCTTCCTGAATCGTGGCCGAGACTCTCGATACATCGACCCGATTGAGTTCACCGACATTGAGGGTGTGGTGAAGTGGGCTCGCTCCAACGCTCTCGCCAAGCTTTCGAGTTCAGAGCGGGAACTTCTTGGGGTCTAACGAATTTCCGATTCTTTAACATAAGCACCGCGGCTTTGCCGCGGCGCTTTCTTTTTACCCTGCACTCATATATGGTGCGACGAGAAAGGAGCATCCAATGCCATTTCAACTTGAACCTCTGACTCCCGAACGGGAGAAGGAGCTGATCGAAAGTCCCGCGTTCAAGCACTTGCTTGTGAAGGAGTACTCTCATTGGAGTCTCTACTTGAGCGACAATCAGTCGCATCTCGGTAGGGCCTATGCGTGGCTTACGACGCGGCATGTTGATGTACATCCGCTCTACGACCTTTTGCCGAGGGAAAACTCGGAGCTTCAGTGGATTATGAAGGAGCATCGTCGAGCTACGGCCACGATCATCGGCTATCCTGACCTCGTGAATTACGAATGGCTCGGAAACGAGTTCGATAAACACCGAGGTCACGGGCACATGCACTTCATTCCGCGCTACTCCAACTGGGTAAAGTTCAAGGAACGTCTGCATGTCGATGTCAATTTCGGAAAACGCTCTAAATACGAGAAACTGGTCCTGCCGGAGCTTGAGATGAAAAAGCTCGTCGGCGCCTACCGGACGGAACTTACGTGAAAACGCGCCGCGGCTTTGCCGCGGCGCGTTATACTTTATATGAATGCAAGTACACGAAGGCGAACTTAAGGAATTCATACTCGACTCAGGACTCGTCGCGCGCAAAGATGTCGACGAGGCAGAGGTCGAGGCGAAGAAGCGCAAGCAATCCATCGGCGATATCCTCGTCGGGAAAGGGAACCTCACGACCGACGCGCTGCGCCGCATCAAGGGGTATGTCCTCGGCATGCCGTTCGTGAACCTCAAAGACAAGAAAATCGGGAACGACATCCTCTCTCTTATTCCGGAACCGATAGCTCGAACACACAGCATCATCGCGTATAGGAAGGATGAGGCGAAGAAGGAACTCGAAGTTGCCATGCTCGATACGGAAGACCTTCCGGCCATCGACTCGGTGCGCAAAACCACCGGACTCAAAATCCTTCCGCGTCTTACGGATGAAGAATCCATCAAGACGGCACTCCTCCAGTATCAAAAATCCCTCAAGGAAGAATTCGGCGACCTCATTTCTACCGAAGCTGGTCGCATTAAGCTCGTCAAAGAAGCGGATGGGGAAGAGCATTCGGAAAAGGATCTGAAGCAGATGGCGGAAGATCTGCCTATTGTCCGAATAGTCGATACGCTTCTTCGTCATGCCATCATTCAGAAAGCATCCGACATCCATATTGAGCCGCAGGAAACGGAAGTGCTGGTGCGCTACCGCATCGATGGCATTCTTCACGACGCAATGACGCTCCCGAAGCAGGCGGCGCCCGGTCTTACTGCTCGTATTAAGGTGCTTTCAAACCTTAAGCTCGACGAGAAGCGTCTCCCGCAGGACGGACGCTTCAAGATGGAAACCGAAACCGACAAGGTTTCCTTCCGTGTCTCGCTCCTACCTATATATTATGGAGAGAAAATCGTGATGCGCCTTCTGCGCGAAACAGGCGAAGGCTTCACGCTCGAAGGGCTTGGCTTCCATGGGGACGCGCTCGAAACCATCCACAAGGCAACGAAAGCAACGACCGGCATCATTCTCGTCTCGGGCCCGACTGGTTCCGGTAAGACAACGACGCTCTATACCATTCTCGACATCCTCAACACGCCGGACGTAAACATTTCCACCATCGAGGACCCGATCGAATATCAGATGAAGCGTGTCAATCAAACGCAGGTGAATCCCGCTATTGGCTTCTCCTTTGCGAATGGACTGCGCGCTCTCCTTCGCCAAGACCCGAACATCATCATGGTTGGAGAAATCCGCGACGGTGAGACGGCGTCACTCGCTATTAACGCAGCGCTCACGGGTCACATCGTGCTCTCGACCATCCACACCAACTCCGCAGTCGGTGCCATTCCGCGTCTTATCGACATGGGTGTCGAGCCGTTCCTCCTTATTTCCACGCTACGCATTGTGGTCGGTCAGCGCCTTGTGCGCCAGCTCACTGACGAAAAAGAACAGTACGCACTCACAGAAGCAGCGCGCGCAAAAATTGCGACCGAGGATCATTTTGATGCCGCTCTCAAGGCGCTTACCGATGAGAAGCTCACCAAATCAACGACGAAAATCGATAATCTCCCGTTCTACCGTCCGAAATCGGGCGCGGAAGGAGCTGCTGCATACGCCGGCCGCATGGGCATCCACGAAGTCCTCTCCGTTTCTCCTGCGATACGCGAACTCATTATTAAAGGAGCGACTGGCGATCAGCTCGAGGCGCAGGCGCGCAAAGAAGGCATGCTCACCATGTTTGAAGACGGTCTCTACCTCGCGTCCCGCGGCGTCACCAGCGTCGAAGAGGTACTTCGCGCCGTTTCTGAATAATTCCTACCGCATCCAGTGCGAACTGTGCTATAACGCGCCGAGACAGTTTCTAGAGAAAGGGGAGTGTTTCCATGGAAGATTTATATTGGTGGGCTGGGATCATCGGCGGCAGCCTGCTGTTGTTCTGGCTCACCCACCGGAACATCAAACCCAAGTAACATCGAAGCGCGCGGCTCTGCCGCGCGCTTTTTGTATAAAACTACATGCTACGATATTCGTAAATGAAATTCCGCGTCACGGTACGAAAAGAAGACGGAGTCGAAGAGAAACGTAGTATCGAAGCAGCAAGTCGCTTCGAGGTGTATTCGAATGCAGAAAAGGAGGGCGTCACCGTCGTGCAGGTGGAAGAGGGGAGTGGCGGGTTCACGCTTCCGAAGTGGGCGAACATCAAACTCTCGAGCGGCATCAATCAAGAGCAGAAAATAACGTTTACGAAGAATCTTTCGGCCATGCTCAAGGCGGGCCTCACGCTTTCGCGCGCACTTTCGGTCATCGAGCGCCAGTCAGCCAATAAGTTTCTCAAGGAGGTCGTGGTCGACCTCGAGTCAGAAGTGAAGAAAGGAACCGCGTTCAACGAGGCGCTCGCAAAGCACAGCAGCATTTTCTCGAAGCTTTTCATTGCGATGACGAGAGCGGGCGAGGAATCAGGAACGCTTGCGGACGCGCTCGGTGTTGTCGCTCGCCAGATGGATCGCTCCTATACGCTTCAGAAGAAAATCAAAGGCGCGATGATCTACCCGACCATTATTATGGTAGCGGTCATCGTAATCGGCGTGCTGATGCTTATCTACGTGGTCCCGACCCTTTCAGCGACCTTCGTCTCGTTGCGTGTTGAGCTCCCGTCGTCGACAAAGGCGGTTATCGCAGCTTCAGACTTCATGGCGAGCCACGTCATCCTCACATTCGGTATTCTTGGCGCTTTCCTCGCGGGGATGTTCTTCCTTCTGCGCTCAAAGCCAGGAAGCGCAGCGCTTCTCTATGTTTCGCTCCACGTTCCGGTTATTGGCGATCTTGTTCGTGAGACCATGAGTGCACGCGCTGCTCGCGCGCTTTCCTCCCTCCTTTCCTCTGGTGTTGAAATGCTCTCCGCAATCGCTATCGCAGAAGAGGTGGTTGGCGACAATATATTCGGAAAAGTCGTCCATGAAGCACAGGACAAAGTGCGCAAAGGCGAAGCGCTCTCCACCGTCTTTGCTGCGCACCCGAAACTTTATCCGGTGCTTGTGGGAGACATGATCGCCGTTGGGGAAGAGACGGGCAACGTTTCCTCAATGCTCGGACAAGTCGCTGAATATTACGAAACCGATGTCGAAGACCGCACGAAGGATCTCTCCACCATCATCGAGCCGCTTTTGATGCTCTTCATCGGTTCGGTTGTCGGTCTCTTTGCTATTTCGATGATCTCTCCTATTTACTCCCTTTCCTCGAGCATCAACTAGAAATCGCGGTCTGCTTCGTTGTGGAGCCACCCGATTTCTTCCGTCGTATTCAGAATACGCCTACAGAAATCTCAGCTCCACGCCTCGCATCTCATCGATTTCTAGTTGATGCGATTGGGCCGTACAGGCTGATTCGACAAACGTACAATGCGTTATCATGGAAGCAATGCGTACTATGCGCGGTATGTCCTTTATTGACGCGATCGTCGGTTCGGCGCTCGTGCTTATCGTGTTCATGACGCTCTTCGGACTCATACGCGCGAGCATTCTCATCACGGGCACCGCAAAAGCAAAGGCGGGTGCGGCTGCGGTCGCAAACGCGCAGATGGAATACATCCGTTCACTCGACTACGACTCAATCGGCACTGTCGGCGGCATCCCGTCGGGTCTCATCGCACAAAACTCCACGACAACTTTGAACGGTATTTCATACGGTGTGCGCACCTTCATCCAGTACGAGGACGACCCAGCTGACGGAAGCGGCGGCTCGGACTCAAACGGCATCACTACTGACTATAAGGATATAAAGGTAACGGTGTATTACTCCGTCCAGAACACAACGCGCACAGAAAATCTCGTGAGCGTCGTCGCTCCGAAAAGCATCGAGACCACCACCAATGGTGGAACGCTCGCAATAAACGTCGTGGATGCGAGCGGTGCGGCAGTGCCGGGCGCGGCCGTGCGTATTACGAACTCAAGCATCTCGCCTACGGTCGACCTCACCACCTACGCGGACTCAAGCGGGGTAGTGTACTTGGGTGGTGCGGCAACCTCGACTGAGTATCAAATTTCTGTAACATCGAATGGTTATTCGACCGCTCAGACATACGCACGCGATGCGACGAATCAGAACCCAACGCCGGGGTATCTCACGGTCGTGAAGAACGTAACGACCACAAGCACCTTCGCTATCGACCGGCTCGCAACACTCACTATTCGCACCTTCGCTCCCGCGGCGTCTGCTTCTTTCACCGACACGTTCGCAAACTCTTCGAAACTCACTACACTTTCAAGTACGACAGCTTCGGGCGGCGTGCTCACCCTCACCGGCTCAATCGGTTCGTATCCTTCTAGTGGTTATGCGCTCTCGACGACGACCTCTCCTGCAAGTCTCGAACGTTGGACCAGTGTTACCGCAACTATCAATACGCCAACCGGAACGGAGGTGCTTGTGCACGTGACAGATGCGGCAGGTGCACTCATTCCCGACGCTGCGCTCCCGGGGAATGCTGCCGGTTTTTCAACATTTCCGATTGATCTGACCGCTCTTGCAACAACGTCATACGCATCACTCAGACTTTCCGCGGACCTTTCGTCGAGTGATCCTGATGCGGCGCCTGAGATTGATAGCTGGTCGCTTACGTATGATGCGGGTCCGCTTCCTATTCCGGATGTTTCCTTCACGCTTACCGGCGCAAAGACGGTGGGCACGACCGGTGGAGGCGCCCCCATTTTTAAGACAACGGTCTCGACTACCACGGACTCGTCCGGCACGCGCACTATGTCGCTGGAATGGGATCTCTACAACATTACGCTTCCGAGCTACACCGTTGACTCCTCGAATCCCGCTGATCCCTATCAGCTTCTGCCGAACGATACGCTCGACGTTTCGCTCACCATCCACTAAGTATGAAAACCCTTCACGGATTCTCGCTCCCTGAAACGCTCGTTGTCGTCGCGCTTGTTGCAACGGCAGGTCTCGCGCTTAACGGAGCGCTCGCCTCGTTCTATCAAAAGAATGCCTATATTTTTGAATCCGCGTCCGCGGTCGATATTGCGCAGCGTGGTCTTTCAGAATCGGTGACTGCGTTGCGCGAAGCGTCGTATGGTGCTGATGGTTCGTATCCGGTTGAATCAATCGCGACGTCGAGCGTTACGTTTTATGCGGACGTCGATGGTAATGGGGCAGTTGAAAGAGTGAAGCTTCGTCTTCAATCGGGAACGCTCTATCGCGTCCGCACGGTCGCGGCAGGAAGCCCGCCTTCATATTCCGGACAAACACCATCGACCACGACCTTGGCGACAAATGTGAGCAATGCGACCTCAACGCCGATATTCCGTTACTATGATGTTGATGGGAGCGAGATTACATCGACCACGAGTCCTCAGAATGTGCGCTCGGTTTCAGTGCGACTCGATATCGACCTCAACCCGCGCCGCGCGCCGACGATCTCGACCATGTCCGGAGCAGCAACCCTTAGAAACCTACGAGACCAATGAACCGAACTTCTCCTAAACCGCTTCGCGGCTACCTCATGCTTATCGCCATCGTGTTCGGTGCGATTTTTCTTGGTGCCCTTGGCGCCCTCGTCTCCTTCGTTCTTACGGAGAATCGCGCACGCAACGCAAACGATGTGCAGGCACGCGCGTTCGCTATCGCAGAAGCAGGTCTTGAATACTATCGCTGGCACTTGGCCCACTATCCAAGCGATCTTCAGAATGGGACGGGAGCAGCCGGACCGTATTCGATGACGTATAACGATCCCGAAGGGGGAGCGCTCGGCACCATCGAACTCACTATTGGCGGTAATACGTCCTGCAACCAGATAACGTCGGTCGACATCACGTCGAAGGGAACAACCGCCGGCTCTCCGGCGTACACCAAGACTATTTTCGCGCGCTACGCGCGCCCGTCGGTCGCGGAGTACTCCTATATATTGAATGACTCCGTCTGGGCTGGTTCCGATCGTGTCATCTTGGGTCCCTATCACAGCAATGGCGGCATACGCATGGACGGTACCGCGAACTCACCGGTAACCAGCTCGCTCTCAACGTGGAGTTGCACGTCGTCCTTCGGTTGCTCGCCAACCCAGACGAAAAATGGCGTTTGGGGTGCAGGAACGAATCAAAATCTTTGGAGCTACCCAACTCCACAGGTCGACTTCGCAGGTATCTCGGCCGATTTCGGTACGCTAAAAACAACGGCACAAGCGAGCGGTGTGTACTATCCGCGCTATTCAACCGGAACGGCGACGACGAGCTCATCCTATTGGAACGGCTATCACCTCACTTTTAATACGAATGGCACGGTTACGGTAAAGCGAGTTTCGGCAACAACACAGCTCCAAGTTTCACCGGTTAATTCCGCGGAATGGACGACCGACCGCGCGCTGCTTGCAACCGAGGCTGCCTACGAGACGAAAACTATTCCCTCTACCTGCGGACTCATCTTCGTCGAAGATAACGTCTGGATCGACGGCACGGTTCCGAGCAAAATAACGCTTGTTGCAGCGAACGTGGTTTCTGGCGGGACTATTAGACCGAACATTTATCTACGCGACAATCTCCAGTACTCGGTAACGACCGGCGCAGCGGGACTCACTGCAATCGCAGCGAACGATGTGCTTATTGCACCGAATGCACCGACGAACATGACGCTCAATGGCGTGTTCATAGCGCAGAATGGTGCATTTGGTCGCAACCTCTACCTCAACAGCTCTCGTTCGGATTGCCATTCGACCTACGAACCAAAAGGAACACTTACGATTCTCGGTACAACTGTTTCAAATAAGCGAACGGGCACGAAGTGGATGAATGGCTGCGGGTCTGGAGACGATGCTGGATTCCAGAATCGTGTGGACTCCTATGACCGGAACCTTTCGACCAATCCGCCGCCATTCACTCCGTCAGTCTCAACCGATTACGAATTCGTCGACTGGCGCGAGCAATAGAAAAAGCCCCCGCGTATGCGGGGGCTTTGCTCACTACGCCAAACGCTTGATGCGCGTCGGGTCGCCGAAGCGATACTCGAGCGCGATGCGTACGTCATGCCCCCACTCGCGACGCATAGAGGGATCACGCGCAAGTGTTGCGGCGACCTCCATCGCCCGTTCAGGTCGCCTGAACCACTTCGCCGAAAGTCTATGCTCTCGGTAGAGAAGTTCGTCCGGAATGTGAATTATCCGCTGGTCGTGGGGTCGGACGATAATGGCGCAGGGCGCCAAGGCCTTGCCTTCAAACGACAGACCCTGCATTCGTTTGTGCACAGGGATGACGAACAGGTCGGTGACGCATTCCTTAGGGTACGTGATGAGGAAAAGAGCTCGGGATTGAGCCATGGACTGCTCCTTGGTCAGACTCGTACTAGAAAACTAAACATGGGGCCATCCGTCAAGCGTCAGAGGAAACTGCTATCATGGGGGAATGCTCATCATCGGAAATTGGAAGGCGTACGTTGACTCCAAGGAGGATGCAAAAAAGCTCGCTGCTGCGAGTAAACGCGCTGCGAGCGGTAGAAAGCATAAGATTGTCGTTGCTCCGCCGTATCCCTATCTCGGCATGCTCAAACCCGAGCGTCCGAGCTTCCTTCTTGCGGCCCAAGACGTCTCGCCGACGACTGCGGGCGCTGCCACGGGCGAAGTATCCGCTGCTACACTTCGCGATCTCGGTGCGTCTTATGTCATCGTGGGTCACTCCGAACGCCGTGCCATGGGAGAGACCGATGCGGTCATTCTCACCAAGGTGCAACGAGCGCTTGCGAACGGGCTCACGCCGATTCTTTGCATTGGGGAACGTGCTCGTGACCATGAAGCCAAATACCTTGCCTTCCTTCGTTCGCAGATAGATGCAGTGTTCTCGAAGTTGCTTCCGAAAGAGCGTACGAACGTCGTTATCGCCTACGAACCAATTTGGGCCATCGGAAAGAGCGCACTCGATGCGATAGCGCCGAACGACCTCACCGAAATGGTGCTCTATATTCGCAAAGTACTCGGTGCGTATCTTCCCGGCAAAACAGCGCTCAAGACCCCGATTCTCTACGGAGGTTCAGCTGAGCCCGATAATGCGCGCCAGCTCGCGAGCGGTACGGGTATTGATGGATTCCTCGTTGGCCATGCGAGTGCCGATTCAAAGACGTTCGCAGCGCTCGTTAAGGTCCTTTCCTAGTTCACTTTTGCTTCATCCCCGCACCGGTATAGTTTGTTTCTTGTGCCGCGAGAATGATTCCGTAGGCACAGACCAAGGAGGTGGGTAATGGCTGATGGATCGAAGGTTCAGTTCGAGAATGGTGTTTCGGGACTCGTTCCGCGACACTTTCCGGCTCCAGACGAATTGGTGTATCTCAATACACCGGGCGCCTGCCGAGAGGAACATATCGACGGAACATTCAGTGTATTCCGTGATCCAGACGACCGCTCAAAAATCGTCGGATTCCGGATACGCGGATTTACTGCGATCGTGATTCGTGAATTGAATCATCCGGTGTAAAACCGTAGAGCCTCGATTGAAGAAAACATACCACCACTTACAAGGCGCCCACGGCGCCTTCTTTTTACCCGCCATACGCTAGTATGTTTCTATGCGAACCGTACGTGACATTCCGATGCTCGAAAATATTCCGGTCCTTCTTCGCACATCGCTGAATGCGCCGGTCGAGAATGGCGTCGTGACCGAGTCATTCCGACTTACAGCAGCGCTGCCGACTATTGAATATTTGCGAACGCGTCATGCAAAAGTCGTGCTCGTCAGTCATATCAGTGGAAGTGGGGCCGAGACACTTGAGCCAATGTACAAGGCAATGAAGGAATGGATTCCTAATCTTGCTTTCTGTCCTGTTTCAACGGGACCCGAGGCACGTGCCGCGGTACGCGCTCTTTCGGCGGGTGGCGTCGTGATGCTCGAAAATTTGCGCCGAAATGCGGGAGAGGAAAAGAATGATCCTGCGTTTGCAGTTGAGCTCGCTGAGCTCGCTGATGTTTTTGTCGAGGATTCCTTCGATACGTGCCATCGCGTACACGCCTCCATCGTCGGTGTGCCGAAGCTACTTCCAAGCTACGCGGGCCTCACGGTCGAGCGGGAAATAGCAGAACTTGCCGCGGCTCTCTCACCAAAGCATCCCTCCCTCGCCATCATTGGCGGCGCAAAATTTTCCACTAAGGAGCCGGTACTCGCGCGTCTCCTTACTTCATACGACTCAGTATTTGTCGGCGGTGCACTTGCGAACGATTTTCTCAAAGTGAAAGGATATCCAGTTGGTGTTTCAAGCGTGTCAGGTGCGGATGATGCGCAAATCAAAAAGCTGCTTACTAATCCAAAGGTGTTGTTGCCGCTCGACGTGGTCGTTGCTTCTCAGGGAGCTGAACAGAGTTCGTCACGAGTCGTGGAACTTTCAGAGGTGGGAGACACCGAAGGCATATATGACATTGGTCCGAAAACAGGAGAAATGCTTGCCGAAAAAATACACAGCGCCCGTACCATCCTTTGGAACGGGCCGATGGGG
This sequence comes from Parcubacteria bacterium C7867-001, assembly GCA_001189095.1. Lineage (GTDB taxonomy): Bacteria > Patescibacteriota > Minisyncoccia > Phycocordibacterales > Phycocordibacteraceae > C7867-001. The sequence continues at coordinate 139,345 of LFCK01000002.1, forward strand.
TTATTCGAAAAAGGGTATCTCGATGGAACACGCGCGGTAGCGCGTGCAGTTGCGGAAAGTGACGCGACGTCGGTTGTCGGAGGAGGAGATACGGTTGCAGTCATCAGCGAACTGAAAGCAGAGAACCGTTTTTCATTCATCTCGACCGGCGGTGGTGCGATGCTCGATTTCCTTGTGAGCGGTTCGCTTCCGGGAATCGCTGTTCTTAACTAGTGTTGCAACAGTGCGCGGAGTTTTTCTGCGAGCTGCGTGCGTTCTTCTTTCGTGCTCGGAAGCTTTTCTGGAAAGTTCTTTTCTTGTCCTTCGTGGAAGGGGATTAGATGCAGGTGGAGATGAAAGACAACCTGTCCGGCTGACGGCTCATTATTCATACGTATCTGCATACCAGTTGCGCCAACTGAGTCGCGTACGACAGGCGCTATTTTGCGTGCGGTTTCCGCGACCTTACTCCAACTCTCCATGTCTATGTCAAAAATGTTGCGGGATTTCTTTTTCGGAATGACGAGCGTATGGCCGGGAACGTCCGGCATGATATCGAGGAAGGCGACCGTGTCCTCATCTTCATAAATGATGTCCGCAGGGACTTCATGTCGCGCTATTTTTTCGAAAATGTCATCCATGAAGGACAGGATACCGCACACAGCAGCTTTGCTACAATGTCCGGACAATGGTCGCACTCCACAAACCCATAGATGCAGATGTGCGGGAAAGATTGAGCGGATACGACGACCTCACGGCTTCTTTGCTTGTGCGGCGTGGCGTGGAAACGGCGGCAGACGCCGCTGCGTTCCTCAGTCCTTCCTATGATGAGCATATCCATGATCCGATGCTTATAAAAAATATGCCGAAAGCCGCTGCGCGCCTCGCTGCGGCCATAACGAGTGGAGAGCGTATTGGCGTCTGGAGTGACTACGATTGCGACGGTATCCCCGGCGGCGTGGTACTACACGATTTTCTCAAGAAAGCGGGCGCGAACTTTACGAATTACATTCCACATCGCCACGAAGAGGGTTACGGGGTGAATGAAATGGGAATCGATAAACTTGCGAAGGATGGCGTAAAACTTTTAATCACCGTCGATTCCGGCATCGTCGATAACGACGCAGTCGCGCACGCTAACGCGCTCGGCATGGAAGTTATCATTACTGACCATCACTTACCGAGCGAGGAATTGCCGCCAGCGTTTGCTGTCATCGATCCGAAGCAGGAAGGGGAAACCGCTCCGTTCCGCGACTACTGCGGTGCTGGGCTCGCGTGGAAACTAGTTTGCGCGACACTCGCACATGGATTCAAAGGGCGCGAAGCGATTCCGGAAGGGTGGGAGAAGTGGTTACTTGATATGGCAGGACTCGCAACCATCGCGGACATGGTTCCGCTCACCGGAGAGAATCGTGTCATCGCGAAATACGGACTCCTTGTGATGCGGAAGTCGCCGCGCATTGGTCTACAAAAACTTCTGAAAATTGCACGAGTGAATCAGCGTTTCGTTTCGGAAGACGACGTTGGTTTCATGGTGGCTCCTCGCGTGAATGCCGCAAGTCGCATGGGAGATCCGCGCGACGCCTTCACTCTCCTTACAACGAGCGACGAGTCGGAGGCAGATCGGCTCGCAAAAGATTTGGAGAAGGCGAATCGCGGCAGGCGAAGCGCCGCCGCGGCCATCACGCGCGCGGTGCATGAACGACTCCACAAGCGTGAAAGCATTCCAAGCGTGATTGCGCTCGGTGACCCCGACTGGCGTCCGGGACTATTGGGGCTTGTTGCAAACGGTATCGCAGAAGAATACGAACGTCCGGTTTTTCTCTGGGGCCGCGAAGCGACAATGAAAGTGAAGGGTTCATGCCGCTCAGGAGGTGGCGCGCATGTTGTGGAGCTCATGCAGGCAGCTGGCGACACGTTTCTGGAATTTGGCGGACACGCAAAAAGCGGTGGCTTCTCGCTCGCTGAAGACGCTGTCTTCTCCTTCGAAGAGAATTTGTGTAGAGCGTATGAAACCCTCTCGTTCGCCGATGACGGAAACAGGTTTGCTTTGGCCGACCAAGAACTCACTCCGGAAGAAGCAACGCCCGAACTTCTGCAGAAAGTAAATCGCCTTGCTCCCTATGGGATGGGTAATGAGAAGCCCGTGTTTCTCTTTCGCAATGTGAGTCTCGTGAAAGTTGAATGGTTCGGCAAGGCGAATGAGCATCTGAAACTAAAAATCGCACGAGGTCTATCATTCGATAATGGGCCGATTGACGCTATCGCGTTCTACGCGAAGCGCGAACTCGGCAAGGTCTGCGAAACGATTGCAGACCGCTCGAGCGCAACGGTTCTTGGCTCACTTGAGCGCGATCAGTTTTCTCGGGGTGCGCCCATACGTCTCAGGATCGTTTCTATTTCTTAGATTCGTTATACTTCTCGTATGCATTTCACTATTTTTGCGGACGGGGGCTCGCGTGGGAATCCGGGGCCTGCAGGCTCAGGCGCTATTGTGCGGAACGGTGCAGGGGATGCGGTACTTACTGTTTCTCACTATATAGGTACAACAACTAACAATGTCGCCGAATACAAGGCGGTTATTTTTGCACTCGTGGGACTCGCAGAATATCTCGGCGCAGATGCATCGAGTGCGCAGGTCGAAGTGTTCATGGATAGCAAGCTCGTCGTTGAGCAGATGAGCGGCAACTGGAAGATAAAGCATCCGAATATGAAACCACTCGCCGCGGAGGCGATGCGTGCGATGCGGGAATTCGCTTCGGTTACGTTCGCGCACGTTCCGCGCGAGAAAAATAAAGATGCGGACGCTCTCGCGAACGAGGCAATGGACAGAGGCGCATGAGCGGAACGCTTTTCATCGCAAGCATCATTGGAGTAATTGGCGGCATCTTGTGCCGCTTTTTTAGTACGCCGGTTTGGTCGCTTGCAGCACTGTTCGGTGTCTTCGGTTTCGTATTTATTGTTGCGTATGCTGTTAAGCGTCGCGAGGCGTATGCTCTTCTTGCGTGTGCAACAGTAGTAGCGGCACTTATTCTCACGCGTCTTCTTTTCATTCCTTCCGAACTCCCATCTTCGTTTGTGTCGCTCGTCGACACGAAGGTTTCTTTTGAGGGAACCATTGTCAGCGATCCTGATATTCGCGATTCAAACCAGCATGTCGTTATCGAGGTCGAGAAGGAGGGGGAGGCAACAAAAATTCTTGCATTCGCGCCGCTTTTCCCGAAGCTTGCATACGGGGAGCGTGTTGAGGTTTCTGGAAAGCTGAAATATCCAGAACCGTTCACAACTGATGGGGGACGAACGTTTGCGTATGACGAGTATCTCGCGAAAGACGGAATATTCTCTCTCATCTCATATGCAGAAGTTACGGTACTCGAAGAGCCGGAAGGGTTCTTTACGAACGCGAGAGGATTCTTGTATTCGATAAAGCATGCGTTCGTTGACGCGCTCATGCGCGCACTCCCGCAAGCGCAGGCTGCGCTCGCGTCCGGACTTATTGCAGGAGGGAAGCAAGGGCTTGGCGATGATCTGCTTGAAGCGTTTACCATTGCGGGACTTCTGCCAATCATCGTCTTGTCGGGGTACAACGTGATGATTGTTGCGGATTGGATTCGTAAACTCTTCGGGTTCCTCCCAAAACGATTTTCGATACTTCTCTCCGCGCTCGCGGTTGCTGCGTTCGTGCTCGCGGCGGGCGGCGGGTCGTCCGCGGTGCGTGCGGGGTTCATGGCAGGGCTCGCGCTTTTCGCTCGCGTAACGAATCGAACCTACGTTGCACTCCGCGCGCTCGCAGCGGTATTCATCGGCATGCTTTTCCTGAACCCGCTTCTTTTGCTCAACGACCCCGGATTCCAGTTTTCATTCGTAGCAACGCTCGGTCTCATTCTGGGAACGCCAATCGTCGAGCGGCGTTTGTTGTGGATCAAAAATGAATTCTTGCGCGAAATAGCAGCGACGACCGTCGCGGCACAAATCGCGGTTTTGCCGCTGCTTCTCTATCAAACAGGCAATCTCTCACTCGTTTCGCTTCTTGCGAATGTGCTCGTGCTTCCGTTCGTTCCGCTCACGATGCTGCTTTCGTTCCTTGCGGCACTCGTCAGTTTCGTCGTACCCAACATTGCGCCTCTTGCGGGTGCGCCCGCCTTTGTTTTCCTTTCCTACATTATTGGCGTGGGAGAGATAAGCGCGTCGCTCCCGTACGCCCACCTCATCGTGTATGCCTTTCCGTTCTGGATCGTCATCGGCCTCTACCTCCTCATCGCCTATATTTTTCTTGAGCTCTGCGGCGCAAAAGTTGCAGCCGTAAAGGGTACGGGGTAGGGTGCAAAAAGAGAAAAGGAGAGTGACATGAGTGATGAACTGGCTATTACCCTAGCGATCAAGCTTCCGATCCTGCAGGACAAAATCTACCTCGAAGATTTGCCGGAGGTTTCGGCGACCAACTTCAAGTCGGTTCCGGCCGGCATCGAGCAGCTTAAACGGAAGCTCGAAGGTTACTGCAAGACGTTCGGCAACGAACCGGTGCGTGTCGCAATTGCCTACGATGGAAAGGCGGCGCCGACGATGGTCATTTTCGCGCCCGAAAACTTCAAGTTCATCGGAGGCGCATGAAAAAGCCCAGCGACCATTGGTCGCTGGGCTTTCGTTTTGCTAAAGCGCTTTCGCGAGTCTCGCTTCCACCGTCGACCAGTTTACGTTCGAGAGGAACGCATCAACGTAGGTCATTTTTTCTTTTGGCACATAGTCCACCATATACGCGTGTTCCCAGAGGTCGACGGCGAGAATGATGGGAAGTCCTGCAAGCTGACCAATCTCGTGATCGTTTACGAATGAGGTGTGGAGCGTCTTTCCGACAGGATCGTAATACGTGACGACCCAACCGATTCCGCGCGTGCCAGCGACATCCTTTATATGCTTTATATATCCATCCCGGTTGCCGTACTTTTCCTTTGCGCACGCGGCAAGCGAAGCGGCAGGGTCCGCTTCCTTCGACCCGCCCTCGAATTGTTCGAAGTAGTACTCATGCATCCGCATGCCGTCGAACTCGAAGCCAAGCCGGCGACGCAATTCCGCAATGGCGAGCTTGTCGCCTTCACTCGCCTTGTCTCCGTATCCGGCGTAGCTCTTGAGTGTTTCCGTGATGAGATTTACGTGCTTAACGTACCCCTCGTAGAGCGCGAGGTGCACCTCTATTTGCTTCTTCGAGAGGCCTTTTAATTCGGGGAGGTCGAACGTTCGTGCGGTGTAGGTCATAGAGGAATTATATACGGTACTCGTGAGGGCGGTATGAGGGTTTTGTAAGGTGGCATAGGTGGGATACCATATCCTTCATGGACAACAGGATAAGTAACTGGCCGCCCTCCTCGAGCGGCTCAAAAGACCCCAAGCAAACTTCAGACGCAGAGCTTCTAACGCCGGACGAAATAGAAACGGAGCTCGAAAATATGGATCCGGAGCTGCGACTCTCATTTCGCCGTATCCCCAAAGAACTCTGGCCGCGACATTTCAATGCAATAGAAAATCTGAAAAATGATTCGGATGTCGATCCCGCACTTGTTGGTGAGCGTCAAAAAAATTATATGGCGGTCATCATCGAAGCTCGTGAGAAAGCAGTGGTTGAATTCCATGTCTCGGATAAGGGGTTACAGGAACAGTGGCCTGAAGCTCCAGAGCAGCTGGGCTCAAAACTCCGCGAAGCGTTCGCTCTATCCGGTAATCTTCTCGGTGCAGGCCGAACTGCGCGAGTGAAGAGTGTGAAGTTCGACGGTATCGATAAGCCTATTGCGGTCAAATATCTTCTTACTCCAACTGAGAAGACACTCTCGGTAGACGGTGAGCATGACATGCTGAAAGAGGTGGAAACTATTACAAAGATAGAGGAGGCGGAAAATCGCTCAGGCGCAGGCATGCATGTCCGTGTTCCGCATCCGTACTTCTACTTCAAGGATCGCAAACTCCAGACGTACGGCATGTCGGAAGTGAATGGTGTTGATATCGAAAACCTCCTTAAAGGAACAAACTCGCGCATAGGACTCCAAGACACGGTCATGAACGCTCTTCGGAAGCGCTTCGAAACGCCACAATCGAGAGAGGAACTCTGGAAAGAGGTCGATACGTTTGTAAACGCTATGCATGAAGTATGTCTCCACGGAGACGTGAAGGATAAGAACATCATGGTCGACGACGAAGGCCGCTTCTTCCTCATTGATTTCGGTCAGTCGGTGCCAGTAAGTTCGATGACTGAGGAAACGCGAGCACAATTTGACGAATTGAAAGACGAGGAACGAAAGGCGATGCAGAATCGTATTCGAAATCTCGTGCAGGTTGCGGTTGCGGCTAAAGCATAACCGTACGTAAAAGGGTGCCGGCAAGGCCGGCACCCGTAGCTTATTTCTTAGACGTTCTCGGTTTGTACGCGCTCGCGAGCGCGATAGCGTGCTCGAGTTCTTGGATGAGGATGCACTCCTGTTCCGCGTACGGAAGGTAGTAGCGCACCGTCTCCTCTATTTTCGCGCGACGCTTGTCTTCGGGTCGCCCATCGAGCGTCAGCAGATTGTGCAGACGGTCGGCGAGCTTGATGAACCAGAATTCGCGCGGCGCAAACCGGAAGCGCTCATGGTAGATACGTTCCCGTTCGTGCTTGGTCCCGAAGGTTTCGTCCGGCATCGAGAGATACTCGAGCAGAAGCGCCACTTCGCGCCCGTATTCGCTCGAGATGCGTTCGATGGTCCACTCCTTCTTATCTTCGACGCTGTCATGCATGAGAGCGGCGACGATGAGGTGATGGTCCTTCACACGCAGATACTCGATGAGGATGAGCGCGACGGCCCGCAAGTGCTCGAAATAGCGTTCGCCGCCGTCTCGAAACGTTTCGCGGAACGCGTCCTTCGCATCGTTATACGCCTTTTCGATCTCGCGGTAGCGAGGATCGTGGGGCGGCAAGAACTGCGCGATGCGCCGGAAGAACGTCTCTCGGTTCTGAGCCTCTTTCAAAAAGGGCATGTTGAGGGTGTGCCTAAGCATTGAGCCACCTTCCTTTCTGTCTTTCCTTTTCTACAAAAATAGGGGAGTGTCAAAAAACCACCGCCCCCAAGGGGGCGGTGGTTTTTCGGGTCTTATTTGATGACTCCTGCTTTCTTAAGGGTGGCGAAAGCGCCGTTCTTCTTGATGTGGCGGAGGCCTTTCACCGAGATGTCGACGAGGACCGACTTACCGAGCTCCGCAATGAAAATGCGGCGCTTCTGGAGGTTTGCCTTGCGGCGTACTTTGCCGGTCGGATTGAACTGCGTTGCACGGGTACGGTTAGAATACCGCCCGCCAATCTGCGTGCTCTTTCCGGTGATTTCACATTCGCGTGCCATAGTGGGAGGACTATAGCACGGGGGGTTTGTGTCTGGCAATTAGGGGAACCGAGTGTTACAAAGCTCTCAGAAACAAGGAGAATCTCATGATTCATACAATGGTGAGTAGCGAGTCCGACCCTACGGAAAGATTCCCCAGTGTCATTCCGGTCGAGGTACTGATTCCGATGCTTCTGCTCCTCTACATCCTTGCCGATGTGGCGTGGAGGCCGTCTGTTGTGTATGCGGCGTCTCTCTTCGGAAAGACGATCACTCCTCTAGAGGCGAGCAACGGCGTTTCTGCGTTCCTGCTCCCCGTATTGCTCGCCATCGTCTTCCGATGGGTTAAAAAATGAATTTCTGGCCGCCGCGCTCTGCGCGGCGGTTTTGCTATAATGGACTTCATCATGTTGAGCGATCTCGAAATCAGTATCTTCTCCATCGTTGTTCTTATCTTCTCCATCATCATCCACGAGGTGGCCCACGGCTACGCCGCGTATGCGCTTGGAGATCCAACTGCCAAGCTCTCCGGCAGGCTCACCATGAACCCGCTTCCGCACATCGACCCCATTGGCTCGGTGCTTCTTCCGGCGTTCTTCGTGCTTTCGCACTCCTCGATTCTCTTCGGTTGGGCAAAGCCGGTTCCGTACAATCCCTACAATCTGAAGAACCAGCGTTGGGGTGAAGCCATTGTGGGCGCTGCGGGTGTCGCAACGAACTTCGTTCTCGCTATAGTTTTTGTACTCATCGCGCGCTTCGCGTTCGGTATAGGAGAAAGTTTGTTTGGTCAGCTCGCTGCTATTGTCGCACTCACCAATCTTTTCCTTGGCGCGTTCAACCTCATTCCGTTCCCGCCGCTCGATGGCTACACCGTGCTTCGCGGCGTTCTCCCGTATCGCTATGCGCAGAGTTTCAGGAATTTCGAAGAGCGATTGAGCAGCGCTGGTATCTTCGGTCTTATCGCCTTTCTGTTTATCTTCTCGTACATACTCGCAGGACCCTTCTACAATTTCGTTTTCTGGGTGTTCTCGCTCATGCTCGGGCAGTAGTCTATGGTGCAGATGAAAGAAATAACTGCTGCGGTCGTCGAGAAGACGGTCGAGCTTGGCCGCATGCTCTTGAATTTCGGTCTCGTAAAGCGCGTCACGCAGCACGAGGACGGCGTGACGTATGAAAGCGATTCCACCCACACCGTGATGCTCGGTGTGATGGCCTGCGCCTTTGCGAAGGAGTACGTGCCGGACCTCGATCTCGGAAAAGTCGCGCAATTCGCGCTCGTGCACGATCTCGTCGAAGTTTACGCAGGGGACACGAATACATTTGGAAAAATTGAGCACAACCCGGACAAAGAAGAACGCGAGCGCGAAGCGCTCGCGCGTATTAAAACAGAGTTCGATAGCGTCTATCCGTGGCTCGGAGACACGATCACCGAATACGAACAGCTCGCATCTCGCGAAGCGCGCTACATAAAGGTGTTCGACAAAATCCTTCCAAAAGTCACCCATCTTTTAAACGCCGGAAGTGCGGTGCGAGCACAGGGTCAGACCAAAGAAATGGCATCAGCTTTCATCGGGGCGCAGATAGAAAAACTCGCTCATTCCTACGCAACAGACCAGTCCGAAGCCATGACGCTCCTCAAGGAAATGCATGCTGAGTTCGAACGCAAGGTGTTTCCCTAGGGAAAGGGTAGGGTATTGACTTTTATACATATATATGGTATAGTGGCACTTGGGTCCGCGCATTCGCGCGTTGTTCCCCAAGGAGAGTAATTTGAAACAAGGTCTCTTCTCCGCAGTTGTTCTCTCGACGCTCATTCTTGCTGGCACGGCGCACGCCGGCCCCCGCTTCGGCGGCGGCGGTTTCCGTTCGGGCGGCTATCACTACACCGCCCCGCGCCCCGCGCCCAAGCCCGCCGTCGCGCCGAAGCCGGCTCCCAAGGCTGCTCCGGTTGCGAAGACGACGACGAGCAAGCCTGGCGCGCCTTCGCGCTACGGTCGCAAGTTCGCCTACGGCGGTCAGGACTATCAGTCGGTGTTCAGCAACAACACCCTGCTGTGGATCTGGATCCTGAGCGCGAACGGCTCGCACTCGTCGAAGATCGACTGCACCCACCCCGAACGCCTCACGGCTCGTGAGAAGGAAGCTTGTCGCCGCGCGGTGGCAAGTTACTAACGTTCGGGCTCTAGTCGGGTAACCGACTAACCCCCGCCCTGCGCGTATGAAAGCGTGCAGGGCGGATTGTTTTATACAAAGGAATCAATAATCTTGACACTTGTATTTTAGTGTGCATAAATACCAAAAGGACTGGGGCATGGTGCCCCGTGTTCCTTGGAGAACATACCAATGAAGAACATCGGTTTGTGGATTGTGCTGGGCGTCGTGGCCATCTTTGGTCTCGGCAGCTGCAGCGCCTACAACGGTTTCGTCAACAAGAGCACGGCGATCGACAAAGCCGTCGCGGACGTCCAAGTCGACGTGCAGCGGCAGGCGAACCTGATCCCGAGCCTCGTGAAGGTTGCGAAGGGCTACTCTGACTTCGAACGCGAAACGTTCAAAGAGGTCACGATGGCTCGCGCCGCCGCTTCGGCGCCGGTGATCAACGTCGATCCGTCGAAGATCGCCAACGATCCGAAGCTGCAGGAGCAGCTCTTCGCTGCACAGCAGCAGATGTCCGGCTCGCTCGGGCGCCTGTTGGTGACGATGGAGAAGTATCCCGACTTGAAGTCGATTGCTCTCTATCAGCAAGTCAGCGACGAAATGGCCGGCAGCCAGAACCGCATCTCGCATTCGCGCAAGGTGTGGAACGCGGTGACGGCCGACTACAACGCGTCCATCAAACGCATTCCGGGCAGCTTCATCGCCAGCATCGGCGGCTTCAAGCACAAGGACTTCTACACCGCGACGGTGCAGGGTCCGGCCGCTGAAATGCCGGAGATTTCCTTCGAAAAATAACCAAGGAGATCTTTGATGAGAAAGATACTCGCCGCGATTGCGGCGGCGGGCGCGCTTTTTAGCGCGACCGCCGTTGCGGCGCCGACGTTCCCCGCGCAAACGGGGTATCTCGTTGACGAGCTCAAGCTCGTTCCCGCTGCGGACCGACCTGCCCTCGAAGCTAAAATGAAAGCTGCCGAGGAACAGTTGCCGGAACACCCGCAGTTCAGGATTGTTACCGTAACGGAAAAGCAGCTCGACGGGCTCAACCCCGCTGAGTATGCGACCGAGCTCGGGAACAAGTGGAAAGTTGGCCAGAAGGGCGTCGACAACGGCGTCGTTATTCTGGTCTCACCGAAACCGAACAATCGTTTCAACATCTTCATCGCGCCGGCGGGCGGTATCCAAGGCATCTTGAACGATGCCAAGGTCGCCCGCATCACGCGCGAAAGCATGGCGCCGCACCTTAAGCCGGGAGACCGGCACTGGGCAGCGGCGTTCAATGCGGGCATCGACGCCCTTCGAAAAGAAATTGAGAAGGGCGCGGCGCCGGAAGACGCGAAGATGAAGGAAGGGCCTCCACCGATTCCGCAGTCAGCCCTCTGGGCTCTCGGCATCGGTGCGCTCATCACGTTCATCTTCTGTTTCTTCACCGTGACGGGCGCGAGCCTTTCCGGTGGTGCAACAGGTGGTGTGTCGGCGTTTCTCCTCGGCGTATCGTCGATTGAAGCGCTCGCCATTCCGGCCGGCATTGGTTTCGTCATTGCTCTCGTTGTCGCTGCGATATTCAAAGCGATACGCGACGGCGGTGGCGCTGGTGAGTTCCTTGATATCGTCTCCTCGACAGGAGGTGGCTTCCTCGGTGGTGGTTCATCATCCGACAGTGGAGGCGGCTTCTCTGGCAGCGGAGGTGGTGGAGGGTTCGATGGCGGCGGCGGAGGTTCCGACGTCTGATCCATCGACACAAAGTGTGCTAAGGCCCGGGATATTACCCGGGCCTTTTCATTTGCATTCCTCGAGTGCTTCCTATATATTGCTCACATCCCGCAGGGCGGGATTTTCATTACCTACATGGCCACCATCAATCAGCTCTCAAAGAAGAGCCGCAAGAACAAAACGAGGAAATCAAAGACCCTCGCTCTTGGTCGTGGCTTCAATGCGCTCAAGAACCGCCCTACCTACTACGCAGCTCCGTTCAAGCGCGGCGTCTGCACGAAAGTGACCACCAAGACCCCTCGCAAGCCGAACTCGGCTATTCGTAAGATCGCCCGCGTTCGCCTCACGAACGGCATGGAAGTCACCGCCTACATTCCGGGTGAAGGACACAACCTTCAGGAGCACTCAGTGGTCATGCTTCGTGGTGGCCGCGTGAAGGACATTGGCGTTCAGTACACCATCGTCCGCGGTCGCCTCGACACCGCAGGCATCGAGAAGCGCCGCCGTGGCCGCTCGCGCTATGGCGCTAAGAAGCCAAAGGCATAATTTTTCTAGACCATGCGACGCCCAATAAAAAACAAGCACCCACGCCAGCCCGATCAGAAATTCAAGTCGGAAGCTATTTCGCGCTTCATCAACACCGTAATGCTCGACGGCAAGAAGGACACTGCACGCAAGGTCGTCTATGACGCACTTGATCTCCTTAAGAAGGAAGATGGCGTCGATCCGATCGAAGTCTTCGAGACCGCGATTCGCAACGTCTCGCCGGTGATGGAAGTCCGCTCCCGCCGTGTCGGTGGCGCTAACTATCAGGTTCCGCGCGAAGTTCCGCAGCAGCGCCGCACCAGCCTCGCGTATCGCTGGCTCATCAATGCTGCTCGCGCAAAGAAGGGAAAGCCGATGGCCGAGAAGCTCGCAAACGAAATCCTCATGGCAGCAAAGAACGAAGGGGAAGCAATCAAGAAGAAGGACGACATGCACCGCATGGCAGACGCCAACAAGGCATTCGCTCACTTCGCTTGGTAACCGGTTTTATAAAGCAAAGGAAAACGCGCCCCGTATGGGGCGCGTTTGCGTTCAGGACGTTGTTCTGCTGATTCGCAATAGGTTGGGAATATTCATTGTCTCAAATTCGTCGAGCACTTCTTGACCGGGGATATCATAGGACTCCCAAAAGTTCTGTTCCTCGTCGCGCAGAGAGAAAGTCAGAAGGCATGAGTACCATGGACCGCGCGGACGTGGATCCGCGTCGTTCTTCTCCATGAATCCTTGATTTTGAATAGCGCCAAAGAATTGCTTCGAGAGCGCTTTGTCTTCTGGGCGAAGTCCGAGCTCTCGGAATCGAGAAGCGAATTTACTTTCAGCCATGACTGGCTCCTTTCATCTGCCGCGGACTGTAGCATTCACAAGCATAAAAGAAAAACGCACTCATACGGCGCCGCTTTTCGTTTCGGGAAATCCGCGTATACTCGCGGGCAGGCTTTTGTTCCTAGGAGAGTTACCTCATGCAGGTAGTCAAAGCATCAACCAAACTCTATCGAGACCGCGACCTTACCGCGCCTGTCGAGACGGAACTCCTCATCGGGGAAATTTTCGATGAGGACTACGTCGACTTCGGCTGGGTCCACGGAAAAGCGCGCCTTGATGGTTACCAAGGATACGTTCGTCTTCTCGATGTGCATCCCGGCGAGCGGACGACGACGCACCGCGTAAGCGCCGTGCGTACCATCGGATACGCTGCTCCGGATCTTAAATCGTCGGCCATCGAGTGGTTGTCCATCAACTCGCTCGGATGCATCGAGGAAGAAGTGAACGGCTTCACGCGGTTCAATGGTATCTGGGTACCGACGCAGCATATCGCGGCGCTCGATAAACCAACGCCGAACTATGTCGAAGTCGCTCGAGGATTCATCGGGACTCCGTATCTTTGGGGCGGGCGCGACGCCAATCACGGCGTCGATTGTTCCGGTCTCGTGCAGCAGGCATTGCTTGCGACCGGTCGCGTCGTTCCGCGAGACAGCGGACCGCAATCCGAAAGAATCGGCGTTCTCATCAATCCCGAAGGAGGCGACGGTATCGGCACGGGTGACTTCGTGTTCTGGAAGGGGCACGTCGGAATCGTGACCGGTCTCGATGGTCGCGGCAATGACAGCCTTATTCATGCAACCGCAGATCATATGCGGGTCGTGGAAGAACCGCTCGAGCTTGTCATCAAGCGTCGAAGGGCTCAGGGCGGGGGAGAATCGCTCTGCTACCGGCGGATACTTCCGAAATGAAAAACGGCGCCCCACAGGGGCGCCGTTATCTTTTTTGTGTGGCGTCTTACGCGAAGGCGATTCGCGTATAGCCGTTTGCGGAGAGATCATGACTCCCAGGTTTGAAGAGCCACTGCACGCCGTTGTAGGCGAACGTGACGATCCAGGGAATCGAGAAGAAGCAGGGTGCGCCTGGCAATCCGTTCAGGACTGTGAACACTTTGTTCTGTTCGGGCAGCGCTGCTTTTTCTTCTTTGGCTCGCTTGCTCATATGGACGCGCGGTGGCGCCTCCGTGAGTGGCTTGAAGCCCATCTCCTCGAGATTTCCAAAGTTCTTGAGTGCGGTCATTTCTATCCCCTTCCGCTAGTACCAATATGAACATTAACGTATTTTTAGCCACTTGTCCAGTTTCATGTCTCCAGCCTTTGCTTTTTGGGGGCTTTTTCCGTATCTTGTAGCTAACGGCCCAAGGGGCTTTTTAATTTACTTACCTTATATATGAATCGAGATTATCCGCTAGATAAGGTTCGCAACTTCGGCATCGTCGCTCACGTGGACGCTGGTAAAACCACCACGTCTGAACGCGTGCTCTTCTACACTGGCTCCCAGCACAAAATCGGGGAAGTGCACGAGGGTGAGACCACGACCGACTGGATGGAGCAGGAGCGCGAGCGCGGCATCACCATCACGGCGGCTGCCATAACCTGCTTCTGGACCCGCACGTCCGAGAAAGACAAGAAGGACACGGCAAAGAAGTTCCGCTTCAATGTCATCGACACACCGGGACACATCGACTTCACCGCAGAAGTGAAGCGCTCCATGCGCGTGCTCGACGGCGCTATCGTCGTTTTCGACGGTGTCGCTGGCGTCGAACCGCAGTCGGAAACCAACTGGCGTTACGCTGACGAAGCGAACGTGCCGCGTGTCTGCTTCATCAACAAGCTCGATCGTACCGGTGCATCGTTCGAAGACTCCTACAAATCGATTCTCGACCGCCTCTCGAAGAAGGCCGTGCGCGCGCAGATCCCTATGGGTGCGGAAGGTGACTTCAAGGGTGTCGTCGACCTCCTTTCCCGCAAGTCCTTCACCTTTGAAGGAAACATGGGTGAGAACGTCATCGAAGGCGAGGTTCCGGAAGAATTCAAAGCCGATATGGAGAAGTATCGTGCTGAACTCGTGGAGCGCATCGTCTCCCAGGACGAAGCTGCAATGAATGCCTACCTCGAAGGAAACGAGCCGTCGCTCGAAGAGCTCAAAGCGCTTCTTCGCAAAGCGGTTATCGCAAACGAAATCTTTCCGGTCTACACCGGCTCGGCTCTTAAGAACAAGGGTGTGCAGCTCGTGCTCGACGCCGTCGTCGACTACCTCCCAAGTCCGCTCGATCTTCCGCCGGTTACCGGCATCAATCCGAAGACCGATCAGCCAGTCGAACGTCAGGTTTCTGATGACGAGCCGTTCACCGCGCTCGCCTTCAAGCTCCAGACGGACCCGTTCGTCGGTGCACTGACCTTCTTCCGCGTATACGCAGGAACGGTCTCTGCCGGTTCCTATATTTACAACGCGAACACGGGCGCAAAGGAGCGCATTGGTCGCATCGTTCGTCTTCAGGCAGACAAGCGCGAAGAAGTGGAGAAAGTCTTCACCGGAGAAATCGCTGCATTCGTCGGCATGAAGGAAACGAAGACCTCGCATACGCTCTGCGACGAAGCGAATCCGATCATCCTCGAAGAAATTAAATTCCCTGAGCCAGTGGTGTCGCTTCGCATCGAGCCAGCTACCAAGGCCGATCAGGAGAAAATGGGTATCGCTATCCGCAAGCTCGCAGATGAAGACCCGACCTTCAAGGTGTCTTCGGACGAAGAGACTGCCGAGACCATCATCTCGGGCATGGGTGAGCTTCACCTTGAAATTCTCGTTGATCGCATGAAGCGCGAGTTCAACGTCGTCGCAAATGTCGGTAAACCACAGGTCGCCTACCGCGAAACCGTCATGGGTACTGCAGATGTCGAGAACAAGTACATCAAGCAGACGGGAGGTAAGGGTCAGTACGGCCACGTGAAGATTAAACTCAAGCACCTCGAGCCAATTGATCCAGAAGCTAAGATCGCGAAGAACGTTACGCGCGAAGACCACTTCGAGTTCGTGAACAACATTAAGGGAGGTGTTATTCCGCAGGAATACATTCCAGCAGTGGAAAAGGGTATCCGCGAATCCCTCACCCGCGGTATTCTCGCTGGCTACCCAATAGTGGATGTGTCGGTGGATCTCTACGACGGTTCGTACCACGATGTGGACTCGTCTGAAATCGCCTTCAAGATCGCTGCATCGCAGGCCTTCCAAGAAGCTGCCCAGAAAGCAAAGCCGGTCATTCTCGAACCGATCATGAAAGTCGAAGTCGTCGTTCCTGAGCAGTTCATGGGTGATATCACCGGTTCGCTCTCAGGAAAGCGCGGCGCTATCGAAGGCATGGAGGATCGCGGTATGAACAAGGCAATCAATGCCAAGGTGCCGCTCTCCGAAATGTTCGGGTACACCACGAGTCTTCGCTCGATGACCGAAGGTCGCGGTTCCATGACTATGGAATTCGATCACTACGAGGTCGTGCCAGCTAACGTAGCTAACGATATTATTGCTTCTCGTAAATAATTAAATCTCCCAAACACAAAACCCGCGGCCAAAGGCCGCGGGTTTTGTGTTATTCTGCGAAATTATGAAGGGACCCCTGTTGGTCATCGCTCTCGCACTCCTCATCGGTGTCGTTGCGGGTGCCGGATATCTCTACGTTACGTCGCAAAAAGCACCTGCCGGTCCGAATCTGATTGAGAATACGAACTCCTCTACGTCTTCGTCGACTAACTCGGTCGTTACTGAAAAAGAAAAACAGGGCACGTTGCTTATGAGTTACGGGAAAACACTTTTGCCCTCCATAGAAACTACGCTGCCAGTAGCACAAGGTTTGTGTGGTCTTGTCTACGGCAACTTCTGTGCATGGAATGGATCAGCTATTAAAGAGAAAACTTTTTATCTCTACGGAAGCAAGGATAAGCAGCCGAGTATCACCGTCTCACAGCCGTACCCAAAGACCGTTGTTCAGTACGGTCCCTCGGTGCCCATTCGCTTTACCGACGCCGGACCGACAGGTCCTCATCGCGTCTATCTGATTCATCGGAACCTCCTCGGGGAAGTGAATGAAGTCCATGAGGCACATATCGTGAGTGAAAGCGGAACAAGTGAGCTCACGCTCGTCTGGGACGGGAACGAGTCCTTGCTTAACGAACGCGGGTCGCTGGTCGTCCAGAAACTTCCCAAAGGGCACTACGAACTTGTTGTCGTGAATACCGCTACTGGAGTTGAGGGCGGCGTTTCCTCGTGGATACACACCATCGACTCTGCAAGCGACGTCGACAAGGTAACCGGAAGTTACATAAAACCGTATGCGCTCAACACGCCGCTCGTTAATTCTTACTGGGACGGTCGGGGCATTTTCTTTGATGGTGGGGGAGACGAAGACAACATCGGTCTCACGTTTAAGCGAAGCGAAATCGCTGTCTTCCGAGGCATTGATGTGCCGGAGAAGGGTCAGCTAAACACGCTTGTATTCTTTCGTCGTCCCGACAACGTCGTTATCGTCACGGCCAATGTCGAAACTTTCCAATTTGCAGACCAAAAACTGACCGTTGCGCAGCTGCTCCAGCAGATTGCCTCTGGAAAATAAAATATCCCCGCACACCTTTGGTGTGCGGGGCAGTCCTTAAATAAGGTAGAACCAGCGGAGCAGAAAGAGCCCGATGACAAAGGTGCCGATCGCGCCGTAGAGTGCGTGGCGCAAAAGCTCCATACACTCTTCGCGGGTGAACCCTTTGCGTGGCTGCATCGGGAGCGGTTCGCCTCGCCGGTATTCCATGGGTCGCATGAGACACCTCCTCTCTCCTTAGTGAAATAAATTGTGACCTATCTGTCAATTTCCCCTCGCTTTTTTCCCGAGGAGGAGTACGCTTACTACTAGTTGGGAAAGAAAGGGCTTCGCATGACAGTCATGGAATCCGGAGACCTTCTCGAGGTCTTTGAACGTTATCTGGAAGCTTCCGACATTGAGCACGACCGTCTCTCCGACGATTCGCTCATTACGCCCGCGCCCGGTTTCCTTGTCCAAGATGCCATGCGCATCGTGCAGGGAGACGAGGACGAGTGCCTCATCCTCGGCATACAAATTTCGCCGTCCGACTTCGGATATGCGGAATTGAGTGCGCTCCTTCAAAGGCTCAATTCTTGCCTCACTGGCGAAGTTGAGGCGGGAGAGGAGGGTATTTTCTGGGCTATGCCGGTGGCACCGCCCCAAAATCAGGAAGCGTATGAGGAGATTCTCGAGCTCGCAAGCCGCGACCTCGTCCTCATCGAAATGTTCATGCTGCTCTATGATGCGTGGGGCGATCGCTACACGTTTGAAGAGCACCTCCTGAAGTGCATGCAGCCGGTCATCGGCTACTGCTAAAAATCTACCGCGCCCCGTAGGGGCGCGGTACCGTGTTCATACCTATTGACCTTTTATACGTGCGCCTGTACGTTATAGCTAACGCGGATTGGCGCTCTTTTTATTCGACTCCACGGCATTCTGCCGGCAGGGGTGTGGTAAAAGGCGTTTCGCGGGTGGGCACAACCAGCAAGCGCCTTTTATCTTTTAGATAGTAAGGAGCATTCGCTTATCAATTTAGGTTATCGATAACTTACAAACGTATGGCTGATGCATTCGATCGTTCGAAGCCGCACATGAACGTAGGTACCATCGGTCACGTCGACCATGGTAAGACCACGCTCACCGCGGCAATCCTGAATGTTCTTAACCTCAACTCGGCAGCAGGCTACAAGGCTCGCGTCGAGAAGGTCGAGAACATCGACAACGCGCCTGAAGAAAAGGCTCGTGGTATTACTATTGCTCTTCACCACTCGGAATACGAGTCGCCGAAGCGTCACTACGCGCACATCGACGCTCCGGGTCACGCAGACTACATCAAGAACATGATCACGGGTGCCGCCCAGATGGACGGCGCAGTTCTCGTGGTCGCTGCGACTGACGGCGCAATGCCGCAGACGCGCGAGCACATCCTTCTTGCAAAGCAGGTCGGTGTGCCTAAGCTCATCGTCTTCCTCAACAAGGCAGACATGGTGGACGACAAGGACATGCTTGATCTCGTCGAAGAGGAAATCAAGGAACTTCTTGCAAAGCAGGGTTACACCGATTCCCCAGTCATTAAGGGTTCGGGTCTCAAGGCACTTGAGGCAACGGACGCAACTAATGAGTGGGCACTCAAGGTGAAGGAACTCGTCGACACGATGGACTCCTACTTCCCAGATCCGGTTCGCGAAACCGACAAGCCGTTCCTCATGCCGATCGAGGACATCTTCTCGATTGAAGGTCGCGGTACCGTCGTTACGGGCCGCATCGAGCGCGGTATCGTCAAGGTTGGTGAGGAAGTTGAAATTGTCGGCATGCAGCCAACAACGAAGACGACCATCACTGGTATCGAGATGTTCAACAAGCAGCTTCAGGAAGGTCAGGCTGGCGACAACGCAGGTATCCTTCTCCGTGGTACGAAGAAGGAAGACGTGCACCGCGGTCAGGTCCTCTCGAAGTCAGGCGCGGTTACTCCGCACACCGACTTCGATGCTGAGGTGTACATCCTCGGCAAGGACGAAGGCGGTCGCCACACCCCATTCTTCACGGGTTACAAGCCGCAGTTCTACGTCCGCACGACGGACGTGACCGGCGAAGTGACCCTTCCGGAAGGAAAGGAAATGGTCATGCCGGGCGACACTGTCACCTTCAAGGTGAAGCTTGTCGCTCCTATTGCTCTTGAAGAGCAGCAGCGCTTCGCTATTCGCGAAGGCGGCAAGACCGTGGGTGCAGGTGTCGTGACGAAGATCACGGCGTAACTAATAGCCTCACGATCCTCGTATGGCAGCCACTAAGACCTCGAAGAAAGCTACGGCCGCAGCAGTAGCTGCGGGCGAGAGCAAGCTTCGCATCCGGGTCCGTGCCTACGAGCACAAGATTCTCGATCTCTCGGTGAAGCAGATCATGGATACGGCAGCGCGTTTCGACGCGAAAGTCGTAGGCCCAGTTCCGCTTCCGACGGAGATCAAGCGCTGGACCGTGAACCGCTCGACCTTCGTCCATAAAGACGCGCGCGAGCAGTTCGAGATGCGCATCCACAAGCGACTCATCGACATCCTGAATCCGAATGCGAAAGTCATCGAGGCTCTCACGAACCTCAGTCTTCCGTCCGGCGTCACGATTGACGTGAAGATGGTCTAGGCAGAATTGCCGAAGACAGCACAAAACCGCCCCTTGAGGGGCGGTTTTGCGTTTGATTCGTCTTAATGATTAAGTGCAAGGAGAAAAGGAGAAAGAGATGCAGTTCAAAACAGAAGCAGAGCGTGCCGAAGCGCGGGATACGGCGCTTAAAGCCGAAGCTGCAGCGGCCTACCTTAGGGCATGCGTTGATAATTCGCATATCAATGCAGGGCTTCCCGTCATCGATCGGCAGTTCACGGTGCCGCAAGCTCTTGAAAAGGGTCTGGCGCTTGCTCGAAAGATGGCGACAGAACAAGACTTCGTCGGATAACCAAGTCCAAAATCAACCGCCCCAGAGCACTGGGGCGGTTTTGCATCGTTTTCTTTTTGTCTCGCAGATGCTTTACTTCTTCGCAGACTAGGAAAGGAGGTGCGCTATGGCACTTACGGTCGATGAATTCATGGAAGTCCTGCGAATCGAGAAAAAGCTCGAAAATCGCGAGGAACTCACGCCTGAAGAGCAGTCGTTCGCGAAGGAGTATAACTGCACCGGTCCCACGCCTTGCGGTTGCGGAACCAACTGCGGTCTCTTCCTCGAGCCGCGCGTCGATGGCGAACGTCCTATGCTTAACGGCAAGGAAGTGAACCCCGATTGCTACTGGCGCGAACACGACAAGGATGCGCCGAACGTTATCGGTCGCGGACGTCGCGGCGGTCGCGGTGCCTACGGCGACTGACCTACAACCGCCCCAGCTTTGCTGGGGCGGTTTGCTTTTGTCCGGTTTCGTGATATAACATAGGTGGAAATGGAGGAAGGCCAATATGACACTTGGCGAAGTAATCAACGACTTCATCTTGTCACTCGTCGTAAAGGTCCTTCCGCACGAACGCAAGCGTGTCGAGCGGAAGATAAAGACCTTTAACGAGATGCACATTCAAACCCTGAAGGAGATGGACGAAATCGAGCGACGCTCGGCGGCTGGCATCGTCAGTCCCGAGCAGGCGCTTGAAGCGAATGTGAGAAAGGAAGAGGAGCTCTGGAACCAAGAAGAGGAAATCCGGAGACTCGCGTTTTTCCTCGGCATCCCCTTCGAAACAGCGGCGGCGCTCTAAGCCCGCCCATAAGCCGCGGCTCCCTCTGGGATCCGCGGCTTCGCTCTTATCTAGGAATCAGCTGCCTTGCACCCCTACGGGTACCCAGCGGCTTTGCCCCTCGTCAGGTACCCGGCTGCCTTGCACAAAAATGACCCTTCCGGTATAGTCCGTGGGTCGCTACGTACACCTTTCGGGTGGACCAATGGCCGGGAACGTCCCTCTTGTTGGGGACCGGAACGCGCTGTTGTACAGCGCGAAATTTTTTACCTCATGAAATTCATCCTTGCGCGCAAAGACCGCATGACTCAGATCTTCGACGAGAAGGGAGTCGTGCATGCTGGAACCGTCCTCAAGGCGGATCCTTCGGTCGTTACTCAGGTGAAGACCGTAGACGGCAAGGACGGATACGCAGCGGTGCAGATAGGCTTCGACAAGCAGACGGAAAAGCGTCTCGCGAAGGCTCAGCACAGCAAAGCATTTAAAGTACTCAAGGAATTCCGCATCGATAACGTGGCTGATTACACTGTCGGTGGTGAAGCTGGTGTCGATACCTTCGCTGTCGGAGAGGCGGTGCGCGTCTCGGGCACGAGCAAGGGTCGCGGCTTCGCTGGTGTCGTGAAGCGCTACAACTTCAAGGGAGGTCGCCGCTCGCACGGTCAGAAGCACTCGGAACGCGAGCGTGGTTCTTCCGGAGGCGGTCCAGGTCGCGCTGGCGGTCGCGTTGCGCTCGGTATGCGCATGGCCGGCCGCATGGGTTCTGAGCGTGTCACCGTCGACGGGCTCAAGGTCCTCCATGTGGACGCAAAGGCAGGCGAAATCATCATCTCGGGAGCAATTCCGGGAGCACGCGGCTCGTTGGTCGAGGTCGTGTCAGCACCGCTTGGTCAGGGCAAGAAGAAATAATTTACACACGTATGGCTACTGCAAAAAAGACCGTTGCGAAGAAAGCACCCGCAAAACGCGCTCCAAAAGCGCCTAAGGCAGATGCGCCTATGAATGCTTCTGAAGCAGTCATTTTCGATATGAAGGGTGGTAAGGCAGGCAGCATCGCGCTTCCCGCAGAACTTTTCGCAGTAAAGTGGAATTCCGATCTCGTACATCAGGTCGTCACCAGCATTGAGGCCAACAAGCGTCCGACGACCGCGAACACCAAGTTCCGCGGGGAAGTCGCCGGCGGCGGCAAGAAGCCATGGAAGCAGAAGGGAACCGGCCGTGCTCGCCACGGTTCGACTCGCTCTCCTATCTGGAAGGGCGGCGGTATTACGCACGGTCCGCGCGCTGAACGCGACTACTCCGTAAAGATCAACAAGAAGATGCGTCGCGCAGCGCTTCTCTCGCTCCTCTCCCGCAAGTGGAAGGACGGTGAAATTGTCTTCGTCGACAAGCTTTCCTTTGCTACCCCTTCGACGAAGGAGGCAGTCGTCGCACTTACTGCAGTCGGTAAGGCTTCGGGTGCCGATATTGTTTCGAAGAAGAAGAATGCTGCACTCATCGCGTTTGCAACCAAGGATGTGAATGCCGAGAAGAGTGTTCGCAACATGAGCAACGTCGTGTTCGACGAAATTCGCAACCTTAACGCGGCTGACCTCGTGACGAAGAAATACCTCGTTATCGAGCGTCCGACGGAAGCCCTCGCGGTGCTTTCGGGCAAACTCTCTAAGTAATACTCGTATGGCACTCTTTGGAAACAACAAGAAGAAAGCAGTGAAGGCGCCGAAGGCGCAGGCTCCTAAAGCGACAATCGCGGATACGGCGGGCGTGCTTGAAGGCAAACTCACGGGCCCATGGTTCTCGGAAAAGGCGCTTATTGGCACCGAGAAGGGTGTCTATGTCTTCTCCATTCCGATGCACAGCACCAAGAAGGATGTCGCCGCAGCTATCGAGAAGATGTACAAGGTGACGCCGACGCAGGTCCGCATCGCCAATCTTCCCGCAAAGAAGAAGGCGCTCCGCACTCGTCGCGGTGTCGGCTCGCGCGCACGTCGCCGCAAGGCCTACGTCTACCTCAAGAAGGGTGACACCATCACGTTCGCATAACCATTATTCCTATGAAAACTTATCGCCCCTACACGAAGAGTCGCCGCAACATGACTACCTTGCCGTACAAGGAGCTTCTTTCGGGCGACCGCCCGATGAAGTCGCTCCTCAAGAGCAAGAAGAGTCAGTCGGGACGCAACGCCTTCGGCCGCATCACGACGCGCCATCAGGGTGGTGGTCATAAGAAACGCTACCGCGACGTCGATTTCAAATACGACAAGAAGAATATTCCAGCGAAGGTAGAAACCATCGAATACGATCCGTACCGCACTGCATTCATCGCTCGCGCACTCTTCGCAGACGGCGAACGCCGTTATGTGCTCGCACCAAAGGACCTCAAGGTCGGTGATCCGTTCATCGTTTCTGAAACTGCGCCGGTAAAGGTGGGCAACCGCCTTCCGCTCGGCCAGATTCCGACGGGTACGTTCATCTACAACATCGAGCTCAAAGTCGGTGCTGGTTCACGCCTCGTCCGCTCGGCAGGCAATTACGCAGAAGTCGTCGCTCACGACGCAGGTTTCGCACAGATCAAGCTTCCGTCGACCGAAATCCGCAAGGTCTCCGACCTCTGCTGGGCATCGGTTGGTGCGGTTGGCAACGAAAACTCGCGCCTCGTGAAGTTCGGTAAGGCAGGTCGCAGCCGCTGGATGGGTATCCGTCCGACCGTTCGTGGTACTGCCATGAACGCGGTTGATCACCCACACGGTGGTGGTGAAGGACGTCAGGGCCGCGGTCTCCGTCGCGCAAAGAGCATGTGGGGCAAGCCGACCGGCAAGGGTCAGAAGTCCCGCACGCCGAAGAAATACTCCAACGTGTTCATCGTTTCTCGTCGCAAGGTCGGCAAGAAGGGATAAAACAAAAAGCCCCGCTTTCGCGGGGCTTTTTGTTTCTGCTTTTATGATGGCGGATGCTTTTCCTCGTAGAGCTTTACGATCTCGCGAACGAATTTCCGATCACGCTCCTTGTTTTCGTCAGTGAGTTTCTCGTATGGATCAAGCTGGTCAATGAGATCGGTAAGTCGTGCATCTGCTCGAGCAGCTTCTTCGTTGGCGAAACCACCTTGCTTCATGCGAATGCTAATTTCTCGCTTCAGGTCCTCCCCGTTACGGAGGAACCACTGTTCGTGTATTGCGTTGGCAGTTGCATCAATGAATGTCTCGTTGAGCGGCGTTCCATTGCGCGCCGCTCGGTATACGGATTCGATCGCGTAGTCATAGCTTGCGAGCGAGTCTTCCTGTCGGCTGGGCGGAAGTTCGTCGAACGAGTATGACGCAATGTCGACTGCAGGAACCGCTTCATCTCCGAAATCAGGATCTTTTCCTACGCGCTCCGGATGTTTCTTCATCCACATCCCGTCCTGCTCTGCGTGCAGCGGCTTGAAACGAGATTTGATAGTTTCGGTCCCGTCGGGGTTCTGTATGCGCCGACCCTCTCGGTATTTCTCATGGTTCGCGCTCGCTTGAGTGCGGAAACCGGCAATCATCTCCTTTTCCTCAATAGACAGAGGGCTCACCTCCTTTTTTTTGCTGCCTCCCATGAATCGTTCGAAAAACATACTAGTGCTGTAACTGATAATGCTCTAACTATAAACGGAAGCTGCCACTACTGGTACTTAGTTTTAAGAATTGCCTTGAGGTCGGAGAGGGGAATGCGAAGGGTTTGCGGACCGGCGGCGTACGCAGCAACTTGATACGGCGGGAAGAGAATAACGAGTGTTTTTCCATCGAGATAGAAACTTTGGAAATTGTCGCCGTCTGCGGAAGCTCCGTCATTGATGGCCTGCATGTCGACCTGTGAGATCGAGACACCTTCTGCTTTTGCGATGATTGCGGGAAGTTTTGCTCGAGCGAGCGAGGATATCTTTCCGAGGTAGTCGCTGTTCGGGGTGAAGAGGTCGCCAAACAATACGCCGGCTCCTGTTGCCGAATCGAAGGTAAAGGTGCGGTAGAACCCGTTACCGTGCGCACCGAGGGTATCTTCATAGATATCGAGCACGTAGGAGATGGTCATTGGTGAAGTGTAGAGTTTGTAGTCGATTGTGAGCGTGTATTTGCGGCCCTGATCGAGTCCTTGAATCTTGATATCTTCTGCGGTGAGATTTGCGAAATTGCCGTTCTCCTTGAAGCTTTCTATGGTGTTCTGCTCGAATCCTTTGATTGCGCTTACTGCGCGCTGATCCGCGAGCGCTCCAGCGGTCTTTTTGAGCGGTGTCTCACCAGGGTAGGACGTCGAGATGTCGTAATATTTTCCGTTCTCTTCGATGGATTTGGGTCCAATCGCAGATACGCTTCCTTCGTCGGTCGAGGTTGCGGTTTCAGACGGACGAGTAAATACGGAAAGAAGCGGCGACCACGATGGATAGGTGATGTAGAGGCCTTCGCCGACAACGAGGAGGATAAGAACGATAACAAGCGGCGATTTGAGGTGTTCCATATCACCCCATCTTAGCGCACGGAACATGAAGGAAATGCAAAGCCCCGCGCGTAGCGCGGGGCTGTATGGTTAGACGCCGAGACGTTTCCTTTGTTTGCGAAGGCCGACGAGCCCACGATGCTCTTCGAGCACCTCGCGTTCAGCTCGAGCCTGAAAAATCTGATCGAGCGAGTATTGTCTCGTCGAATACAGGAAGTTCCCACCGATGGAGAGTGCCCGCTGCCATTCGGCGTCGAGCATCGCTCCAAAGATTTTAATCTCCGGGTGCTGCTTGTAGGGCTTGTCCTGAGCTGCGAATCCGAGATGGGACGTATCGGGAATCTTGAAGTGATTCGCGACCGTTCCGTACATAACGTAGTTCGTTCCGGGATTCGCAAGGTCCGGCCTTGATTCGAAGGCGAGCGCAAGCACGCACTCGTTGTCGTAGCTGTCGTGCGCACGGAATCGGCAGGTGCCGTCCTCCTGTGGCTCGAACATGTTTCGGTGCCAACCGGCAGGAGCGTGCTCCCGAAGCCATTTGATGCCGCGAGCGACACGGCGCTCGGTAAGGAGCCTGCTCAGTCGATCAGGATCAGTACGCCGGAGCCGAAGATACTCGAGCGATTTCGCCAAAATTTCCTCTTTTGAGGGTTTCATTGAATACCTCCTAAGGTTCAACCTAAGCGAAACCCTAGCATGGGGAGCACCGTTTGACACCCATACGCTTTTCCTATAGATTGCTCCTATCCGCAAACACGCGGGTTCTGGCCGCTTCTGGCCTTAGGGAGCCTAAACGCTTTCAAAAACCGAGCTTCTGCACCGTATAGCGGTCGTTAGCTCGGCCGAATTTGTTTAACCCAAAAACCACTTTTACCTACCCAATTCATGTCCCGATCGCTTAAAAAAGGGCCGTACGTCGCCGTAAAGCTCATGAAAAAGATCAAGGATAAGAAACCAGCTTCGGCGGGGGTTATTAAGACGTGGGCACGGAACTCGCAAATCGCTCCTGAATTCGTGGGCTTCACCTTCGGGGTCCATAACGGCAAGCAGCACGTCGAAGTGCTCGTAACCGAGGATATGGTGGGTCACCGCCTTGGTGAATTTTCGCCGACTAAGAAGTTCATCCGTCACGGAGGAAAGATGCAGAAGGAGCTCGAGCAGAAGAAGAAGGACTCTGAAATCGCAGCCGCTAAGGCTTCGAAGGAGGCTCCCGCAGCCAAGAAATAAGGTATGAAAGCAACGCTCGCCAGCTACAATCAGACGCCACGCAAGGTCCGCCTCGTAACGGATCTCGTGAAGGGGAAGCGTGTCGAGGACGCGCTTGTCGCCCTTTCCTTCCTCCCAAAGCGCGCTGCAGCTCCTATCAAGAAGCTCATCGAGAGTGCCGTTGCGAATGCCGTCTCCAAGGGCGAGAAGAAGGAAGCGCTTCGCGTGAAGAACATCAATGTCGATTCGGCAGGGATGCTCGTGAAGTACATGCCGCGCGCCATGGGCCGTGCAGCGCCGATTCGCCGCCGCAAGAGTCAGGTGACGGTTACCCTTAGCGCGGAAACCAAATAATTTTATGACGCATACCGTACATCCTTACGCACATCGCCTCGGCATCATCCGTGACTGGAAGAGCCGTTGGTTCGCTGCAGATAAGAAGAGCTACCGCGAGAACGTCGTGGTCGATGCTGCTATCCGCGCCTACCTCAAGAAGAAGCTTCGCACCATGCATGTTTCTGAAATCGAAGTCGAACGCTCGGCGAACGAAGTCCGTGTCATCCTCCACACCGCCCGCCCTGGTCTCGTCATTGGCCGCTCAGGTGAAAACGCAGGAAAGCTCCGCGGCGAGCTCGCTACGCTCGTGAAGAAGGTCGCTCCGAACCACGCTCGCGCCGTGAAGCTCGACATCATGGAAATCCGCCAGCCGGAAACGGATGCGGCAATTGTCGGCTACATGGTCGCTGAAGGTCTTGAGAAGCGCCTCCCATTCCGACGCGTCCTCAAGGGCACGGTAGAGAAGGTTATGGCGGTCCGCGAGGTCATCGGTGTGCGCATCGTTATCTCTGGTCGTCTTGGTGGCGCAGATATGAGCCGCACCGAGCAGATCAAGAAGGGTCGCATCCCGCTTCAGACTTTCCGTGCAAACATCGACTACGCTCATCAGGAGGCGCACCTCCCGTACGGCCAGATCGGCATCAAGGTCTGGATCTACCTCGGCGATACGCATGCAGAGCGCGCAGCTCGTCCGGTCACTGAGCCTCGTCCGGCATCGCGCGCATAATATTTTCGTATGTTGTTTCCTAAGAAAGTAAAACATCGCAAGTGGCAGACGGGACGAAAGAGTCCGGAGCGCCTTGCACGCCCCGATACGCGCGGTACGACCGTTGCGTTCGGTTCCCATGGCATGAAGGCAACAACTGCTTCTCGCGTCACGAGCAACCAGATCGAGGCAGCTCGTAAGGTTCTTACTCGTGCAACGGGTAAGGGCGGCAAACTTTGGATCCGCATCTTCCCTGATCGTCCGATCACGATGAAGCCGGCTGAAGTGGGCATGGGTTCGGGTAAGGGTGATCCGAAGTACTTCGTATTCGAAGTGCGTCCGGGTCGCGTGCTCTTCGAGCTTGATGGTGTCGCTGACGCTGTCGCTCGCGACGCAATGCGCCGCGCTGGCTCAAAGCTTCCGCTTAAGACTACAGTCATCACCCGCAGCCACTAATTTCCTATGAAAAAGAATCCCCTCAAAGAAAAGACCCCCGCAGAGCTCCTAAAGATGCTCGGAGAGAAACGCGAAGAGCTTCGCGCGTACCGTTTTGCGTCGGTTGGCGCACGTCCGAAGGACACGAATCAGGGTGCGAAACTCCGCAAGGAAATTGCCCGCATCTTGACGGAACTCGCACTTCGTAAGAAGGTGGCTGCATAACCCATATGGAAACCACCACTCCTCGCCCCCAGAGCTTCCGCGGAACCGTCGTTAAGACGGCCATGAAGGACACGGCTACCGTGCTCGTGTCTCGCTACGTGAAGCACCCGAAGTACAAGAAGTACCGCACCCTTTCAAAGAAGTACCTCGTCCACGATGAGGGAAACACGGCGAAAGTAGGGGATGAGGTCACGATTGTTGCGTGCCGCCCGATAAGCAAGCTCAAGCGCTTCAAACTCGCGTCGACCCAGAAGTCGGCATCTGCTGAATAATATTTATGTTGCAAGATCGAGCCATCGTTACCGTTGCAGACAATTCCGGCGCCAAAGTCGGACGCGTGTTCAAGATTCTCGGCGGTTCAAAGAAGCGCTATGCAGAAATCGGCGACGTTGTGGTTATTTCCATCCAGACGGCAGAGCCACGCAAGGCAGTGAAGAAGAAGGATATCTACAAAGCAGTTGTCGTTCGTCAGCGAAAGCCGTACCGCCGCAACAACGGTTCGTACGTTTCGTTCGACGACAACGCCGTTGTCATCATCGAGAAGCAGGGCAAGGAAATGGGACCAAAGGGTAACCGTGTATTCGGTCCGGTTCCGCGCGACCTCGTTGATCGCGGTTGGCAGAACATCGCTTCGCTCGCGCCTGAAATCGTCTAAACTCCTATGAACTCCCGAATGAAAAAGCAGAAGAATGCAAAAGGTAAGCCGCGCCGCAGCTATGTAGCGCCGGTGGCTATCAAGATGCACGTTAAGAAGGGCGACAAGGTGAAGGTCCTTTCTGGCAAGGATAAGGGCAAGACCGGCACTATCCTTCGCGCGCTTCCGAAAGAGAATCGCGTCATCATCGAAGGCGTCGGCATGGTGAAGCGCCATACGCGCGCAAAGGCCGGACAGTCGAGCCGCATCATCGAAGTGGCACGCTCTATCCATGCGTCGAACGTCGTAAAGACTGCGTAACGAATATTTTTATGATGCTTTCAAAACAAAAACAGCAGACCGCCTTCGAAGCGCTTTCCGAATCGCAGGGCTACACCAACCGCATGGCGGCTCCCCGCATCATGAAGGTTATTGTGTCGTCAGGTGTTGGTAAGAAGCGTGACAAGAACCAGCTCGCGCTCGTTGAGGATCGCCTTACCCGCATCACCGGCCAGAAGCCGTCGGCTCGTCCGGCAAAAGCGTCTATCGCACAGTTCAAGATGCGCGAGGGCGACATTGTCGGTTTTCAGGTGACCATGCGCGGTGGTCGCATGTACGACTTCCTCGATAAGCTCATCCACATCGCGCTTCCGCGCACACGCGACTTCCGCGGCATCAACACGAGTGCCGTCGATGATATGGGCAACCTCACCATCGGACTCCGCGAGAACACCATTTTCCCAGAGACCGCAGACGAAGACCTTAAGGACGTGTTCGGTCTTGCTGTCACGGTCGTTACGACCGCGAAGACGAAGGAAGAAGCACTCGCATTCTTCCGCCACTTGGGGATACCATTTCAGGCCTAAGCTAGGCCACCGTTTGAAAACGCGGCGCCGTAAGGCGCCGCGTTTTCGCTTGACGTATTTCCTAAGAGGAATAGCGTTAGCGGTACCTTCAGCCAACCAACAAGGGAGGAAGACATGAGGGTACTGCTGGTAGCGTTCGCGTGCTGCATCGGGTATGCCCCGTTCGCAGCTGCGCAAACGAACGATCTTTCGATAGAAGTTGCAATCGACGTGCCGAAAATCGCGACCGTCGATCCTGACCCGATCAAGCTCAAAATCGATGTCGGGTACGAACGGCGCACGCCGGACAACGAGAAGGAATGGTATCTCGAGGAGCGGCGCCCAAGCTTCATCGGACCGCAAACCGAATACCTCGCCATCTCGGCTCCGGTCTGGAAACCGTCCGAAAATACCGAGGTGAAGGCGTGGCGCATCAGCACCAAGGCGCGCGGGGACCCGTTCCCGTACGAGAACCTCAGGATTCCTGATGGCTCGCCCGACGTGCTTGGCCGTGTGGAGGAGAAGTCCTTCTACGGCATCAGCTTCACGTGGCGGCACTGAAAACTGGCCCAGCGCATAGCGCTGGGCCGCCCTTATTTTGAGCCATATAATCCCTCCGTCCCTTGGTTTGACAGGGCGTCTCCTAATTGATAGATTACGGGGACGCGAAAGCGGCTTTTTATTTATGGCAAAACGCTCTCAATTGGCCCGAAATGCAAAACGAGTAAAGCTCGTGGCGCGTTTTGCTGCCAAGCGAGCAGCCCTCAAGGAGGCAGGGGATGCAGAGGGGCTCCAGAAGCTCCCACGCAACTCGAGCCCGACCCGCGTCAAGAACCGCTGCTCGATCTCAGGACGTGGTCGCGGCTATCTCCGCGCCTTCGGCCTCTCCCGCATCCAGTTCCGCGAGCTCGTCCGCGAGGGTAAGATTCCGGGCGTTAAGAAAGCCTCTTGGTAATTTTCGTATGGTAAGCGACCGTGTCGGCGATTTCATAATTCGGCTCAAGAATGCCGGTGCAATAGGCGCAAAAAACGTTGCGCTTCCTCATTCGGCATATCTTGAATCTATTGCAAAGAAGCTTAAGGAGCTCGGTTTCGTTGCTGATGTCGACACTGAAAAGAAGGATCAGAAAGAGCTCGTGGTCACGCTTGCGTACGCGCAGAATGGTGAGCACAAGATTCACGATGTGAAGCGCATCAGCAAGCCGGGTCGCCGTCTCTACGCTCATGCGCGTGAAGCACATACGGTGAAGAACGGCATGGGCGCACGCATCCTTTCAACTCCAAAGGGTATCCTTTCGGACAAGGAAGCACGCAGGGAGCACACGGGTGGCGAAAACCTGTTTGAAATTTGGTAATTACGTATGAGCAGCCGCCTCGCCAAAAAGCCGATCGAGATACCGAAGAACGTCACCGTCACTGCGGCTGATGGAACGCTTTCGGTGAAGGGTGCAAAGGCAACTCTTACCCGCACGTTTCATTCTTCGGTCGCTATCACGGTTGAGCCAGAAGGTGTCGTTATAAAAGCGAAGAATACGTCGCGCCTCGCACACGCCCTCACTGGCACGTTCGCTGCACACGTAAAGGCGATGATTCAGGGCGTTGAGACTCCGTTCAAGAAGGTCCTCCAGCTTAACGGCGTCGGTTACAAGGTCGAACTCAAGGGCACGGACCTCGTGTTCGCTGTTGGTTTCTCACACCCCGTTACGCTTTCTATTCCTGAAGGCATCACCGCAACGGTCGTCAAGAACGTGATTACCGTCGAGGGTCCTGATAAGCATGCGGTCGGCCAGTTCGCCGCAAACGTTCGTGCCGTAAAGAAGCCGGAGCCGTATCTCGGAAAGGGAATCAAGTACGAGGACGAAGTCATCCGCCGCAAGCAGGGCAAGAAGGCCGTCTAATATTTTTTCGTATGCCACGCACTATCGCTTCAAAAAACGACGCCCGCATCATCCGCCATCGCCGCATCCGCGCGAAGGTGAAGGGAACCGCTGCACGCCCACGTCTCGCGGTGTTCCGCAGCAATCGTTTCGTATCCGTTCAGCTCATCGACGACGAGGCAGGGAAGACCCTCGCACAGGCGCATGGTCGCGAGTTCCCCGGTGCGCTTTCAGTACAGGCAAAAGCAATCGGTGAGGCAATCGCAGAACGCGCAAAGAAGGCTGGCATTACTACGGTCGTCTTCGATCGCGGTGGATATCAGTACGCAGCGCAGGTTAAGTCGCTTGCGGACGCAGCGCGCGCTGGTGGGCTCACCTTCTAAATGGTATGACTGACACTATGACTCTCACGGAGAACGAAGCACCGGCAGCAGCAGAGCCGGTAGCGACAGAAGCGGTTGCAGCTCCTCAGGAAGTTGCTGCACCGCAGCGCTCAGAAGACAATCGTGGCCGCCGCCCACAGCGCGGTGGACGTTCTCCTCGTCCGCGACAGGGTCGCGAACGCGAACGCAGCGAATTCGATCAGGCAACGCTCGACGTGCGCCGTGTGGCTCGCGTTATGGCCGGTGGTCGCCGCTTCTCGTTCAGCGTGACGGTTGTCATTGGCGATCGAAAGGGTCGTGTCGGTGTCGGACTCGGTAAGGGTGCGGATACCGCACTTGCTATCGACAAGGCTGTTCGCGATGCCCGCCGCCACCTCATCACCGTTCCGCTTAAGGACGGCTCCATCGCTCACGAAATTTCCGCGAAGTACGCATCTTCGACGCTCACCATTATGCCTTCTCCGGGTCGCGGTCTCGTTGCTGGTTCAGCAGTGCGCACCGTCCTCGAGTATGCAGGCATCGGAAATGTCGTCTCGAAGATTCTTACTCGCACGAAGAACAAGCTCACCATCGCTCGCGCAACGGTGGAGGCGCTTAAGACGCTTTCCGCGTAATTTGTATGCAGAAAAACACTCTCGCTCCGAAGACTACCCGCATGAAGAGTCCGCGCATTGGTCGCGGTGGTAAGCGCGGCAAGACCTCTGGTCGCGGTACCAAAGGTCAGAATGCGCGCGCCGGCCATCGTAAGCGCCCTGAGATGCGCGATCTCATCAAGAAGATTCCGAAGCTTCGTGGTCATGGTAAGAACCGTGCTCGCACGGTCCGCGTCGATCGTCTCGTCTACGTCCCTGTTTCTCTTGCAAAGCTCGAGGCTGCATTTTCAGCAGGGGACACCGTAACGTCGGCAACGCTCCTCAAGAAGGGTGTGTTGAAGGCAGTCTCTGGTCGCGCTCCACGAGCAAAAATACTTGGTTCAGAGGGTCTCACTAAGTCGCTTTCGGTCTCCGGTCTTGCGGCGTCAGCATCGGCGAAGAAAGCTATCGAAGCCGCTGGCGGCTCGCTTGCCTAAGATGTCTCCGATCTCGACCTTCTTCCATAAGCTCAAGCTCGTCTTCACGGATTCAGCGATTCGTAACCGCCTTCTATTCGTCGCAGCTGCGTTCGTCGTCTTCCGCTTTTTGTCCGCGGTTCCCATTCCGGGCATCGACCATTTCGCGCTCGAGCAATTCTTTTCGAATAATCAATTCTTCGGCCTCCTCTCGATTTTCTCGGGCGGCGGTTTTGCGCAGCTCTCTATCGTGATGCTCGGCGTCGGTCCCTACATCACCGCGTCCATCATCATGCAGCTCGCAACCGTCATCTCATCGAAGGTGAAGGCGATGTACACGGAAGAAGGAGAGGCAGGACGCACGAAGTTCATCGCGCTTTCTCGTACCATCACCATCCCACTCGCCATTCTTCAGGGTGTTGCGTTCCTCTCGCTTCTTGAGAGTCAGGGAATTATCACGAGCCTCACGCCGTTCGCGTTTGCTGTGAACGTCTTCCTTATCGCGGCCGGTTCGATGCTTCTCATGTGGATGGGCGAACTCATGACCGAATTTGGTATCGGCAACGGCGTTTCCCTCATTATCTTTGCGGGAATCATCTCAGGTCTTCCTGCAGGTATTTCCCAGACTATTTTCACCGCGACAGCGGCAGATATTCCGGCATACCTCGGATTCTTCATCCTCGCGCTCGCTGCTATTTACGCGGTCATCATGGTTTCCGAAGCTGAGCGTTCGATTCCTATCGCCTACGCGCGTCAGGTCCGTGGTGCCGCTGCAGCTACTGGCGCAGCAACCTATCTCCCGATCCGTCTTCTTCAGGCTGGCGTGATTCCTATTATCTTCGCGCTCTCACTCCTCCTTCTTCCGCAGATGGCGCTTGCAGGCCTCTCGGCTATTGGGGTTCAGGGTATATCCGGTGTTGTCTCCGCATACACGGCCTTTACGAACAATCCATGGGCACACAGCGCGGTTTACTTCGTGCTTGTGGTTATCTTCACGTATTTCTACACCTCTATTACCTTCGAACCGCATCGCGTCGCCGATAACCTTCAGAAGTCGGGTGCATTCATTCCGGGTGTTCGTCCGGGTCGCGAGACCGAAGCCTACATTGGTAATGTGGTGAATCGCGTCACCCTTCCGGGCGCAGTCTTCCTCGGTGCGATCGCGGTCGTTCCGTTCGTTGTGCAGGGTATTACCGGCATCACCGCGATTCTGGTCGGCGGTACGGCACTTCTCATCGCGGTCACGGTACTCCTCGACCTCATCCGAAAAATAGACGCACAGATTTCGCTCCGCGAATACTAGAAAAAGCCGGCCACACGCCGGTTTTTTCATTTATGCTAGATTAATCACATGACTGACACACCCAAGACCGTTTTCTTCATCGGTAAGCCGGGCTCCGGAAAGGGGACTCAGGCGAAGCTTCTCGCAGCCAAGACGGGCTGGACCATCCTTGCCTCAGGCGCCCAGTTTCGAGAGATAGCGAAGGAAGAGAGCTTGCTTGGTCGGAAAGTTGAAGAAGCGCTTGCACAGGGTCTCCTCATGCCGCACTGGTTCGCGATGTATCTCTATCAGCGCGCGCTCTTTTCCGTGCCGGAGGACCAGAGCATTGTCTTCGATGGTTTCAATCGTAAGCTTGCGGAAGCGGAACTCAACATCGCAACGCTCGAGTGGCTCGGACGTCCGTTCGTGGTACTCAATATTCAGGTATCGGACGAGCATGTAAAGGAGCGTCTCGCTGAGCGAGCGAAGACCTCCGGCCGTTCGGACGATCGTCAGGATGCCTTCGACGAGCGCCTCGATGAATACCGTGCACATACCACGCAGTCCATCGACCTCTTCCGCGAGAAGCACTCACTCATTGATATTAATGGCGAACAGACGCCGGAGGAAGTCTTTGCGGATATCTGCAAAGCGCTCAATTTAGAATGATTGCACGCACTACCGAAGAGAAAGAGGGAATTACTGAGTCGGGTCGCCGGCTCGGTGCGGTACTTGCGGAGCTGCGTCGACATGTTGCGCCGGGTGTTTCCACGAAAGAACTCGATGACATCGCGGAAAAGATGATTCTCGAAGGCGGCGACCTACCAGCGTTCAAAGGATATACACCGGAAGGCGCACCACGCCCCTATCCGGCAGCACTGTGCCTTTCCGTGAATGATGAGGTGGTTCACGGCATTCCGAACGAGCAGCCAAAAACTCTGAAGGAAGGCGATATCGTCTCACTCGACCTCGGTCTCATACATAAAGGGTTCGTATCAGACGCCGCTATTACCGTCGGTGTCGGCGCAGTTTCGAAGGAGGCACAGGAACTCATGAACACCACTGAAAATGCGCTTGCGGCGGGAATCGCTGCAGCGAAGGTTGGTGGGCGCGTGGGCGACATTTCTCATGCGATAGAGCAAGAATATAAGGGTACGAAGTTCTCAATCGTAAAAGTGCTGGGCGGCCACGGCGTGGGCGGTCATGTTCACGAAGAGCCGTTCGTCGCTAATTTCGGCCACGCGGGAACCGGCGAGGAGCTCGTTGAGGGTATGGTACTCGCGCTCGAACCGATTGCGACAGCAGGCAAGGGAACGGTGACGATTGCCGCAGACGGCTATACGTATCGCACGAAGGACGGCTCCATCGCTGCGCATTTCGAGCACACCATTCTCATCGAGAAGGATGGCGCACGGGTTCTTACGGAAGTAGCGTAATCATCGTGCCTGCGCTATAGTGCCCCCATTAGCCGCGAGGCCCTGCCTGCCGGTAGGCAGGATTTTTTATTTCTGTATGGCACATCCAAAAGAAGAGAAGACGCTTATCATCCTCAAGCCAGACGCGGTTCACCGCGGCTTTCTAGGAGAGGTCGTTACGCGCTTCGAGCGCAAAGGTCTCAAGATTATCGGCATGAAGATGATGCAACTCGAGGACGCGGCGCTTGAGGCCCACTACGCGCACATCAAGGATAAGCCGTTCTTCGGCGGCATCAAGAACTTCATGAAAGATGCTCCGGTCGTCGTCATGGCGCTCTCTGGGATTAATGCCGTTTCCGCGACCCGCGTCATCGTAGGTCCTACGAATGGCGCTGAGGCTCCTGCAGGCACCATCCGCGGCGATTTCTCGCTCTCCATTCAG
Organism: Parcubacteria bacterium C7867-001; assembly: GCA_001189095.1. Lineage (GTDB taxonomy): Bacteria > Patescibacteriota > Minisyncoccia > Phycocordibacterales > Phycocordibacteraceae > C7867-001. The sequence goes on from LFCK01000002.1 coordinate 175,436, forward strand.
TCGAATCTCGTCCACGCTTCGGATAGCGTTGATGGAGGTATTGAGGAAGTAAGCCGTTTCTTTGCGGAGAATGAGCTCTTCGACTACAAGCGAAACGACTTCAACTATATCCACGCCGACGAGGCGTTTTAGGGCTTTGCTATAATAGGTATAGGCCGCTCCGATAAACGCAACTTGCTCATTTTTAGGGAGTCTTAGATTCACGTGCGTCTGCAAAGCGTTTGCTTTCAATGACCACGATGCGGACACCCACGTGGCATACAAAAGTTGCCACACCGGAGCGGCCAACGAGAAAACCGACACTTTCGTGTCGGTTTTCTCGTGGCTCGTGCTAAATTATTTCTATGCGTACGCACTGGCTCTTCGGAGCACTTTTTCTTTCTGTTCTGCTTGCGGGGCTTGAAATGTGGGCTATTGAAAATTATCTCTTCTGGCGATACGTCTGGTTCGATATTCCGATGCATTACCTCGGAGGCATCGCCATCGCTGTCTTCGTCCTCGCCTTACTGAAGCGCGACCGATCGTTCCTGTTCCTTCTTGTGGTTACGGCCGCTTATCTAGGGTGGGAGATCTTTGAGTACGTCTACGGTCTTCCGCGCGAAGCGAACTATGTACTCGACACGATACAGGATCTCGTCATGGACTCGATGGGCGGACTTACGGCGTACGTCGTTGCGCACTTCTCGCTATGGCGCTCAAACTAACTTTTTTCGGCGGGGCAGGCATTGTCACTGGTTCGAACTTTCTGGTTGAAAACGATACGGGCGCGCAGGTTCTTCTTGATTGCGGCATGGAGCAGGGGAGGGACTACATTATGGAAGACACGTACGGTCCGTTTCCGTTTGAGGCAGCTGAGCTGTCAGCGGTTGTCATTACGCACGCACACCTTGATCATGTGGGCCGCGGCCCGAAGCTTATGAAGGCGGGATACACGGGAAAGATATATATGACGGCACCAACACGCGATCTTTCAGAAGCAATACTGCGCGATAGTGTGAACATTCTTGCGCAAGAGGCGGAGCAGCGCGGTATTGCGCCATTATACGAGGCGGTGGATGTCGATGCATTTCTCGCACATATCGAGACGGTTGAATATCACGAAGAAAAGGAAATAGGGAAGGGGGTGTCCGTGTATCTGCGCAATACGGGACATATCCTCGGTTCGGCCAGCGTCCGCCTCAAGGATGCGGACGGTACAACTTTTGCGCTTACGAGCGATATCGGCAACTCGCCGTCAGTTCTCCTACCTGACGCTGAGCCCGTTACGGATGCCGAGGCCATCCTTATCGAAAGTGTGTATGGCGACCGCACGAATCCCGAAAAGGAGAATCGTGAACAACTCCTTGGCGAAACCCTCGCTCGCGCGATTGCGCGTGGAGGAACCATCCTCATGCCAGCGTTTTCTATTGAGCGCACGCAGGTGCTTCTCTATGAAATTGGGAAGCTCATCGAAGCGGGAACTATCCCCGAGATTCCCGTCTTTCTCGACTCACCACTCGCGATAGCGGTAACGAATGTGTATGAAAAATGGGGCCCGACCTACTTCAAAAAAGAGCGCTTCGAGAAGAATCTCTTCGACTTTCCTTTTCTTACGGAAACACGCTCGCGCGAGGAGTCAGAGGATATAGAGAAAGCTGCGGGCGTGAAGATAATCATGGCAGGCGCTGGTATGAGTCATGGTGGACGCATCGGGAAGTGGGAGCAGCGCTATTTACCAGAAGAGACGACAACCCTTCTCATTGTTGGCTATCAGGCTCCAGGAACGCCAGGACGCCTGCTTCAGGACGGTGCAAAGCATGTTCGCATTCAAGGACGAGAGGTAGAGGTACGCGCGACTACCGAGACACTGCATGGGTGGTCAGGGCACGCAGACCGAGACGGACTACTGCGCTTTGCCGAAGCGTGCCTCCCGACAGCAAAGACCTTCTTCGTCGGTCTTGGTGAACCAGCAAGTCAACGCTTCCTCGCGCAACGCATCCATGACTATCTTGGAACAAAGGCAATCGTTGCAGTGAAAGGGGAGTCGTTCCGTATAGCAAAAGGCCGCGTGATACGCTTGTAGTATGGGACTCGAGAATACAAATTCAAGGAAGGATACGTGGCGAGCACAAGATAGTGCTCGACGCGCAGAAGAACATATCCGCAAACATCGGATTCCGGGCATGAAGAAATGGATCACTAAGTTGCGCGGCGGAGAGGCGAATCAAACAGATACTCCTGGAGACACGGTGCATTGAAAAACCGGCCCGCGATGCGGGCCGGTTTTTCTTTTCGTATTAGGATGCTTTCGCGCTGATGCGCTTGAAGACTTCTGGGTGCTCGGTAGCAAACGTCGCGAGGACTTTGCGGTCGAGTAGGACGCCGTTCTTCTTGAGACCCGAGATGAACGTGCTGTAGCTCTTGCCGCCGTTCTCGCGGATTGCTGCGTTCAAGCGGACGATCCAGAGCTGGCGGTACTCGTTCTTCTTGTCGCGGCGGTTGGCGAATGCCTGCTTGCCTGCGTGGACGAGGGACTCGTACGCTGCCTTCTCCTTCTTTGAGCGTCCATGGCGGTAGCCCTTCGCCATCTTGAGGATGGTGCGGCGGGTCTTAGCGGACTGAACTCCTCCTTTTACTCGTGGCATATGAAAGTAATTACTGAGCCTTAGGTGCGCCCGGAAGGAAACGCTTCCTGAGCTGCGGGCTGAACGTCAAAGAAACTGCGCGCTTCTTGGCGTTCTTGGTGCGGCTGCGCTCCTTTGCATTGAAATGGTCCTGACCGGCCTTGCGGGCGACAAGCTTTCCTTTGCGAGTGACGCGTATTCGTTTGGTAAATGATTTGTTGGTTTTCATGGTTGTGGTGCAGCAGGAGCCTTAGAGCTTGCCTTCGCATCTCGCTCGATGACGCCGGCAAATCCTTTCGGGGACTTCGCGACCGGTTCAGCGATCTTGTACGCGTAGGGAACCAAGAGCAGGAACTTCTCGAGACGGGTTTTGAGGAAGGCCTCATCCATACCCTTATAGCGACCCTTGAGGAAGAGCTCCGCGCGAACGCGGTGTCCTTCGGCAAGCCACTCAGCGGCCTTTTTGGCCTTGAGACGCATGTCGTTTTCTCCGGTCCCGACCTTGATCTGGACCTCCTTGGTCTCCGATACCTTGGCCTTCGAGCGCGCAGCGCTCTCCTTCTTTTTCTGCTCGTACTGAAACTTACCATAATCCATGACTTTGGCAACCGGAGGGACGGCTGAGGGGGAGATCTCGATGAGGTCGAGGCCGGCCGCTTGGGCGGCCTTGAGGGCGTCTGCAGCCGAAAGGAGGCCGAGGTTCTCTCCATCGGCCCCTATGACGCGGAGTTCCCGCGCGGTTATTTCGCGATTTATGCGGATCTTTTCGTTCGACGAGGCCAAAGTGGACAAAATATAGCACGTAAATAGGCCATAAACAAGACGACAGAGGAAGGGACCGAGCGTAGTATGGCGTCAGGGTCGGATAGCTCCGACACGAACATGTAAGAAAGGATACGGCTATGGCCGGAGAAACCGAGATCACACGTATCGGCATCACGGGTGGTCCCTGCGCAGGGAAAACCACGATGCTTTCGTATCTTGAGCAAGAGCTCGAAGAGCATGGCGTTGGAACCGGTACGGTTCCTGAAACAGCCCGCTTCCTCATTGGTGCGGGAATCGTTCCGCCGCTCGTCGGTGCAAGTGTTTTTCAAGAAGAATACATTCGCTTACAGATGATTCACGAAGACACGTTGCTTCGTCTCATGGAGCGCCAGCGCAAGGGGAATAGAAACGTTCTTCTGTGCGATCGGGGCACGATGGATGCGTGCGCCTATCTTCCGCCCGAGGAGTTCTCGCGACTCCTCGCAAAGAATGGGTGGAATATTCCACAATTGCGCGACGCGCGCTATGAAGCAGTCATTCACTTAGTGACGGCGGCGGATGGCGCTGAAGCGTTCTACGTGCAGGACAAGGAGCGTCATGAGACGCTCGAAGAAGCGCGCGAGCGCGATCAACTCACGCAAGATGCGTGGGTTGGTCACTCCCACCTCTCGATCATCGGAAACGAAACCGATTTCGAAGGAAAGAAGCGGCGGGTGCTGCAGCAAATCCTGCATCACCTCGGTATGCCGGTCCCGCTTGAGATCGAGAAGAAATATCGCGTCGGGAGAGCGTCACTCAACTCGCTCCCGCGTCACGCGCAGAAAATTTCGATCGAGCAGGGCTACGTCGTTGCTCGCGACGGATTCGAAGAACGTGTCCGCAAACGTTCGCAGGACGGTCATTCGGTCTGCTATCGGACTATTAAGGAGAAAGTGCGCCCCGGCGTTCGCCGTGAGCATGAGTATCAGATATCGGTCGAGGAGTACGAGAATGTAGCGCGGATGCTTCCGCGAAACACGATCGTCATGAAGGACCGCTGGTGCTTCCTCTCCGATCGGCAGTACTTCGAACTCGACGACTTGTCGCCGATGGGCCTCGATCTCTGCTTGCTTGAAATCGAGCTTACTGACATTCAGCAGACGGTTGTCATGCCGTCGTGGATGGAAGTCATCGAGGACGTGACTGATAACAAAACGTACAGCAATCGCGAGATAGCCTTCGGCTCGCTCGTGTTGTGAAGGGACGCGTACTAGAATGAGCCGCAGACTCTCAAGAGAAAGAAAGGTGAGGCAATGGAACGACAATTGCTTCTCGACATTGGATTCATCATTGCAACGACTGGTGTTGTTGCGATTGGTCTTGGTCTCATCGCGGCGTTCGCATCGATGGTGCGCAACGCGAGTGGACGTATTTCGCTCGCTCATGCGCCAAATCCAGCTGTCGAGCAGTTCGTGACGAGTTCATTCGTGCTGCTCATCATCGGCATGCTGATTACCATGCTGAACTCAGAAGGGATCTTCCGTGGGTTATTCGCGGTAATCATCTTCGTATGCGTTGTCGCGCTGGGGACATACCTTACGCGCGGTTCTCGGTAGAAAAACCCGCCGGCTGTGCCGGCGGGTTTCCTTTATATGCGTTTCTTCGCGAATCGTCCGAGGAAGGGAAGATAGAGGTCGTCTTCCGGCGGAATGCGCCCCTCGTCCTTTTTCACACGTTCGGTCCATTCGACCGGCGCGTTCTCAATGAGAGCGAGCGGAATGCGTTCTGCGCCTTCGCCCATCACGAGAATTGCAGCGGACGCGAGGTTATCAGCAACATTCGTCTGCTCGAAGACGAACGGACGTCCGAATAAGTCCTTCTTCCCGCGGTAGTCCTTTACTCCCTTGAATCCTGCGTAGCCAAGCGCGACGCCGATAACGCCAGCGCGCAGCGGCGCCACACGCGAGTCGGTAATAAGGACTCCGAGCTTCGAGATGCGATAGTGCTTCATGAGTGCGCGGCGCAATCGTGCGGCGGAAGCAAAACTATCCTTCGGAAGGAGAATCATCTTGCCGGCAGCATTTGATTTGTCCGCACCCGCATTCGCCATAATCATTCCGTCCTTGAGCGTGAGCCAGACCCACTTTGTTTTTATGGCAAAGGAGCTCTCGCGGCGCATAAGTGCCGCTTCTTCGCGTTCGCTCGGAAGGGGAAGGGTGCGGCGTTCGGCGAGTGCGGCTATCTTGCTCGTCACGACGACTATCGAGCCATTCTTCACTCGGGGAATATGTTCCGCGATGAATGTTTCGAGATTTTCACCTTCCTTATATAGGTGCGTCTGTACGGGAAGTACCTGCATGTGGCCGCAGTGTATACCGCGGTAGAGTGACCGTCGACTACCCTTTAGTACGCACTTGTCGAGGAAGAGGTTGTTGCTTGTCCAATGTCTTTCTTGAGATTGGCGAGTAGTGCACTCAGTTCGTCATAATCTTTCTGACATTGCGCTGGATCTTTCTCAAGACCTTCGCAGTCCTCTACGATCTTCTGACGCATCGTCGCGAGACTATGCTGGCCTTCTTCAAGGATGCCCGCAAGATCTCGTTTAGTGGTGAACCAGAAAAAAAGCGCAATGAGCAAGAGTGCACCGAGTACTCCCGCAACGATCCAAGCAGTGCGAGCTTCGTTTGTATTCATGGACAGTGGGTAACGTGGGTAAGCTGTAGCAGACGATACTCGCGCACCCATGAGGAATCCGTGAGTAGTATTCGTCTTAGTAAGAAAAACGGTCATGCATAGTGCATGACCGTAGTTGCCTAAGAGTGCGGCGCATCAGGAGAGCGAGGACTGCTTCCGGATGCGTGCACGTCGACGTATGTCTTGGTTTGCGCGCCACAGGTGCGCTTTGCGTTCGGTAAGGGTTCGAGCTCCAAGGTGCGACACGCTTGCTGTTTCTTTGCGTGCTGAGTGATAGTCGGCGGCGTAGCCGCGGATGCGGCGTTCGCGTTCGCCGAATCTGCACCCGATCTGCTCGAGCCGTTCGAAGATGTCGGCGTATTCGTGGACTCGCAGGGAAGCGCTGACGCCCCTGCGAAAAATACGTTTCTGCGGCGCTACGGCGCCATTCCAAAAGATCACTGCGATATCAAGAGCAACGAGCGGATTTACTTGGCTGCGGACTTCCGTGCAGAAGCCATCGGCCACGACCGTCGCGTCGAGATAGCGGAGCAATCCTTCTTCGCGTGCGAGACGTAGGAACCAGAGCTTCACCGGCGTCAGCCGAGAAATCCGGAAAAGCGCGCGTGCGCAGAAGTTCATAAGTCCAACTTTCATCCATTTGCCGAACCGCATCGCGGTCCGTTTTGGGTGGTCCGTGTGCGTGCGGGCAGTCATGTCCGCTGGTTCGCACGGAAGCGTGCTGGAATGAACCATGAGTGCCTCTCCTGTTTTGCTGTGAAGGTACTCGTATATTCCACCCCGATTCGTCAGAGTCCGTCGCGCACATACTGCGATGGCATTCTTGGTATCGGAGTGAGGGCATACGTGGGCCCTCTACGGGTGCAGGTTGCGGGGTAGGCGGGCTCGATCAAACTTCTGTATGAAGTCGTACACGCTTGTGACTGCGTACGTTCGAATGCCACCCCTGCACCAATACTCACAACTTCACACAGACGGCGTGAAGCGAACGTGAAGGATCATGAAGATTGGCGCGTTCAAGGGGCTGTAGTAAGGTGCGGAAAGACTGGGCAAACGTGCTCCTGTCCTTTAGAGAGGATATCCAATGCGATATGTATCGACTCGGGGCATTGCTCCACACGCCTCATTCCGTGAGGTGCTCATGACGGGTCTTGCGCCCGACGGGGGACTCTATGTTCCTGAAACGTATCCAGAGCTAACTGAGCGCATGTTGGACATGCTGCGTGGGCGAAGTTATGCGGATGTAGCGTCGGTGGTCTTGTCGCTCTTTATGGATGACATTCCACGGCACACCCTTGAGCGCATCATCGATGAGACCTACTGCGCCGACGTTTTCGGCACCGATGCTGTTACTCCCGTGCAAAAGTTGCACAACCACCTCTACCTTCTAAAACTTTCGGAAGGCCCGACGCTTGCCTTCAAGGATATCGCGCTCCAGCTTGTTGCTCGGCTCATGGAATATGAGCTTGAAGAACAGGGTGGCTGCGTAAATATTCTTGCGTCTACATCTGGTGATACGGGAAGCGCCGCAGAAGAAGCGTTCGCTTCGCGTAAGCGGGTTAACCTATTCGTGCTTTCGCCGAAAGGCCGCATGAGTCCGTTTCAAAAAGCGCAGATGTACACGCACAACGAGGCGAACATCTTCAACATCGTTATCGACGGAAGCTTCGACGTCTGTCAAAGCCTTATGAAAAAGGTGAACGCAGATGCTAAGTTCAAAAAGGAAGTCTCGCTGGGTGCGGTCAATTCAACGAATTGGGCGCGTATTGCGGCGCAGGTCGTGTACTACGTGTATGCGTATCTGCAGGTACCGTTCGGCAGAGAAGGTGTGTCGTTTGTGATTCCTTCGGGGAACTTCGGCAACGCATTTGCGTGTCATGTGGCTCGAGAAATGGGCGTACCTATTGAGACCATCGTTGTCGCAACAAACGAGAATGATGTACTCGATGAGTTCTTCAAGAGTGGTTCGTACCGTCCGCGAAGCGAAGTCGCCGTTACCTCGAGTCCGTCGATGGATATCGCCGAAGCCTCGAACCTCGAGCGACTGATATACGACTTTCCACAGCGAGGACCCGAACGTGTTACGCGTTTCCTCGAACAGTTGACCGCGCACAAAGAAGCTAGGGTGTCTATGTTGCGTGCAAAGTTGTATGGATGGGAATCTGGATGGGTGAGTGACAGGAGCGTCCTCGAGACCATTCGGACTATGGACGCCCGATTCGGAGTGATGGTCGACCCGCACACTGCGGTTGCGTGCTTGGTTGCGCTCGAGCAGCCCGAGAGCGCGACCAAACTCATCGTCGCCGAAACGGCAAAGCCGGCGAAATTCGCGGACACCATTCGCGAAGCGCTCGGGAAGGATCCAGACATTCCGGACCGGCTCACTGATCTCATGCAACAGCGGTGGTTCGTTCACGAGCTGCCTGCGGACGCAGAAGCAATCAAAAGCTTCATCCGTTCGAAGGTTGCAGTGACGGCCTAATCTCAAACGCGGCGCCTCTGGCGTCGCGTTTTTTCATGTATTCATCACGAACAAGGGCCTATGCTAACGACTTAGCTCACGAACGAGTAATCACACAACCATGCCTCCTACGAGAACCAACGACAACACGGGCTGGGTAGTCGCCGTCATAGTCCTGCTTATCATCATCGTGCTCGGGGTCATTTTCTGGCCGCAGATAAGTGGTCGTGCGACTACGGCACAGCCGCAGACGACGAATACCTACCAGCCACCAGCGAATACCTACAACACGACTATTAATGCGACTTCAACGACGAATAATAATGTTCCGACAGCGAGTACTTCGGTTAAGGTGAATCTTCCGTAGAAGGAGGGAAGTAATAGCAGCACGCGCCGCCTGAGAGGGTGGCGCGTGCTGCTATTGACTTATAGCGTTATTTGTATTATTACAACACCCAGACCTGCTCGCTCTTTGACGCAGGCAACACAGGAGAGAATAATGCCTCTTGATGGGCTAGTGGACGAGAAACCCTCAACGCCGCAAGACGAACGGGCTTTCGAAATCCACTTCGACGAACACGGCATCGACCACCCGCTCGCCGAGCTTCGCTGGTGCTTCAGCCCAGCGGCACTCAAGTTCATGCGGGCGCACCCCGATTACGAATGGGGCGCGGTAATCGTCGCACAGCCGAAAAACGGCGAACGCGACGGTATGGAACCCGACTATCAATCGTTCGGGAACCGCCAGAAGGAAACGAGGCTCGTCGTTACGGGTCTCGAGAAACTGAAGATGGCGAAGGACTACTTCGACTTCCTCGAACCGGGGGAATACGACGTCGTCGGCTACCTGTTCTATCAGGAGAACTCGTGGGAAACGGGTCACTTCCTGAAAAAGCTCAAGGAGCTCGACGACAAGACGAATCGCCTCAAGGGCCTCATGCTCGACGACGGCAGCATTCGCACCGAACATCTGAGCGATATGCTCGGCGGCGCGAAAGTTCTCGGCACCAGCCATATCGTCGCGTCGGTACCTCCGGAAATCTTTCCGAAGCCAACGCCGAAATGGCTCGTGAAGTACTTCAAGGCCTTGGGGCTTCAACCACCGAAGGACGAGTGCGACCGGCGGGGGAAAACCTTCCTCGCGATCTTCATCCTTCCGCCCGTATTTCTCGTGTTTGGCGTTCTATACAACGTCGTCGTCCGGACGTGGGCGCTCATCATGGGCGTCTTCCACTTCCTGTTCGGCGGCAATCCGTTCCCGGTGTGGCGACATGCCGTGGAGTGGACCTCAATGCCGACGGTCGATGGGTTCTGGGGCCAAGATGACTACGAAGGCCTCAAGATCTTCGCCGGACCGCTCGGCTGGTTCCGACCGATCTCGCTGCTTATCATTGGCAGCTTGTTCTGGCTTGGAGCGAACTACAACCTCGCACCGCTCATCGTCACGGCTGTTGCCATGACATTGGCGCTGGCTGCGTTCATGTTCTGGTCAGTGAGCGACACGGAAGAGAAGCGTGCTGCGCGTCAAGAACGCGCGAGGAAAGCTGAGAGCGAGAAGCTCTTCGCCGAACTCGAGCAATACGCGGTCTGCGATCTCACGCACATGCCGAAAAAAGGTCCGCGGACGAAGCAATTCATCTGGACCGGTGTGAAGCGCTCCTTGTGCCGGCCGTATCGTCAAAACGAAACGGTCTAGCGCACAGGCGAAAAAGAGAAACCAAGGGCGCCCACGAAGTGGGCGCCCTTTTCTTGTTCGCCACTTCTTCATGCGGTTTGGTGTTCTATGTCTGTAGGATAGGAGTTCATTCATGCCTAAAAAACGGAAGGATCCGAAGCTTAGTGCTGCGCGCAAGCGTGGCTGGGTCGGACGCAGAAAACGTATCGAAATCCGCACGTTCGGACTTGTTACTACCGAGAAGCTTGATACGCGCCTCGAGCTCGCTCTTTATTTCATCTCAATAGCCGATCTTGCGAACGATAGTCACTTTGCTCAATCGCTCGTCTTGCTGCGTTCCTCAGGGCTTTCGCTCGAAGTTTTCGCTGAGCGCGCTCGCACGCCGCTTCGCGATGTGCACGACTGGACGGAAGGCAAATACCTCCCGCCGATCGCTAAGCGAGGAATCCTCATTCAGCTTGCGCTGGTGATCATAAACACGAAGCGTAAGCGATTCGTGAGTACGCGTCGCTTGATCACTTCGAAAAAGCGAGTTGCATGAAAAAGCGCCGCCCAAAGGGCGGCGCTTCATTACTGCTGTACGTTGTATTTCGCAAGCAAGTCCCTACGTCCTGCTGCGGAGTAGGACTCGGCGAAATACGTCTGCTTGTGCGCGCGTTCGACGAGCTTATCGAGAAGGGTCTTCGCGGCCTCTTCCTTCAATCCGTCGGCGACGAGGAAATTATTCCCGAGGTCGTCAGTGCGCAGTACCATCCACCACTCGGTGTCCATGCAGGCTCCGTGGGGTCAGTAGGTTACTTCTTGGCGCGGGTGATTCTTGAGATGATCGTATTGGAACTCCTCAAGCTTGCGCAGACGCTCCTCGATAGGAAGTTTCGCAAGCGCATCGAGATGCGCTGTTCGCTCCGCATCCGCCTTCTTTTTCTTGCACGCGCCGCAGGTTGTGGGGTGCGTGCCGGGGCGGTGCATCACCTCCTTCTTTTCGTTGCAGGTGTCGCACTTGATGGTACTTAGTACGGCCATAACAGCCTCCTCGCTAGTCTGCGGGCACTATACGGGGTGAGGGAAGGGGTGGCAACAGACTGTGTGCGATACTCGGCAGATGAACAAGAGTAGTTTTCTAAAGTCACTTAACGATGTGTGGTGCCGTCTTGCGGTGACGCGTCACGGCGTCGGTGTGGTCGCGATACGCGACATCCCGAAAGGCATAAACCCGTTTAAGAATTGCGACCCGCATGGTGACGTCCTCGAGATAGCAGAAAAGGAGCTGGAGGAGAGTGCTGCGCCGAAAGAGGCGAAGCAGTTGGTGCGGGATTTCTGCGCCCTACAGGACGGGATTTATTTCGTACCTGACTACGGCATCGATGCCATAGATAAGTCGTATTTCTTGAACCACTCCAAGAAGCCCAATATGGTCACGCTTAATGATGGGGAAGTGTTCGTCACCGCTCGATCTGTGAAAAAGGGCGAAGAACTTACGGCTAACTACGAGCAGTATCACGAATACGTGAAGGTGTTTGTAAACAAACAAAGGCGAGATATATACTAGACACATGACAACGCAACACTATTCAATTCATGTTAGTGCACCGAAGGAAAAAGTTTGGAACACCATGCTCGAGCAGAATACGTATCGGGAATGGACGAGTGCCTTTAATGAGGGCGGACATTTTGAAGGTAGTTGGGACGAAGGTTCGAAGATGCTCTTCCTCGGGCCGGATCCTGAGACCGGAAAGGAGGGAGGTATGGTTTCCCGCATCAAAGAGAACAGACTGCATGAGTTCGTTTCCATCGAGCATCTCGGTATTTTGAAAGACGGTATCGAAGATACGACCAGTGAAGAAGCAAAAAAGTTCGCTCCTGCGTACGAAAACTACACCTTCACCGAAAGGGACGGTGGCACCGAAGTCTCTGTAGATATCGACGTAGCTCCGGAGTTTGCCGATTTCTTTAGCGAGACATGGCCGAAGGCTCTTTCGAAGCTTAAAGAAATTTCCGAAAGGTCCTAGCTGTCTCAAATAGAAAACAGCCCGCCTAGGCGGGCTGTTTTCTATTTGTGTGGAGGTGGGGAGAATTGAACTCCCGTCCGAATCTGTTTTTGAGAACGAATCTACGACGCGTAGTTTTCCTTAGATATTCGGCAGGAGTGCGAGAAAGAAAACAAAACCACTTCCTGCCTAGTCCTTATTTAGGATTCCGTTCGGACGGACGGATACCGATCTCCTAGGAAATTCTGCCTGTTATCCGGCTAAGAGAGTCCGGTGTAACAAACATCGCAGAGGCGAAGCGAGCCGAAGCTCAAGCTTACGCAGCCGCGAACGCGAAGCCGCCTGCGTTCGAGAAGAACGGAGACTTTATCGCGCGTGCAACAGTAGTGTTTGCACGTTTCGGTGTGTACGTTTTTAGGTGGACAGCACACTTCCACCGCGTCGCACGTTTCTCAAAGAACAAGACCGTCAAAGCCGGTCACCCCCCGTACCCTCTTCTCCTTTTCCAGGATGGAGAAGAGGGTGCGGGGAAGGGCCGTTAGTTTTTCAGGAGCCGAGCGACTTCCCGCTCATAGTCACGACGTTTTAAGTCCTCCCTTCTGTCAGCTTTCCCTTTGCCGCGGACTATCGCGATGCGCACCTTTAGATATCTATTATTATACACCTCAATTGGCACTACTGTCAAGCCCTTCTTCGCCTCCGCCTCGGAAAGCTGGGCTATTTCGCCCTTTTTAAGGAGGAGTCGGCGGGGGCGTTCCGGCTCGTACTCCTTAGGTGTGTTGCTTGGCTGGTAGGGAGGAATGCTCATGCCAACCACATACGCTTCACCGCCGCGCACGATGACGCGGGAACCGTCGAGCGTGCCCATGCCGTTTCGGAGAGCTTTCGTTTCTGCGCCGGACAGCTCAATACCCGCCGAGAGAGTCTCGAGTGTTTCGAATTTTATGCGTGCCTTTTTATATTCGATAAGCGGCTTGCTCATAGCGCCAATACTAGCAGAATATGAATTTTTTTCGCCTAAAATAAGCGTTTCTGGTATAGTACTCGGGTTATGGCAACTCCAATCAAGCAAGTGCCAGCTCCAAAGAAAGGGAAGAAGGGAGGCAAGAAGCCGGCAGGGCTTCTGCCGAAAGGCGGACCGGGATTCACGGGGAATCTCGTCTCGACCATCCTCATTTTCTTGCTCCTCATGAGCGTGTATACCTTCTTCGCTGAGAACAACAAGGCGAAGCAGGAAATTGCGCTTTCGCAGGTCGCGAATGACGTAAAGTCGGGTCTCGTTAGTGAAATAGAAGTGGCGGGCAACGACCTTACGCTTGTGTATGCTGATGGCTCTAACAAGACGGCGATGAAGGATCCGGACGCGGCGCTTCCGGAAACTCTTGCTGCGTACGGCGCAACGCCAGACCAAATTTCGAAGGTTTCGATAAAAATCGCGAGCGAGTCAGGCTTCCGCTTCTGGTTCGTGACGCTTCTCCCGATCATTCTCCCGATCATCTTCCTCGGTGTCCTATTCTTCTTCCTCATTCGCCAAGTGCGCGGCGCGGGCATGCAGGCGTTCACCTTCGGTCAAAGCAAGGCACGCATGATAGACCCAGCTGATACGAACAATCGCGTCACGTTCGCGGATGTCGCAGGCGCAAAGGAGGCGAAGGAAGAACTCGTTGAAGTCGTTGACTTCCTCAAGAACCCGAAGAAATTCCTCGATATCGGCGCGCGCATCCCGAAAGGCATTCTTCTTATGGGCGCGCCGGGAACCGGTAAGACGCTTCTCGCGCGCGCAGTCGCAGGCGAAGCGGGCGTACCATTCTTCTCCATCAGCGGATCGGAATTCGTCGAAATGTTTGTTGGTGTAGGTGCGTCGCGTGTGCGCGACCTCTTCCAGCTCGCTAAGCGCGCAGCGCCTTCCATCATCTTCGTCGATGAAATCGACGCAGTTGGTCGTGCACGTGGCTCAGGCGTCGGTGGCGGCAATGATGAGCGCGAGCAGACCCTGAACCAGATCCTCGTTGAGATGGATGGTTTCGATCCGACGGAAAAAGTCATTGTCATGGCAGCAACGAACCGTCCGGACGTTCTTGACCCTGCGCTCCTTCGTCCCGGACGTTTTGACCGTCGTGTCACCATCGATCTTCCGGATCGCAAGGACCGTCTTGAAATTCTCACCGTGCATGCACGCAAGAAGCCGTTTGGTCCTGATGTAAGCATGGAAGTGATTGCGGAGCGCACACCAGGCTTCTCTGGTGCAGAGCTCTACTCACTTATGAACGAAGCGGCTATTCTCGCGGCGCGCGAAGACCGCAAGGAGATAACGCAGTACGATCTCATCCGCTCCATCGAGAAGGTCATGCTCGGTCCCGAACGCAAGAGCCATCTCCTTTCGAAGAAAGAGAAGCGTCTTACGGCATATCACGAGGGTGGTCATGCGCTCGTCTCCTCGATTCTCGAATTCGCGGACCCCGTTCACAAGATTTCAATCATCAGTCGCGGACGTGCAGGCGGCTACACGCTCAAGCTTCCGTTCGAAGATCGCAAGATGCAGTCGCGCAAGGAATTCCTCGACGATATCGCATCAACCATGGGCGGCTACGCGGCGGAAGAACTCATTTTCGGCGATGTTACAACGGGTCCTTCCAACGATCTTATGGTCGCCACGGGACTTGCACGCGACATGGTCAGCCGCTGGGGCATGAGTGATGCGATTGGTCCGGTCGCCTATGGTGCCGAACGCGCTTACTCAGGCGAACCGCTCTCGCAGGATGTTTCAGGAAAGATAGACTCCGAAGTGAGACGAATTCTCGAAGATGCAAAGATGCGCGCCCATCAGGTGCTTATCGATAATCGAAAGGCACTCGATGCTATCGCCGATAAACTTATCGAGATAGAGACGGTGGAGCGTGAAGATTTCGAAAAACTCCTTATTGCCAACGGCATCACGCCGAAGAAAAAAGAAGAGGAAGAGGTAAGTGCATAAAAAGAAAATCGCGGCCCCGAAGGGGCCGCGATTCGGTTTACTGGACGGAAAATTCGTCGTGCCAGATCCGCTTGCCGAGCTGGGCTTCAGGCCCGACGGCGTACGGATATTTTCGATGCTCATGCGTCCGAAGGAGACCCTTCGAGAGATAGCGCCTGAGCTCGTTCCACTCGTTTTCCGAGAGCATGAGGCCTTTGCGGGCGCGCCGCAGCAGCTTCCAGCATTGCATGCGCTCAGCGCGGGTGTAGTTCCCGCGGCGGATGCGCAACACGATGAGTTGGTAGAAACTCGTCGGGAGGACGAGGTTTCCAAGCCAGCGTGCGCTGTTGATCGCGCCCACAAGGGCGACGAGTGCAAGAACGAATACGGACGTCACAGCCTGCATGGCCGGACGTAAGATGGCTTGCATGGTTTTTACCTCCTGTACTAGCCTAGCGGCGAGTGTAGCACATCTTTTTCCCTGTTTTGTGCACGTGCCTGGACTCGAACCAGGGACCGCGGAGGTATAAGCTCCGTGCTCTAACCAACTGAGCTACACGTGCATAGGATGCACTCTAGCAAAGAAAAAGCCGCGGCGCTAAAGCGTCGCGGCTCCACTCACTTATAGGGGTTGTCCGAACTTGTCGCGGACCGCAAACCCGTCGCTATCGACGTATCGCTGTCTGCGTTTGTCGAAGCGAAGGTCGTGATCTTTCGCGGCCTGAACATTCTGCGGATTGTTCGGAGAATAATCCGCGTCGAATTTTGCTTTTTCCGTTTTCTTGTCCATCAATGGCTCCTTGTTGCGATGAAATCCATTTTCTGCTGCATGTCCGCGCGTAAGCGCTCCACCACCGGAGGAGGGAGTTCGCCTGCTTCTTGCGCGAAGTTCCGCGCAAGTGCATGCGAAATCATGACTTCGATGCGGCGTTCTTCCGCCACCTTGCAGCGCGGATCCTCTAGGAACCGGTCAGCAAGAGTAGATGCCCAGAGCGCCGTAAGCGTTTCCGGAATCGGAATTTCGTCCCGATAGGTAACCGCAAGGCTCGCTGTGCAGACGAACTTCACACCAATGTAGGTGCGCATCTTGAAATCCTTGATGAGTTCGACTGCGGTCGAGGGGCACCAGCACGTTACATGAAGCTGCGTAGCGTACTGATTTCCTTTTGCGGCACGGATGATTTCAAGGAACTCAAGCGGGGAATTGTATCCAATCCCGTAAGCGTAGAGTTCTTCACGTTCCCGAATGGCGTCAGGGTGAATACCAAGTTCCATGGTGCTTCCTTTCGTTCTGTCAGGTACCGTAGCACGAGCAGGTATAAAAGAAAGCGCGGGCGAAACACGAAGTGTTTCGCCCGCGTATCAAAAGATTTCATGAGCTGTTCGGATGATGCTTGGCACTCGCCATGGGCGCAGCATCGCGACCGTCGCGAACGAAATCGAGTTCGCTCCTGCCTGCTTCAGGCGAACGACGTCACGCTTATGCATGATGCCGCCACCAGCGTTCACGTACGTTTTCTTATCGAGCCAACGGAAATCTCGCAGCCACTGCTCAACGAGCGGGAGCAGAAGGGAGCCAGTGAGACTTCCTTCTCCAAGTCCACGGTTTTTGAGCGGCGAACCGTTCGGGAAGTTATGTTTCCAGACATTCGGATCGAGTTTTTGCCCGAAGGGAAGACCGTTCGCGATGCAGAGGCCTGCACAGGCGGGGTGTCGCGAAATACCGAGTGCACTCATCGGCGAGGTGGTAAGGCCAAGCTTTACCACAATATTCAGTCCAAGTGGCGCAAGCTCTTCGAGAAGAGCGTGCGCATTCGTCACGAGCCGCTGAAGGTCGACGCCGGCGTTCGGCGACGAGATATTTAGCTGGATACCAACTTGCTTGCTTCTGAAGTTCGGCAGCTCCTTGCGGAGCGCCTCTGTCGCTTCTTTCATTTCGGCTTGTTGCGCCCGAGCCGTGAGCTCGATAGGCATGAGCGAAATGAAAAAAGGACCTTCTCGTGACTGCCAGCGTCCCGTTTCTAAAAGAGCGGGGAGGCCGGGACCCGAAAGGGCGACAGCGTTTAGTGCGATGCCTTCTCCGCCGCGCAGCACAATGCTGCGCGGGAAGAGTTCTTTTGGCGTGAATCGTTCGGTGAGCGGCATGCCGCCCGCCTTAGGAGCAACGCTGGTGGTCTTTGCAACGAACGTCGCTCGTTTGAATGAAAGGTTCGGTACAAACCGGTGATACCAGTATCCCTCGCCAAAAAAGCCGAGGGTGCCGGATCCGACCCATACCGGACCGAATGCTCGAACATCCATGATGTTCTCCAATGTTCCAGAGTCTGGGAGCAACTCTAGCAGAACGGTCTAAAAGGGCCATTTTCAGGCGTTATGCCTCGGGTATTGACAAATGTGGTATAATGTGATAGTATATATACCAGAAAGGCTTACGGGGATAGCTTCGGGGCATTGCGCCTTGAACCCAGTAAGACATTGCAAGATGGCTGACGCTGAAACGATTCGGAACCTGGCCTTTGCTGGCGGCGCGGCGATTGTGGTGGCTGTGGTCCTGTACTACGCCTTCCGCGGTCTTCGCCTCGGCGGGCTCGACGCGAGCCCGCAGAACCCCAGCAGCGGTCGTGTGCGTCGCCCGAACAGTGGCCGGCTGACTGTGAACGAAGCCGACTATCGTCCGGGCGCCACCGAAGAATAAACGGCACCAAGCATCGCTTTCTGCGGGCGCTCCTCACGGAGCGCCCGTTTGCTATTCTCCGTACAACGATTCAGAGATTATCTTGATGCGTTCTTCGAGTAGGGGATGCTTTGCGAGGGTTGGGTCTGCTTTGATGATTGCTTGCGCTGCCTCGCGCGCAGCTTCCACCATTTTTATATTCTTTATCGCTTCCATCGCGATGTCAGAGACGCCCCACTGGCGCGCGCCGTAGAGTTCTCCGGAACCGCGGAGCGCTAAGTCGGCTTCCGCAAGTTCAAAGCCGTTGGCTGCAGTCGTGAGCGCTTTAAGCCGCTGCACGGTTCCATCAGACTTGCTTTCCGAAAGCAGGAAGCAGTACGCCTGATGCGTCGAACGGATGACACGGCCGCGCAGCTGATGCAGCTGCGCGAGTCCGAAGCGCTCCGCGCCTTCGATGAGAATGACTGTTGCGTTCGGTACGTTCACGCCAACCTCCACCACCGAGGTGGCGACGAGTATCTGTAGTTCGTTTTTCTTAAACCGATCCATCTCTTCTTCTTTTGCCGCCGGCGTCATCTTGCTGTGGAGGAGACCGATCTCGTATTCCGGAAAGACATGCTTCTTCAAGCGTTCTTGTTCGAGCTTTGCGGATTTTGCGAGGAGTGCAAACTCCTTAGTCGGATCCGGCTCATCGATGCGCGGACAAATGACATAGGCTTGCCGTCCCGCTTTGAGTTCAGCGCGCATGCGTTCGTACGCTTTCTCGCGTGTTGCTTCCGTAACGACTTCGGTGATGACTGGTTTTCGTCCTGCGGGCATTTCGTCGAGTACGGTGAGATCGAGATCGCCATAAATCGAGAGGGCGAGCGTGCGGGGAATCGGCGTTGCCGTCATGGAAAGAAGGTGCGGTTCCTTTGCGTCTTTGCGTGCAAGTTTGTGGCGCTGCACTTTACCGAAGCGATGCTGCTCGTCGATGATGGCGAGCGCAAGATCGCGGAACACAACGCCCTTCTGAATGAGCGCATGCGTACCGATGACGAGCGGGATCTCGCCGTTCGCTACCCACTTTGAAAGCTGCGCACGCGAAATGCGCGTTGCCATCTCGCTCCGGACTTTCGAGGGAAACTTGTAGCACTCCTTGCCGGTGATAAGTCCGATAGAGAGGTGGTGCTTCTTGAAGAACTCTATAAAGGAAGCGAAGTGCTGTTTCGCGAGGATTTCGGTTGGCACCATGTAGGCGACTTGCAGGTGACGCGCTGCGCCGCCCTTGTCGCGCGCATGTGCAACCGCATATGCAGCGGCAGCAGCGACTGCCGTCTTGCCGCTCCCCACATCTCCCTCGATAAGACGCATCATCGGATGCGGGTTCTCAAAATCATCCAGAATCGCGTCGATAGCGCGCGTCTGTGCACTAGTTGGCTTAAACGGGAAATCCGCGATGAATTCGTCGACAACGGGACGATCGACTGAGAGGGCGGGAGCGGCCGCGCGCCGCTCCGCGGCGCGCGCCTTCTGTACCGCGAGTTGTATTGCGAATACTTCCTCAAAGGCAAAGCGCTTCTTCGCTACGTCCGCGTCCTTCTGATTCTTCGGAAGATGCATCCATATAAATGCCGTGGCTGCTTTTGGAAGGGAATAGTCCGCACGTAGTTTTTCAGGGACAATATCGGGTAGTACTTCATGTACTCCTGCTGCAATTATTTTCTTCACGGCATGAGTGAACCACAGGGAAGAAATACCGCGACTTTCCGGATAGATGGCATAGAGTTCGTCCGCGTTCGGCAGATTTCCGGCAGCGAAGAGATTTTCATGCAGCGCTTCGGTCGCCGCACTTCCGGTGTCTATTTCAGGGTTCGCGATATAGAGCTTTCCGACCGAGCCCGTCACTTTTCCGGAAAGCTTCACGACCATGCCGTCCTGATACATCTTTGCGATATAGGGTTGGCTGAACCAGCGCAGCTTGATGCGTCCTGAGGAATCCTCGAACCACGCTTCGGCCATAGGACGCTTCGACTTCCATGATTTCTTCGCTTCTGGTTTTCGGATGGTGCCGTAGAGCGTTACGTGTGCGCCAAGCGCAATTCCTGCGACCGTGCCAGCTGGTCCGCCAGCCTCGTAGCGCGCAGGGAAGTGATAGAGGAGGTCGCGAACCGTTTTCAGCCCCAATTTCCGGAGCGCCGTCTTTTGGTCGGGCCGCAGCCGCGTGAAGTGCTTCTCGATTGCATCTTGCGGATTCATATCTGCAAGTATACCGAAAGTGCCTGTTCTGCACGCTATAGTGATTCGTATGACCTTGTATGAACAGCTCGTTGAGTTGCCGGACACGTTACTTCCCGGCCTTAAAGAGAAAAACTACCCGCTTTCGGTCGCGTGGCGAGAGGTGTGCCATGTTGTAGGTTCAGTCATTCTTATAGTAGCTACGACGTTCCTTGCTCCCTTTGCTCCGTTCAATTTGCCGATCGCGGTATTTGCGGTTCTCGTCGTCTTCATGACCTATCAGGAGTTCTACCTGCACCCGAAGAAGTACCAGCAGCGCCTTTGGAAGGGGATTCTAGATTGGCTCGCGTGGGTCCTCCCGTTCGCTCTTTTCCTCATTCTTATGTAACGGGCTCGGGTGCTACTATTGGGGAACTATGGAAAAAGACGACATCCTCGCAGCGTATAAAAAGGTCGGTGGACGCATCGAAACCAAGGCGAAAGTGAAGCTCACGACTAAGGAGGATTTCGCACTCTTCTACACGCCGGGTGTTGGGAAAGTATCGATGCATCTCGCCGAGCACCCTGAAGAGGTGAAGGAGTATTCCGTAAAGAAAAACAGCGTTGCGGTTATTTCCGATGGTTCGGCGGTGCTCGGGCTCGGGAATATTGGTCCCTATGGCGCGCTTCCCGTCATGGAAGGGAAGGCGCTTATCTTTAAAGAGCTTGGAAATGTGGACGCATGGCCCATCGTGCTCTCGACACAAGATCCCGATGAAATTGTCCGCACGATTACTGCTATCGCGCCATCCTTTGGCGGCATTAATCTCGAAGACTTTAAAGCACCAGAATGTTTTGAAATTGAGCGACGTCTCATTGAAGCTCTCGACATTCCTGTGATGCACGACGATCAGCACGGTACAGCCATCATTGTGCTCGCCGGGCTTATCAATGCGGCGAAGGTTGTCGGAAAGAACGTGAAAGAGCTGAAGGTTGTTATTGTCGGCGCCGGCGCCGCCGGCGCCGCGACTGCAAAGCTTCTCCATGCATACGGCGTGAACGACATCATCGTGACGGACCGCACGGGACTCATTTCAAAAGGCCGTACTGATCTTACGGGAGTGAAGCAGCAACTCCTCGATCTTACGAATCCTCGTAACATCGAAGGTCAACTCGAAGATGCGCTTAACGGTGCGGATGCCGTTATCGGTCTCTCAGGTGCTGGTCGGATGAATGGCGAACATATCAAAATGATGGCACCAAACGCCATCGTCTTCGCGATGGCGAACCCAACGCCGGAAATCATGCCGGACGAAGCAAAAGCAGCGGGAGCCGCAGTGATTGGTACTGGACGCTCCGATTTTCCAAATCAGATAAACAACGCGCTCGTATTTCCCGGAGTCTTTCGCGGAGCGCTCGACAGCGGCGTACGCAAAATAACGCAGGACATGAAGCTTGCGGCAGCGCTCGCCATCGCAGCACTCGTTCCAGAACCGACTGCGGAGCGCATCGTTCCTGACATCCTCGAGACCAGTGTCGTCGAGGCGGTAGCTCGCGCTATACGTTAGCGTCCGCGTTCTTCTTCGGGTTCGCCCGAACCTTTTCCTGAAGAATCATCTTCTGCTGATTCGTTCTCGTGCGAGACGTTTTCAAGTATCGGGGAGAGAAGCTCGTCGCGGTTGATCTTGGACGCTGCGTTAATAAAGGTTGAGACTGCTGTCGTGTCCTTAAAGAATCGAAGTATTTGCGCGGTTGAAGTTGCGTTATCGAGCTGCGCATCAAGTCGGGAGAGACGTGCTTCAACGTCAGCGACGGTTTGCTCATCGAGACGCTCCCTGAGCGAATCAAGGCGGGTATGAATACGCGAGAGAAGCGCAACGCCAGCTGATTTAAACCGAGCGAATGCCTCAGAGTTTCGCTCATCAGGAATATTTTTTGCTTGAAGCGTAGGAGCGGCTTCTGGTACCTCGGCGATAGTTGCCGAGAATGCCATCGTTTTCATGCTCGGTCCGGACTTGGTTGCCGCAGTATCAGCGAGCGCAAGAACTGGCTCGTCCTCATTCCACTTCGCGAGGAATGCGGAGAGGGAGCGCGCGCCTCGACGACTCGAGTCGTTCTTGCTCTTATCGGCGAGGGTCGCGAGCACTTTGCCATGCGCTGAAAGTGAGGAGGTGAGCTCTGCATCGGACTCGTCGTGTTCAATCGCAAGAGCGCTGCGCGCTTCCTGTGCCGCCTTCACGTTCGTGTCGATATGGAGCGCGAGCTGTTCGGCTGCCCGATCGGAAAGTTTGTCGCCAGCAGCAAGTTCTTCCGCTTCTTCGATGCGGCGAGAGACGAGTTTGGTATTCCATGACACCTTCGCTTCAGGCGTTTGTGCGAAGAAGCCTTGCGTTGGTTCGACGAGGCTGGTCTTCACTCCGTAGAGTGTGTCGCCGGGGAGGGAAGTATCAGATGCAAAGACGGTGGAACCGCCGATAAGTATGAAAAGGGCGAAGACGGCGCTCGTGCGCATGAAGAGCGGATTCCAGTACGGACTTACTACGGCACGGGGAAAGCGCGCCGTGAGCGTCTGGCGCATGAGGGTGCGTTCATCGTCCGAGAGTTTGATGTCTCGGGAGGCGCGTATCAAATGTGAGTGTAGGTCGTTCATAAGGTTACGAAGTCTGTTCAAGCAATACACGGAGCTTTTTGAGACCTCGGTGGATGCGAACGGACACGATGTTTTCGGTAAGTTCGGTCACGTTCGCGATTTCTTTCGGTGAGAATCCGTCGACGTAGCGGAGCAGAATTGCTTCACGGTAGGGATCCGGAAGTTCCGAAACGAGCGCGAGGGCTCGCTCCCCGTCGAGTCGTGCAATGGCAGACTCAACCGTGTTTGTCTCGTCGGGCGGGATAAGCGCGTCGATGGTTTCTCCTTCGTCAGTATCGACGAGGGCTTCAAGCGATTCGGACTTACTCCGGCGGTATTCGTCGATGATCAGATTCTTCAGGGTACGGAACAGAAAGGCGCGCAGCTCCCGTATTTCGCCGCCGCGCTCGAGGTATTCCCACGTTTTCATGAACGCGTCCTGCGTGAGGTCGCGGGCGCGATCGCGGTTGCTGAGGCGCAGGCTTGCATGGCGGAACAGCTCGTCCGCGTGGCGGTCGAAGGCTTCCGTGAGCTGCTTTTCGTTCTTTCTCATACTGTAGACGCGTCAGATGACGCGATATTTCATACTACCGTGGGGCCGAAAGGATGGCTAACGCGGGAAGATGTCGAGAAGTTCGTTTGAGGCAAAGAAGAGTCCGCCGAGCGTTCCGAACGCGTAGGTGGTTCCGCCGACCGAGATCGGCGCGCCGGCAGCGACTGGAGTCGGATTCGGCTTTGAGCGCTCAAACCCGATGTTGAAAAGCGTGACGAGAATGTCTGCTTTGGTATCGATAGGGAATCCTGCACGCGACCACTGCATCTCGATTTCTTTTAGGAAGACTGCAGTATAGAGATAGGAGTAGTAGTGATTCTTTTCGTCGGTGAGGCGATTGAAGAGCTGTGTTTCGCGCGGTGTTGTGGTTGCGTCGGTATACGCGAGGAGTTTCGCAAAGCCATCTCCCGGATAGAACGGGGAAGTCGGGTCATTTGCGTACTGCTCTATCTGTAGCGCCGTTTCCTGTTTGATGCCGGAAACGCCAAGCGAGAACTGCGAGAGGGAGCCAAGAATCTTGAGCGGCTCGAAGTAGCGTTTGAAGACTTCGCGTTCGCTCGTAAAGAAGCGAATCTGTTCTGGTATCACGACTGCCGCGAGAAGGCGTGCAGGAATGCCGGTCTCTCCTGAGACGCGCGCGATGACCGCAGCATCTTTTTGAAGACCGCCTTTCACCACGTCCCACTCCGGTGTCGCGTTCCATGCGCATATTTTTTGGGTCACGTCGTCGCACGGCTGGCGCGGAAGTTCGGGCGTCGTTGTTCCGAGGAAGAACTGATTCCGTCCGTCGATGGTGCCGCGGACGTTCAGAAGGCCGAACTGCATAGCGAGGAAAACGGCGACAAACCCCGCACCGATGAGTGCGAAGATAACAACGATCCCGAAGGAAATGTGCTTCACATGCTTTTTCATATCAAATGCGGAGACGCAGGGATTCGAACCCTGGAGAGCTTTTAGACCCTACCTCGTTAGCAGTGAGGCGCTTTCGACCACTCAGCCACGTCTCCATGTTTTCGGAGTGCGTAGCTTCGCTACGTCTCCTTGTGAGTACTAAGCTAGCATTTCCAAGCCTAATGGGCGAGGGCTACTGGAAGAATGTGGGTGGCACCACCTTCTCTAAGGGCCTCGACAGCAGCCGCGAGGGTTGCGCCGGTCGTAGTTACGTCGTCTACCAATATATAGGTATGCGTCGGATCGAGTGGGTGGGCCGCAACGAACGCTCCTCGCATGTTCGTGCGACGTTCGGACGCTGAGAGGGTGGTCTGGGGAGCGGTATCTCGCGTTCGCTTGAGGATTGAGGCCTCGGTGGGAATAGTGTCCTTCATATAGTGCGAAGCTGCGCGGCAGATCCGCTCCACTTGGTTATATCCTCGTTCTGATCGGCGAGTTCGCCCGAGGGGAACGGGGACCAACATAAAGCGCGGCGAGGAAGCGAGAGCAGTATCCTCAGCGACGAGCGGGAGGAGGTAGTCAGCGAGGACGGTCGCAAGGAGTCCCACAGCCCGTCGACTTTCGTGATACTTAAGTTCGACAATAAGTCCCTGCACGAGCGGGTCGCGATAGGAGAGCAGGGCAACGGTCGGGAACGGTTCCGACGGGAGGGTTATGGGACTTACGCTCGGCGCGAGTGCCTCCATATTTGCGTTTCGTTCAAGCTGCTTTGATACGCGCGGCGGAAACAAGAGGTCGAGCAGGAAGGAAAAGGGTCCCATGGGCGCATGATACAATTTTTTCCATGAGTTTTTGGTCAACGATCTTTGGCGGCCAGAAGAAGAATGCGAGTGTCGTCGGTATCGATATCGGCTCCTCTTCCCTCAAGGTCGTGCAGCTCCGTCGAGACAACGGCAGCGCGGTTCTTGAGACCTATGGCGAACTCGCGCTCGGGCCGTATGCGGGCGCCGAGATAGGGCAGGCGACAAATCTTCCAGCCGATATCATCGGTGAGACGCTTCGCGACCTTCTCGATGAGGCACAGGTCACCACGACCGACGCGGGTGTTTCTATCCCGCTCTCGCGTTCGCTTTTGACGCTCGTTGAATTACCGCGCCGCGACAATCCAGAAGAACAGAAAACTATCATCTCGCTTGAAGCGCGTAAATACATTCCGGTACCGGTTTCCGAGGTGCAGCTTGATTGGTTCATCGTTCCCGAACCAATTTCTGAAGGGGCCGCACCCCCTTCGAAGATAAAAGTGCTTCTTGTCGCCGTTCACAATGACGAGCTTTCGCTCCTCCAGAATGCGGTGCAGACAGCGAATGTGAGTGCAACCTTCTACGAGCTTGAGATTTTCAGCACCATTCGTTCCGTCATCGACGAGCCAGTTCAGCCGGTGATGGTGCTCGATATTGGCGCGTCGGCGACGAAAGTGTACGTAGTTGAGCGCGGTGTGGTCGCACTCTCACACAATATTCGCGAAGGAGGTCAGGATGTAACGCGCACCATTGCGAGCGCGCATGGCCTCGCGGTCGGGAAGGCAGAACTCCTCAAGAAGCAGCACGGCTTCACCAATGCGGACAGCGGCTATGATCGCAAAACGATCGAGCTCGTCTTCTCACGCATCTTCACCGAAGCACGACGCGTGCTCATTCAGTACGAAACGACCCATCAAAAAGCGATCTCATCGATTGTGCTCACGGGTGGCGGGGGAGTGACGAAGGACCTCGCGGCATACGCGAGCACGTTCTTCTCAATCGCAGTGCGCGTTGCCGATCCGTTTGGTAAGACTGCAGCGCCTGCGTTCATGCGTCCGGTGCTCGAAGAGATTGGTCCGGAGTTCGCTGTCGCCGTTGGTCTCGCGTTGCGCAAACTGGAAGAGGGAGGCTAAGACGCGTCGATGTGTATAAGAGTGAATAGATAAGACATAGCGCGGTATATACTACTATCGTGGATTCTTCTCCCATTGTCCCGACGTCATTCGTTCCAAAACAGCCGGTGAAGACGGTTATTCGTCGTCCACAAGCAGGAGCGAGTGTATTCGCCGTCGTCGCGCTTATTCTCATGGGTCTTTCGCTTCTCGGCTCTGCGGCGGTATTCGGCTATGAAAAATACCTTGAGAGCGTCCGTGATAAAAAATCGGTGGAACTTCAAACGGCGCAGGAGCAAATCAGCGAAGATACGGTGCACGGCTTCATCCGTACGCGCGATCGTTTCTCGGCAGCCAAGCAGATTCTCGATAATCACATTTCCTTCTCGCGCTACCTCGATATCCTCGAAGCGAACACGCTCCAGAATGTCCGCTTTGCGAGCCTTTCATTCGATATCAATGCCGACGGTACAGCACTCCTTTCCATGAGTGGCGTTGCGCGCTCCTTTAATGCGCTCGCAGCCGAGTCGAAGATTTTCACCAACATGAAGGATTTGAAGCGCGCGATTTTCTCCGGCATCACGGTGAGCGCTAAGGACAACAGCGTTGCCTTCACGTTCACGGCAAACGTAGAGCCTGAGCTTCTGCAGACCGATATTACGCGCGTCGTTCCCGCGGACACGACGGTCAGCACGACAACTGGCGCTACGACCACACCTGCTATAAATATCGGAACGCCAGCGACTACCACGCCGCAGAAGCCGGCCACCACCACACCATGATTTCTCGAATCCTCCCATTCCTCACCGTTCTCGTCGCCGTCGGCGTGTTCTTTGGCTACATCAACCCAACCTATACCGGACCGGTCGCTGAGTTGCGTGACCGCATTCATGATTACGATCAGGCACTCGCAGCAGCAGCGGAATTCAAGGAGCGTGAGGCGCAACTTCTCGCTGAGCGTAATAACATTCCCGAAGAGGGAATCAAGCGAGTTGAAGCCTTCCTCCCAGATGGCGTCGACAACGTCCAGCTCATCCTCGATCTCAATACGCTCGCAAATCGTTCCGGCCTCAAGATAACCAATGTGGCGGTCTCTATGGCTGCGACCCCGAACACTACGCCGGGATCGATTGGAAACGCTGGAACTGCACTTCCTCTCACGACCAACACCTCGCCGGTTGAGTCCATAAATATGACGATGAGTGCGACGGGCAGCTACACCGCGTTCCGCACCTTCTTGCTGGGTGTCGAACGAAGTCTCCGTCCACTCGACCTTGTGCATCTTTCACTCAAGGATTCCGACACGGGTGTCTATACCTACGAAATGGCCTTCCGTATCTACTGGCTCCCATAATCTTCTATGCAATTTTCCAAAAACACCATCATCGCCATAGTGCTCGCCGTCATCGTCCTTGCGGCCGCTGGATATATGTTCTTCGGCAAGCCGAATACGCAGACGGGCATCACGGCTGATTCTTCGACTAAATCGGCTGCAGAACTTACGTTCATTAATCTCACTGCGGAAATTCAGCCAGTGAAATTTGACACCAGTATTCTTTTCGATCCGCGCTTCCGTGCGCTTGAAGATCTCCACACGGCAATCATTCCGGAAACGGCAGGACGCAAGGATCCGTTTGCTCCACTTCCCGGACTTTCCACGAAATAATCCGCGCGTATCCCCGCGCACACGTTCGAACAGCGCTGAAAGCGCGCTATCATACCTAGCATGAATGTTCTTCAATTGCTTGCGGAGAAGGGCACCATCAAGCAGGACGATATCCTCGTCATCGCCGACGAAGCTCGTGCGGCGAAGGTCTCCGTTGAAGTGGCGCTCGGAAAGCGCGGCGTCTCTCCCGAAGACATCCTCAAAGTAGCGAGCGAGAAGTATTCCATTCCGTACCGTGTGCTTCCGGCGACGCCCGTGAGTCACGTTGTACTTCAGTATGTGCCGGAAGAGTCAGCGCGACACTACCGCATCGTTCCGTTCGCAGTTGAAGACGGCGTGCTCCTTGTGGGCGTCGTTGACCCCGACAATATCGAAGCGATGGACGCACTCCAGTTCATCTCAGGAAGGCTCGGGATGCCGTTCAAAGTTTTTCTCGTGAGCGAAGCGGATTTCAATAAAATCCTTGAGGAATACGAAAGTCTTTCGGGGGAAGTTGGTGAAGCACTTTCGGAGCTCGAGGGCTCACTTACCGAGGAGGCTGCACAGACTCGCGCAAAGCGTGATAAAGAAAAGGACGAAATTCCGGAGCCGACCATCAAGGCGGATGCACCGGTGACCAAAATCGTTGCGACCGTGCTCCGATATGCAGTGGAAGGAGGTGCTTCCGACATTCACATCGAGCCGACGCCGGAGAAGACGCGTGTCCGTTTCCGTATGGATGGGGAACTCCATACCTCGCTTGAACTCCCTGAGAAGGTGCATCCGGCGGTCGTCGCGCGCATCAAGATTCTTTCGCAGATGCGTCTCGACGAGAAACGAAAGCCGCAGGACGGCCGATTCTCCGCAACGGTCGAAGGACGTCGCATCGACTTCCGTGTTTCCACCTTCCCGACTGAGTACGGCGAAAAGGTGGTGATGCGTATTCTCGATCGATCGAAGGAGGCGGTGACGCTCGAAAGCGTCGGTTTCTCGAACGACAATCTTGATGCGATACGTGAAATCGTCAAAGCGCCGTATGGCATTGTGCTCATCTCGGGCCCGACTGGTTCCGGTAAGTCGACAACGCTCTTTGCCATGCTTTCCGAGCTTGATAAAGAAACACGCAATGTCGTGTCTGTCGAAGATCCCGTTGAATACGAAATTCCCGGAGTCTCTCAGTCGCAGGTGCATCCTGAAATTGGCTACACGTTCGCCTCAGGTCTTCGCTCTATCCTTCGTCAGGATCCAAACGTCATCATGGTCGGCGAGATCCGCGACAAGGAGACTGCGCAGCTTGCCATACAGGCGGCACTCACCGGTCACCTTGTGTTCTCAACCATCCACACCAACACGGCAGCAGGCGTCATTCCGCGCTTGGTCGACATGGGTGTTGACCCCTATCTCATCGCACCAACGTTGATTGCGGCCATCGGCCAGCGTCTTGTGCGCAAGCTGTGTCCCGGAGCAGGGGAGAAGATGCCGATTTCCGAGAGTGTGCAGGTCCGTCTTCAGAAGGAATTCGAGGACTTGCCGGCCGACGCGAAGAAGAAACTCCCGCCGTTTAAGCATTTCTATAAGGCGAAACCGACGGCAGACTGTCCGAATGGTACCCGTGGCCGCACCGGAGTCTTCGAAATAATGAAAATAACCCCCGAAATGGAGCACATTATCCTCACGAGCCCTATTGAGGAGAAGGTATACGAAGCCGCGCGCGCCGCCGGCATGTTTACCATGCAGGATGATGCTATCATTAAAGCACTTGCCGGAGAGATTCCCTTCGAAGAGGTGAATGCGCTCGGCGGCATGTTATTAGAAGACGAGGATTCAGCAGCACCTGTCTATGGCAACGTACAAAATATATCTGGTTGACGATGATCGGTTCCTCTTGGACATGTATGCGGTGAAGTTCAAGAATGCGGGACACGACGTCTCGGTGTTTCAAAGCGCAGAAGACGCGCTCAACGCGTTGCGCAAGGACGGGACACCGAATGCTGTCCTCGCCGATATCATCATGCCGAACATGACCGGCTTCGAATTTCTTGAAGCGGTAAAGAAGGAGGATCTTGCGAAGGACGCGAAGCTCATCGTGCTTTCGAATCAGGGACAGGACAGCGATATTGAGAAGGCAAAAGAGCTCGGTGCTGCGGGCTATATCATCAAGGCATCCGCTATCCCGTCGGAAGTACTCTCTGAAACGCTTGCGATAATTGAAAAAAAATAAATCATGGCGACTGCATACCTTTCCCGCATCGAGGCGCTTCTCGATATCGTAGTTAACGAAAAGGGTTCCGACCTCCACCTTACGGCTGGATTCGAACCGACCATTCGTGTCTCCAGCTCCTTGGTCCCGCTCGTCCAGCAAGGAAAGCAGTCGGCGGAAGATACGGAGGAAATGCTTAAGGCTATCGTTCCTGACGGCCGTTGGGATCAGTTTCTAAAAGAGCAGACCATCGACTTTTCATACGCTCATAAGGACAAGGGTCGCTTCCGTGTGAACGGCTACATCGTGCAGGGAACGGTCGCGGTCGCAATGCGTCTCATTCCGCACGGTGTACGCACCTTCACTGACCTCGGACTTCCGTCTGTGCTCGAGGTGTTCTGTCAGCGCCAGCAGGGATTCTTTCTCGTCGTGGGTCCGGTTGGTCAGGGTAAGTCGACAACACTCGCCGCTATTGTGGACCGTATCAATGAGACGCGCGCCGAACACATCGTCACTATCGAAGACCCTATTGAATACATCTTCGACCAGAAGAAGTCACTCATTCACCAGCGCGAAGTGTATGTCGATGCGCCGTCGTTCCATTCGGCGCTCCAGTCCGCCTTCCGGGAAGACGTGAATGTCATCATGGTGGGCGAAATGCGCGACCTCGACACTATTTCCGCAGCCGTGACGGCAGCAGAAACCGGTCACCTCGTGCTCGCAACGCTTCACACGAACAATGCTGCGCAGACCATCGATCGCATCATCGACATGTTCCCCTCGACGCAACAGGATCAGGTGCGCGTACAGCTCGCAGGATCCTTGGCGGGCATTTTCAGTCAGCGCCTCGTGCCACGCATCGCAGGAGGACTTATTCCGGCGTATGAACTTCTCATCAACAACAACGCAATCGCAAACCTCATTCGCGAAGGTCGAACGCATGAAATTGGCACCGTCATCCAAACGTCTTCGCAGGAGGGCATGATCGACATGGACCGTTCGCTCGCTGAACTCGTACGTAAAGGTGAGATCACGGTTGAGGATGCCTACGAGCGCGCCTTCGACCAGAAGACGTTCGAGCGTTATCTCTAGCCATGTTGTTCAAATACCGAGCACTCGATAAGGACGGACACGAACGAGAGGGAAGCGTCGAGGCGCTCTCTATAGACGTCGCCGTCACAACATTGCAGCGTCGCTCGCTTGTGGTGTCGTCTATCGTGCCGGTACAGAAGCAGGGTTTCGACCTCTCCTTTGATTTCCTTCAAGGTGTTTCGAACAAGGAAATCGTCATCCTTTCGCGTCAGATAGCGACGCTCTTTGAAGCGCAGGTTTCCGCATTGCGCGTGTTCCGCCTCCTTGCACTTGAAGTTGAGAATAAGAAACTCGCAGAAATCCTCACACAGGTCGCGGACGATCTTCAGGGTGGTAGTCCTATCAGCAAGGCACTCGGGCGGCACCCAAAGGTGTTCAGTACTTTCTACGTAAACATGGTTCGTTCGGGCGAAGAGTCCGGCAAACTCTCGGAAATCTTTGGGTATCTTGCCGACTACCTTGATCGCACCTACGAAGTGATGAGTAAGGCACAGAACGCCCTCATCTATCCGGCGTTTGTCATCGGAACCTTCATTGTCGTCATGGGTCTCATGCTCACGCTTGTGATTCCGCGCATCAGCCAGATCCTCCTCGATTCGGGGCAGGACGTGCCTATCTATACCAAGGTCGTTATCGCGCTTTCGAATCTCATCGTAAATTACGGCTACCTCCTTCTTATTGCCGCAGTCATTGGTGGCTTTTTTCTCTATCGCGCGACCAAAACGCCGAGCGGACGCCTTGTTCTCGACCGGTTCAAGCTCGAGATTCCGTACGTGGGCGATCTCTACGAGAAGCTCTATCTCTCTCGCATCGCAGACAACTTTTCAACCATGCTTCAGTCCGGTGTTCCGGTCGTTGAAGCGGTCGACATCACTGCGTCGGTCGTTGGTAGCGGAGTCTACGAGGATATTCTCAAGAGAGTGGGCGAGGATGTGAAAGGAGGCGCGTCCATCTCGGATTCTCTCGGGCGGCACGCGGAAATTCCCGGCATCATGGTTGCCATGATCAAGGTCGGCGAGGAAACAGGCGAGCTCGGAAGCATTCTTTCGACACTTGCAAAGTTCTATCGTCGCGAAGTCACGACCGCTGTCGATACGCTTGTCGACCTCATTGAACCTCTCATGATCGTCATGCTCGGTCTTGGCGTCGGTATTCTCCTTGCGGCAGTGCTCATTCCTATCTACAACCTCGCAGGATCAATCGGCTAATCTTTGCTCTTTGTATTCTGGGGTCCCCATTCCTATGGGGAGACAAGCGATAGAAGACGAGAGTGATGGCGATAGCCAGAACGCTAGTCTTCTAGAAAGCGCGTCAGTGTTATCCACACAGCAAGGGGAGTCCCGTCAATAGTTTCGTACAATACAGAGAGCGGATACTTTATTAATCGGTAACCCGCATACCTCATCTTTCACCATGATCATTTCCCAGAATGCGCGCGGCCATGTTCGCAAGGGTCACCTTACGGGTTTCACCCTTATCGAACTCCTCGTCGTGATCGCAATTATTGGCGTGCTCTCGTCCGTCGTGCTCGCGTCCCTCAATACGGCACGCAACAAGGGTACTGACGCTTCGATCAAGTCGAACCTCTCTGAGTCTCGCGCTCAAGCAGAGCTCTACTACGACGCAAACGGCAACAGCTACGCAGGTGTCTGCGGTACGACTGCCGCTAACGGCGTGAAAACCATCAACGCTTCAGTCGTCGCTGCTAAGCAGGCATACGACGGCGGTACCTCAATCACCGTTAACGGTGCTGGTGGAGCAACTGCAGCAACCTGCAACGCAACTGCAGCTGGTTGGGCTGCAGAAGCACCGCTCAAGACTTCTGGCGCAGGCCTCTTCTGCGTCGACTCGACGGGTGTGACTGCAACTACCTCGGCAAGCACGCTCGCAAGCTCTGCGGACGTTACCTGCAACTAAGCCGGTTCTCCTTGAAAACACCGCCGGCCCTCGGCGGTGTTTTCTTTTATACCCACTCACCGAGTTCGTGCTGGGCGCGGTTCCCGCACTTCGTATATTATAGAAAGGTACATGTCTCCTTCTCTTCGCATCCGCGGTTTTAGTATGATCGAGCTTCTTATGGTAATCGCCATTATCGGCGTGCTCGCTGCGGTGGTGCTCGCCTCTTTTGGAAGTGCGCGCAACAAGGGCGTCGATTCGACCGTGAAGGCGAATCTCGATGGCACGCGCCCACAGGCAGAGCTCTATTATGTTGCGAACGGCAACAGCTACACGGGCGTTTGTGCAACCGTTCCTGCGGCGAACGTAAAGACCATCAACAGTTTTGCTGTTGCCGCGCAGCAAGCCTACAACGGCTCAACGGCCATAAATACGACGTACGCCACTGCTGGTTCGGCGAATACTGCGACGTGCCATGTGAGCACTGCAACAGGCGCTGGCACATGGGCACTGGAAGCGCCGCTCAAAGTAGTTTCAGGTTCCTTTTTCTGCGTTGATTCGTTCGGATATGCGGCAACGACCTCAGGAAGTACGCTTGGTGCGAACGACACAACCTGCGGTCCTTAACCTTATGGTCATTCTTGAATTGATTTTCTTCGGTGTTCTCGGCGCCCTCTTCGGCAGTTTTTCCGGCGCTCTCGCTGAACGCCTCAATACGGGAGGAAAGTTTCTGTCAGCACGCTCGAAATGCAACTCGTGCGGACGGACGCTTGGCGTTCCGGATCTGGTGCCGGTGCTTTCTTGGATCGCGTCGCTTGGCCGCTGTCGTTCCTGCAAGGTAAAGGTTCCCGTCCGGTATCTCTTAATTGAGCTCGCGCTCGCGATTTTGTTTATGCATGCGTATCTTGCAATCGGGATATCTTTCGAGCTCGGACTCTTTTGTGCGGCGCTGGTCGTTCTCACAGTACTCACGCTCTACGATCTTGCACATACGATAGTACCCGAATCGCTCGCTGCTGCGCTTTTTGTACTTTCGTTCCTGTTCGCGCTCGTACGAACGCCGTCGATGCATGCACTTAGTGTCACGGTCATTACTGCCGGCTGCATCGGCCTCTTCTTTTTCCTCATGCACGTACTTTCGCGGGGTAGGGCAATGGGGCTCGGCGATGCTCCGGTCGCCGCTTCGCTCTCGCTCCTCGCAGGATCCTCTGCGTTCGCCGGCTTCCTCTTCTCGTTTTGGATCGGCGGACTGGTGGGTATAGGCATCTTGGTCGGACGTCGCAAAGGACATAGAATGGGTATTGAGGTACCGTTCGTGCCATTTCTGGCCGTCGGTTTTCTCCTCGCTTTCTTTTCCGGATGGAACCCGCTCCCTTGGTAACGCCCAGTCTTGCTCCAGCGCATTCGCGTGGGTTCACGCTCATTGAAATGCTCGTGGTGCTTGCAATCATTTCAATCGTGACCGTCATCGCCATCATTGGGCAGGGAACTTTCAACCGTTCGATCCTTCTCACGGAAACCGCCTACTCGCTTGCGCTTTCGGGGCGCCAAGCACAGGTTTTCGGTCTTTCGAGTCGTGTGTTCGTGAACGGCGGTACGCCCGTTCGCAACACCGGATACGGTCTCCATTTCACGGCTGGGAACGCCACTTCCTACAGTCTCTTTGCGGATCTATATCCAAGCGCAGGTAACGGTGTAGCCAATCAGCTTTCAGGAGGTATCTGTCTCGGCCACACCAATGCGCCGCCCTCACCCGACGCTCGTCCGGGTAACTGTCTCTACGATGGAAGTAGTGATGGTATCGTTGAGACCTACACCTTCAACCGCGGTTTCTCCATCGGCAGCGTCTGCGGGCACATCTCGCCTACGGTCACTCGTTGTCTCGGAACGGATTTCGATACGTTTGATATAACCTTCCTTCGTCCCAATACTCAAACAGTGGTCGTTGGTACGCGTTCGGGAGTTGTAACTGCGATGACTGACGCCTGCATTCATATCGCGGCGCCGGGGGGAGAGAACACGGATGGAAACATCTACATATCCCAAGTCGGCGGTATTTCTGTTGTTCCCACATGCCCATGATGCAGAGAAGATCACCGCGAGGATTCACGCTTGTCGAAATGATCGTTTCGGTCGGTATTTTCAGTGTCGTCATGCTCATTGTTACGGGCGCCTATCTTGCCCTCATCGATCTCGATCGAAAGGCGCGAGCAACCAACCAGCTCGTTGCAAGTCTTTCCTTTGCGCTCGACAGTATGGCGCGCGCTATCCGTACGGGTACTGCGTATGCGTGCTCGCCGGGGCCGAACAATACCGACGGTACCTGCCATCAAATCTCGTTTACCGATAGTAATATCGGTCAAACGGTAACCTATCGCTTGAACAGTAACGGCACCATAGGTAGCTGTACCGGATCGGGGGCGTGCAACGATTCAACTGCGATTGAACTCACTGATCGACGTATTGCAATTGGCGAGAGTGATCTCACGTTCTACGTACAGGGTGTTGGTACCGGCGACGGTATTCAGCCGTATGTCATCATTAGCGTAAGGGGAAAAATGCAAAGCGGGAACACCTCTCAAGCGTCGACCACATTTTCCGTTCAAACTTCAGCGGCCCAGCGCCTTCCCGACCTATGATCATGACCATGAATCACCGCTCTTCGGTCCATGCCGGCTTTACGCTGGTTGAGACGCTGGTTGCCATTACCATTCTTTCCATAGCGATCATCGGACCCTTTCATGCGGTGCAGTCAGCCCTGAA
The DNA here is from genome assembly GCA_001189095.1 of Parcubacteria bacterium C7867-001. Taxonomy (GTDB): domain Bacteria; phylum Patescibacteriota; class Minisyncoccia; order Phycocordibacterales; family Phycocordibacteraceae; genus C7867-001. The sequence goes on from LFCK01000002.1 coordinate 211,005, forward strand.
CGGTTCCTATACGGCGCGCGACTATCTCGCCGCATCAGCGCTTGCTCAGGAAGGTATGGAGCAAGTGCGGTATATCCGCGGAAATAATTACCTCTACAATGTAGCGAATCCGTCGTCGACCCGTTCGTGGCTCTATGGCCTTGATGGTTCTGGAGGGACGCCGTCATGTGGAGCACCTGCGAAATGCACCGTCGATACAACGAATCTGTCGACGCCGATCGCCGTTTGTTTGAACGGAACCTGCTCGCCGCTCTCCCTCTCCACGACTAATCTCTACAATCAAGCAGAGGTGGGAACCGTGACGCGCTTCACGCGCTCGGTGACCATCACCTCGAGTTCGGCGAACGAAGCTACGGTTGACGTGACGGTGACCTGGATTAGCGCGCATACACCGTATTCGGTGACGGTGACGAGCGTGCTCACTAATTGGCTATGATCAACTCTTCTCGCGGGTTCACACTTCTTACTGCCGTCATTCTCGCGTCGGTGGTGCTTGCGCTCGGTATCGCACTTCTCGATATTGCGTATAAGCAGATCGTGCTCGCTTCGACGGCGAAGAATTCGCAGTATGCCTTTTATGCTGCGGACACCGGCCTTGAGTGCGGGTTGTACTACGATCAGCAACAGGCTCAATTCGACTACTCGGAACTCGCAAGCAACACCATCTCCTGCAACAACGGCCAGTCGATCAGTCTCATCACGCCACCCAACTCATCAACGCAGGACTCGGGTGCTGGCGTTCGTACCACCTCCTTCGATATTCCGTGCACAACCGGCGGTTCGAGCGTTCTTGCTCACGTGACGATTACCAAAGCCACTAATGGGGCAACCGTCATCTATTCAACCGGCTACAGTAGCTGCGACCCCTCGGATGCGCGTCGCATCGAACGCGGTCTCAAAGTTACTTATTAGCTAGCGCGCTTTCCAAAAGACTCTCGTTCCGGCTAACGTCGTCGCAGGACCCAATTAAATGCAAACCCCACTGAAATGCAAAATGCAGTAAAATAGCCCAATGGCGGTCCCACGCGATACAGAAGAGCGAGCGAAAAAACTCCGTGACGCTATTACGGCATACCGGACCGAGTATCACGAGCGTGATACGTCCTCCATTTCTCCAGAGGCTCTCGACTCCTTGAAGCACGAACTCGCCCAGCTCGAAGCAGAATATCCCGAACTCATAACGCCGAACTCGCCGACACAAATCGTTTCGGGAACGGTATTGCCCGAACTGGCGAAAGTAAAACATGCAGTCCCACAATGGTCGCTGAATGATGCGTTCGACGCGGAGGAGGTACGCGAATTCGACGCGCGTATGCGGCGCGAGCTCGCAAAGCGCGGAGTTGATACATCACCGCAGTATTCCGCCGAACTCAAGATCGACGGCCTCCATATCATTCTTACGTACGAAAAGGGGAAGCTTATCACGGCCGCAACGCGTGGTGACGGGGTTATTGGTGAAGAGGTCACCCATAACGTGCGCACGATACGCTCGCTTCCGCAAACACTACCGGACCCCATCGACCTTATTGTGGAAGGGGAAGTATATCTCACGCGTTCGGGATTCATTGCTCTGAATAAGAAGCGCGAAGCGGAAGGTCTGCCGCTCTTCGCAAATCCTCGCAACGCCGCAGCAGGTTCAATTCGTCAGCTCGATTCTCGGATCGCGACGGAACGCCCGCTCGGTATCTTTCTTTACGACATTGATGCGACGAGCGCACCGTTTCCGAAAACACAGAGCGACGAACTCGCGTTTCTTACGTCGCTTGGTTTGCCAACCGAACCTCACCACCTCCACACGAAAGCAATTGATGACGTCATTGATTTCTGGAAGCAGTGGCAGGGAAGCGCGCGTGAAAAAATCGACTACCAGCTTGATGGTGTCGTCATAAAAGTCGATGAGCGTGCTCAGCAGGAAGCGCTCGGTTTTACCGGTAAGGGGCCGCGGTTTGCGGTCGCACTCAAGTTCCCAGCGGAGCAAGTAACCACCATCGTGGAAGACATCACACTGCAGGTCGGTCGCACCGGCGTTCTTACTCCGGTTGCACATCTGCGTCCGGTCGCTGTGGCCGGCACTACCGTTGCCCGCGCTACGCTCCACAACGAAGATTTCATCAAAGAGAAAGATATTCGTATCGGTGACACCGTCATTCTTCAAAAAGCAGGGGACATCATTCCGGAAGTAGTGCAGGTGTTGTCTGAGTTTCGTACTGGCAAGGAAAAGAAGTGGAAATTCCCAACGCACTCGCCGTTGTGTGGCGGCAACGGCGCTATTGAGCGAGTTCCGGGTGTTGCCGCATACCGCTGCAAGGTTGTCGACTCATTCGAGATACAGGAGCGCCGGCTCGCGCATTTCACCGGAAAGTCTGCGCTCGACATCGACGGTCTCGGCAAGCAGACAGTACGGCTTCTCATGGAGCACGAGCTCGTCGGTGAATTCCACGACTTCTTCGACCTCACGAAAGATGAGCTGCTAGGACTGCCCGGATTTAAAGAGAAATCAGCGGACAACCTTCTCGCTGGAGTGAATGCTGCGCGTAAGGTATCGCTTGATCGGCTTCTGGTCGGACTTTCCATACCTCATGTTGGTGATGAGACGGCACTTCTCTTGGCTCAGGAATTTGGAACCCTCGAGAAGCTTGCGAAGGCGAGCGAAGAGGATCTTTCGAAGGTGAAAGGCATCGGGGACATCGTTGCGGCTTCGGTCCATGCATGGTTCTCGGATACAGAAAATACTGCGTCGCTCGCGCGTCTCACCAAGCATCTTTCAGTGCAAAAAGTGGCGGGACCAGTCACGAGCGGTCCTCTTGCGGGCGCTACGGTCGTAGTGACAGGAACTCTCGAGGGATATTCGCGGGAGGAAGCGGAGACTTTGGTGCGTCGTGCCGGAGGCGAAGTTTCGGGCTCAGTTTCGAAGAAGACGACCTATGTGCTTGCGGGTGAGAATCCAGGGGCTTCAAAATACGATAAGGCGCAAGAACTCGGTGTACGCGTTCTTTCGGAGAGTGAATTCAAGGACCTCATTTCAGGCAGAGCCTAGTCCTCTGGTTGCTATACTTTCTGCATGAAAGCCACTAAAGAGCTAGCGCTTGCAGGGTCAATCATTCTCGCAGCACTCATCCTTGCGGGTGTGTATGCGTTTGTGCGGGACGATACATTCCGTTCAGTGTTCGATCAGCCGCAGCCTGTCGTTCAATCGGCAACAAGCTCTCCTGTGGTGGAGAATGAGAGCGAGAGCGTTTCTTCCGGCGTCTCGTTCAAACCGTATACGGGCCCACCGAATCCGCGCGATGCTGTTGCGTGGCAGCTTTCGCAGACTCGTGAAGGCGAGTGGTCGAGCGTCCTACTCGATATTCGACCGTTTTCAAATCACCGATTGCGATTCATCGTTCATAATTTCAACGCTGAAGTCGGTAAACTCGATAGTTCGCTCGTAAAGTTCGATCCGCTTACCGGAGACGTCTACTACAACTACATTTCAGGGTACACCACACCACTCCTCCGGCTCTATTGGCGCAGCGCAAACCATACGCTCGAAGACGATCTTTTCGGTATCGCAATGCGGGAGGATGATCCGGTATCCGCAGAACGTCACAACAACAACTTCCGCGGCACCTGCAAGCTTATGTCCGAACAGTCGAATTATGTCGACTATTATTTCTTCGTACCTAATGAAACGTATCCCACTGCCGACTGCTTCACTCCTAATTACGCTCTCGTGGGTCCTTTCGTCGTCGCTCACTACACTTATAGCGACCGTGTAGGAGTGATTGCAGGTTCCATTCTCCTTGAGGACTAGAACCTGTCATTTTCTCCCCCAATTGCCTGTGATAGAGTTCCCGATATGGCTTCGGCTGATGACGTCAAAAAACTTGCTGCGCTCGCGCGCATAACCCTTTCCGAAGAGGAAATTGATACCTTCACGAAAGAATTCGAGGGTATCTTGGCGTACGTTGGCCAGATAGAATCGCTCTCGGTCACTCCCGAGGTGAATCGAGCTCCCGCAGTTCGCAACGTATTTCGTGAAGACGGTGAACCGCACGAGAAGGGGAAGTATACCGAGAAGCTCGCCGCTCAATTCCCAGAACGCGATGGTCAGTATCTCAAGGTGAAGCAGATCATTTCCCATGACTAAGGCTCCGAACGAACTCATGCTTGTCGAAGCGGCGCGTGCACTTCGCTCGCGCGAAATTACTGTGCGCGAACTCTGGGACGCGTGTCACTCCGCAGCGGTTGCAAAGAATCCGGAATTGAACGCGTATCTCGAGATATTTAACGCAGATGACGCAGCGATAGACGCTGCGCAGGCACGCATCGAGAAAGAAGGCGACGCGGCACCTATGCTCTGCGGCATACCGCTCGCAATCAAGGACAACATTCTTATCGATGGGAAAACGGCGAGTGCCGCATCCAAGATGCTTGAGAATTATCGTGCGACCTACGACGCAACGGTCATCAAGAAATTAAAGGATCAAAACGCTCTCTTTATCGGACGAACGAACATGGATGAATTTGCTATGGGCGGTTCGACCGAGCATTCGGCATTTGGTGTAACGAAGAATCCGCATGACACGAAACGAACGCCGGGCGGGTCCTCAGGCGGATCGGCCGCAGCTGTCGCTGCGGACACTTGCATCGCGGCGCTCGGAACCGACACAGGTGGCTCCATTCGCCAGCCTGCAAGCCACTGCGGAATCGTTGGCGTGAAGCCGACCTACGGTCGCGTGTCGCGCAACGGGCTCATTGCCATGGGTTCTTCGCTCGATCAAGCAGGGCCGATGACAAAGTCGGTTGAGGATGCGCGTATCCTTCTCTCTGCGATTTCGGGTACCGATCCGCTCGATTCCACCACTATTACGGATGCAACGTACACGAACCGCACTGTGGAAGGGAAGATGCGCATCGGTGTGCCGCGAGATCTTCTCGCGGAAGGGCTTGATGCGGATGTGCGCGAGCGGTTTGACGCGGCACTTGAAGCGTTCCGTTCGGAGGGTCATGAAGTAGTCGACGTATCTCTTCCGACGAGTCGTTACGGACTTGCTGCGTATTACATCGTGATGCCAGCCGAAGTATCGACGAACCTCGCGCGTCTCGACGGCATGCGCTACGGACACGCGGTGCGCGAGACAACGCTGCTTGACGATTATCGCGCGTCCCGCACCGAGGGATTCGGTGCAGAGACCAAGCGACGCATTCTTCTTGGTACTTATGTGCTTTCGTCAGGTTACATCGATGCGTATTACCGCAAAGCGGAAGCTGCACGTGCTCTTCTGCGGGCAGAATATGCGAAGGCGTTTGAGGGAGTGGATCTAATTGCCGTCCCGACGGTGGTTGCTCCTGCGTTCGTATTCGGTGCTAAGTCTGATCCGGTCGCTATGTATCTTGAGGACGTATTCACCGTCACCGCGAACCTCACGGGCGCTCCGGCCATCTCGGTTCCTATGGGGCGTGTCGAACGCGACGGCGTGTCGCTTCCGGTAGGAATGCACTTCACCGCGCCGCACGGAGCGGAAGACCGTTTGTTTACAGCTGCCGCACAGCTCGAGGAAAAGGGACTATACTAAACGCATGTACGAAGCAGGAACCTCTGCAACCACGCCCATTCATTTCCTGAACCTCGAGTTCTTTCTCCGGCTCCTGTATGACACAGCTGTGCATCTTTCGGTTCCGGGCGGCATCATGCCGTTCCTCACCTCTGTTTGGAACCTTGTGACGATGGTTGGCTACCTTATCGCGCTCGTCTCGTTGATCTCGCTCGTGTATGCCATCGTGCGGTTGAAGCAGGTGTATGAAGCCGATGCAGTGAACTACACGACACTCGACAGCGCACATGCAGAAAATATGACCGAGCATGCGCGTTGGAACCACATTCTCACGCTCGTCGAAAGTCCGCTTGAAAGCGATTGGCGCCAGTCCATCATCGAAGCAGATATCATGCTGAACGACGTTCTTGAGCATCATGGCTACGAAGGAGAAACGCTCGGTGAGCGCCTGAAGCAGGCGCGCTTCGAATCTATTAATGAAGCGTGGGAGGCGCACAAGGTTCGTAACGAAATAGCGCACCAAGGTTCAACGTTTAAGGTCGATGATACCCTTGCGTACCGCACCATCCAGAAATACAAACGCGTCTTCGAGGAGCTCAAGGCTATTTAGTGCCGCTTGAAAAGAGGAGGGGGGTGGAGTAGAATCCACGGATAGCGGGGTGGACCAGCGGTAGGTCGCAAGGCTCATAACCTTGAAGCACAGGTTCGATTCCTGTCCCCGCAACAAGCAATACAAAAAGCGCCGAAAGGCGCTTTTTGTATTGCGCCGTTGCGGGGAAGAGAAGCGCGGGGCGCTTCTCGTCAGGAATCGAACGCCGGAGTATGTTTCGCTCAGCAGAGCGAAACGACGAGGCGGTGCCCAGAGCGAATGCGAGTGTCGACGAGCATTCGACTCGCGGGCGATATGTCGTACTCGACGGTCCTGTCCCCTCACTTCGTGGCCGACACATGCTTACCTTCCCCAGAAGGACACTTCCTGTCCTTCTGTCCCCAACTCCTCAAAGTGCTACACTATTCTCATGAAAGGCTTCACCACCAACATCGAACAAGCAGCACTTGAAAACGAGTCATTCCGACGTGTTCTGTACACGGCAAAGCATTCGCAGCTCGTCCTTATGAGTCTCTCGGCAGGCGAAGAAATCGGCGAAGAGGTGCATGACGTGGATCAGTTTATCCGCATTGAAGAAGGGGAGGGGACGTGCGTTATGGACGGCGAAGAACAGACACTTACCGATGGTTTTATCGTACTTGTGCCTGCTGGCGTTCGTCACAACATTATTAATACCTCGCGCGACGAAGCGATGAAGCTGTATACACTCTATGCGCCGCCCCACCACAAGGATGGCACGGTGCACGAAACCAAGGCCGAAGCCGAAGCAAGCGAAGAACACTACGATGGAACAACGACCGACAACGTCTAGCCGGCTCAAGCTCAATCATTTCGCGATCCCCTATTTCGCGATACTCGCGTTCATGTTTGGCGGGATTTTAAATAGTGGCGGTATCGACTGGTACGCGTCGCTGGTCCTTCCGTCATGGAGTCCGCCAAACATTCTCATTGCACTTATATGGGCGATCATCTATGTGTGTGCAACGGCGTCACTTCTCATTGTTTGGAACAAAACACCGCATGATGCGCGGTTCCGTACTATCGTTGTCGGGTATGGCGTGGTCACGCTCATCAATTTCCTCTGGAGCATACTCTTTTTCGATCTGCATATGCTGGTATGGTCGGTTGTGTGCTCGGTTGTTCTCGCGGTAGCCCTCGGCGTTCTTGCCAAACTCATTGAGCCTCGCTCTCGAGTGGCCGCGCTCCTTCTTCTGCCGTATATCGTGTGGGTGCTGTTTGCCTTTCGTCTCACAGCGTCCGTTACTGCGCTCAACCTCCCGCTGTAGAGACATTCATGAATGTATAAACGAGTGTCTTAACCAAAAGTTAAGGCGAGTACGGCTATAGTGCATGTGGTCGAACCTCGTTATCAGCACGCTAACTGATACATGCGTATGGCAGATCGCACCACTATGAGTCGTCGCGGCTTCGCGGTGATGGATGAAGACCGGCAGCGCGAAATCGCGAGCATGGGAGGCAAGGCAGCACACGCTCAGGGAACCGCCCACCGATTCAATTCGGAAGAGGCAAGAATCGCAAGCCAGAAGGGCGGTAGAGTCCGGCAAGAGGCGGGCTGACCCTCGACGTGCTCAATGAGTACCCTCCATAAGAAAAGCGTCGGCCAAAAGGCCGACGCTTCTATATAGTGGGGAACCATTGCGAGACGACTTTCGTCCCGCCCGGCTCAAGCGCGACGAACCCGTTCGGGTTCGCCGTGAAGTGAGTCGAGGGCATGGAATATTCGTACCAGAAACTGATAACGACGCTCCACACTCCGGGGGGATACACGCTCGATTGGTGCTCATCGTAGTCGTCGTCAGACGACGTGATGCGACTCAGTCGCGCAGAAGAAGTCATCTTGAACTCTGTCTTGATGCCGTTCACTTCCCACGATGTGAGTCGTCGGATCTGAGACGTGTCAACGTCATAGATGCCGAACTCTTCGCCGATACCTCGTATGAGGGCTCGCATCGGTTTCTCGACTTTCCGCTTGCGATTCCGGTTGCGTTTGGGTGTCTCACTCAAGCCCCATGGCTTTACCTTCTCAATGGACGTACCGCTGGGGAGAATACGACGTACTTCCCGAAGCGTGTGCGTGCAAAGATGGGGCTCCGGCCCGCTCCGAACAATGCTCTTTGCGCTATGCGCAAAACGAGCAAACGTCCCGTTTACGAGTATCGGTAGCACATCGAGTTCGTTAGTCTCGATGTAAAGATCGTGTAGGCTTTTGTACTCCGGAAGATTGAAGTCTTCCGGTCGTACGCCGCCCCTTCCAAGGAGGGCGAGTAATTTTTCATACTTCATCCTCGCCTCCGTGGATTCGTATTCTGCCTAGAGCCTACCTGTTGGGACTGCATTCTGCAATCTAGAGACCCGGCACCACGCGGGTAAGCTCTGCGAGGCCGATGGGTTTGACGAGGTACTCGTCGAACCCTGCCGCCTCGGCGCGGGTCCGTGTTTCCTCGAGACTGTAGCCGGTGAGCGCAATGAGTTTGCCATCAAACCCGAGTGCGCGGAGGTCGTGCGCAACGTCAAAGCCATCGCGGCCCGGAAGGCCGATATCGAGCAGTATCGTATCGGGGCGGTTGTTCTGCACAGACTCGACGGCTTGATCGCCGTCATACGCGTACGAAACGGAAGCGCCACGCAGCTCGAGAAGTTTTCCGATGCCCCATGATGCTGCGTCGTTATCGTCAACAACGAGAACGCGCGGTCCCGAACCCTGCTTTTCGCGTGGGTGCAGCACGTTCGGTTTTTGAGGGAGGATCTCTTTCGATGCGCGATTCTGTTTCGAGCGGGGAAGTCGGACGACGAAGGTGCTGCCAGCATCCTTGCCAGCGCTCTCCGCACGAACGCTTCCGCCATGCATTTCGACCAAACTCCGAACGAGTGCGAGTCCGATGCCAAGGCCTTTGTTGGCTTTGCTGCCAGTTTCTGCTTGGCGGAATGGCTCGAAGATGTACGCGAGCGTGTCAGGCGCGATGCCGATGCCATTGTCTTGTACGCGTAGTTCGACGTCGTTTCCCTTCTCTCCGATCGAGATAGTGATGCGGTCGCCTGCGTTTGAGTAGCGGGATGCGTTCGTAAGGAGGTTGCTCACTATTTGTTCGATACGAGTGGAATCGCCGTCGACAAGTAGGGTGTCGGAGGGTGCCTGTATGAAGAGTTGCTGGTGCCGTTCCTTGAATGAGTGATCGGTCGAAAGTGCTGCTTTGCGAACGACCTGTTCAACGTCCACAACCTCTCGTTGGAGCGAAAGTTTTCCTTCAGAAATGCGGGATACGTCCAGAAGGTCGTCGAGCAAGCGCTTCACCACGTGCATGCGGTCGTCCATGATCGTGAGTGCTTCGGTGTCCTCTGCATCAAAGCCTCCTTTCGCCTTCAGGTATTCGATCGAGGCGACTACTGGCGCAAGTGGGTTGCGTAGTTCATGTGCGAGCACGGCGATAAAGTCGTTTTTCGCTCGCGACTCCACCGAGATGCGTGATACGGCATTCTCAAGGTTTGCGACCTGCAGCCGAAGAAGATTCGAGGTGACCCGGCGACTTTCCTCAAGCGATGAGAAGGACAGGAACAGCAGCCCGACGATGATGAGGAACAGCTCCGTTTGGTAGAGGCGATCACCAAAGAGTTCCGGCGCGGGCACGTGCGGTCCCACAAGAAGGCTCGCGACTGCGAACACCGAAGTCACGATAAGTGCGAGAGTGATGAATCGTGGTCGCAGCCGCAGTGCAATCCAGAAGAGTGGAATGAGCATGAAGTAGACGAATGAAATTCCGGCGATCGTCGGTATGTTCGTAAAGAAGAGGAAATATTCAATGGTGCCGAGCAGGAGAAACGCCGCAGCGGTTTCAAGGAGTTCAAGCCAACGGCGTGCGAATCGGGGCTTTACCCACCAGCGCATAACAAACGGCGTTACCACGAACACGGTAAATATGGTCGCCACGTACCACGGCCCCCAGCCGATCGAGATGCGCGCAGGGAATCCGAGGGCGTCGCTCGCAAAATGCGCGAATGTTCCGGCGGTGGGGATGATAAGCGAAGAGGCCAGTGCGGCGATGAACAGAATGAATACATCTCGCCAGCTTCGGAACAACGGGTCGATGTTCTGCGAGCGCAGTATGTATGCGCCCGCTACCGCGAACAGTGCGTGAGCAAGCGGCATGACGAGGAGCGAAATCGGTGAGGCGCCTGCGATGAGTCCATTCGTGAGAGAGGCGAAGTACACGATCGGCCAGAACGCGAGGCCCTCAAGCGCGAGAATGCCTATGGCTATGCCGGTGGCAGGGAAGATGACTGCCGGTGGCGGAACGAGCGAAGATACGCGCGCGAGGATCAGAAAGGCAAGGAAGAGCGTGCAGGACACGAAAAACACCCGTTTTTTGAAGAGCGGGCTCCGAAAGAGGAGCGGGTAGGTTGGCGCTGCTATACGTTATAGATGATACCAAAAAGGGATATGAAGAACGGATGAGCTTACAGAAACGCCGGAAGCGAAGCTTCCGGCGTTTCTGTAAGCGATTTCTTAGCTGTAGATCGGGCGATACTCTTCATCATCACGCGAACGGCGGGTCAACGCCCAGATTCCGATGCCGACGAGCGCGAGGAGGAACAGCGCGCCAGCAACGAAGCTTGGTGTTAAGACGTCCATAAACGAGACAGATGCTTCAGTCGCAGGCGCTGGAGCCGGTGCGGCTGATGGTTCCACTACAGGAGTTGTCACGCTTCCGTCGACTGGTGCGGAGACGCCAGAGTTTGGTATGAGGGCCGAGCCGTCACTCGTCACTGCGACGGGAGATGGTTGCGTTCCGGCTTCGCTCATAAGTTGTCCTCCAGCGCCGGTTGCGAGTCCCTGACGATACTGGTAGCCCGTATCGAATCCGGTCACCATTGCGGACGCGGGAAGCGCAAGCAGAAGACTCGCCGCGAATACCGCACCGAGTGCGCCGAGGACGGCGCCACTCACGAAGAATGTTCCAGTTGAGTTGTGCATAGAAAGTTGTGTTATCCGATAAGAGGGACGCGCTTCCTTCCTGGGGAGAAGGGGAGCGGACGTTCCTGCTAAGGAGCATGCGCTACAGGCCCTGAAGCCGCAGTGAAAAACTCATGAGCCCCAGATGAACGAAACAGAGCAAGAGTTTGACTTTTTATCAAAAATATGTTATCCACACTGACAGTGCTTGCGCCGCCGAGTACTTAGTGTATATTTAACACTAGATTGTGCAGCGGCACAGGAGTTCCTTGAAAGGACCCATACCCATCTAACAAAGGAAGGTGTCTCTGATGGAGGCTCTACCATTCGTGGTCGCTGGGGGCTCTGTCCCTGGAACTGACCACACCAAGCCTGGGCAACCCGGCTGGATCAACAACCAAGATGCGTTCGCCTGGATGAAGACCGATAACGTGCTGGTAGCTGTGGTCTGCGACGGGTGCGGCAGTATGCCGCACAGCGACGTGGGCGCGCAGCTTATGGCACCGCTTATCGCAAAGCATTTGGCCGTAGTGTCGGAAGACCTGCAGCCTAAAGATGCATTCACTATGCTCGAACGCTGGGTGTATCCATTTATGGAACACACTGCGCGCGCCATAGGTGTCGACGTTCAAAAAACCATTAACGAGTATTTCTTGTTCACGGTGCTCGGCGTTCTCATAACTCCTAAGCACACGGTGATCTTCGAAGCGGGGGATGGTGTCTATGCCGTGAATGGCGAGACAACCGTCATACCACCCTATCCCGATAACGCGCCGCCCTACTTAGGACATCGCTTTACGGGAGGGTGGCCTCGCAACCAAATTGGTATTCGTATCCGCGAACAGCGCAAAACAGAAGAGATCACCTCAATTCTGCTTGGCACTGATGGCGTCACTGACGTCATTCGCGCGCGCGACAAACCATTTCCCGGACGTAAAGAAGGACCGGTTTTCGGACCGCTCTCTCAGTTCTGGGAAGACGAGCTCTTCGTCGCTAACTCCGACATGATTCGTCGGGGTCTCGCGCGTGCGAATCGTGAAGCTGTGGAAGATGGACTGATCAAGAAGGGATTGCTCTCGGACGACACTACTATTGTTGTTGTTCGTCGGCAGTCAGAAGGAGGCGGTAATGCCTAACTACACACTCGGCGGAAAGAAGCTGATGCTTCGTCCGAACGATGCGGTGGGGAAAGGAGGAGAGGCCGACGTCTTCATTGAGGACGGACGTGCTATCAAAATCTACAAGCCACCGAACCATCCAGATCTTGCGGGCGATGCAGCGGCGCAAGCTGCTGCAAAAGACCGCATCAATGAGCACCAACGGAAGCTTCCCGCGTTCCCGCGCGGACTTCCGGGACACGTCATCGTTCCCGAAGCGCTGGTACTCGACGTTCAGGGACGTATCGCTGGATACGCAATGAAGCCTCTCATCGGGGCGGAAGTGCTGTATCGCTACGGCGAACGTTCCTTTCGCGAAGCAGGTGCTTCTGACGAAACAGCTGTGGCGGTGCTTGCTGACCTCCGGCAAACGGTGGAAGGCGTGCATCGCGCGAATGTCGTTGTCGGAGACTTCAACGATCTTAACGTTCTTGCGAAGGGCCGCGAGGCTTTTCTCATCGACGCTGACAGCATGCAATTCGGACCGTTCTATACGCATGTGTTCACGACTCGTTTCGTGGATCCGCTCGTGTGCGATCCGAGAGCGAAGGCGCTCATCATGAAAGAGCCGCACAATCGGAATTCTGATTGGTACGCCTACGCCATCATGCTGATGCAATGTCTCTTGTATGTCGGGCCGTATGGCGGTGTGTATGCACCCAAAGACCCGGCCAAGCGACTGCCGCACGATTTGCGACCACTGCGGCGAGTTACGGTGTTCGACCCTGAGGTCAAATATCCGAAACCCGCTCGACACTTCCGTATCCTTCCTGACGATTTGCTCAATCACTTCGAGCAGACGTTTGTGAAAGATAAGCGCGGAGCCCCGGATGCGCGTCTCGTTGAGAACCTTCGGTTCACGACGTGCGCGAAATGCGGGACGACTCACGCACGGGCAGTGTGCCCGTCGTGCGTGCATGTGACGCCACCAATGCAGAAAGAGATTCACAAAGGAGCCATTTCGGCTTTCAAAGAATTCTCAACTGCTGGCGTTATCCTGCATGCGACACTTGAACACGACACGCTCCGCCTCGTTTATCACGAAGCGGGGAAGTATCTGCGGGAAGGCGGGAACGAGTTTGCCCAAGGCACACTCGACCCACATTTCCGCTACCGCGTAAGCGGCGAAAAGACGCTCATGGGCCGCGGCAATCACGCTATCGTCTTTGATGGCGACCGCCGCGACCAACTTGTGGTCGATGCCTACGGATTATTGCCACTGTTTGACGCGAATGCGAAGAATACGTTCTTCGTACGCGACGGCGGATTGTGGCGAATTGGAACGCTCGGGGCTGAATATCCCGACCGTTTCGGCGATGTCCTTCCGGGCCAGACACTGTTCTGGTGCGGAGACACGCACGGGTTTGGTTTGTATCGCGCGGGGGAGCTTACACGCTACTTCGTATTCGGTACGGGCCAGCCTGGCATCAATGATTCAATCAAGCTTCCTCCCATTCGGGGGAAGCTCGTCGACGCACTCTGTGTGTTCGGCGAGGATCGGTTGTGGTTTTTTGTTTCGACCGCGAATAACGGTCGGACGGAAAATCACTGCTATGTCCTTGATTATCGCGGCACGCTTCTTGCGGAGACTCAAGCTGAGGCCGGAGACGGCAGCTGGCTTGGGACGCTCCGCGGAAAATGTGCCGCAAAGGGATTCCTACTCTCATCTACGGATGATGGTGTCGTGCGGATTGAATCCGCAAACGGCACCGTTAGCGTGGTGAAGGAATTCCCGGCTACAGCGGAATTCGTCGACGCTGAAACGAAATTGCTCTTGGGAAACCGAGGGCTCTATGCGGTCCAGCGTGGCGATGTTTGGAGGTTGGTCCTCAAATAGGTTGAGGACAAAAACAAAGGAGAAGTACCATGGCTCAGATAGCCACAGCACTACCGGTTCCAAAGCTCTTCAATGCGAAGAACGCCGGGGTGTGGTCGTACCGACCTGACCAGCGCGCGGTGTTCAACACCGCGAACGACTGGAAAAGGCAATACCAACTCAAGGCGTCGGGACTCGATGTCTTGAAGGTCATGCTCCTGCTGATCGACCTGCAGAAGGATTTCTGCTTTCCGGAAGGTTCGCTCTTCGTGGGCGGCCGTTCGGGACGTGGAGCTATCGATGACTCGGCGCGCATCGCTGAGTTCATCTACCGGAACCTGAATATGCTAACGAGCATCGCAACGACGCTCGATACGCACTTCGCGTACCAGTGCTTCTTCCCGTCGTTCTGGAACGATGAGAGCGGTCAGCCGCTCCAACCGTTCGACGTCATCATGGGAAATCTCGACATCATGCGCGCCGGCGTGTGCGTGGGGAAGGCTTCGGTCAACCCCTCCGCAGCCAGCGTCGTCGCTCATGGCGACTACGTCACGCTGCAAAAGCAGATGGCGTACTACTGTCAGGAGCTCGACAAGGGCGGCAAGTACAACCTGATTATTTGGCCCGAGCATTGCTTGCTCGGATCCGACGGTCACGTTCTTGCCGGCGTCATTCACGAAGCTCGTCTCTTCCACGCCTATGCGCGTGCGTCGCAATCGCTTTCGGAAATTAAGGGCGGAAGCCCGTACTCCGAGAACTATTCGGTGCTTCGTCCAGAAGTGATGACCACGTTCGACGGACAACCGTTACCGGGTGTCCAGAAGAACGTGAAGTTCATCAAGACGCTGCTCGCGTACGACCGCGTCATTATCGCGGGTCAGGCAGGCAGTCACTGCCTCAAGAGCTCGACCGAGGACTTCCTCGAAGAGATCTTGATTCAGGACAAGTCGCTCGCCCGGAAGGTCTATGTGCTTGCGGACTGCACGTCCGCGGTTACGGTTCCTGATGGCAGCGGCGGATTCATCGTCGACAACACGCCGAACATGGAAGCTGCGTTCGCGCAGTTTGCCAATGCCGGCATGAACATCGTGAAGTCCACCACTCCGATTCAGGACTGGCCGGGCTTTATGCACTAAGACGGGTTTACTCGCATGGCGGAATGGTTCCGTCATGCGAGCGCCCACTCGCAAGGAGGACTCACCATGAGTTCAGCTGACGTAAGTGCACTCTTTAGTGCAGCGCATCAAGACGGCACACTCTCGAAAGGAGCGCTCGCCGTTCTCGATGCTGAAGATCTCGGCGCCGTGATCAATCAAGGTCTCGGAATCACTCCGGACCAAGTATCCGCGACCGATATTCAGCTCATTATCGGGAATATCGACGACTCGAGTTCAATCGCGTCGTGCGGCAACGAGCAGCCGATGCGGGACGGATACAATCTTGTCTACGACTCGCTGCTCGGAACCAAGCAAAAGGGCGGCATCCTGATGGCGGCCAATCTCTTCAATCGAGGCCTTTTACACGGCTTCGATACATTGGAGAACGCTGTTCGTCTCGACGCACGCAACTACAATCCTTCGGGCGGTACGCCGCTCTATGATTCGACGGCGGTTGTCCTTGGGCTTGCCGCTGCCAAACGGCAGCAGTTCAGCGACAACGGCGTCCCGGCTCGTGCGATCGTTCCGATTTACACGGACGGCGCCGATGTCGGCTCGCGCATGCGTGCATCCGATATCGAAATCATCGTTCGCGACCTTCTCCAGACGGAGCAGTTCATCGTGATCGGCGTCGGCATCGATGACAGCACGAAGGACCACCAAGGAAACGTGATCCGCAAGGGTACCGATTTCAAGGCGGTCTTCCAGAGCATGGGCATCCAGGATCGCTGGATCCTGACGCCAGGCAACTCGCCGAGCGAGATTCGTGGCGCGTTCGCCATGGTGTCTCAATCGGTGTCGCTTGCCAGTCAGAACGCTGGCTCTTTCAGCAAAGGCGTGAAGGGCGGCTTCAGCCAAGGTGCGATGGGTGGGTTCGGAGCGTAAGCTCTAGAACTCAGGGTCCAGTTCTTTACGTACGGGTGCGAAGGAGGCAGTGCCTCCTTCGCTACTCGCTTCGAGATTCCTTCGGGAATCTCCTTTATAGGGTGTTTGAGCACACGCTCGAACGTCCTAAAAGGAAAACAGTTCTTTGGAGAAGAATATGGTTTCAATTCTCGATTGCTACAAAGGCTCGCTCGTCGGCGTGTTGTGCGGCGACGCCCTTGGCGCGCCGTACGAAACATGGACTGAAGATCGCATTCTTGCGGATATTAACAGTCGAGGAGGACTTGTCCTCTTCGACTACGACGATCCGTGGGGCAAGGACGGCCGGTTTCCGGCAGGTCGGCCCACCGACGATTCGGAAATGACCGCTGCGCTCGCCGAGTACCTCGTACACGGCGGCGGTCCGGAAAAGCTCTATGCGCTCTTCCGGAAATGCGTTATCGACAAGAAAAGCTTTCTCTGCGACCTTCCGGCCTATGGTTTCGGTGGCACGACGCGTAACGCGCTCGCGCAGCCTACCTATCTAGAAGCGCTTGCGAATCCCGATCCGAACGATCCGATTCCGAGTAACGGCAGTCTGATGCGAGCGGCGCCGATCGCGCTCCTCGTACGCGGCCAGCCAGTTCTCGTGCGTGAACTTGCCGAAATGCAAGCGCTCATGACACATCGGCATCCGGAAGCTATCGCTGCGACCGTTGCGTACTCGCTCATCTTGGATCATGTCCTCGATGGCTTCACGTACAAAACGGCTGTGAAGAAAACACTCGAACTCATTCCGCTTAACGACGGCTACGAGCGCATTGCGAAAGTGCTGCTCCGAGGAAAACCGAAGAAGCCGCAACCGCCGACCCATAAATTTCGTGGCGGCGCGGTGTACTCGCTTCGTGTCGTCCACTGGGCGGTGTCGACGAGCTCCTCCTTTGAGGAGGGAATCTTCAAAGCAGTTACTATTGGTGGCGACACCGATACGTATGCTGCAATTGCGGGCGGAATGCTCGGCGCCATGTACGGCGTCCATGCGATTCCGGAAAAATGGAGCTCAGGACTTCTGGGCCGCGCGCGTATGTGCGAGCTTGCAGCAAAACTCTGTGAGCTGAACGTTCGAAGGTAGCGTAAGGAAAGGGTGCCGCGCTTCGCGCGGCACCCCAACCTACTGAGAAATTGAAACCATCTTTTATGGAGCGCCTGAATTTAGGTTCAGACGTTCCTAGAAGATTTGTTCTTTGAGAATTCGAACATCAAAGAGTCTCAAGAAAAGGAGAAAGCAATGACAAATCTCACGGGACGGGTGGTTATCGCCCAAATGAATCCTGAACCTGCGAATATTCGCGCGAATCTTCACTGGATCCTCTTCTTCATCGAAGAGGCGAAGGCGAAGGGCGCGGACCTCGTCATTTTCCCTGAACTCGCGGTGTCGGGGTACCTCCTCGGCGATCGTTGGGAAAATGACGCGTTCATTCGCGAGCTTGAACGAGCAAATGAGCACATTCGGATGGCGAGCAAAGACATTGCCGTTATCTGGGGCTCTGTGAAGGCCGACTGGGAAAAAATCGGTGAAGACGGCCGCGTACGCAAGTACAACGCTGCGTTTGTCGCGCAGAACGGCGAATGGGTTTCCAACAGCGTTTTGCGCGGCTGGATCCCAAAAACCAATCTGCCGAAGTACCGTATCTTCGACGATGCGCGTCACTTCTATCCCGCAGCGAATCTCGCGCGCGACATGGACCTCGACCTCTCGTACCTCCTCCAACCGTTCTTCCTCATGCTCGGGGATGACCCGACGCGTGTCGGTCTGACGGTCTGCGAGGACCTCTGGGAAGACGAGTACTCAACGAAACCATCACGCATTTACGGCGCGCACGGCGTCGATCTCTTGATCGACATCTCATGTTCGCCGTGGACCGCGGACAAGTGGCGTGCGCGCGAGCGCATGTTGCGGAGTCGCGTCATGGACTCGGGCGTACCGATCATCTACGTGAATTCGTTCGGTCTTCAGAACAACGGCAAGAACCTTGTCTGGTTCGACGGCGACTCTGCCATCATCGATCAGAGCGGGAACTTCGTGTGGCGTGCGCCGCAGCACAAGGGCTGCATCATGCCGCTCGATCTCAGTAGGCTCAACGAGCCGCTCCCTGAACGCAAGTCGATGGGCATCAAGGAAATCCACGATGCCATCATCGCTTCCGTGCGCGAGTTCTTCGCGCCGTTCAAGAAGGTCGTCATCGGCCTTTCAGGCGGTATCGATTCGGCGGTTTCCGCAGCACTCATCGCGCGCGCCATCGGCTCGCACATGGTACTCGCAGTCAACATGCCGACCGAGTTCAACTCGGCAACGACGAAGAATCTCGCGCAGCAATGCGCGGAGAATCTCAAGGTTGAGTACAAGGTCGTGCCGATTCAAGGGCTCTATGAAGTGCATCTTGCGATGCTCGCAAGCGCGGGCGTCAAGAATCCCTCGACGCTCGTGAAGGAGAATATCCAAGCGAGAATCCGTGGCGGTTCCGTGCAAGCTGCGCTCGCGGCGGCGCATAATGGCGTCTTCGTGTGTAACGGCAATAAGACTGAGATGGCGCTCAACTACTTCACCCTCTACGGTGATGGTGCGGGCGCCGCAGCCTTCCTCGCCGACCTTTGGAAAGGGCAGGTGTACGAGCTCGCTCGCTACCTGAACGAAACTGAAGGTCGCGAGCTGATTCCGGAAGGAATCATGACCATCGTCCCATCTGCAGAACTTTCTGCGGATCAGGCAGTCGACGAAGGGAAGGGGGATCCTATCTTCTTCCCATACCACGACAAGCTCCTGCGCGCCTTCACCGAATGGCGCTGGGATCCGACGACGGTTATGATTGCTGCGCTCGAAGGCACGCTCGAAGGAGAGCTTGGCTGCGAGCCAGGAACGATTACGAAGTACTTCAAGACTCCGAAAGAGTTTGTGGAGAATCTCGAATGGGCGTGGCGTCAGTACAGCATGGAGTACAAACGCGTGCAGACGCCGCCGGTGCTGCTTACCTCGCGTCGAGCTTTCGGGTTCGACCGCCGCGACACCATTGCGGACGGGTACCTCACCGAGGAGTTCTTCTCCTACAAGGATTTGCTCCTCGACCGTGAACTCGCCTGATGTTCGACTCCGTGAGGAAGCGCGAAGCGCTTCCTCACGGGTCCTTTTCCAAAGGAAAAGGATTTCGTATGGGGCGCCGAAACGAATTGTTTCGACGTCGCTACGGAAAAAAGTTCTTTGCAACCAACAACAGAGAAAGGGCATACCTATGGCTCAACTCGTCGACGATTGCATTAGGCAATCGGAGGGTGGCGACTGGATCATCCAGTCTTTGCTCGACACCGACTTCTACAAGTTCACGATGGACTATTTCATTCATACGCTCCATCGTGGCGTGGAGGTCGAGTTCGGCCTCATCAATCGCAATCCGCGCATTCCGCTCGCCAAGATCATTGACGAGAGGGAACTGCGCCGGCAACTCGATCATGTGATGACGCTTTCGCTCAGCGAAGATGAACTCGCGTTCATTCGCCGGCAGAACGTCTTCAGCAAACAGGCCTCCACTGAGAAATACATGGAGTTCCTGAAGCAGCTGCGTCTTACGACGTACACGCTCAAGCGTGTCGGCGACCAATACGAACTTCGGTTCAAGGCGCCGTGGGAAACGGTTACGTTCTGGGAAATCGCCTCAATGGCGATCATCTCCGAACTTCTGTACATCGCGCTTATGCGCTCGATGACAAAAGCGGATCGGGTCCTGTTCTTCGATAACGCCGTGCGTCGTCTCCAAACGATGCTCGAGCAAATCAAGACGCGTCCTTGGGTACAGATGGCTGAATTCGGCACCCGCCGCAGATTCAGTCGCTCATGGCACAACGTCGCGATAGAGATGTTCGCCGAAACACTCGGCACGCAGCTCATCGGCACCAGCAATGCGCTCTTGGTGCTCAACCATAATTTGCAACCGGTTGGGACCAACGCGCACGAACTTCCGATGGTGCTTACTGCTATCGCGCCGACGGATGAAGAAAAACGCATGGCGCAGTACAGCGTGCTGCGCCAGTGGGAGCCGCTCTTCGACGAGAAACTGCGCATCACGCTTCCCGATACGTACGGAAGCGAGCAGTTCTGGAAAAATATGCCGGAAGATCTTGCGTTCCGTGTCGCTCATAACTGGAGCGGCCAACGACAGGACTCCGGCGATCCGGTCGACGAAGGGCTTCGCTATATCAACTGGCTGAAGAGCCAAGGGGTTAACGCGAAGAAAGCCCACAAGAAGGACATGTCTTCGGACGGTCTCAATGTGCCGCTGATGTTCAAAATCAACGACGCGCTGCGTGACTTGATCGACGATCTGTACGGAATGGGTACGCACGCCTCGAATATCGAGGGGTGCCATCCTGATCCGAATCAGCGCGCTGTTGTGAACGGCGTCGCACTTGACCTTACGAACGACGAGCTCTTCAGGGGCCACTCGATCGTATGCAAGGTGATGTCCGCGAACGGGCAGCCGGCGGTGAAGCTCTCGAACAACGTCAACAAGGCCACCGGCCCCAAGGACGAAGTCGAGAAATACCTCCGACTCTTCGGGCATGCCGGCATGGTCAAACAAGCCGTGCTCGTCTGAAGACGCTCTCTGTAAAAAATGATCCCCCGAGCCAAAGGCTCGGGGGATTTTCTTTTTGTTTCGGAGCTAATCAGCTTCCGAGAAGCATAGCCGCAAGCGGGCGATGCCACGGCACCAACCGTTCGATGAGGTCGTGTCGGTGCACCCACTCGATCGCATCTGCGTCATCGCCGCCAACGGGGTCTCCGTTGAGGTAATTCGCGCGGAAGAATCGGGTGGTGATGCCGTCAGGAGTGTCGCGATAGCGTGGGTCCTCGATCGGCTTCGAACCAACGTACGTCGGCTTCGTGATCACGATACCGAGGATCTCCTCCGTACGTTCCCGCATCGCCGTCTCCTCATCAGATTCCCCGACGTCGCCGAACCCGCCCATGAAGGAACAGAGTCCCTCGTGGCGTTTCTTCTTGATCAGAAGGAACTCGGCGTTTCTGCGCACAATCGCGAGGTCGGCGGTTCCGTACGGAATCGGATAGCGAGTTTGGGTCGCCCAGATGAGCGCTTCGCGCCCGTCGGTCGTTGTTGGCATCGTCACGCGCGAGCGTATCTCGGTCCCACTGATGTGGGGCAAGGACGCCGGAATAACATGCCGCATCAGCGTACCCGAATACACATTCAGGAAGCTGTCGCGACCGCCGTACAGTACGACGTGCGCGGTGTCTCCACCGCACAAGTTTGTGACAAGCGTATCAAGGTCGCGCGACCAGTAGGTCGGCGAAAGTGGGTGGTCGATGATTTCTTCCACCTGCGCCTCGGGATACACTTCGAGCACCATGTGCTTGCGTACCTCATAGGGAAGGGGGTTCTTCATCGTCGGCAAGCCGCCTGAAGAAGCGAGCAGGATGAGCAGATGCTCATGCCGATCGCGTGCATACTCGATGATTCTTCGGTGTTCTGGGTGGAGGTAGGGCACTTGGAAGCGCCCGACCACAACCCCGACCGATTTCGGTCTCGTATCCATTGGCTATTCTCCAAAGAGCTCGGCGCCGTAGGGCGCCGCAAGCTGCAGAAAGTATACTACACAATTAAATAAGCGTCAAATTATGCTCGGAGCATCGAAAGCGCTTCCTCGAGCGTGTCCACCTGCGTGATTCCATATCGTTCGCAAACGATATCGATATTTCCTTTACGCCAAAATCCTTTCGGGCAAATCATAATGAGTTTTCCGGACTCCTTTCCGAAGAGACCGAGCTCGATCATGGAAACAGGGGATTTGGTTGTTGGGTCGAGATACATGAGTATTTTCTCCGCGCGTTCGAGTCCCTCAAGTTCCCATTCCACCTGCTCGCGGAACGGGGCATTTTCCTTTTCCTGTACCCACGAGTTGTCCCAGTCATCGCGACGAGGATTGAGGATTATCCAGTCCGTATCGGCGAGGGCGTCTTGTACCTTCTTCTGCCACTCCTCAGCCGCACCCATCTCGATGCTTCCAGCTAAGAAGAGTAGTTTCTCTGCATCGACGGGAACCGGCTGCGGTGGCTGATAGATCTGCATGCTAAATGACTTCAATATCGCGCACGGTTTTTGATGCGAACTTATAGAGTTGTGCAGGACGGAATTTGCCGCCAGTGCGCTTCTTCGCAAGCTCCTTCAAGATGCCAATCTTGAGGATTTTCTTGCGGAAATTACGCTTGTCGAGATCTTTTCCAATAATGGATTCATATGCCTTCTCGAGCTCGGTGAGCGTAAACTCAGCGGGAAGGAGTTTTTGTATGAGTGTAGTGTAGCGAACGCGTGAGCGAAGGCGGGTTAGGGCGGTTTCAAGCATGTCGGTATGGTCATATGCGAGCGTGCCCGCTTTCTCAACAGTCTTCCACCATGAATCTTCACCGTCTTTGCGCTCCGCATCGCTAAGCGACTCCCAAGGCACGAAAGCGATGTGCGCGACAGATACGACGCGCCCGCGCTTGTCGCGATTAAGTGCACTAAAGGTGTAGAGCTGCTCGAGGTGGAGCTTTGCAGGATCGATACCGGTCTTATCCTTTATATGTCGAGCGGCTGCCTCTTCAGCTGTCTCAAGAGGGGAGAGGAGTCCACCAGGAAGCGCGATGGCGTTCACGTAGTGTGGCGGGCGATTTACGCGGATGACGCGCACAAGGAGCTCACCCTCCTTAAGGGTGAAGAGTGCAATATCGGTAGCAACGACGGCGAAATGTAGCTTCGGGGCATCAGTCATACGGTAAGGATACCGCAGGAAGGACATATTGTCAATAGTACACTTTGTAGAAAGGATGATTGAAGATACGGCGCTAAAAGTGTAGTGTGATGAAATTGCTGGTGTAGCTCAGGTAGTTAGAGCATGGGACTCATAAACCCAAGGTCGAAGGTGCAAGTCCTTCCACCAGCACATGTAGTCGCGTAAGCGACGTAGTGGCATGGTGGAAGGACTTGCAGGTCGCAGGCGCGTCGGCGCCGAGACGGGGTCGCGGAAATTTTCAGCAGAAAATTATCCGTGACCAAAGCCTCACCAGCACATGTAGTCGCGTAAGCGACGTGCTAGGCTAGGGAAATGAGTAGCGGCGGCATGCATCACCTTCACGTTCGGAAGCGCGTCTATAAAAACGTCGACGTATTTCCGAGTCCGGATTCGTTCAAGCGATTTCTCGACAAGGCGATGTATGTCGTCGGTCTTATTTCTCCAATAGCGTTTTTGCCGCAGGTGCTCGATGTCTATGCTTCGCATAATGTATCGTCTCTTTCACTGATTACGTGGACCGTGCTCGCGCTGGTGAACGTGCTCTGGACGCTCTATGGCTGGGTACACAAGGAATACGCGATTTTCATCGCAAACGCCTTTATGGCGGTACTTCAGATCTTCCTTATTGGCGCCATTGTTATATATCGGTAGGTTCTTGCGAGACAGCCTAAAAACCGCTACAGTCTCCTCACGGCCTTAGGGCCGTATATGTTTGTGGTCGTTATCTGCGGTCGTAGCTCAACTGGTTAGAGCACTCGCCTGTCACGCGAGAGGTTGCGGGTTCAAGTCCCGTCGACCGCGCAAGACACAAAGTCCCCGAAAGGGGACTTTGTGCTTTTCGTGGTCGAAGCAGGCGGAGCCTGCGTCGGGACTTGAACGGCTCGTTGATGTTTTTCTAGCAAGAAAAACCAGCGAGCCAGGCCCGAGCGGAGCGTCGAGCGTCGGCGAGGCGCGAGCGCTTGGGCAAGCCCGTTGGAACTTGAACTAGACTTCCGCTCACATTTTCCCTAGGATGATTCATAGACAAGGAGAAATAGCGATGATGCGTGCAGATGAACTCAGGCAGTTCCTCGAAACCCAGAACCTCAAGCCGGAGACGGTTTCCGCGATTGAAGAGCGACTCGCTCGTGTCGTTATCACTGGCGGGCTGCTCGACGGCTGCTTTTCCGACTGCGACACCGAGCGTGTTCTCGGCGACACGGCACTTTCGGAAGGCTTCACGGAGTTCTACTTCAAGGTAAACGGCATAACCGTACCGAAAGACCCTAGCGGCGCATAGATCGTTTATGAGACCCCGACACCGTCGGGGTCTCACGCTATACTTTCCCCATGCCTCCCACCAAGGCTAAAAAACCTTCATTCCTCCTTGTTGCTGGGACGCTTATCTTCGTGCTCGGTATCGCTACCTCCTCCATTGTGTATCAGAGCACGATGAAGCAGAATCGGTCCCATGTTCTTCATGCGGCGCATGTCGTTGCACTGAATGTCACGCCGTCCGACATTGTTTTGCTCACTGGCTCATCGACTGATGTCACGACATCCGTCTACCAACGAACCAAAAAGCATCTCATGCAAATGCATGACACTGTTTCGCAAATGCGCTTCGCGTATGTGCTCGGAAAGAATAGTGCAGGAGAGGTATTTTTCTATGCTGATTCCGAAGATCCTTCATCAGAGGACTATTCACCGCCCGGACAAGTGTACGACGAAGCGTCGCCGCTGCTACATGCAATGTTTACTGATGGAACTGAGCGGATAGAGGGTCCGATTACAGATCGGTGGGGAACCTGGGTCTCAGCGTACGAACAAATTCACGCCTCAGATGGGACCGTCATCGGCGTGGTTGGTGTTGATCTTCCTGCAGAAAAGCATCTTACGACACTCATAGCGTATACTGCCGTTCCGCTTCTCGTAGCGATCGTGTTCATCGCGCTGCTCATCTTCGTGCGTCGGGCGCAGAGGGCTGACGCCGCTTTTCAGTAAAATGTAGATGAAAAACCGCCCAGCATATGCTGGGCGGTGTACTCTTTAGGACCGAGGAGGCCGAGTACCTCGAGGAGTCACGGGAATGTTCCGCACGTCGGTCTCGACGCCACAGTCGGGGCACGAGAATGTGATGTACGTATCGCTTGAACCGTCGTAGTGGTGACTGCGGGTGTAGTAGAGATCATGCTGGGAGACCAGCAGGACCGCGCCACAGCCCCCGCCACCATTACCTTCGCCGGTGCAGGTGAACTCCTTAGACCAGCCCCGCTGCTTGCGGCCCTTCTTGATGACTTCCATGGAAGCCTCCTCGTGCAAGATAATCGGTGAACATTTTGAAGTGGTCGAACACGAATTCGTCTTTGCGAGCAATGATCAGATCCTTGCTCAAGATAACCGTGCATGTCTTTCCAGCTTCGTTGCGGATAGTGCCGCTTGCATTCCCGATGAACGTCGTCGAGATGTAGTGGCCGCGCGGGTCGCGTCCGTCGACGGCATAGGTGCCGAGGACGCCAAGCGGCGCGAACGCGAGCCCCGTTTCTTCGGCGAGTTCGCGGACAGCAGTTGCTGAAAGCAGCTCGCCGTCTTCTTGCTTGCCGCCGGGGAAGGCGAGGCCTTTCACGGAGCCGAGTCGTTCAACGACAACAAAAGCGTTCGGCAGGCCGTTCCAGTGCGCGATGATGTCTGCGCAGTAGATGATTTTCATAGCAACTCTCCTTTTAGTAGGTCATGAGGGAATCGATGCGGTACTCGCCGAGCTTTGCGCGGCCATTGAGCTCGGTGAGCTCGATGATGAACGCGCATCCGGCAACGGTCGCGCCAACCTTTTTTACGAGCGTGCACGCAGCGGCAGCGGTGCCGCCGGTTGCGAGCAAGTCGTCGAGCACGAGCACGCGAGCGCCAGCGGCGAACGCTTCCTCTTGCATCTCGACGACGTCCTCGCCGTATTCAAGACCGTAGGCCACTTGAAATGCAGCGCGCGGCAGTTTGCCTTTCTTGCGGACCATTCCGAGGGGGATCTGCAGTCGAGCGGCGAGTGCGCCGCCGAAGAGAAATCCTCGAGCATCGAGCGCCGCAATGGCGTCGACCTTCCCGTCCCAGCGATTTGCGAGCTCCTCGATGACGCCCTGAAAGGCGGTCGGGTTCGCGAGTAGGGGAGCGATGTCTTTGAAGACGATTCCGCATTTGGGGAAGTCAGGAACATCACGAACATGTGCTTTGAAGTTGGTCATTCGGTTACTCCTTTTCAAAGAACTCACAACCTTGGCGATAGTACCTTGATTCTCTGATTCGTACACAATGAAGTGGTAATGTGTAACAAAAGTAGTACATTATATGCATGCAGCTCAAAACCGTCTTTAAGCGGCTCGGTCTCGGGAAGCATTCAGATGAGGTCTATACGGCCCTACTCAAATCAAAGCGTTCGATGCTTGCGGCACATATCGCTAAGGCGGCCGGCGTTGCGCGGCCGCAGGTGTACCGAAATCTCGACGAGCTTGTTGCGCAGAAGTTTGTGTCAAAGCGTCACGAAGGGAAGAGGACGTACTATCGTGCCGAAAGTCCTCGCCGCATCGACGAGGCATTCGAAACCGTTGAAAAGGATGTTGCTGCGCTTACACAGCAGTACGCGAAGTCGAAGGAGAAAGCGGTTCCGGAATACGTCCGGTTTCTCCATGGTTTCTCGGGAATTCGCGCAGTGTTCGATGACGTTATCGATCACACGCCGCGCGGCGCTACCTTTTATAGGTATACGTCTGAACGGGATCTCTCAGCGGTGAACAAATATCTTTCCCCCAGCTATCGTGCACGCCGCGACCAGAAGAAGCTCGAGCGTCTTGTCATAAGTAACCCAGTTTCAGGCAAGCAGAAGCGTCCACGGCTCGAACGGTTCATAAAATACATTGAACCCAGCACAGATCTCTTCGATCAGAACATCATCCAGCTCGTCTACGGCAATCGCCTTGCGTTCATAAATCTCTCCGCTGAAGAGGCATTCATCATAGAAGACTCTTCGCTAGCCGCCTTTCAGAAGGTTATTTTCCAGCAACTCTATAAAAAGCTCGGGGCGGGCTAGTTTCCTGGCTTCTGTGAGTTGCGAAGCACTTGCTGCTTCTTGTGTTCGCGGAGTTCCTTGTCGAGGCGGTCGAGTGTAGCGTCATCGTCGTCTTCGATATCGATGAAGTCGTCGCGAGCCGGTTTTAACGCGCGGATTATCTCATCGAGCTTGAGTTGAATGGCGTGCGAATCGCGGTTCTGGGTGTTCTGAATAAGGAACACCATCAGGAAGGTGAGCACGGTTGTTCCTGTATTAATGAAGAGCTGCCATGTATCGGAAAATTCAAAGAAGGGACCTGAAACAGCCCAGAGCACAATGATGCCAACGGCGAGCACGAATGTCGCTGGAGCACCCATCGCAAAGCTCGTCGAATGCGCGATCTTCCGGAAGAGTTCATTCATATCTAAATGATAGCAGAACCCCGCGACTGGAATCGCGGGGTTCGTGCGTAAGTCTTCTCTAGTGATTGCTGCAGCACTTGCAGGTGCCAAGCTTCGGGATCATCGCGATGATGATGAGCACCGGCCATGCGATGGCTACATACATCGGATTCACGACACCAAGCGTTGAAAGGAGGAACGCAAGGGCGATGAGGATGATAGCAATCGGGAGAATCTTATGATGGGGGCATTTGCACGTGTTGGAACTCATACGTAGTGAGAAGGGATTACGGATAATCGCACGCTAGTAGCGTAGCACTTCAGGGAGCGCTCATGACGAAGTCGGGGGATAGCTGGGTCGTTGAAAAAAGCTCCTATATACAGTACGCTCAGGGAGTTCTACTACGCCGTTGTAGCTCAGTTGGTAGAGCACTTCCATGGTAAGGAAGAGGTCATCGGTTCGATCCCGATCAACGGCTCCAGTTTTAAACCCAAGAAATTGCGCAGGGCCCGCCCCAGTCGTATAGTTCTTGTATGACTAAGAAGATACTTTCAATCTTCATCCCTGTTCTCGTTTTACTCGCTGCGGGCGCATACACATATCAGGTACATATTACTGGTCAGTGGGATTTTTGGAACGCGCCGCCCTCGGAAATAAATATTGCAGATACTGTGCAAGAAGCGTTTCGCGGCACGGACTACTACAAGAATCTCTCAAAAGACGACAAAGAGTACGCCACTCTTTCTTTAGCGCAGGTATCACGAGCATCGCTCGTGCTCGCAGCTATAAAAGGGCACTATGTAAAAACGGGTATGTACCCAGCCACTCTTGAGGAGATTGAATTTATCGAAGATAAATTGACACTCATTGATCCACTTACGGGAGAACGCTTTTACTATCGTCTGCGCGAAGAAGAGGTTGGATATGAATTTTGCTATCGAGGAAGTGAACGAACTCGTGAGTGCTTTACCAAAAACGGGCCAGTCCAATAGCTAGTCTCCCTTCCCGGTTTTTGGATCCCATCCGAAAAAGAAAGAAAAGAATGGGCGGACAGCGGACAGGGGTCGGGGCGAGCCCCGAGTCCGCGAGGCGCGAGTGGTCAGGATTCTTTTGCGAAATGGGTTCTAACCGAGTACCGTAGGGTCTCCAAAAGGTGCGTGGATAACGTTTATTCAGCGGACAGAAAGAATGTAATACTTAGGGCATGGGAGCGGGACCTCCCAGATCCGCGTCCGACCGCGAAAGCGCAAGGATATGTTTCTAACTCCGACCTACAGGCAGGCGGAATGAAAAAGAAAACGCGCGATTCTCCCGAAGAGCTGTACATTTACATGCGTCCTCCGTAGCGAGGAATGGCAGAAACAAAGAGGTGAGCAGCTCGCCTCAAGTACCCTAGGGCTTCATGCCCGAGCCGCCCGACGTCTTCTCCTTCACTGTGAGAACGACTCGGGCGGCTTCTGCCTTTCCGTATATAAGGACAAATGGTATAACCGTTTTATTCGCCACCGTAGCTCAGTTGGTAGAGCATCTCACTCGTAACGAGAAGGTCGCCAGTTCAATCCTGGCCGGTGGCTCCAAATATATGGCCGAAGGCCCGCCTAAGAAGCCCGATCAAGATCCGATGTTTCTCCCGCAGGAACATGTCGAGATCTGGCGAGCGTTCATGGCTATGCGCCAAGACCTTGCCGAAAAAGAAGCGCTCATCAAAGGGCAGGAGGAAACAATCCGCAGTGCTGAAGGACGCCTCGCTGAGATGGAGAAGCAGGCAGGAATCTATCTAGTTAGCAATCAGCCCACTCGCGAGCAGCGACTCATCGCACTCCTTCGTCAGTCGCTCGAAGACATGCGGACTGCGCATCGAGGAGCGAGAGTCATCGCTGATTCGCTGCGAGAGCAGTACGAAAAGCTTGGACGCGAGTACGATTTCGAGTTGAATCCGCCCAAACCGGAAGAAAAAGAGTAGTTCCAAAAAACTCGCCGGCGTGCTTTACTCATGGCGGACAAACAGCATAAGGGGCGTTCAATGCTCGTTGTATACGTTTCTCATCCTATTCGCAGCGACCCGCTGGCGAATGAACAGAAAATACACGCAATCTGCTCGATGCTTTACGCGCAGGGTATCGTTCCTGTCGCTCCGTACCTGCTCGCAATGCGCGCGCTTCCGCACGGAAGTTCGTTCGGCGATCAAAGGAGCATCGTGCGCACCACGTGTGAAGAATATCTCGCGCGCGGTTTCGTCGATGAAATGTGGCTTTACGGAAACGAGGAGTCGAAAGGCATGCTCGATGACATCGAGCTCGCCTTCAGATATCGCCTCACGAACGTCGTTCCGCAGACACCGACGACGGAGCGAGTGTTGCAGCACTTCGTCAATCGCCAAGCCGCAGGCTTGGCGTCAGTGCGGTAAGAAACGCGGCGCCTTTGGCGCCGCGTTTTGCTATACTCGACCTCAATGAACGAAGAGAATCCCCGGCTTGCTGAGCTTGAGGCGATGATGGCGTCGCCCGATTTCTGGACCGATAAAGACAAAGCGCAGACGCTCGTACGCGAGTACCAGCTCCTCAAAGAAGGGGGTTCAGGCGATCCGCATGATGCTGGAGATGCGACACTCGCGATACTCGCTGGTGCTGGAGGCGACGACGCGGAGGACTTTGCGGCAATGTTGCGGCGTATGTACGAAGGGTACGCGGGTCGAAAAGGTTGGGGTGTTCGTGAGCTCCACACGAACGAAAATGATCATGGCGGCTATCGCAACGTGCTTCTTGAAATCACCGGCTCGGGAGTTTATGGACGCCTGAAGCATGAAGCTGGTGTGCACCGGCTTGTTCGTATCTCTCCCTTTAATGCGCAAGCGAAACGCCAGACTTCGTTCGCGCTCATTGAAATTCTGCCGAAACTTGCACCGAACGATAAAGTCGAGCTGAAGCCTGAAGACCTTGATATACAGTTTGCGCGCTCAGGCGGCGCAGGCGGACAGAACGTGAACAAGCGCGAGACGGCGGTCCGCATCGTCCATACCCCGACTGGCATTTCCGCACATGTGACGAGCGAGCGCAGTCAGCAAGCAAACCGCGAGAAGGCGCTCGAGCTGGTGAAGGCGAAGATCTTCGCGCAGGAGGAGGCCAAGCGCGAAGCGGAAGCGAAGGGTCGCTCCATAGCCACCTCGACGGCGAACGAGTGGGGAAGTCAGCGCCGCTCTTACGTTCTTCATCCGTATAAGATGGTAAAAGACCACGATTCCGGCTGCGAAAGCGGCAATCCTGATGCGGTACTTTCCGGTGACCTTGATAATTTCATAGACGCATCCATACAAGGTGGGGTAGAATAGCGAGGTTATGATCTATTTCGACAAGGTGACGAAGGAATACCGCGATGGCACTCCCGCCCTCGAAGACGTCACCCTCTCGATCTCTCCAAAAGAATTCGTTTCCATCGTCGGTCACTCGGGTGCCGGCAAGACGACGCTCCTCAAGATGCTGCTCGCGGAAGAAAAACCAACCGACGGTTCGGTCTTTTTTGAATCAGTCGACATCCACACACTTCCAAAAAGCGCGTTACATCACTATCGCCGCAAGATAGGCACGGTCTTTCAGGATTTCCGCCTCATTCCGAACAAGACCGCGTATGAAAATATCGCTTTCGCTATGGAAGCTGCTGGACGCCCCGACGACGAAATAGAGTCCGACGTGCCGTATATCCTTGAGCTCGTAAATCTTGGGGATAAGGCACATCACTTCCCGAGTCAGCTTTCAGGTGGCGAGCAGCAGCGTGTCGCTATTGGCCGGGCCATCATCAATCAGCCGGACGTCATAGTTGCAGATGAACCGACCGGAAATCTCGATCCGGTGAATACGTACGAAATCATCGAGATCATGAAGAAGATCAATGAGCTCGGCACGACCGTCATTCTCACGACGCATAATAAAGGTGTCGTTGACGCGATGGGGAAGCGTGTGATCACGATGGACAAGGGCCGCGTCATCCGCGATGATCAGAACGGTCACTATATTCTCTAATCCTATGATGCTCACTTTCCGAAGAATCCTTGAGAACGGCGCGAAGAACTTTTACCGCGGAGGCGCGGTCTCGTTCGCGACCGTGCTCATCATGACGGTGACGCTCATCATCATCGGCTCGCTCCTCTTCCTCTCAGCCATACTTTCGAATACGCTCGCAAGCATTCAGGACAAAGTGGATGTGAACGTCTACTTCGTGACGAGTGCGTCGGAGAACGACATCATGGGGGTGAAGAACAAGCTTGAGCAGCTGCCGGAAGTGAAGTCTGTTGAGTACACCTCGAGAGATCAGGCACTCGCTGAATTTCGCGAACGCCACTCAAATGACCAGCTCACGCTTCAGGCTCTCGACGAGCTCGGTACTAATCCGCTCGGCGCCTCGCTCGCTATCAAGGCGAAGAATCCTTCGCAGTATGAGGGCATCGTACAGTTCCTTTCGGATGAACCAGCGCTCTCCGTGGGTGGTTCTTCCATCATCGATCGCATCAACTACTACCAGAACAAGACCGTCATCGATCGGCTCACCAACGCACTCCGAACCACCGAGCAGGCAGGGCTCGTCATCGTTCTTCTCTTTGCAATAGCTTCGATTGTGATAGTCCTCGCCTCAATGCGCCTCGCTATTTACACCGCACGCGACGAAATCGGCGTCATGCGTCTCATGGGAGCCTCAAATATGTATATTCGCGGTCCCTTCATCGTCGCTGCTATGATCTCCGGACTTCTTGCAGCCATCATCACCCTCGTCCTTTTCTATCCGGTCGCATGGTATGTCGGTAGTTCCTTCTCGGGCTGGCTCGGTGGGTTCAATCTCTTCGACTACTACATCTCGCATTTCCCACTCGTGTTCCTTATCATCGTCGGCTCAGGCATCCTGCTCGGTGCCGTTGCAAGCTTCGTGGCGGTGCGTCGCTATCTCAAGATCTAAGGTATGGCCACGAAAGGACACAAATACATCTTCGTCATCGGCGGGGTGATGAGCGGCGTTGGGAAAGGAATTGCCGTGTCGTCGATTGGCCTTGTATTGAAGCAGCGCGGCTATGAAGTGAATCTTGTAAAGATTGACCCGTATCTCAACGTTGATGCGGGCACGATGAATCCGACCGAGCACGGAGAAGTGTTCATTTTGCGTTCGGGTCTTGAAACAGATCAGGACATGGGCAACTACGAACGCTTCCTCGGGCGTGATTTGGGTCCAGAGGACTACATGACAAGCGGCATGGTGTATCAGACGGTGATTAATCGCGAGCGAGCGCTCGAATACGGTGGGAAATGTGTCGAAGCCGTGCCGCACGTGCGGGATGAAATCTTGCGTCGCATCGAAGCTGCCGCAGCGCACAACGGTAGTCAGATCTCCGTCATCGAAATCGGTGGCACGGTCGGCGACTTCCAGAACGCACTCTTCATAGACGCAGCTCGCGTCATGAAGCTCACGCAGCCGGACGATGTCGCTTTTGTGATGGTTTCCTACCTTCCGGTGCCAAACACAATTGGGGAAATGAAGACGAAGCCAACGCAGAGCGCTGTTCGCGAACTCAATTCCTACGGCGTGCAGCCGGATTTCATCCTCGCGCGCGCTAACCATCCTATTGACGACAAGCGTAAGGAAAAGCTGGCTATCTCCTGCAACGTACGCGCCGATCGTATTATTTCAGCACCCGATGTCCGCAGTATTTATGATGTGCCGCTTAATTTCGAAAAGGACCACCTGGGCGATAAGCTCCTTGATGCGCTTAGTCTCTCGAAAGAGAAGGAGGCTGATTTCACCGATTGGCAGAAATTTGTGGACGCAACGCATGCGGAGAATCCAGAAGTGAAGATAGGTATCGTTGGTAAATATTTTGATACGGGCGATTACGTTCTCTCAGATGCGTATCTTTCGGTCATTGAGGCAATAAAGTTTTCAGCTGCGGAAGTGGGAGTGAAAACGAAAATCGATTGGGTGAATGCGAAGGAGTTCCAGAGCGGTGAGAATGTCGAGAAGCTCGCTCAGTACGACGGCATTATCGTGCCGGGCGGCTTCGGTGAGACGGGCATCGAAGGCAAGATACACGCGATTAAATATGCACGTGAGAATAAGATTCCGTACTTCGGACTTTGCTACGGCATGCAGCTTGCGGTCATCGAAGTGGCGCGTCACAAGCTGGGTATTGAGGGTGCGCACACTGTCGAGATAAATCCGACAGCGACGCACCCGATTGTCGACGTCATGCCTGAGCAGAAGGATCTCATTGCGCAGGGAAACTACGGTGGCACCATGCGTCTTGGGGTGTATCCGGCACAGCTCAAGGAGGGGACTATTGCGCACGAAGCGTATGGTGCAGATAGTGTCGAGGAGCGTCACCGCCACCGCTACGAAATAAACCCCGAATACATCGAGCAGCTTTCAACAGCAATAACGTTTTCAGGAACCTCGCCAGACGGCGTGCTTATGGAAATTGCCGAACTTCCGAAAGGCGAGCATCCATTCTTCCTCGGTACCCAATTCCATCCAGAGCTCCAGGCGCGCCCTCTTTCGCCACACCCGCTCTTCACGGCGTTCTTGACGGCATCAAAAAAACGAAGCGGTATAAAGTAATTAACGGTGCATCCGATGTTAGTGCGTAAGAGGGGTATACTTGAAACGTCTTTACAAACGGCGAAAGCCATTAGCCATACCAACCATGTCTACTACCGGAAAGATCATTGTCGCGATTATCATCATTGCGCTTATCGGTCTCGGGATCTATTACTGGACGACGAACGGTGCGAAAGCTCCTTCGGATAGCTCGCAGGCAACGCAGACGTCGGAAACAAGTCCGAAAGACGCGACTGACGACGCACTTCTCAAGGATAGTGCTGCTATCGACCTCCAGATCAACGGATTCGCGTCCGATAATGCGGCAGTGGAATCAGGGCTCAATGATCAGCCGATATCTCAATAATTTATTCGTCTAACAACTATCTATGAAACTACAAGCACTTGCTTCAGGAGGACTCGGGCTCATGATCGCACTCATGCCGCTTGCGGCGTCTGCGAACGAGGGACGTGATGACGGACTCCGTTTCGGTCTCTCAGCATCGACGAGCGTCCGCGTTGGGCACGAGGAAGATCGTGCTGAACGGAAGGCGGAGCATCAGGGAAAGATCGAGGATAAGGCGCATGAGCGCGCAGGGAAGGAAATAGAGCGTCGCCTCGAAGGGCTCAATAAGCTGATCGAGCGCATCACGAATGCAAAGCGTATCGACGGTGACGATAAGGCTACTCTCTCGGCAACGCTCACTGCTCAGATTAATGCGCTCACGGCGCTTAAGGCGAAGATAGACGCAGACACCTCAACTACGACCCTCAAGGAGGATGTACAGTCCATCACGAAGTCGTATCGTATCTTTGCGCTCGTCATGCCACAGGCATCCATCACTGCCTCGGCTGACCGCGTGAAGTATGTCGCTGATCAGCTCTCAACGCTTTCGGCAAAGCTGAAGACCCGCCTCGATGCGCTTACCGCTGGTGGCACCGACGTCTCAGCTTCAGTCACGCTTCTCGCTGACATGAACGCAAAGATTGCGAGCGCTAAGGTACAGGCGCAAGCTGCTATCGATGGCATTGTGAATTTGAAGCCGGACAACGGCGACAAGACCGTCATGGAATCAAATCTTGCTGCGCTCAAAGCAGCGCGTGAAAAGGTTCGTGCTGCACAGGCCGACCTCAAGACCGCGCGCGAAGACGCACGCAAGATCATGATCAACATCAAGGGAAAGGGTGAAGTGCACGCAAGCACCACTACCTCTATCTAGTTCTTCCTAACGGCAAACCCCCGATCGCTCTGCGATCGGGGGTTTGCTATTTGACTCAGGAAGGAGTTAACTAATCCTAGGTAGAACGATAGGAGGCAATCATGCCCTATCAATTTCAGGTGAAGTTCGTTAACTCGCGTGGGGTGATGCGGTTCTGTAATTGGCCGGTCAACCGTACGGATGGCCAGCTTGAGTGGCGCATGCATAACTACGCTACGATCATAGCTCAAATCGAGGGAGGCCTTGATTTTGAGGGAACCAAAGCGGTTCTCATGCACTTCGGTCTCTGGTCCGAAGATAAGGAGTATCCGGCGGATGAACTCAGGTTCCTCTCGCCGCATACGCTTCTGCGTGCGCGGCGACTCCTTGAACGGAGACGCCCGCGTTTGATGGCGCTTCGGCCCATCAACCATCTGACGAACCAGTACCTGTCCGAACCAGAGTCACTCTGAACGGAAAAAGGCGCGCCACAGGCGCGCCTTTTTGTTTCCATTTTTAGAGGTTCGAAATCTCCTTAAGATTCCGGTTCGGGAGGTAGAGGATGATGAATCCGATGATGATGCCGACCAGCGCCGACCCCCAGTGTATGCCGCCGAGGAACGTATGATCGAATAAATCGAGCAGCACCCATATGCCGCGCCAGATAATAACGATTCCGAATACGATACCTGCGTTATGAGCAAAGTATCCGAGGGAAAGGGTTGAATTCTTTTTCATGTTCCTATTGTACGGCACGTTGGTTGAAAAACCCTCCTTTTTCCGGTATCGTGCGTCAATCGCGGGCCCGCGCCCGCTTTGTGCTACATTGCCAGATCGTCTAATGGTAAGTGGAAACTTGCTATCGGCGCTCGCTCGGAAGTGTTCTGTGCTGCGGAATCGTCTAATGGTAGGACGCATCCCTCTGGAGGATGTTATCTAGGTTCGAGTCCTAGTTCCGCAGCACAGCACATTTCACTCACTCGCTTGATAGTAGGACGCATCCCTCTGGAGGATGTTATCTAGGTTCGAGTCCTAGTCTGGCAGCAAAACGCATATACGAAAACCCCGGCTATTGCCGGGGTGGAGTTTCGTTGTTCGGAAATTGAACTACATTTGTATCGTCATATTGTGAGAGATCAAGACGCAGCTCGTACCGAACTTCAAGTTTTATACGAAGAGCATCGCGTTCTTCACGAATCTTAGGAATACGTTCTTCGAGAAGCGGTTGGACGCCGAGCCTGATAATGTCGGCTCTAGCACAAAGAGCATCTCCTCCAGGCATCTTATAAATACCCGGAGCACTTTCTCCTGAAACATATCGCCGGATGGTGTACGGTGTCGTGTTGCAGAGTTCAGCGATTACGTTTGAGTCGAGCTCACAGTGATGAACTGCTGCATGCATGATCATGGTGAACGCCAAACGGTTTTCGTTGAAAGAAAGATCCCTCTTCGTGATGAGTGTGAGCAGATCTTCTTGCTTCATGAGAAGTCGACTGAGCTTTCCCAGCAGAAGCATGTCAGGGTCGTTTTCTGCCCCGACAGATTTTTCATCAGACATTGGTTTATCTCCAAAGTTCGAGTTTCTACTGAAGAGGGTATGTATAAGCGCATTGGACGTCAAGGAAGGTTCCAACATCGTCCCAGACAGCCAGCCAAGATAGAGTACGAAAGTAGCGTTTCTGGCGGGCGTTTTGGTAAGATACTTCCATGAGAAACATCATCACCATGACGTTTGTAAGCATGGATGGCGTCATGCAGGCGCCGGGCGGCTCGAAGGAAGATACTGCAGAAGGTTTTAAGTACGGCGGTTGGCAGTTTGGTCGCGACTATGATGATCCGATTACAGATGCGCTACTGAAGGAGTTCTTCACGACCCCGTTCGAACTCCTTCTCGGAAAGGTTACGTACGACATTTTTGCTGCCTACTGGCCGAATCATCCGGAAATCGAATTGGTAGCTACTCCGTTTAACGCGACGAAAAAATATGTTGTCTCCGATGTTCCGATGGAACTTCTATGGAATAACTCCGAACTTATCACTGGTGACGATGTCGTGGAGAAAATCAAGAAACTAAAAGAAATGGACGGTCCCGATTTGTGGGTGTGGGGGAGCGGCAAGCTTATCCAGACTCTGCTCATGAACGATCTCGTTGATCGTATGCACGTGTGGACACATCCGGTAACGATAGGTACTGGAAAGAAGCTATTCGCTGAAGGCACGCAGCCGCGTAACTTCACAATGACTGACGCGAAAGTTACCAAAACGGGCGTCATTGTTGCCACGTACGAGCCGGCTGGTGTTCTTACGACTGGTGAGGCACCAACGTAAAAGAGCGACGAACCTTGCAGAATAGTTCTAACCTCGTTCAGTTCCCGCAGCTCAAGGTGTACGGTTTCAAATGCACAACAAACGCTCGTGATACTCTAAACTCATGGTACGAAAAGTACTTATCTTTCTAGCTGTATTTGCTGCAGGTCTAATCGTCGGCGCATTTATTGAGGATCAGTATCGTTGCTGGACTGGGGTGCCTAATTGCGATTAGTCAGAGGTCCAACGTTTCTCTAGACATCAAGTAACCTATCTATGCCCGAACTCAAAACTCAACTCACCAAAGCAAGTGTTACGAAATTCCTCAGCTCAATCAAAGACGAGCAGAAGCGCAAAGATTGCGTTGCCATCTGCAAAATGATGGAGAAGGCGACCAAGTGGAAGCCGGAGATGTGGGGTGCTTCCATCGTCGGTTTCGGCCGCAGGAAATACAAATACGCCAGCGGCAAAGAAGGTGAGTGGATGGTCATCGGTTTTGCGCCGCGAGCCCAAAACATCGCGCTCTACGGCCTCATCGTTTTCACCATGAAATATGGAAAGTTGAAGAAAGGAGAAAATGATTTCCTCTTGAAGCTGGGTAAGTACAAAGAAGGGGGAGGATGCCTCTATATCAACAAGCTTTCAGATATCGATACGAAACAGCTCGAGAAAATAATCAAACTCGCCGCAGTGCGTAAGGTACACTGAATGCATGAAAAAGATCCTTGTCGGAATACTGCTTCTTGCAGTCATTCTCGTGGCAGCGTTCTACGCGTTCAACTCCTATATCTATAACGAGAAGCAGGCTCCCGTAGCAAAGGAGTATACCGATGCGGCATACCGGATTGATGGCGTTTCGGTGCAACTTACAGATGGGTTTGCTGAAGTCGAGGCTGCGCCGGGATCTGCTTCGAAGATCACTACGCGCTATTTCGGGAACGAGTACAGGACTGACGTGAATGAGGATGGACGCGAGGATGTTGTTTTCTTGCTTACCCAAGAGACAGGGGGAAGCGGAGTCTTTTTCTATGTCGTTGCAGCCCTCAATACCGAACGAGGGTATATCGGTTCCGATGGCTACCTGCTAGGAGATAGAATCGCTCCACAACCGATAGGAATGAGCCCTAATCCACGGCACAAAAATGTGATTGTCGCGAACTATGCAGATCGCGCGGCAGGTGAGCCGATGACCACTCAGCCCTCCATCGGCAAAAGTGTCTATCTGAAACTCGATCCAGCAAGCATGCAGTGGGGAATTGTTGAACCAGATTTTGAAGGAGAATCCCGCTAGGTTCAGAAGGATGTCTCAGTGTCATTCCTGCTCGTAGGAAGCGTCGGTCCGCGGCTATTGTCTTTATTTTGACATTATGTTATAATCAAACCTACAA
The DNA here is from genome assembly GCA_001189095.1 of Parcubacteria bacterium C7867-001. GTDB lineage: Bacteria > Patescibacteriota > Minisyncoccia > Phycocordibacterales > Phycocordibacteraceae > C7867-001. Next base: position 249,845 of record LFCK01000002.1, read on the forward strand.
TAACTTACTATCTCATGCCTGATTACTCGAAGCCCCGTTTTCCAAAAAAGCCCTTTAACCGCGGAGGTTCTGATCGCTTCCCGAGCGATCGGCAAATGCACAAAGCGAACTGCAGCAACTGCGGTAATGCCTGTGAAGTGCCGTTCCGCCCGAACGGCAAGAAGCCTATTTTCTGCAGCAATTGCTTCGTGAAGGACGATGCTCCTCGCTCGACCTTCGCTCCGAAGCGTGACTTCGCGCCGCGCCCTTCCTTCAACGCAGCGCCTGCTCGCGATGATCGCGGCATGCAGGAATTGAAGCGAGAGATGCAGGGCATCAACGAGAAGCTCTCGCGCATGCTTTCTCTTATGGAAGTGGCGCAAGCGCCCGTCGCAGCAAAGGCGCCAGCGCGAAAGAAAGTTGCTAAGAAAGCAGCGAAGAAAAAGTAAGCCCATGGGGAAGGGTACGGGAAACAGGTCAGACAACGGAGGACCGCGAGAAGCGGTCTTGCGTTTTGAGGGTGTCTCCTTCTCTTACGGCCACAACTATCCAATCCTCGACGAGGTCGACTTTTCCCTTAAGCGAGGGGCGAAAGTAACCATCATGGGCCAGAATGGTGCTGGCAAATCGACCATTCTGAAACTCATTACCGGCGCACTCGAGCCTGAAGATGGAAAGATTCAAAAAGTCCACGGGCTTACGGTCGCGACAGCTCATCAGACAATTACCCCAAAAGAACGCGCGCTCACGGTGCGGGAGTTTTTTGCGTCCTGCTTCAGTGAAAAAGTGTATGACTTGGACCCGAGAATAGACTCCGTGCTGGAGATAGTGAATCTTCATGCCCCGAAAGACCGTTTGATACAGGATTTCTCTGGAGGTCAGCAGGCGCGTCTTCTTTTGGCGAGCGCGCTCATACAGGATCCCGATGTCTTGCTGCTCGACGAGCCGACCAACAACCTCGATCATGCGGGCATCGAGCATCTCACCACCTTCCTTAAGGACTATACGAAGACCTGTATGGTCATTTCCCATGACGCGGACTTTTTGAATTCGTTCACCAGCGGCGTGCTGTATCTCGATGTGCATACGCACAAGGTGGAGCAATATGTCGGAGACTATTTTGCGCTTCTTGCGGAAATCAGCGCTCGTATTGAACGGGAAAACCGGAAGAACGCGCAGCTCGCCAAGAAAATACAGGACAACAAAGACAAGGCGAACTTCTTCGCGCAGAAGGGAGGCAAGATGCGTCTTGTTGCTAAGAAGATGCGTACTGAAATCGAGGAAATGGAAGAGGAAAAGGTGGATGTCCGAAAGGAAGACAAGACCATTCGTCCATTCGTCATCCCCAGCCAGCCAGAGGTAACGGGGCCGCTTCTCACCATTAGCGCGCTTTCCATAATGGATCCCAAGACCCACAAGCCGAAAAAGAAAACGGCGAATATCATCCTGAAGAAAAATACGCATCTTCTTCTCAAAGGCCCAAATGGCATAGGGAAGTCGACGCTACTCGAATCTCTTGCGAGCGGTGCTGCAGAAGGCGCGACCATCGCGTCGAATGTGCGTGTCGGGTATTACCGCCAAGACTTCTCGACACTTAATTTCGAGGAGACCATATACGAATCCTTGACGGACGCAATGGAAAAACCGGATGAGCAGAAAATGCGCGCGGTTGCAGCTTCCTTCCTCCTTACTGCCGACCACCTCGGAAAGAAGATCGGCGTTCTCTCCGAGGGTCAGAAAGGACTTGTCGCGTTCGCGCGTCTCGTTCTCGAGCGGCCGGGGGTCCTCATACTCGATGAACCAACGAACCACCTCAACTTCAGGCACCTTCCGGTCATTGCGAAGGCACTCGATCAGTACGAAGGCGCCATGGTGCTCGTCTCGCACGTACCGGAATTCGTCGCGCAGGTGCGTATAGACGAGGTGCTTGACTTGGAGAAGTAGGGATTCGCATTTTCCTCCGGTACACACACGAAGGAAAACCGCTATACTTCCTCTATGACTCTCAAAGATATCTTTCGTCTACTCGTATCCCTCGGCATACCACAGATTGCAGGAGGAGTGGGTGCGATTTTTTCTGTGGCAGCAATACCTTCGTGGTACGCCTCGCTCGTTCGACCCTCTCTTGCTCCGCCAAATTGGGTATTCGGTCCCGTGTGGACGACGCTCTTTCTTCTCATGGGCATAGCGTTGTTTCTGGTGTGGCGAAAAGGAATCAATGTGTTAGGGGGCAAGACGGCGCTTGTGTGGTTCTCAGTACAACTGGCACTTAACGTTCTCTGGTCGTTCCTCTTCTTTGGACTAAAAAGTCCGAGCTTCGCACTTATTGAAATCGCGATTCTCTGGGTTTCTATCATGGCGACAATTTTGGCCTTCAACAAGATTTCGCGGATCGCAGCGCTCCTCCTTCTCCCGTACCTTCTGTGGACTTCGTTTGCTGCGTATCTCAACGCTCTGTTCTTCGTTCTCAACTAGGAACTTCCGGTCATTGCTATGAAAACCTATTCCCGACAATTCAAGAACGAGCACGGTGACACCGTAACCATCCGCACGAATGAAGAAACTCGGTATGGCATAGACGGGGTACAGGTCCTTGTCGGCGGCGCGGAAGGGGATACCGAGTTTTTCGTTACCAAACAGGAAGCCGTTGAGCTCTACGAAGCGCTCGGAGCCATTTTAAAGCGCGGACGCTAACGCACCGGTGGGCGCTTGCGCTCCCTCACGAGAGGAGTATCGTCGGTACTAGAATATCCAGTCGGATACTCGTAGCAGGAAGGAGACGCCGTCATGGCGATCAAGTACCAGCTCGAGGACCTCTTGGTCCAACTTCACCGAACAACGCCGGCGAAAGTCGACGCAATACGCGAGAGTTGCCGGCGCTCAGAAAACGGCCTTCTCTCGGTGGGTCTCAAGATCCACTATCTGGGAGAGGGTGCGGAATTTGACCCCCTCATCGATGCTCTTGGTGGGGCAGAAGAGATCCTCGTGAATCACTATCGAAACACGAAGGCCACGCTCTGCTTCGTACTCCCTCCCGTAGGGAACGCGCATGCAGCGATTTGGCTCTTGCAGTGCATCGAGCGTTCCGTTGGTATCGCTCTTTTCAACAACCCGCAGATCCAGATTCAAGTCTGTACTCCGGGAAGAATCGATAAGGAAAACTCCGCGATACTTGCGATGTGCTTCTACCTCGGGTCAGACGTGCTTCGGCGCTACAACCTGAACGACTTCGAAACGACGTTTACAACGTATGTCACCCATCCGATGTTCGGTGGACCAACGGATCTTTCTCGAGGAATGCGCATTGTGCTCTACGATGCGTATGGTGACTTCGATAAGAACTTTGAGTGGTGGAAAATAGCAGGACGCGCTCGCGCTCTCGAAATTGCACCGCAGCTCCCGTTCGACTTCGGACGGAGCGACGTTCTTACCGCAACAAGCCCAGTCGATGTTCGCAACATCAATCTGGTCGCGACGCTCCTTGTACACGCCACGTTTGGCGGGTACTGGGAGAAGCTCGGCAAGAAGTTCGTAAAGGACTTCAAGGAGCTGCTCGATCGTCACATGCTCACAGCGCTCCTTGGAGCACCGTGGTTACGGACCGACGAACCTGAAACGTTCGACAACGACGCGTTCTACGCCGCGCTCCAAGAGCTCACGGCGTACGCGCTCGGCGAAGCCGAACGTCTCAAGAAGTTGCAGCGTCGTTTCTTCGCGTGGAGAAACAGCGAGCCGGATACGAGCATCCTCGAAGAGGTGCACGACCTGCTCGCTGCGTATCGAAAAGTAATGCGTACGGAAGCCCTGCGCTTCATCGGAGAGGAGAAGAAATGAAAACTGCACACCAACCCGGCTCGCAACCGCTTGAGATTCCGGAGAGCATCCCGAATCCGGCTCACGAGCCACGGACCCTCCCGACACCGACGACTAAACCGGTCAAAGCACCGGAAAAGGTTCCGGAGAAAGTCTAAGAGTGCCGCCGCCCCGTTTCGGGGCGGCGTTTTGTTACACTAGTGTAATGAAAGCTAAGACAAGGAGTGCGGTCCGGACATTTACCGATATTCCGAATATCGGACCAGCAATCGCAAAAGATTTCGTACAGATTGGCATCAAAGACCCAGTGGGTTTACAAGGGAAGGACGCGTTCACGCTCTACAAGAAATTGTGCACGAAGACCGGAACCCGTCACGATCCGTGCGTTCTCGACACTTTCATGGCCGCAGTCGATTTTATGGATGGCGCACCGGCGCGTCCATGGTGGCACTACACACAGGAGCGCAAGAAGCGCTTTCCGAATATATAGCGAGCTATACTTGCGGTATGGACGAAGTAGAAATGCTGCGCAAAGAGCTCGCTGAGAATGCGAGCGAATCGAAAATGAACTGGCTGCGCGCCGCGGTTCTTGGTGCAAATGACGGCATCGTTTCGGTTGCTGCGCTCGTGGTCGGCGTTGCGGGAGCCTCGACCGATTCTTTTACGCTTCTCATCACCGGTGTTGCAGGTCTACTCTCCGGCGCTCTCTCGATGGCGGTCGGCGAATATATTTCCGTCTCAAGCCAGCGCGATACAGAGAAGGCGATGCTCGCGAAAGAGCTCGTTGAGCTTCGGAAGCAGCCGGACGCGGAGTTGAGTGAGCTCGCGCTTATTTATGAACGTAAAGGTCTTTCGAAAGAGACTGCGCGCACGGTTGCGGAGGAGCTTTCTCGTAAAGACGCCTTTGCTGCGCATGTCGACGCGGAACTCCACATCGATCCGAACAATCTTGTGAGTCCGATACAAGCCGCATTCGCTTCCGCTGTTTCTTTCACGATTGGCGCACTTATTCCAGTACTTGCCATTACGCTTCCGCCTGAAGCACTACGCGTTCCAGCGACGTTCGCTGCAGTACTCGTCGCGCTTGTTGTCACGGGCATTTTGAGCGCGAAGGTGAGCGGAACGAAAACGCTCCCTGTTACGGTGCGCGTTGTCTGCGGCGGTGCGCTCGCGATGGTTATCACCTTCGGTATCGGCATGCTTTTTGGTGTTGCGGCGATTTAATTTGGTAGAATGCACGTATGGGACTGAACTCTGCTCCGCATGGTTCGAATGAAAAGTTCGCTTCTCGCGAACGTGTCTTGGCGCGCAACACCTTTCAGATAGAGCTCGCGCAGCGGTACTTCGGCATCATGGGCGATACCGCAATGTTTTCATGGACCGACGGGGGAGATAATTCTCTCGCTGCTCGTTTTGCAAAATACGAAGAAACACATGAGATAAATTACTCAAAACTCTCGTCGGAAGAGCTGGATGCGGTCATTAAGGATATGGGTCTTGAGTCCTCACTTCGCAACGAAATCGTACACTAACTCCTCTCTACGGCTGTGCTAAAATGCCGCTACCGTGACCCTCTCCAAGGACTCAAATAGCGAACATTCCGGAACTCGAAAGCGCCTTATCGGTGGCGCTCTTATTGTTTCGGGCCTCATCCTCGCCTTTTGGTTCGGCGGCATTCCTTCAAAATACGATCGGGCTGAAGCGGAAGGGAAGAAGCCTCTCGAAAAACTGGTCGATGCAATTTTGCCTGAACCGAAGCTTGATACGGCAGACTATGACAAACGTATGCTCGCGCTCGCGCATGTGGTTCCGGCAACCACGACCAGCACTTCAACCGCAACCACCACCAAGAAGAGCCTCTGGCCGGCGAAGACGGTATATCCGAACGCAGGCGCACTCCTTCCGTTTAACCGTATCCTCGCATATTACGGAAACTTCTATTCAAAAGGCATGGGGGTGCTTGGCGAATATCCGGAAGACGTGATGATTGCAAAACTCCTTGCCGAGAAGAAGAATTGGGAAGCTGCGGACCCTTCGACTCCCGTCATTCCCGCCATTCACTACATCGTCGTAACGGCACAGGGAAGTGCTGGCAAGGACGGAAAGTATCGTCTGCGCATGCCGGATGATCAAATCGATAAGGCGCTCGCTGTTGCCGAAAAAGTACACGGCGTCGTTTTCATCGACTTCCAAGTTGCTCTCTCGAACTTGCAGACGGAGCTTCCGATCTACGAGGAATATTTGAAGAAACCAAACGTACATCTCGGCGTCGACCCTGAGTTTGCGATGCAGCCTTCCGGTAAGAAGCCGGGGACGGTCATCGGCACGATGGATGCGACCGACATAAACTTCGCTGCGAGCTATCTCGCAAAGCTGGTACAAGACAACAAGCTTCCGCCGAAAGTGCTCGTCATTCACCGCTTCACCAAGGGTATGGTAACGAATTACCAAGCTATTAAACCGCTTCCCGAGGTGCAGATAGTGATAGATATGGACGGCTGGGGCTTCGGCGCCAAGAAAATTAATACCTACAACACGGTGATTACTCCCGAGCCGGTGCAGTTCGCAGGTTTCAAGCTGTTTTACAAGAATGACCTCAAAGCGCCTTCGACCCGCTTGCTTACACCGGCTGAAGTTCTCAAGCTCACGCCTGCGCCGATTTACATCCAGTATCAATAGCGACGTATGTCATACCGGAACCTCCGAAAGCTTCTTCTCGCGCTCGGATTCCTCGTCGTATTTGTCTATGCGGCTTACACGGGCGCTGACCTCCCGAAGAATGGACAGTACGTCGACCGTCTCTCGGGGAAAGCCGTTCCCATAGACCCTTCTGTCACCTTTGAATACGGAAAGCCTATTCAGATCGCCTATGTGGTAGACGGCGATACGGCGCAGCTCATAAACGGCGAATACGTTCGCTACATCGGCATCGATACGCCGGAAGAGTTCGATCCACGAAAGCCCGAACAGTGCTATGCGAAAGAGGCGGCCGCTGAAAATCGAAAACTCGTGCAAGGACAGTATGTCGTCATACAAAAAGAGATTACCGAGCGCGATAAATATGGCCGCATCCTTGGCTACCTCTACCTTTCCGACGGAACCTTTGTGAATAAAAAGCTCGTCGAGGACGGGTTTGCGTTCGCCTACCCTTACAAACCAGACACCGCGAAAGCGGACGAGTTCGCCGCCGCCGAAGTGGCGGCGAAAGAAGCAAAGCACGGTCTCTGGAGTGTCTGTACGACCTATAGACTCTCAGGCGGAAGGGAACAAACCAATGATCTCGGGCGTTAAGCTTTAGGCAACGTCCGAAATGTTATTGAGTAGCGGAGCTCAGAAACTTTCGGAACCGAATGCTGAAAGTCCCAACGGCTTTCATGCTGCATGAGATACGCCGAGCGCGGCGCGACCTCCACTTCCTGTATGTCGCGCGTCATCCGTTTGCGACGCATGCGTGACCATGTCGGACGCAGACGAAGGCGGCACCAGCCGGAAAGCGATATGCCGATGATGGAGTCGAAACTCTCGTTGTCTCGGTGCCAGCCTATCGCCGCACCCTTAGGATATTCGGTGATGAGTGCTTCGACGACAGCCGATTTTGGAATATCAAGCCATTTTGCGATCTTATTCGCGCAGGGGATCAAGAACGGAGGCAGAGGCGGACCCTTCACCAGCTTCGCTTTCGCGAAGTCGTAGCTCCAGCCGAAATTCATAACGCGCCGCTTCGCCGCGTAGCCTTCCTGCATTGGGTGGGTGAGCGGTAAGTCCTCGATGTAGCCGATAAGCTCCCGCTCCTCTTCTTCAGTGAGGAAATTGGCGCGATAGACGAAGCCGTTCGGGAGTACTGCGCCCGAGTCAAAAAGTTTCTGCTGCCCCTGCACACCCTTCATTCCTACGAGTGTAGGGAAGGGAAAACTATCCCCATATACACATGTTCATTTCGAGAGATAGGTCAGGATATCAGCGTAGAGCGCACGGGTTCGCTCTCTCGTTTTCTTCCCAAGTGCTGCATAGTGGTCGAGTCCCGGTGAGGCGTTTATTTCGAGGATGCGGAAACGTTTCGGCACAGTCGAAAGGTCATCTATCGAAAGCACGTCGATGCCCGCAAGTGTGAGATTCATGTCGCGAGCCAGCGCAACAGCGAGCTTCTTCCACGCTGGATGGACCGTGTCGGTTACGTCAACGCCGGTACCTCCACTCGAGAGATTCGCAATATTGAGCACGAGTACCTCAGTTCCTTTCGGTGGAACCGAGCGCAAGGTGTATCCGCCGCGCGAAAGGCATTCGCGTATGCGAGGGTCGTGAATATCGATAGTGAGCCGTTCTGTTTTCTTGTGTCCTTGTATCGCGGCTTTAATAAGCGAACGCAACGATGATTTTCCGTCACCGATAACGGAGAAAGGTCGGCGTTCGTACGCACACACGAATTTCCCGTTGAACACGACGATACGATAATCCCTCCCAGCAACGGGCTTTTGGACGAGCGCAACGCGGTCATGTAAAAAAACATCCGTGAGTGCGCGATCGAATTCTTGCTTCGTGCGCACGAGCGCGGTACTTCTTCCTTGGCTGCCGCTATTTGGCTTCACGAAAACCGGAAATCCGAGGGTTCGTGCGTAGACGTATGCCGCTTTCGAGCTCTGTTTCGAGCCGATGGTTTTTGCCCAGAGAGGAGAATAGAAGGCTTTGCCAGAGACGGTTGGGTACCCCATCTTTTTCATAAAGAAGTTCGCGTAATCTTTGTCTTTTGCGATTTCAGCTGCCGCTTGGGTATTCACGTCGAGGCTCGAGTAGCGGAGGTAGCGCTTTCCGCGAGGAACCTCGAGCTGCACCACGATTCCCCAGTCTGGCTCGACAAGAACCTTAAGTCCGCGTTTTTTGGCTTCCGCGCGCAAGAGGCGGCTCGCTAGTGGGGGTTGTTTCCGCTCGTGTGTTTGCATAGTGACACGAGTATACCCCGTAGCGGGGAAATGCAAGGAGAAGCCTTGTTTGGCCGCTCGCTCGCTCGGGGTATACTCTCATTCATGAAACTTTTTCTTTTTCCCGTCATTATTTCGATACTTACTCTTGCCGCGGTGGCGGTTTGGGGCGGGCCGGAGGCGCTCATTCTCGCGAGCATCCTCGTCGTCCTTGAAGTAACCCTCTCGTTCGATAACGCGGTCGTGAACGCGAAGGTGCTCATGAACATGACTCATGAGTGGCAGCGTCGCTTCCTCACATGGGGTATTCTTTTCGCCGTCTTCTTCACGCGTCTCGTGCTTCCGATTCTTATTGTGAGCGTCAGCGTCTGGCGTTCGCCGCTCGACGTTCTCAATCTCGCCGCATTCTTTCCGAACGAATATGCGGTGCTTCTCGACCATGCACACGCGGGTGTGAGCGCCTTCGGTGCCGCCTTCCTCCTCATGGTGTCGCTTAAATATTTCCTCGACAGCAGCAAGACCCTCCACTGGTTCAAGGCCCTTGAACGCGGTCTTTCCTCGTGGGGCCGTGTCGAGGCAGTCGAAATCGGTATTTCACTCGTCACGGTCCTCGGCTTCTCGTTCTTCGTTCCGCACGAGGAGCAGTCAGTGGTGCTCATTGCAGGATTGGTCGGCATCATCCTCTTCATCTTCATGCGCGGTCTTGCAGGTTCGTATTCCGAGCAAATGACGCAAGGGGCAGCGAAAGGATTCGCTCTTTTCATGTATCTCAACATCCTTGATACTGCCTTCTCGCTCGACAGTGTGGTGGGTGCATTCGCACTTACGACCCAGATCCCGATCATTGTCGCTGGTCTCGGTATCGGTGCTATTTTCGTGCGTACGCTTACCGTTTACCTCGTTGAACACAAGGCGCTTGCAGCCCTTATCTACCTTGAACATGGTGCGCACTGGGCTATTCTCGGCCTTGCGGTAAGTATGTATGCGAGCCTGTTGTTCGAGATTCCGGAGGTCATTACGGGAGGAATCGGTGCCTTCTTCGTTATTGCGGCCTACCTTTCCTCTATTCGCGTGCGCAAGAATCCCACGTCCCCGTAATCCCCGCTTTACGAAGGGGTAGGGGTGCGTACAATAGATCCGTTAGCAGCATCTAATTTTCTTCTTCGTATGCGAATTGTATATATAGTCATTGCGCTCGCGGCGCTCGGTCTCATCGGCTGGCTCGTGCTTGGTGGTGCAAAATCAGCCACGGGAACCCCGACCGCTGAAAATCTTACCGGAACCACGACGGCACCAGTCGAGGGAACGACGTATCAGATAGATCCGTCTGCAAGCACCGTAACGTTTGCGGGCAGCAAACCTCTTATTCCAAATTACGTTGATACCGGAACTATTGGCATCAAGAGCGGCACGCTTTCAGTGAATGGGGCAACCGGCACCGGTTCGGTGGTCATCGATATGGCTACGGTAAAAGTCGGTATGACCGGTAAGGGTACCGGTCCTGCAGACTCGCTTACCGAGCACCTCAAGAAGTCTGACTTCTTCGACATTGCGACGTATCCGACGGCGACCTTCACCATTTCGAATGTTGCAGCGCGTGCAGATAGCGGAACAACTTCGCTGTATGACGTGACGGGAACACTCACCATGAAAGGTAAGACGAATGAGGTAACCTTCCCCGCGAAGATTTATCTTCAAGATGGAAAACTTCACGCGGACGCCTCGGTCACCATTGATCGCACGAAGTGGGGAATCACCTTCGGCTCAAAGGATTTCGTTGCGAACATTGGCAATAACGCCATTAGCAACGACGTGAAGCTTACGCTCAACATCGTCGCAAATCCGCAGTAACGGCTATATAAAAACCGCCGGAGCGTGCTGCTCCGGCGGTTTTTATTATGCTGAGTACCGTGCGCGGATTTCCTTACCCGGCCAGCGGTAGTAGAGCATCGGGATGAGGACGAGGGTGAGGAGCAGGGAGAAGGCGAGACCGAACATGATAGCGAACGCGAGCGGCGCCCAGAATGGCGAAGCGAACGCGAGCGGCACCATTCCAATGACTGTCACGATGGTCGTGAGAAGGATAGGGCGCAGACGCGAGCCGGCAGCTTCAACGACGACGTCTTCAAGCGAGAGATGTTCTTGCTCGCGATGGATGCGCGCGATTGAGTCCATGAGAATGATGGCGTGGTTGATGATGACGCCTGCAAGCGCGATGACACCGAGCATCGAGGTGAGGGAGAGCGGTTGGCCCATGAGCGTAAGACCAACATGCACGCCAACGAGCGAGAGCGGAATAATAAGAAGCAGGTAGAGAGAGTGACGGAATGAGTTGAACTCAAGGACGAGAATCGAAAGCATGAGTGCCGCACCGGCGACAAGCGCGATGATGAGCTCAAGGAATGACTTCGTGACGTCTTCAGATTCGCCGCCGAGCTTCATGGTGACGCCTTTGCCGAGCTTGTCGTTCGTGAACGCTTTGGCGAATTGATTCGTTGCCTCGATAGCGTTGCTGGTTGCTGCGACTTCGGCAGTGACCGTTGAAATGCGGTTACCTGCCTCGTGACGTATAGAAGTCTGCGCCGCTTCATACGTAACGGTCGCAATTGAAGAGAGCGGAACCGGACCCTTCGCTCCCGGGATGAGAAGACTGCGCACGGCGTCGACGGTGACATGCGTTGTGTCGGACGGATCTCGGTACTGCGGATTAAGGTCGAGCTTCACGCGCGCCTCGATATCGTTCTTGCCGGTGCGTATAGAGGTCGCTTTCGTGCTGAAGAGCGCCGTGCGGAGCGTGCCTGCAACGGTGGCAGGGGACACGCCGAGCGCTGCGGCTTTTGCGGTATCGAGCGACACAAGGAATTCGGCGCTCGCGTCTTGCGTGCTCGAGTTCATATTCACGACGCCCGGAATATCGGAGAGAACCTGCGTAGCACGGTCGGTGGTCTCCGTGAGCTCGCCAAGGTCATCACCTGAGAAGGTGATGGTTATAGGAGAGGAGGACGGCGGTCCGCCAGACGGCTCACCTACGGTGATTTTCGCTGAGGTTACTTTCTGAAGTTCCTTGCGTAGTTCCTCGACGAATTCAGTGCTCGTCTGCTTGTGGCCTTTCGGAAGATTGATGGTGATGTTCGCTATCTGACTTCCAGACGACGGTCCTGAGAATCCGCCTGCGAACTGGCTTCCCGAACCGACAACAGTCACAAAGGATTCGATATTTTTATTCGTGTAGAGAATTTCTTCCACTTCGCGTACGGAGAGATCGGTTTCGGCGAGATCCGTTCCCTGAGGTTTCTCGATGTTCACATAGGCGTAGTCGAAGTCTTCACCGGGGAAGAAGATTGATTTCAGAAGACCGGTCGCTGGGAGCGCAAGGGCAAAGATAAAGAGTCCGATCATGAGCCAGATGAAGCGGTTCTGATTCTTTGTGTCGTGAAGGAGCTTATGGAGGAACTCTCGGTACCATGCCTGCGCAAGCTTGTTGTAGCGCTCTTGGCGCGTCTCCTCAGTTGAATGCGTGACTTTCACGTACTTGATGCAGAGCAGTGGCACCATGCCGAGTGCGACGAAGATGGACGCAAGGAGCACGAAAATGACGGTCGAAGGAATTGAGGCTAGGAACTTGCCGACGATGCCTGAAAGGAAGAATAGCGGAACGAACACAACGATGGTCGTGAAGGTGCCGGCGATAAGTGGCCATGCATATTCGCGTATTGCGGCGATAGCAGCTTCGCGTTTGTCACCAAATTTTAGAAGGCGGGTATGGAATGCTTCCACCACCACGACACCCGAGTCCACCAAGATACCGATCGCGAGGATAAGCGAGAAGAGCGAAACGTTATTGAGCGAGTTGCCGAGGCCGTAGAGAGCGATGAAGGCGATAAGGAAAGAAAGCGGAATGGATGCTGCGGCAACAAGCGACTCGCGGAGTCCGAGTGTTGCGTAGAGCACGAGCATGACGAGAATGACGGTCTCGATGCCTGCGCGCGAAAGTTCAGTGAGACTCTTGTTAACTTCTTCTGCCGCGTCATACGGGATCGTGATGTCGGTGTTCGCAAGGATGCCAGACTGCAGTTCTTTCACGCGATCCTTAACCGCTGTTGCTGTTGCAACAATGTTGCCGCCGCGCGTTTTGAAAACAGTAAGCGTAAGTGATGGATTGGCTGGTTCGCCATCGACCGACACGCGCGAGAACGAGTGCGGGTCTTCGAGGGCGTCGACGACGTCAGCCACATCTGAGACGTGTATGGTACTGCCGCCAGGGCCGGCGATCGACACATTCGCTACATCTTCAGTAGTTGTGATGCCGGAATCGAAACGCACGGCGTAATTTACGCCGTCGACGGTGATGGATCCTGCAGGAGTCGCGACACCCGCGGACGAAATCGCGTTTACCACGTCGGAAAGCGAAAGGCCGTACTGGCGGAGCTTTGCGCTCTTTGCGATGACCTGTACCTGTCGGTCGCGAACGCCCGAAATGCTTACGGTTGAAACGCCCGTTATACGCTTCACTTCATCACTCACGTCGTCTGCGAGCGCGGTCAACTCTCCCGCTGAGAGCGCGCCTGATATGGAAATCTCGAGTATGGGCTGGTCGGCGAAGTTAACATCGGACACGGTCGGCGTGGTCGCCTCGGAAGGAAGCTCTGGCTCCGCTTTCGCTACCGCGTCTTTAAGGAGCTGAATGGATTTGTCGATGTCAGCAGAAGCATCGAATTCGACGGAAACGCTCGAAACGCCGTCACCTGAGGTCGAGGTGACCTTTGAGACATGCTCCACTGAGAGAACGTTGTCCTCGATCTTGTTCGTGATGAGACGTTCGACGTCAGCGGCGGAAGCGCCGGGAAGCACGGTCGTTACGATGCCGAGCGGAATCGCAATATCAGGTGTCGCTTCCTTTGGCATTGCGGTTACGGCATAGAGACCGCTCGCAATAAGCACGATCATCAAGAAGACCGTGAAGTGGTTTTTGTCTAAGAAGAAACTCCAGAACTTCGTCATGGGGCTAGATTGTCGGAGGGGCGACGTTTACTTTCTGTCCTTCGGAAAGTCCGCGAGCGTCAGTGACGATGCTGGTTTCAATTGGAAGGGACGAGGTGATGCTGATGCGATCGCCAATGACGTCTCCAATGGTGACCGGAAGAGCGATGAGGCGGCCGTCAGTGCCAACGGTAAAGACTTCGCGGGAATTCGCGGAGAGCTTCACTGCGGTAAGCGGGAGGAGTACTTGAATCGTGGTCGTTGCGGTCGCTTGCTTTACGGGAGCTCCTGGAAGCGTGATGCGAACCGACTGACCGTTTAGGAGGCTAGAGGTTCCGGTCACCGCAATGCGGATGTCGATTTGCTTCGTGATCGGATCGAGTGCTGGCGAGATCTGCGTGACAAGGCCGGTTGCCTCGCCTTCAATGGCGACTTTGGTGCCGACCGCGAGCGCGGAACGGTTTTCTTCTGAAACGAACGCATCTATTTCAAGAGCGCCATTCTGGGCAACGGTTGCAACATGCTCGAGATTCGAGACGTAGTCGCCGACATGGACCGGAAGGAAGTTAATGGTGCCCGCGATAGGTGCGCGGATGATGGTCTTTTCGTAGTTTGCCTGTGCGAGGCGGAGTGCGCCGAGCGCCTGCTTCACGGAAGCGTTGCCGCCCGTGTTTGCTTGGCTCTGGCTCTTATATGAAGCCTGTGCGCTCGCGATCGTCGAGAGAAGTGTGTTCACGGTCGAACGAGCAGTTGCAAGGGCGGTGAGTTGCGTCGCGCTTACATTCGAGCTGCGTTCGCTCGATACTTGTGCGAGTTCGGTAAGGAGCGTGGTGGTTTTTTGCGTTGCGTTCACGGCGTTCGCAAGAAGCGTGTTCGGGTCTGCGGTCGCTGCGGTTGGAAGGCTTTTTTGCCATACGTCCATCGCTTCAGCAATGGCGCGTCGTTCGCGGGACATCTGGGAAGGAGAGACGCTACTTGCGCTCACGAGGAGTTCGGGACCGAAGGCACCTTCGTCGCCGAAGAAGGTATCGACGTACTGGGAGAGTGTAGTGTCGAGTGTCGCGTAGGCCGAGGTGTATGCGTTAAGGGCGTTCGTCTTAACTTGCTCAGGAGCAACCGTCTGCGAGGCGGCGAGTGCTGCTTCGTAGGCGCCCTCTGCAGAAAGGACGGAGGCAGATTCAGTGTCGTTCTCAAGCGCGACGATTACGAAGCCTGCCGGGACGGAGTCACCAACATTCGCACGGACTGAACGGACGGCGCCTCCCGCCTGTGCAAGGAGTTCCGCTTCACTTACTGAGCGGACCGTGCCGAGAATGCTCGTGCCGGAGCCGGAGCCGGAAAGTTCGGCAACCGTTGCAACCGAGACGCTGCGGAGTCCTGCGTTTGTATCGCTCGCTGCTTTGTTCGAGCCGAGGAGGAAGCCGATGCTGCCGAGAAGTATCACTACAAGAACGGCAATGCCGATCTGATAACGCGGACGCAGCGATCGGTAGCGCTTATACAGCGCTCCAAGCGATGAAACAACCCGAGAAAAAAGCTGGCGTATGCCAGCAAGGATATTCGATACCATATGAACGTATTATGAACCAAGGAGGGGGTATTGTCAAAAAAGTAGTGGCACGGAGTATACTGTTCGCATACATCTCATTCCCTAATATATGAATACACAAACGATTATTGCGCTCGTCATTGCCGTCGTTGTTGTCGGCGGAGGCGTCTGGTATTTCTCTTCGATGGGCCCTCAAGGCGTGCCGAACGGAGAGGCAGGAACCTCGAACAATGGGACCGGAACACTTCAAAGTCTCATGGGGCTTACCGGCTCGATGAAGTGCGACGTTGCGACTGCCGCTGGTCCTTCGCAGTCTTCGGGAACCGTGTATATCACGAATGGAAAGATGCGTGGCGATTTTAATTCAACGAGCGCAGCGACCGGTGAAGCGGTTATCGAGTCTCATATGATCCGCTCGGGCGGATTCATGTATACGTGGTCGAGCGCTGCTCCACAGGGCGTAAAGTTCTCGGAAGAGGCTATCGCGTCAGCGAGCTCCCAATCGAGCGGACAGGGAAGCGTGGATCCTAACGCGCAGGTCACTTACTCCTGCTCTCTGTGGGCTGCGGATGAAGCGCAATTCACTCCGCCGTCGACGGTCTCCTTCATCGACATGTCCGCGATGATGCCGGGTGGCGCGGCAGGTACGCTCCCAGCGGGCGGTACCGGATATCCTGCAAATCCGTACAACTACTAAATCAGAATGAGAAAACCGCCCGAGGCAAAGCCTCGGGCGGTTTTCTTCAGAAAGAGGATGCTAGAATCGTGAGTGACATGGTGCTTGTTCGTCACTGGAAAAAAATATTCGGATGGAGCGTACTTGCGCTCGTCGCTCTGGCGCTCGCGTTCCTCCTTATCTATGCGCAACTTTTTGGTCCTGCGGATAAGACCGCGGGAACCGAGCAATTCTTCATTACTCCTGAAGACACGATCGACACGGTCGCTACTCGACTTAAATACGAACACTTCGTGCGAAGTGATATTGCTGCACGCATTGCGCTTCTGGAGGTCGCCACCAAAGGCCTTCATGCGGGCGGGTATACGATTTCGGCGAGCATGGATACGCTCGCTATCGCCGACATTCTCGGAGAACCACCGTATCTTGCGTGGATAAAGATTCCGCGCGGTTACCGCAAGGAGCAGATTGCCACGCTGCTTACGCGCGAACTTGGCTGGGACAACGCGCAGAAGGAGGAATGGCTCGCATCCTTTAAGGGAACCTCGTTCTACGAAGGTATCTTCTTCCCGACGACCTACCTTATTCCGACCGAAGAGGCGCCCGCACGCGTGGCCGAGCGCATGAAGCAGAAGTTTTCGGACACCTACGCGCTTCTCGTTGAGAAGTCCGCTAAACGTTCGACACCATGGCCGGAAATTGTGATCATTGCATCGCTCATCGACCGCGAGGCTGCAGGTCCCGAGGACGTGAAGCTCATCTCCGGCGTTATCTGGAATCGTCTCGCGAAAAAGATGCCGCTTGGCATCGACGCGACGCTGCAATATATAAAAGGAACGGAAGGGAGCTGGTGGCCCACGGTGCATAGCGAGGATAAATACCTCGAGTCCGCATTCAATACCTATTTCAAATCAGGGCTCCCGCCGCACCCTATAGATAATCCAAACAAGGTTGCGCTCGAAGCGGCTCTCAATCCCGCGACGACCACCTGTCTCTACTATCTCCATGACTACAAGGGCCAGATACATTGCTCGAATACCTATAAAGGACACGTCGCGAACGTGAACAAATACCTCAAATAAAGAAGCCCCGCGCAAAGCGCGGGGCCCACTCGCTAGGATTCTTTTGAGAATCGTGCGTTCAGTACCATATACGTTACGGCCGTAGAATCGTTGCTGCTTAACGCTTCCTCAAACGTACGCCGTTTGTGTTCATGGCGGAACGGTGAGGTGCAGGCAGTTTCCTGAAGCGCTTCGAGTACGCCATGAGGATTCGCAAAGCGATTCATGGATCGAAGTCCTTCAAGGGTCCCGAGACGACGCAATATTTGAATCGCGCGCACGGTCTCTTTCTCCTTGCGGGCGTAGATCTTTCGTCTACTTGCTTCATGGGCGTTGATTGGCCCTGACCATGTATACGGGTGGTCGCGGAGCAGCCAGCGAGCAAAGGTGCTTGTGAATTTGCCGGCAGTGCTGCGTGTATCGCTGGGGATATTCGATTCCATCTTTTCTGGATCGAAGAACCCAAGCAGCTGTTCGAGGAATTGCTCTCCGGATTTGTCGTAGGTTACTGGAGACCAGGTGTCCACGAGGCCGCCACCATAGAAGAGCACCTCTTTTTCGCCTTCTTCGTCTTTCTGTGGCTCGAAATAGTACTCGCCAAGCATCTTCCATGCGTACTGTGCGATGAAGGTACGCAATTCGTTCCCTCCAATTTTCCACTCCCGTTTGTCCTGAAGCGGTGACGTGAACCGTTCGGGGTCATCCGTTTTGAAGTAGTCATATTTGGCATGGCCGTACGCAAGTTCGAGGTAGAAGGAAAATGCGTCGCAAGGATTCTCGGGTTGTATCCGTAATCCGTACGAAAGCAGTCCGAGCATTTCTTCCGCTGTCCGAGCGCTCTCGAACCGTTCTTTCCATTCGCTCCAGTGCCGTATTGGTTCAAGTACGCGACCCATGAGCGGGTGCTTCACTCCAATAACCGTGTCCATGACTGTCCCTTTCTTTTCTTTGGTTAGAGAAGGTCCCCGAGCAGTCGCTCGGGGACCTTTGGTTAAGCGGTGAGACCGAGCGCTTCAAGCCCAGCTTCATGCTTTCCGCGGGTGGCTTCGAGTGCCTCAGCGCCAGCCATCCGGCTGAATGCCTCAGCGTGGAAGACTTCCTGCGGGAGGATCTTAGCGAACACGTCGCGGATATCCGCAGGCGTATTCGGGTGATCCACGATAGCGCGGATGCGCACGAGCCGCATGTGCTCAGCGTGCGCCGCAACGGCAGCGCCGGTGCGGAACGATTCGATGCCGGGGAGCGTCTGCTCCCAGTAACGCTCGTTCTTGTCGAGCACTTTCGCTTCGATGCCGCGAGCATGCAGCAAACTAGCGACCCAGTTTGCATGATCTTCTTCTTGGCTCGCGATGACTTCGAGGATGCGAGCATGCTCGAGGTCTTCGCAGTATTCGCCAGCGAAGATGCGGATACGGCCTGCGGCCGTGACTTCACCGTGATACTGCTTAGTGAGCCAGTCCACCATCTTCTTGGAGTCCCTGAGGACGTTCTCAAGCCAGATGCGCGTACGGTTATTCATGGCGGTTCTCCTTTTCTCAATGAACGCCTGTCTTCGATGATAGGGTAGTGGTAAAAATTTAGTATATATGTTTATATATATTCATAAACATGAGTAAGCTTACAACCACCCTCGAATCTCTCGGCCTCACGAAAAGCGAAGCGCGTGCCTACGAGGCAGGACTCGCACAAGACAGCTGCTCCATCGAGCGGTTGAGTCGCGTGCTCGGCATGAACCGCGCAACGCTTTATCACGCACTCTACGAGCTCGAAAAGAAAGGACTCGCACGCAAACGCACCGAGAATGGAAAGTTATTGGTGAGCATGGTGCGTGAAGAAGGACTTCGTGCATTTCTTGCGGAAGAGGAACGCTCGCTTGAAGAGCGTAAAGAAGCGATTACCTCCATCATTGAACGTTTGCCAAAGCCGAAAGGCGGACCCACGCTTCCTGACGTTGAGTATTTTTCCGGTATGGAAGGAATATCCATGGCGCTTGATATCGCGTTTCGCGCGAAGAGTAAGCGCTGGGATGTCATTGCTCCTAAGACCAACTTCTTCTCGGAGGCCGATGAGGACTTCGCCGAATTCTATCTCCGTGAGCGGAAACGACGCGGGATCGTCGCTCGCTCTCTGTGGGAGAAGACGGAAAAGAATATCCGCGTGAGTCAGGAAGTCATGAAGGAGCGCCGTCCGCGCTATCTTCCGCAGGCATACAACGGCCGTTTCAAAGGAATCGTTATCTTGTTTGATACGCGTGTTTTGTTCGTCTCGTCGTTTGAGGAGAAGCAGGCAATTCTTATAAATTCCGAGGATATGCACTCGACGCTTTCCGTGATGTTCGATAGCTTGTGGAGCGCAAGCGAGGAGTGTTAGTTGTTGACGCGTGGATATACGCGTGTAGTATCGCGGCAGAAAGGAGTCTCGAATGGGACACACATATATTTGGCCGCTGCCGGGACATGCTGTTCCAGTCGCGGTCGGCCCCGGTCACCCGGGCGCTTTCGGAGCCGTACGTAAGCACGACGTCCATACCGGCGTCGATCTCTATGCTCCAGAAGGTCAGCAGGTTGCTGCGGTTGAGGACGGAGTCGTTACGGCTATCGATGAATTCTTCACGGGTGGCGCCGACACGCCGCTCGATGAAGACGGCGAGCGGATATGGCTTCAGACGGCTGCGATCTTCATCGAAGGGGCGTCCGGTGTTCTTCTTTACGGAGAGGTCGACGTTGCCCTCGGCGTTTACGTCGGCAGAAAGGTTCACGCGGGCGGAACCATTGGTTTCGTGAAGCGCGTTCTCAAACCGAAAAAGGATGGGCGCCCGTATGGCAATCCGATGAATTCGCCAACCATGCTCCACTTCGAGCGGTATGCGAAGGGCACGACACGCGCGGTCTTCTGGAATCTCGGGGAAAATCGTCCCGATGAACTCCATGATCCGACAAGCATCCTGCTCGAAGCATCGAAGTCTTTATGATACCTGAACCGCGGCGCTCTGCGCCGCGGTTTTCCTTTTCCGCGCTATACTGCCCTTCGATGGAGAAGAAAAAAACCATAAGCTACGCCAAGCGTACGCTCCAGATCTACCTTTCAGAAGCGGTGAAATATCCGTGGGCCTTTACCTTTATGGTCATCGGTCTTGTGGGTCTTCAAGTGGGCTACTTGGTCGCCCCGCTCTATCTGCGCACGTTCTTCAATCTCCTTGTTTCGCATACGCCGGACGCGCCTACGGTCCATCTCTTGCTTACGACGCTCGGATTCATCGCTGCAGCATACTTCGTCGAGTGGTTCTCGCGCCGCGTCTTTACCTTCAGTCTCATACAGGTCGACTCTGGAGTGATGATGCGTCTCTACAATCGCGCCTTCGACAATCTCATTCGTCACTCGCACCACTTTTTCTCGAATCAGTTCGCCGGAACGCTCACGCGTCGTGTGAGCAAATTCGCAAACGCTTTCGAGACGATTTGTGACGCGATTTTCATGCAGTTCGTCCCGACGGCGCTCTTTGTCGCGGGTGCGATTATCATTCTCTTCCTTCGAAATCACGTTATCGGCCTCATTCTCCTCGCGTGGGTCGTCCTTTTCGTTTCGTTCCAGATATTCTTCATGAAGCTGCAACAGCCGGTGCGCCAGCGCCGCGCGGAGGAAGACAGTCGTATGGTTGGTTCGCTTGCGGATGCCATCGGAAATCAATCAACTATCACGCTTTTTGCCGGAGTTTCATTTGAAACCAAGCGTTTCCACAACGCAGTTGCTTCGTGGCAGCGTGCCGTCCAGAAAGTCTGGAATGCAGACGAATATTCTTGGACCGTACTCGGATTCATGATGGGCGCGATAGAGATAATCATGCTTTACGGCGCACTCGTATTTTGGGAGCAAGGTCTACTCACGGTGGGCGACTTTGCGCTCATTCAAGCCTATCTCCTCACGACGTTCGACCGGCTCGTTATGATCAATCGCGATCTACGTCGCTTCAATGAGGCGTTTGCTGACGCGGGCGAGATGACGGAAATAATCGAGACGCCGCTCGATATTGGTGACACGAAGAACGCAAAATCCCTTGAAGTCTCGAAAGGTGTCGTAGAGTTCTCGAATGTTGATTTCAAGTTCAGTGATTCGCGCTCCATTATGCAGGACTTCAATCTCTCGATCGCGGGCGGTGAGAAGGTGGCGCTCGTCGGTCCGTCAGGTGCAGGGAAGTCGACCATCACGAAGCTGCTGCTGCGTCTCTATGATGTCACCGGCGGTGCCGTTCGCATCGACGGACAGAATATCCGCGAAATGACGCAGGCGTCCGTTCGCGATGCTATTGCGTTCGTACCGCAAGAACCCATTCTTTTCCACCGTACGCTCATGGAAAATATCCGCTACGGCAAGCGCGACGCAACCGATGAAGAGGTTATCGACGCTGCGAAGCGTGCGCATTGCTATGAATTCATCGTGCAGACGCCTGAAGGATTCAATACGTTTGTGGGCGAGCGCGGTATTCGCCTTTCAGGCGGCGAACGTCAGCGCGTCGCCATTGCGCGCGCTATTCTCAAGAACGCACCTATTCTCGTACTCGATGAAGCGACGTCGTCACTCGATTCCGAGAGCGAGGCTTTGATTCAGGATGCGCTTAGAAAGCTCATGGAAGGAAAGACGGTCATCGCGATAGCGCACCGCCTCTCGACCATCATGGAAATGGATCGCATTATCGTCATCGAGAATGGCAAGGTCGCGACTACGGGTACTCATACCGAGCTTCTCGCCAAGGAGGGAATCTACAAGAAACTCTGGTCCATTCAGGCAGGCGGATTTATCCAGGGTGATACCGAAAAAGCACC
The DNA here is from genome assembly GCA_001189095.1 of Parcubacteria bacterium C7867-001. Classification (GTDB taxonomy): domain Bacteria; phylum Patescibacteriota; class Minisyncoccia; order Phycocordibacterales; family Phycocordibacteraceae; genus C7867-001. The sequence goes on from LFCK01000002.1 coordinate 271,639, forward strand.
TTTGAACAACGAAGAGTTGCTCGACGCGGATTGACTTCTGATTTCCACGGGAGTATCACTCAGGTGGGATGCTGCGTGCATTGGACACATTAGCTAGGAGTATTTCCATGTGGGAAGAAATTGAATCGGGCTACGACACCCCCATGCGGGCCCATACCGCGAGTCATCGCTTGTCGGTTCCAGACGGCTGGCTGGTCAGAACGATTGTCGTCGTCGGCAGCTTGGAACCCAATGTCTCGGTGAATCAGATCCACGTGTCCGACCCGGAACACCACTGGTCTCTGGTGAAAGGGGCAGCAAAACAGGCTGCATAGTTCGTGCGCGCCGCCCTCGGAGAGGGCGGCGTTTTCATTGACGAACTATATATATAAAGGTATCGTGCAACTACACCGGCCCGAGGGCCATTTTTAATTCATGGAAATTCGCAACATCGCCATCATCGCGCACGTCGACCACGGAAAGACGACGCTTACCGACGCTATCCTCAAACAGACAGGAGCGGCGGCTGAAGGCACGACCATGGACTCAAACTCCATCGAAAAGGAGCGCGGCATCACCATCTACTCAAAGAATGCCGCTATCGAATATAAAGGAACGAAGATAAACATCGTTGACACGCCGGGGCACGCCGACTTCGGTTCGGAAGTGGAGCGCGTGCTCCGTTCCATCGACTCAGTGCTCCTCATCGTCGATGCTCAGGAAGGCCCCATGCCGCAAACGCGCTTTGTGCTCAAGAAGTCGCTCGAACTCGGACTCAAACCGATTGTCGTCCTTAATAAGATAGATAAGCCGGCTGCAGATCCGGCGCGTGCGGAAGAGCAGGTTCTCGAACTCTTCTTCGAGCTCGGTGCCAACGACGATCAGGCGAACTTCCCAGTCGTATACGCTATTGGCCGCGATGGCGTCGCCGGAAAGAAGCTCGAAGACATGCCAAGCAATGGTGGAGCTTCCCGCGATCTCACGCCGCTTCTCGACGTTATCCTTGAGCACGTACAGCCAGCGTCTTCTCCAGAACTCGCGAGCAAGCCGCTTAAGCTTCAGGCATTTAACCTCGGATACGACAATTTCCTCGGTCGCCTTGCCATTTGCCGCATATACGAGGGCGTCGTGCATTCGACAGATAACGTATTCGAGAAGAAGCCGGATGGAACGACCCGCTCGGGCAAACTCACCAAGATTTTCACGTTTAAAGGACTTGAACGCGTTGAGACTGATTCGGCCGAAGCCGGAGACATTGTCCTCATTGCCGGACTTCCGGAAATCTACATCGGAGAAACGGTAACGAGCGACGAAAACGCCGAGCCGCTTCCAGCTATCGCAATTGATGAGCCGACGATTACGGTTAACTTCCTCGTGAACAATTCGCCGTTCGCTGGAAAGGAAGGGAAGTTCGTGACGAGCCGCCAGCTGCGCGATTACCTTGAGCGCGAGCTTCAGGTGAACGTTGGTCTTAAAGTGGACTTCTCGTCCCCTGAAGCCTTCAAGCTTTCTGGTCGCGGCGAACTCCATATCGCGGTGCTTCTTGAGAATATGCGCCGCGCAGGATACGAAATGCAGGTCAGCCAGCCACAGGTCATCATCCGCGAAGAGAACGGACAGAAACTTGAGCCATACGAAGAAGTCATTATTGATACTCCAAGCGAATTCCAAGGCGCCATTATCGAAAAGCTCGGCCAGCGCGCATTCGTGCTCCAGAACCTCACGCAGCAGGATAATTCAGTCCGCCTTACGCTCGAGGGTCCAACACGCGGACTTCTCGGCTACAAGAATATTTTCGTTGTCGACACCAAGGGTGAGGGCATCCTTTCTTCGCGCTTCACTGCATTCAAGCCGTACGCAGGCGAAATAAAGAAGCGTCAGGTAGGCTCGATGATTTCCATGGCCTCCGGCAAGTCGCTCGGCTACGCACTCTGGTATCTTCAGGAACGCGGCGTACTCTACATCCATCCAGCAACGGAAGTGTACGAAGGTATGGTGGTGGGCAACACCAGCAAGGGCGAGGAAATGATGGTGAACCCGACCAAGGCGAAGAACCAGTCCAATGTCCGCTCTTCAGGAAACGACGAGGCGATAAACCTCTTCCCGCCGATTCTCCTTACGATTGAGCGCGGTCTCGAGCTTATGCAGGAGGACGAATACCTCGAGATCACTCCACAATCGGTTCGTTTGCGTAAGCAGTTCCTCACCGAACAGGATCGCGCGAAGGCTCGCCGCGTCTAGTTGACGCATACTGGTTTCCGCGTAAGGTTTTGGTACCGAAGCTCGTTCGGTACAAGGAGAAAATTCAATGAAAGGCATTGCAACAGCTGCAACAGCGCTTTCTTTCGGCGCCGGCATGGTGGTCGCCGCCCTCAAGGTTCCGGAAGCGCTTATGTTGGTTGCTCCCGTCGGAGCGCTTGCTTTGATTTTCGTCGCTATCCTCGAATTCAAGTAGTGCGGCACTAAACCCTACAGCGCGGCTCACTGAGCCGCGTTTTTCGTCTCATGCGGTTTTCATGGGGCAAGGACTACACTGGCAGTTCATTAGAAGGTAATCGATTTTCACCATGCTTATCACCATCGCAGTCGTGCTCCTCGTCCTGTGGGCGCTCGGGCTCGTGGCGAGCTATACGCTCGGCGGATTCATCCACCTGCTTCTGTTAGCCGCGCTTATCATGTTTCTCGTGCGGATCATTCAAGGAAGAAACCCGATAAGCGGGACCTAGTCGAGAATTTCGACCTATTCTGGTCGAATACCCCACCGACGTTGCCAAACGTCGGTGGGGTATTCCGCTGCTTGCTTTTAGGTGAATTGCGTGATATAGTGCTCCTACAATCGTTTTTGACTAGTTTTATGTCTTGAGAGCCTCTCGAGACCGCCCACAAAGATACTAAGGAGAGATTGGGGTGAAACTCTTGAGACGCTTGTACTATCAAGCTCGCGCGCGAACGTTCTCCTACTCTACGCGCGGCATTTATCCATTTTACAATGGCAACTACTTACATAGTGCGTAAAAATTCGCGACCGGCGGCGGACCTTCAGGGTCCCTACCGCAAGTTCGCGCAGAAATCAGGTGGACGCGGGGGGAAAGGCCGTCCTAATCGAAGCGATAGCGGTCGTGGTTCGCGTGGCGATTCCCGAGGAGGGAAGCGTGGCGGACGCGGTGGCTTTCAGGAGATGAACGTCGATGTGAACAAGCTCGTCAACAAAGTCGAGAAAATAGAAGCTGAAGCGATGTACGTCCCAAAGCATACGTTTGCCGATTTTCCGGTTGACGACCATCTTAAGGCGAACATTATCGGCAAGGGCTATACGACTCCGACCCCTATTCAGGATCAGGTGATTCCGGAAGTCCTTAAGGGCCACGATGTGGTCGGTCTCGCTAATACTGGTACCGGCAAGACGGCGACCTTCCTCATCCCGCTTATCGACAAGGTCCTCAAGCTCCGTGCCCTCGGGCAGAAAGAGCGCGTGCTCATCATGGCACCGACTCGCGAGCTTGCTATCCAAATAGAGAATGAATTCTTCGGCTTCGGCAAAGGACTTCAGCTCGGTTCGGTCACGTGCGTCGGCGGCGCCAACATCGTCCCGCAGATCCGTCTTCTTCGACGCGATCCTGCGTTCGTTATCGGTACTCCCGGTCGCCTCAAGGATCTTGCCGAGCGTCGCGATATTAACTTCAAGGACTTCTCAACGGTCGTCCTCGACGAGGCGGATCGTATGCTCGACATGGGCTTCGTTGACGACATGCGTCTCATTCTCGGGCAAATGTCGAAAGATCGTCATACGCTCTTCTTCTCGGCAACCCTTAACAAGGATATCGAGAAGCTGGTCCACGAATTTCTCAAGGATCCTGTCCGCATTTCGGTGAAGACCCGCGAAACCGCGGCAACCATCGATCAGGACGTCGTCTACACGCAGGCAGGTCGGAAGTTCGAGCAGCTCGTCGACATCCTCCGTGCTCCTGACATGACCAAGGTGCTCGTCTTCGGACGCACGAAGCACGGCGTGGAGCGCCTTGCGCGCGACCTTAATCGTGCAGGCATCAAGTCGGATTCTATCCATGGAGATAAGACGCACGGACGCCGCCAGAAGGCGCTCGGACTCTTCAAGCAGTCGCATGTGAACGTGCTTGTTGCGACCGACGTCGCAGCGCGCGGTCTCGACATTAGTGGCGTTTCGCACGTCATTAACTATGACCTCCCAGCTACCTATGAGGATTACACTCATCGTATCGGACGTACCGGACGAGCGGGTGAAATAGGTAAAGCGCTCACCTTCATCAACTAACGAGGCACAATAAAAACCGGCCCGCGTACGCGGGCCGGTTTTTATTAGGAGGAGGTATTATTTCTTCGCGAGTTCTGCGTCGATGAGCGGTGCAATCGTGCTGTACGGCTGGGCGCCAGCTACGAGTGTGGTGCCGATAATGCCTGCTGGCGTACCGTTGACGCCGAATTTCGATGCCTCGGCGCGGTTTGCGGCGATTGCTGCATCGTACTTCGACTTATTCTCATTCATAAGCTTGGTCACGCGAGCAACGTCGACCCCCGGAATTTTCTTGGTAAGTTCCTGAATCGAGGCGAGGTCGCCGAAGCCCTTATCGCCTTCGTCATCCTGCGCTTCGAACATTGCCTGATACCAGACATAGAACTTGTCTGGATATGCGTCCCACATAGCGCGAGCGAACTGCGCTGCTGCGGTCGAGTCGCTGCCAAGGAACTGGAAGTCCTTGAAGATCACGCGAAGCTTTCCAGTCTTCACATAGTTCTCATGCAATTGCGTCATAACGGTGGTGTCGAACTGTTTGCAGAATGGGCACTGGTAGTCGAACCAATACGCCATGACGACCGGAGCGTCGGGGCTCCCGATGTACGGATCGCCATTCATCTGTACATCTTTAATGTCGACTGCTTTCGCTGTGCCGCCGTCGTCATTCGGTGCAGCATCGGGACGACCGAACGCGAATGCGCCCGCGATAATAATCGCACCAGCAACAACCGCAAGCGGTGTGCCATATTTTTCAATAAATGTTCCTCCTGTAGTGCTTTTTTCCATATATACGGATCCTACTAATAGTGTGGGACCAGTATACCATTTACACCAGTTCGTCGAGATGGTCGGCTAAGGGCCCAGTTACGGGCGGTTTTTACGATGCATTTTATAGAATTCGATCCAGAAGGGAATCACGGAAACAACAAGAATGATGATAATGAACGGCGTGAGGTATTCCTGAATCTGCGGAAATGTTTTTCCAAGTATGTGGCCAAGCGTGGTGAGACCAGCGCCCCAGATAATCGCGCCGATGATGTTATATGTAATAAATTTTCCATACGGCATGTTGCCGACACCGGCGAAGATCGGAACGAATGTGCGCACGACCGCGAGGAAGCGGGCGAAGATAATTGCGCGGCCACCGAATCTCGCATAGAACTCCTGCGTTCGCTCAAGATGTTTTTTATTGAAGAAGAATGAATCCTCTTTCGTAAAAATCTTTGGACCGAGCTTACGTCCAATCCAGTAGCCGGCACTGTCGCCCAAAATTGCGGCGACCGTAACGGTGAGCGCAAGCGGAACAATCTCAAAGAACCCTTGCGTGCTCGCAATACCCGCGACGAAGAGAAGTGTGTCGCCGGGGAATATAAATCCGAATGGAATGCCTGATTCGCAAAAGACGATAAGGAAGAGGCCGACATAGCCGGCGCTTTGAATAAGTTCTGGTAGGGAAACGTGCAGTAGTGAAGAAAGCATAGAAGCAGCATATACTACCTTCGTCATGGAAGACAACGAATTCAAAGCCATAGTCGAAGACGAGTGGACGAAGGTCCCCGCGCGCTTTGCAAAGCATATTCAAAATGTCGCGCTCCTTATAGAAGATGAGCCGAACGAAGACATTCGAGCACGCGAAGGTTTGAGTGCGCACGATACCTTGCTCGGTTTGTATCAAGGAATTCCGAATATCGAGCGCGGGAGTCTCTATGGAGTGGGTCCTACTATGCCTGACACCATCACACTCTTCCGTCTTCCGATTCTCGAAGAGGCTCACGAACTCACCGATACCGATACGTCGTTATATGGAAAGATGGTTCGCAAAGTTGTTCGAGAGACGTTGTGGCATGAAATTGGTCACTATCTTGGGCTCGACGAAGCGCAGATACATGAGCGCGAGGAGGAGCGAACCAACGATTTTTAGCTACTCCGAAGCTAGGTTATCCACACAAAAAATCGACACTTTTTTGATCAATTTTTACTCAAAAATGAGCGTCATTTTTATGTAGTAAGCTCATTCGGAGCAAGTCCGCCACGGGCTCATGGAAGCTCCTTAGAACTTTTTGGAAACAAAAGACCTATTTGGAAATTAGTAGAGAATCCAAGAAAAATGCCGAGATTGAATATGTTTTATATTTTGATTTTTTTATCTCGGTCATCCGAGATTTCTTGTATATAAAAGGTATTTTCGATGAATATCGACAAGCCGAGCCTATTTTCTTGGTTTTTTCTTCTACTTTTTCATCCTAAAAGGACCTAAAAATAACCCTCTTTTGATACTAAAAAGCCTATCTCTTTTGAGGATAAAAAAGTGGCTATTTCCTTTCAAAAATCTTGGAATCTCGTGGGAGCGGAAATCCTTGTTTGGCGTTTTGGTCTTATAGAATATAGCGAGTCGACATTTATCGCATGTCTGTATCTCGAGAAAAACTTATCTCCACAAATGAAGCCGCAAAACTGTACGGCTATCATTACAGCTATCTTTCGAGGCTCTGCAAGAAGGGCGCAATTGATGCAACTCTGATCGGAGGTTCGTGGATGATCGATCGTGCTTCTCTCGAGCGTTTCGTGTCGGGTAAGAACGAAGTTAAAAAAGCACGCGCAGCTTCACTCTCCGAAGAGCGCAAAAAAGAATACGAAACCAAGACCCACGCTGGAGAGGATAAGCTGGAGCATCAGTCACCCAATAGTCATCTACCGGATACTCGACCGTTCGTCCACGCTTACACGCACGCATTTGGTTCACTTGCTTTTGTCCTCGCTCTTGTTGGAACAGGGGCGCTAACTCTTCTCGCGCCCATATCGCCAGTCGGTTCGGTGCTTGGTGCGGCTACAGAAAGTGCACAGCAGGTTTCGCAGGTCATCCTCAAAACGCATCGTGCCTTTACGAACGACGTTGCGCGCGACGTGCGACGTGCAGTTCTTTCAATAGGCGAAGTAACGCATCTTGCTTCTTCACCACGCAATGAGCTGCTCGCCGCATCGGTTGCAGCAGACGAGGATTCGCTCAATGTTGGAGAAGAGGCAGCACTCTTTACGTACGATACGATTAACGATTTCTTCGCGAGCGGCGCGCGATATCTTGCCTCGCTTCTCGGTCCGCGCACGATAGTCATAACGCCGCAGCCGATCATAACGAATCAGATTGTTTCAGCTCCGGCGACCAACACGACTGCAACGCGTTATGCAGTGGTTGCACCAACGCAAACGACCATTACCAAAACGCCAGTTACGAATTACTTCTTCCAAGGGGTAACACCAGCGTATGTCGATCTCCGTATAGGGCAGCTGCTCGGTGTATTCCTTGATCGTCAATCCGATAATGACAACGAAGGAAGTGGCGGTGGAGGAACAGGAAATGGTTCAGTCACTTCGGTTGCTATTGATGGCGGCTCAACAGGTCTTTCGTTCGCTGGTGGTCCGATTACGAGTTCTGGAACATTTACGCTTTCGGGAACGCTCGGTATTGCAAGTGGCGGCACTGGACTCGTGTCGTATACACCGGGGGATATTTTGTATGCGGATTCGGGAGGAAATCTTGCGAGACTTCCCGTTGGCTCGAGCGGACAAGTGCTGAAGATTTCTGGAGGGTATCCCGCGTGGGGTTCTGATCTTCTTGGAAGTGGAGGTGCTGGTGCGTGGGCGACAACGTCGGACAGTCTTGCGGTGTATCCAGCTGATACCACGAATGTTGTCATCATCGGCAGCAGCGCGACGTCGACGACAGGAAATATTTTTGAAGTTGTTGGCAGCTCGCTTCTACGCGGAACGGTAACGGCTTACAACACGATCACTGGACCGCGCTTTGTCGCAACCTCGACGACGGCGTCGACCTTCCCGTATGCGTCAACGACAGGAGTCTCGAGCTCCTATGCTTCGTCGACGAACCTTTTCGCTGGGAACTTCACGCTCGGTTCTGCCTCAGGCTTCCTCAAAGCCACGGCGGGTGTCGTTTCAGCGACGGCAATCAGTCTTGCGTCGGATATAAGCGGTATTTTGCCGGTTGGAAACGGCGGCACCGGCTGGGCGGCTATCGAAAGTGGCGCAATTCCATACGGTAACGGCTCTTCTGCACTTTCGACAACGTCCGCTGGTACGAATGGTTACGTTCTTGCGCTCTCTGGTGGTGTGCCAACGTGGGTCGCGACCTCATCAATCAACAACGGTGTCTTCTCCATCCAGCAGACGGGGGGTGGTTCTGCACAGACAGGTGCGATAACGTTTGCGACTTCAAGTGCGACGTCGAACGGTCAAACGGTCGGCTTCAACATAACTAATTCATCGGGTGCGTTTACGTTCACCCCGACACTTTCAGGAACGCTCACGGTCGCAGGAGGGGGAACGGGGCAAACATCTTTCACTTCGGGAAATCTTTTGTACGGTGCGGGAACTGGCGGTGTTCAAAATGTTGCGACGACGTCATTTGCAACGAGCGGCGAATTCTCATACTCAGGAACCCTTGGTGCGCTCGTCGGTGGAGCGAATGGCACGCTCTCGCTTACGACGAACGGAGTTGGTCTCACGAAGCTCGCGCAAATTGCCGCGAATTCAATTCTTGGAAACAACACGGGCTCAACGGGAAATGTCGTTGCGTTCGCAACTTCATCGCTTGGAATCGCTCTTTCTGATACGACTGGCACGCTCGCGGTGAATCGCGGAGGTACTGGGACTGCGACAACGCCGAGCTACGGAGAACTCTTGGTCGGCAACGGTTCGGGCGGCTACACACTTATGTCGACGTCGTCGCTCAACATTACAGGCAGCGGTGGAAGTGGTACGCCGGGGGGTAGTGATACACAGGTCCAGTTCAATGATGGTGGAAGCTTCGGTGGTGATGCTGGCTTTACCTACAACAAGACTGCAGATCGCATTACGGCAACCTACGCATCGACAACAGGACTCTCATCTTCGTACGCATCATCGACGAACGCCTTCTTCGGAAATCTTTCGGTCGGTTCGCTCTCAGGCTTCTTGAAAGCAACCGCAGGTGTTGTCTCGACGGCACTCGTGAATCTCGCCGCCGACGTGACCGGTGTTCTTCCGGTCGGCAACGGCGGCACCGGCTGGGCAGCAATACAGTCCGGCGCAATTCCATACGGCAACGGCACGAGCGCACTCTCGACAACGACTGCTGGAACGAACGGTCAG
>LFCK01000004.1 GCA_001189095.1 Parcubacteria bacterium C7867-001
CTTGTACGCAAACTCAGCAACCACCTTCGCCAAAGTCGCATCCAGCACCAACGGCTTCATCCTCGCTCTCGCAAACGGAGCACCAGCGTGGGTTGCTTCGACGACGCTGTCGACGATTTCGGGAACACTGAATCTTGCGTCGCAGGTGACAGGTACTCTACCCGTGGGGAATGGTGGTACTGGTTGGGCAGCAATACAGTCCGGAGCAATTCCGTACGGAAACGGATCAAGCGCGCTTTCAACGACGACCGCAGGAACGAATGGCTACACACTCGCACTTGTAGGAGGTGTCCCAACGTGGGTGGCAACCACCACGCTTTCGACGATTTCGGGTACCCTTGCAGTATCGAAGGGAGGTACTGGTGCGACATCCTTCACCGCCGGCTCTGTCATTTACAGCAACGGTACGACACTCACTCAAGACAACAGCAACTTCTATTGGAATTCTCTCAACCACTATCTCGGTCTTGGCACGATTACTCCACAAAATCGTCTTGATGTGAGCGGCAGTGCCGCAATCGGTTCTTCATATGCAGGCACGTCTGCGGCTCCAACAAATGGCCTTATCGTCGAAGGGTATGTTGGTATTGGTCGAGTTGACCCGATCACTCCGCTTAACGTGAAGGGAGATCCGGTCACTTCGAATAACGTTGCGGGTACGGTACGTATTGACGGCAGTACTGGCGGCGCGGCGCTCGCACTTAACGCGCTTGCTGGTGGCGACTATACATGGATCGACTTTGCTGCTGGTAACGTTGGACGCTACGAAATTGGGGTAACAGGGAACGGCAGCGCAAGTCCGGCTGCTCTCTATTTCAACCCGTCGACGCTTTCTGGAGAAACGGGCGCAGCATTACTTATACAAAGCGATGGCGATGTTGGCGTGGGTTCGACCTCGCCATGGGGCTTACTTTCGGTAAATGCAAATTCCATTAGTACACGCCCACAATTCGTAGTGGGTTCTTCAACCGCGACGAACTTCATCGTCTCGAATGCGGGTAACGTCGGCATCGGAACCACGAATGCTTCGCAGAAACTAACAATCGCTGGCTCGTCGGGCGTTCGTATTCAGATCCAGAACACTGGCGACAGCTTGCGCGGAGGTGACATTATTTCCGACGGTGCGTTCCGCGTTGAAAGCAATTCCGTACTCTACGCTGTTGCGTTCGGCATTGATAACGTCGAAAAGGCGCGCGTTGACACCACCGGTAACTTCGGTGTCGGTACTACTTCGCCGTACGCCAAACTCTCCGTCGTGGGCCAGGCGGTGGCCGCATACTTCACGGCGACAACAACAACCGCCTCTACCTTCCCATACGCTTCCTCGACCGGTATTAGTGCTTCGTACGCATCCTCAACCAGCGCCTTCTTCGGCTCACTTTCGATCGGTTCACTCTCAGGCTTCTTGAAAGCAACCGCAGGCGCTGTATCGACCGCCGCAATCAATCTTGCGTCAGATATCACCGGCGTTCTCCCTGTTGGTAACGGCGGCACCGGCTGGGCCGCTATCCAATCAGGCGCCATTCCATACGGCAACGGCTCTTCAGCGCTCTCAACGACTACGGCCGGCACCAATGGCTACACACTCGCACTCGTTGGCGGTGTCCCAACATGGGTTGCTACCACCACGCTCTCAACGATTTCGGGGACGCTTGCGGTATCAAACGGCGGTACGGGCCAAACAACATTCACCAGCTCACAACTCCTTTACGGAAACGGCACCAACGCACTCACGTCAGTCGCCACAACTGCACCAGCTCTTTCAAGCGCCTTCAGCTACTCAGGCACTCTCGGCGCATTCGTCGGCGGAGCAGCAGGAACCCTCTCACTCGCAACCAACGGCGTCGCACTCACCAACCTTGCGCAGATTGCAGCGAACTCCGTCCTCGTGAATAACACTTCGGCAACTGGTAACGTCACGGCAATTGCGACATCGTCGCTCTTTGGGGCGGGTACCAACGGGTTTGTGCTCGGTCTCGTGAACGGTCTTCCGAGCTGGGTCGCGACGACGACACTCGCGAACATTAGCGGTACGCTTGGCATAGCAAGTGGCGGCACGAATGCAACATCATTTGGTACCACCAACGGTATTACGTACTACGACGGAACACGTCTCGTAAACGATGCGCAGCTTACCTACAGTGGAACCACCGATGTTCTTACGCTTTCATACGCGTCAACAACGGTTGTCAGTGCTTCTGGTGCTGCATACTTTGCAACAGGAAGCGGTAATGTCGGTGTTGGTACGACGACGCCGTGGGCAAAGTCGTCAGTCTCGCTTAACGGATCAAACGGTGCCCTGAATTTCGTGCAAGCATTTGGCGGAGAGACGCTCAACATAGTCACGTCGGGTAGCGGATTGGTTTCGCGCTATGGCGCAAATGGAACCGAAGCGGGAGGCGTTGGTGCATACGGAAATGGAGTCGTCGCAGGCATCGGCCTCTGGGGTGGGACGGTCACTGGCGGACCAGCACTGTATGTGACCAGTGGCAGCAACGTCGGCATCGGAACAACGAGTCCTCAATGGAAACTTACACTTGCAGATACCACCAAGCCACAACTCACCCTTGCAGACGGCTCATCGACAGCTGCGCCGTATAACTTCCGCGCAATCGGCAACAAGCTCTATATCTCGACTTCCTCGCCAAGCACCTTCGCAACGACCACCTCGTCATTCTTCTCCTTCGATTCTTCGACTGGCTCGACGACTGCCGCTAAGCTCGATGTAACTGGCACTGCCACTTCAACCTTCGGTGCAGGAATTAATCTAACGACTGGCTGCTTTGCGATAAACAACACCTGCGTGTCGGGTGGTGCTGGCGGCGGTATCACAGCGATTGGCCCGACTGGTCAAACGCAGACCGGCAGCACCATTACGCTCGCGACGTCCTCAACTGCGTTCAATGGTCTTACCGCATCGACCACGATTACCGGTTCTGGTAACACCATCACCTTTGCAAATACGCTTGCCGGTACGCTTGCGGTCGGCGGTGGCGGTACGGGCGCCACAACGCTTACCGGTCTTCTGGTAGGTAACGGCACATCCGCATTCACGGCAGTCACGACTTCGTCCGGTATCGCGGGACAGATTTCTGACGAAACAGGTAGTAGCGGCGGCGTGCTCGTATTCTCTGCGAGTCCGTCCCTCACAGGTACGCTTACAGTCACGAATACCGGTGTGACGACGGTCGGCGGCGATTCTGGCCGAGCCATCGAGATGAAGGCTAGCTCGGCTGGCGTTGCTCAGTACTTCGACTGGGCCGACCTCACTGCAGAAGACTTCGACTTCCGCTTGATCAACAACTCGGCAAGTAATAACTTCCAGATCATCTCTTCGACTACCTCGAATCTCTTTACGCTCACGGGTGCGGGCAACGTTGGTATAGGTTCTTCAACGCCGTGGCGCAATCTTTCGGTCACGGGAACCGTAGCCAATGCGCAGGTCGCAATCGCGTACGACCAGACGAATTACACGCAGCTTCAGGTAGGTTCCACCGGCGACCTCTTCGCCTACCCATCAGGGTCCGACTCGCTCTTCAACGATGGCAATCTCTGGGTCTGTAGCGGCGGTTCCGGCAGCACGAACGGCTGTCCGTCAGGCGCGCCGTCAGGTAACGGTTCTATCATCGCGGAGACCGGCATCGGCGTCGCTTCCTCGACGCCATGGGCTGGTATTTCGGTCGCGACCGGGAAAGCCATCGTCGTTGCGGAAAATACCCTCGCAACCTCGACGTCAATGACGGTTGACTGGCGTAACGGAAACCAGCAGCTGGTCCGTCTCGGTTTCTCGGCAACGACCATAAGCTTCTCTGGTTTCGTGGAAGGCCAGAAGCTCGTACTCACCGTCTGCAATCCAAACGGTACCGGGGGCGCACTTTCGTTCGGAACGCAGGTGCTTTGGCCGGGCGGCACCATTCCAACGCAAACGACCAGTGCAAACAAATGCGACGTATGGAGCTTCCTCGCAACCATGGGAACCTCGACGCTCAAGATTCTCGGAAGCCAGACGCCTAACTTCTAACGTATACTTATGAACAACCGTATGCAGCAATTCGATATCGCTCCGAAGGCAGAGTCAGGAATGCCAGGCAGGGGAAGTGCTGCAGCTGACTTTGTCGCGCACAATAATATAGTTCCTATTATCTTTACGCTTCTCGTGATGAGTGGTGGGGGAGCACTGGCGGCGACTAATCCGGAGGTGCAGCAGGCGGTAGTCTCGAAGCAGCAGACCGTACAGAGTATCGATAATACGTACATCGTGAATGTCGACCTTACTCGCTACAAGCCGAGAGTCGAGATTACCGGAATTACCGAAGACGAGATTACTTACTACGTGAACTATCGTCTCTATACCATCGACGTCAACGACGACTCGGTGTGGACGGATGTGATACGACCTACAACCTTAAAGGTTGCGAAAAACGCACTAAAAGGCGGAGATCTCGGGCTCTTCGTCGAAAAGGAGCTCGCACAGCTTACGGATAATGAACTCACCCGTCTTAAAGAGACTCAGGCTATTCAGCGTGCGCGCGGTGTCTCGCAAAAGACGGTGACGACCGAATACGACGGTATCATTGGCAAGTTCATCGATCCGACGCAAGAAACATTTCCTGGGTATGAACCGGTTATTTCAGCACCTCCGGTGGTTGAAAGTCCGGTTCCGGCTCAAATAACCACACTCCTTTCGACCGAAGCAGAAGAAGCTCGCCGACTCGCCGAGGCAGGTGCATCACACGCTACAACGACGTCACCGCAGCAAACTCTAGAGCCGTCACCAACTCCACCACCGAGTTCGCCGCCTGCCGAAGTGCCTCCGCCAGCAACTCCCGAGGCAACCACTACACCTCCTGCACCTGAGCCAACACCAGAGCCAGAGCCAACCCCAGAACCCGAACCGGTCCCAGAAACAGGAAGTACGACTCCGACGACTTGATATACTTTCGAAATGGAAGCTTCGCTCACCGCATCTGCTGCACCCTCTGCCCCTGCGCCACAAAAAAGCACGATACGTGACTTTGCGTTCCCGATAGTCGCTATTTTGGCTAGCCTCTACTTCCCAAAACAGTTCATTATCGATGCCTTTCTCGTTGTCGGTCAAGCACACTTTTTAATGGCCTACCTCTATCAGTATCGAGGGAAAAAGATGAACCAGTGGTACGCACTTGTCGGGCTTCTTACCTTCGCAGCGTGTGCGCTGTATTTTACGGCGGGTGGTGGTGTGACCGCGATTCTCATTGTTGCGGGAATTCTTTTTGCACTCCATTTCGCTATTGACGAGTGTACGCTCCACGAAGAGAAGCTGAGTATGCGTAGTTGGGTAGCGATCGGGGGATTCGTAGCGATGTTCTCATCGCTCATTCTCCTTGTGATCTATCCACATCTTGTCGTTGTCCCAATTATTGCGAGCTTCTTACTTGCAGCGAGTATCGCAGTCCGGACATTCGTAAGTCGCACTCCGGTCTCTCGTACCGAGCGCTATCTCTGGTTTGTCGAAGCGTCTCTTTTTGTTCTAGCCCTCGTGCTCGGCCTTCCTGAACAAGTGCTTGGCGTTGTACTCCTTCTCCATTTTGCTAACTGGTATGTCTGGTATGGGGGTAAGGTCGCGGAGCGCCCCGGAAAGGCGAAAGGGTACTGGACTGAGGTTATCGTCACGCTCGCAATTTCCGCAGCAGCATTCGCTGCACTACGCTACTTTGGCGCGTCAGTCTTCGGACTCTTCTTCGCGCTCCAGTTTTATTACGCCTGGGCAATTGCACACATTCTTCTCTCGTTTGTCTCAGCAAAATGGCATTCGTAGACCTGCTACTATATACCTATCCGCAGTCATGAAAAAAGACGAACTCCCTACGGCTGGAAAAGACTCGCTCATCACGCTCGCGCTCGGGGCCGTCGCTGTCGTAACGTCACTTGCCGCAGGTTGGATAGCACTTTCGCCCACTGACCACACTCCGCGTAAGCCGTTGCCAGCTATTGAGCAACAGATAGCGGCGCTCCGCGGTAAGCAAATAATAAGCTCCGAGCACTACAAAGAAGGGAATGAAACGAGAGTCCGGTATAGCTACATAGGAGAGCCACTCCCAGCAAAACTCTCTGTCGACGAAGTGGTTGGGAAGCGAACTCCAACCTCCTATACGCGCGATCTTGGAAAAGGGAACGACGGATCGCCGAAACTACAAGCGCTCGTCTATCCAAAACCCCAGTTCTTCAATAAAGAGGGTACCTGGTACTACCAAGAGTACGGTGTCGCTTCGCAAAAAGCTTTTGATACCGTATTCCCGAAAGCATTTCTTTCGTCATGGATTCCTGTCGCGTACGCAAAGACGGACTCGGCATACACCAAAGCATCAGGCGACGGGGATGTATATACGAGTGTAGACACCACCGATACCGGCTATGACTGGACTACCGCACACGATTCAAGTAGCGGGTACTCATATGATACGTCTTCAACAATTTTTGGCGTCGGTATCAATCTGGTCCAGTTTCCGGGTCCGGAAGGTTGTGACGACATAAAGGTCGCTTGTCACACGTACTACACTACGCAGATATTCCGTGGATTCTTACCGTTCGATACGTCGTCCATACCGTATGGTTCGAAGATTAGCTCCTCAACGCTAATCCTCGTTGAGTCGGGTTCCCTCTCGGATTCTCACAACGATACCAAAGATTATTTTACGCTCGTGCAGACCACCCAGAATTCCGATCAAGGACTTGAAGTGGGTGATTTCGATCAGGCGGGTTCTGTTACGAGTCCAACCGAGGGAATAGATTCGGGTCAACGCAAAGATATTAGCTCTATGGTAGCGAATACGTCGTACGCAATGACACTTAATTCAACAGGTCGCAGCTGGATCAAAACGAATGGCCAGCAGAGCGTGTGTAGTGCGGCAAGCTCTGGAACTGGACAGATCTTTCTTACCTCAGGATCGAGCTGGGTCGTTCCTCCAAACTGGGGCGGCACCAATACCATTGAAACAATCGGTGGTGGAGGCGGCGGCTCAGCATTCAATTCAGGCGGTGTCGGCGAAGGCGGCGGTGGTGGTGGCGCATATTCGAAAGCAACGAATGTTAGCCTTGTGCCAGGGAGTACGGTTACCTATGCAATAGGTGCAGGCGGCGGCTTTTCAACCGCTGGCGGGGATACGTATTTCTGTAACTCAACCTCAAATTGCGCCTCTATTGCTGGTAGTGCAGTGGTGGTTGGTGCAAAAGGAGGTAGCGGCGCTTCGGTCGGAACCGGTGGTGCTGGCGGCGCGTCTGGATCTGGTATTGGGACTACAAAGGTATCTGGCGGTACAGGAGGGAGTGCTGGGTCATGGGGTGGGGGTGGGGGTGGGGGTGCCGGGGGCCCTTCTGGTGCAGGTGCTAACGGAGGCTTAAGTAGCACGGGTGGGGGTGGGGGTGGGGGTGCGAGCGGCGGCGCTGCAGGAAGTGCTGGATCTGGCAGTACTGGCGGCGCTGGCGGCAATGGTCCTCTTGGTTCTGGTGGCGGCGCGGCAAATACAGGCGGCACGAACGGAGGCGGAGGCGGAGGCGGCGATGGCACTGTTGGTGGCGGAGCGGGTGGCGATGGCACGGATTGGAATAGTACGCATGGCGCAGGCGCAGGCGGTGGCGGTTCAGGAGACAATTCGTTCGTATATGGTGCTAATGGAGGTCTCTATGGCGGCGGCGGCGGCGGCGCGCCTGATGACTCTGGTTCTGGTGGCGGCTCAGGCGCCGGCGGTATTATTGTCATGAGTGGTTCTGGTTTTGGAAGCGGTATTACCTGTCTCGGTATTCGGGAAGGACACGACACGACCAACACGAATCCGGGCACAGTCGGAGGAACCTATGCAAACCCGTACTCTTCAGAACAGACGGGGACAAGCCAAGATCCTGTTCTTGCGGTTACCTACACACCGCCGTTTGCGTTCTGGCAGTTCCAAGATTTCTAATTTCATCTTTCGGTAGGCGTTACGGGATAGTGGTCGAGAGAAACGATACGGTATGACCATCGGAGCGAGTCACGACTCGTCCTGTTGGATCGATGATGAACGAAGGAGAGGCATTCGCTGATTGGAGATACCATGCACGGTTCCGGACGGCATGCACTTTTCCTATCTGCTCCATTTTCTCTGAGAGCGTACGTGAACCGCGGAACCATGCTGGGTTGAATAGCTCAACGAGGACTGAAGCGCCTTTGTTCGCTGCAAGGTCGTGAAAGAGGTACGGCGATATGGATTCGGAGCAGAGTAACGCGCCTACTATCTTTCCGTTCCATGGCACCGCAACTGTCTCCGAGCCGCGCACGAGCGAACGCAGACGGGTAAGATACTGATCTATTTCGGGGTCCCCGAACAGGGAAAGTACCGGTGACGTCGTGTATGGTTGGTACTCGCCGAGCGGCATCAAGAACATTTTTGCGTACGAAGCAATTTTCCCATGGACGGTGCTGTAGTAATAGAGCGTCGCATGCTCTACGGAACCGGGTTTCGTCGGCGCTATATATCGGTCATACGATGTTGTGCCTTCAGTTTCAGTCACGCTACGATACTCAGAGTTCACAATGAGAATGTCCTTTCCTTTGAAGAGGTTAAGAACGCTGTCGTGAAGTTCTATCGAAGAATATGCTTGGTCGAGACTGAATCCTTCAGGAACCACTATCATATCTGGATACGGTTCTCCCTGCGCGGCTATTTCTTCCATGAGCAGTCGAACTCGGCCGGCGTTATAAGAATCGTCGATTGGTGCTACAGGACTTGCTATCGTCACCTTAAACGGGTTGCTCGTGTTTTGAGAGGGCGCTGGCACGGTAAGGAATGCGGGAACACAAAGAAGGAGCGCCCCAGCGCACGCAACTTCCACTACATGCTTCGGAGAGTGTTTATTCCCAAGTAGGAGGGTTGCAGCACATGCGGCAAGAAATCCTACAACGAAATCGAGTACGGTGATGCCGCCGAGTCTCGAAAATTGAAGAAGGTACGGGTTCTCAGCTAGGGTGTAGCCGAGGGAGGTAACTGAAAAGTGCGGACCGAAGAGCGATTCACGGCCGAGGGTAATAAGGGCGAATCCCCACATACGTCCGTGACCCTCGAGGGTCCAAAGAAATGCTGCGCTGAGCGGACCAAAACGGCTTTTTCGTATGAGGAAAAGAAGCACTGCAGTGAGAGCGGTTGCGAGAGCCATGCTCGCCGACGCCATAAACCACATGGAGCCGACCGCGAGTCCCTCAATCCATGGGTCGCTCACATGAAGCCAATTGAGCGGAATGGTATCCCAGAACCATACGATACCCGCTCCTGCCGTTGCGATGCCGAAGAGGAATCCGCGCCACGCAGCACTCGTCTTGTTTTTTGCGGTATGCCAGATGTCGACGAAGAAAAGCGTTAACCCGATTGGTGCACAAAACCAGAGAATGGAAAAAGACTCACCGAGCGCTCCTAGCGTGCTCGCAAGAAGAATGAGAAGAACCGAACTCTTTCGCACAGAGTCTACAAGGTAGTGGTACATGGTTATTGGCTCGGAATGAGCAGAAGTTTTACAACGAGTTCGTCTACCAGCTTTTTATCTTTTGGGGAGAGAACGGGATGCAAACCCAAATCTTGCTGCTCACTAGGATCGGTATCGATGCGGTACAGATGCACCCCGCCGTCCGGCGTTCGAAGTGCGTGCCAAGGCCACGAAACGGCCGAGGCAGTCCGTGCGAACCGTGCGCCACCCGGTATCAGTACGGACTGTACCGATGTAGCCATAGAATTCTGTAGATACACGGAGAGGAAGTGGGAGCGAGTCTCTCCGGTCTGCGCCATACTTATGCTTTGAGGAGCGGTTTCCGTACGCATGGCTTCCACAAGGGAAGCACCTTCGAACGCAGGTTCTTCAGGAAGGTTGAGAATGTCGAGCAGGGTAGCTGGAAGACTTCGCAGCTCCACATTTCCTCCAATACGCTTTGCGGTTTTTTGTGGAAGAATAATCATGAGCGGTACATGTATGCTTTCGTTGTAGAGCGAAAATGCATGCAGGCCGACGCTGCCGTGTTCTCCGAATTCAGCTCCTGCTCCTGAGGTGATAATGACTACTGTATTTGAACGAAGTCCACTTGCGGCGAGGCGGCCGAAGAATTCTTTGAGTGCTGTGTCGACTGATCGCACGTCTTCCTTATATCCGGCGAGCGAGCGCGCAGCCTCTTCGCGTGTCGGGCCTCTGGCCTGTGAATTTATTGCTCCAATTTCTGACGACGAAACGTAGGTACCTGATTCGCGCGATCCGTAGGGAATGAAAACTTCGAGCGGATGGATGAAAAGGAAAAAAGGCGTCTGGGTATCTGTGCGCGCGCTGAGCCACGAAGTCGCCTCAGTAAATATCTTGGGTATGTCGCTTGTTCCGGCCGGAACAGGTTTGCTTACAAATTCATCGAATCCAGCTCGGACTCGGTATGCCTGACTCGGAAGCGCTGTATTAGAGAAGGCCGCCGTATCGTATCCGGAGGCGCGCAGGACTTTTGCGATTGTTAGCGTGGAGCTTGCAATAGCGTCTTTGTCCGTCCATATGCCGAGATCCCAAGGATAGCGTCCGGTAAACATCGAGACATGGGACGCGAAATCCCAAGGAGCTTGTACGTATGCGTGATCGAATACGATACTCTGGTCGGCAAGCGAAGCAAGAAACGGTGTTGTATCAAGCGTCGGGTCAAAGAGTGATGTGTACTTCGCCCCGAGGTTTTCAATGGAAATGACAATGACGTTGCAGTTCTTACAAGAAAAGGAGTTTGAAACAGCCGCTCGGTTGAGAAGGGTAGTAAGCGCCACGCCGACGCCGACGAGAATGATGAGGATGAAAACGGCCCGCGGAATCATGAGTGTAATTCTATACTATGCGCTTTTGAGCGCAGCGACGTCTCAGCCACCGTGGGTGTCGTCTCGAAGTTCCTCCATTCCTGTTGATATACTCTAGATACATGACCGAAAGCCGCGCCCTGCAGTATCCTGTTGGTCCTCTCCGGGAGCTCCTGCTCCCCGCACTATGCGGAGTCTTCTTTTTTCTCCCTTACATATGGGCTGGGTACGCGTTCGTGGTATTCGGGTACACGCACTTTTTCATGGCGGCACTGTATCAGTATCGGGCAGGAAAGGTGCTGACGCCGCGATATCTCCTCACCGCAGCAGTTCTCGCGGTTGGCATCGTGGTGTATTTTCTGTTTTTTAACCACGGACCACTACCTCTTTTTATTGCAGCAAGCGTAATGTTCGCAGCGCACTTTTCATTCGACGAGTTCACTCTTCATGGTGAGCGGCTTTCGCTTGCGGGTGTCACGACTGTCATCGGCTTCACAGCACTCTATGCGCTCATCGTCTTTTCGATTCCATTCCCGCAACTTACAAACTTCGTGCCGCTCTTCGGGCTCTCGCTTCTCGTCGGTGCCGGAGTTCGCTACGTAGCGAAGTCTTCGTCCGTTACCCGCGCGGAACGCTATATATTTCTTATTGAACTTGTATCAGTCGTTGGGTTTGTCGTCTTTTCAGATCCGGTCAAAGTTGTCGTCGTTATGACGCTCTTGCATTTCGCGAACTGGGCGGTGGCGTATGGTTTCCGTTTGCGAACTGACCCGGTTCGTGCACGGAAGTATTGGACGGAAACCCTCCTTGCGACACTGTTCGTGCTGCCGTTCTTCGTATTCTATGAGCTAAATAATCAGACTCCGTGGCTCGCGTTCTTCTTTGCGCTCTCAACCTATCAAGCTTGGACGCTGGTGCATATAACCTTGTCCTTTGTATCGACTCCATGGCGTCTTCGCTCGTAATTCGTCTCCCAGCGCTTCAGTCAAAAGAGGCCATAATGCTTGCTCGCGACATCGGGCTGCCGCTCGCGCTTTTTTCTATTGCGCACGCTCTGCCGGAATCCACGGTTCTCCTAATCTATATCTGTATCGGGTGGGGCCATCTGTACATGGCGCCTTTGTATCAGTATCGTTCCGGAAAGGTGAATGCGCGTTACTTGAGTGTTGTTGCGGTACTGGTGGTGCTGACACTCGCTTATTTCGTATTATTTGACAGCAATATATCGCTCTTTGTATTGACTGTCGCGTTCTTCGGGCTCCATGGAGCAGTCGACGAGTTCTATCTGCACGGGGAGACGCTTACGTGGCGTGGTGCCATAACCGTCGCCGCCTTCGCCGCCCTGTTCGCCGTGGTCTCTCTTCTTCCGCGCTGGCCTGTCTTTGCGGTCTTCTTGCCGTATATTGCAGCAATCGTGGGCGTTGCATTCTTGCTTCGGTTACTTGTGCTCAAGGAGCTTCCTTCCCGTACTGAACTCTACTTGCTCTACATGGGTCTTCTTATAGGAGCATTTACCTACAACGCATCTCTCTATACGACTATCGCAGTGGTGAGTTTGCTGCATTACGCGAACTGGTACATTGGCTACGGTATCAAGGTTAACGATATGCCGCCGCGGCGAGTCCAGTATTGGAGGGAAGTAGCGCTATTTACTGTCGCTGGTTTCGGTTTTTATTATCTCTACATGCTTGGCGTTCCAGCACTCAAGTATTTCTTCGATCCGTACTATTACACGGCATGGACGCTCTGGCATTTCGTGCTTTCAAGCCGCTGGGTAAGCGGGCTCAAAAAACCTCTCTTTGGCTGATATGACCAGTCTTTCCATTTCAATCATTCGTTCTCAGGGCTTTCTGATGCTTCTTCGCGATATCGGGCTGCCATTCGCGCTCTTCGCGCTCTTCGCGCTCCTCCCGAATGACTGGATACTCATGACCTTCGTTATTGTTGCGTGGGGTCATATCAATCTCGCGATGCTGTATCAATATCGAGCAGGGAAGATTACCTCCCGGTATGCACTGGTCGCCGCGGCATCTATCGCCCTTGGCGTTGGGTATTTTCTCTGGGTCGGTTACGAATTCCCGATCTATGTGCTTGGTATTGCGGCGTTCGCACTCCATTTCAGCGTAGATGAATTCTATTTGCACGGAGAGACGCTTACGTGGAAGAACGGGATCATTGCAGGCATCGTTACGGCCCTCTTTACCTCAATATCGCTCCTTCCCTCATCTCCCGTATATCAAACGGTCATCATGCTTCTTGTTGGTTTCGGTCTCGCCGTTCTGGCTCTGCGTTCGGTGGTAGCCCGAATACCGCCCTCACGCACCGAGGTGTATCTTTGCTATGTGGGAGCCCTTCTCATGGTATTTAAGTTCGGTACGCATTTCTATACAGCGTTCGGTGTCTTAAGCCTCCTGCATTTCGTAAATTGGTACATCGCGTACGGGATGAAGGTATCAGGTACTGCGCGTGCACTTCGTTACTGGAGCGAGGTCGCGCTCTGTACGGTGATGGGGGCAACACTATTCTTTCTCTACTTCATCGATGCCATATCCTTCCTTAAATATTTGTTCGGTCCGCTCTACTACACCGCTTGGTCCATATTGCACTTCATTCTTTCGAGTCGGTGGGTGAGTGGGCTGAAGAGGCCGCTGTTCGGATAGGTTTTAGAAAATGGCTTATATAAAGGCTATTCAGTCGGTAAGGCTATCCACAAGGAACTCGTTTACCCAGTCGGCCCTACATAAAGCGGCTATACTTATAGGGGTAAGGCCGCTACGGCCTCTTATAAACTAAAGAATCATATGGCTAAGAAGCTTGCTCTCGTGCTCGGTGTGGTGTTTGTTCTCGTGGGTCTTCTCGGTATGTTCGTCCCGAATCCGCTCGTCGGTGCAGGTGCGATTTTCGATACCAACACGCTCCACGACATCGTGCATCTCGTGTTCGGCATTATCCTTATTGTCGTTGCGCTCAAGGCGCCGATGAAGTCAGGCCTCTGGCTCAAGATCCTCGGCGTCGTGTACCTCCTCATCGCGGTACTCGGCTTCGTGCTTATCCCGACCGGTGGAATGCTCCTCGGTCTTGTTGAGGCAAACGATGCGGACCACTGGCTCCATGTCGTGCTCGGCGTCGTGCTTCTTGCTGCAGGTTTCCTCGGCGGCAAGGGCAAGGCACCGGCTGCTCCTGCAGCTCCCGCTGCTCCGGCAGGTCCGTCGATGTAGTCGATGTGCCTTTAGAAAACGCGTCTCGTCGGTTCACCGGCGGGACGTGTTTTCGTATTGCCAAACAAAAACCGGACGCGAAGCGTCCGGTTTTGGTTAGTCGAACTTACGGCTGAGGCAGATGAAAAGCGTGAGCATTCGCAATGAGCGCAGATGCGGCCATGGCGGATGATTCAGCGCCGTTCAAGAATGCGACAGCGGTGTGTTCGATGTGCGAGAAGACCTCGGGGACCGATGCTTTGAGAACAAGAATCGTGAGTCCGAGACCGAGTGCCTGAAGTATACCCATAGGATAATCTGGTAATCGGATAAATCGTGAGCGAATGCGCACGATAAGACTGCAGTAACGCGGTCTCGATGGTTCTTATTCTCAATGTCCGGTCCCTCTAGTCTCTAGAACCCTTAGTATAGAAATAAGGTTGCTCTCCAGCTCTCTACGAAAACGAGAAGGCCCACCGAGGCGAACCTTTCGCCTGGGTGGGCCCAGAGTTCAGGAGCTAGTCGGCCTGAACGTTGTATTTAATGCAGGGGCACAAGGGGATTGCGAGTGAAGTACTCCTCACGCCCATGGACGCCCGATGAGATGATTCTCAAGAACTGTCTGTTGAAGTTCTCAAGGACTGGCAGGCTTTCGTGCGGCGTCAGGATGCCGATGCGGTGCACTTCGCCCGCTTTGAGGAAGGTCGCGTCGCTGTATGGATACATATCGGCAGCGTGTCCGATATCGCCGTCGAGCGAGGTGTCTTCGTGTTCCGCATCCCACACAGCGCAACTGTCGTCGAGGTTATTCGCGAGCAGAATTTTGACATCCCGATCGAGTGTAACAAGACTTTTGTTGTTTGAGCCCCACCGATACGGAGAGGGTCTGCCCCATCCCCATTCGATCGGAGCGGGAGTTGGAGTCTGTCGAGGAGGTGGGGAACCCCAACCGTACCCGGGGGTGGGTTGCCCTCCCCACATGTACAACGGGTTGACTGGGTGCTTCCCAGCTTCGGTATGAAGTGCCCTCTCGTACTGCGCCCGCTGTCCGCGGTGCGGTTTTCCTGCCGAAGCGAGAGACTCGTCGATGGTCAGGAAGCCGAGATCGCCCTTCTTCACGAACACTGATTCAACGATGTCCTGATAGGGGGCATAGATATCTGGAATCGATGCTGCGTCGCCCTGAATGTAGGGCATCATGAGGCATCTAATTCCAGAAAATTGAGGGAACACTACTACTTGTCCAGTTGCGGTCATTACCGCCTCCTTTAGTTTGAGTCCGGGTGATTTATAGTACAAGTTCTACTATTTGTCGAATGCTTTTGGGGTAAGTTATGTATGCTTCGAGGCGTCGTTAAGAAGATCGGCAAACTGCTTCTGCACCTTCTGGAGTTTCGGCGCGATGATCACTTGGCAGTATCCCTGATTCGCGTTGTTTGCGAAGTAGTCCTTATGGTAGTCCTCTGCGGTGTAGTAGTTGGTGAGCGGTTCGACAGTGGTTACGATAGGGTCGCCGCCTGCTGCTGAAACTTGGAGCTCGGCGATGAATTCGTCGGCGTCGTGTTTCTGCTCATCGGTCGTATAGAAAATTACCGAGCGATATTGAGTCCCGACGTCATTGCCTTGTTGATTGAGTTGCGTCGCGTCATGGCTCCCAAAGAAAACGGTCATAAGATCGCGGAAACGGATCTGAGAAGGATCGTATTCAACACGTGCGACTTCGACGTAGTCCGTGTTTCCATTCGCGACCTCAAGATAGGTCGGGTTCGGCTTTTCTCCACCCGCATAGCCCGGCTCAACCGCCCTCACGCCGCGCAGCATCTTGAACACTGCTTCCGTGCACCAGAAGCAACCCCCGCCAAATACTGCGATCTCAGTCTTATTTTCCATCCTCTTCAAATCCTAAGCATACGGAATTGATGCAGTAATGCTTCTGGTCCTTTCCTTCTATGTGTTCGTCAAAGACGTGGCCTAAGTGGCTGCCGCAGTGCTTACAGTAGACTTCCGTGCGGTGCATGCCGAGTGAATCGTCGGGGCGCAAGCCAATGTTTTCAGCGACCGCTGGGTCGGAGAAGGAGGGCCAACCCCGCAACCCCGCACCGCTTTTTTCGGAGTCGAGTTTATCCTTCGAGTTGAAAAGGGGATTGCCACATACTTTGCAGGTATACATGCCGGAAGCGGTGTGGTTGAGGAATTCACCGGAATATGGTGCTTCTGTCCCGCCCTCCCGTAGGACTTTATACTCCTCAGGAGTCAACTCCTGTTTGAGTTGCTCATCGCTTTTTTTCATCGGTTCCATATAGAGGAAGTATACCCCGTCGTTGATTTCATTGGTTGGGAAGGGTAGTATGGGTTTCCATGAAGAAAGGGGTTCTCATTGGGCTTTTCATTTTCCTTTGTTTGTTCGGGGTTGCCGACTCGTGGTACATCTACGCAAACGAAGAGAACCAGACCGCGCTCACCTGCGATATTACGGGGCTTGATGGCTGCAATGCTGTTGCACAGAGTCAGTATTCGCAGGTCTTGGGTATCCCACTCGCACTCTACGGTGTTCTATTCTATGGCCTCCTCTTTACGCTGGTCGCTTCTACCGCGTTTACGCACAAGCGCCTCGCGTATCGTTCGCTCTACTGGCTTACCGCGGGCGGGGCCGTAGCGTCCTTCGTGTTCATTCTCATACAGCTGCTCATCATCAAAGCCATCTGCATTTACTGCTTTGCCTCGGCGGGGGCCTCCTTCCTCCTTCTCGGCATCGCGTTTGTTCTCTATCGCCGGTACGCTCCTCCACCGCTTGCTGTGGTAGGATAGTTTCGTATGAAGCTGCGGATTTTCCTCATCGCGGCCCTCGTCTTCCTCCTTCCGGATGTTTCTTTTGCTGCTACCTTCCTCGGTAAGCAGACCGTACTTTTTGCCGACGCCTCTTCCACGAACGTGTATCTCACGGGTGGCGACGTCCGAATTGCGACCGCGACGCCTGCTGATCTTTCGATTGCGGGTGGTACGTTGTCCATCTCGGCACCCGTTGGGGGCGACGCGCTTCTTTTCGGAGGTTCGATAGATGTTCAGCGTCCAGTGAAAGGGGACGTACGCGCCGTGGGCGGCAGTGTGGTTATCGAAGATACGGTTGGCGGGGATGTTGTTGCGCTTGGTGGGGCCATAACCGTTTCCGGACATCCAAAAGACGCATTTCTCGCTGGTGGAACGGTAGCGCTTACTAATGGCGCGTCGGGTCCCGTGACTATTTATGGCGCTGGCGTCCTTCTCGCAGGAACATTCGAGGATGACGTGCGTGTCACGGCAAGCGATCATATTACGCTTGCCGAAGGAACAATTATTAAAGGTTCGCTCGTGTATGACGCGCCGCAGCAGGCTGAAATTCCTGCGTCCGCGACTATCGGCAGCGTTGAATACACCGGTTCATCATCCTTTCTTCCAACGAACGCAGAAGCGAAGACTTTTGCGGTCGCCGGCGCGGGCGTCTTCCTTGTCGTAAGTGTTCTTTCGGCGATGCTTCTCTCGGGACTTGTTGCTGGACTCTTCCCAGACTTCACACAAACAGTTGCTCAGTTCGCGTTGCGCGGCTCGCTGCGCCGGTTCGTGCTTACGGCGCTCCTCGGATTTGCTGCTTTTGTCGCAACTCCCGTCTTTATTCTTCTGCTCCTCGCCTCGTTTGTTGGCATGGGTGTGGCGATGCTTGCCGGCGTGTTGTACCTCCTCCTCCTCACCCTTTCGTATGTATATGCAGCCGTTCTTGCGGGTAGCGCGCTTGCGCGTTCAGTATGGAAACGGGAGACCGTGTTCTGGCGTGACGTCGTGCTCGGCATGCTCGTCCTGCAGCTCATCGGGCGGGTCCCCGGCATAGGACCGCTTATCGCGCTCGTACTTTCTGCAGCTGCTGCGGGCACACTCCTTACGCTCGCGTTCCGCTTCGCCTTCAAGCGTGAAGGTCCAGAGGAGTTATAAACCTCGTGTTCGTTGACGCGTGTGCTTCTGTCCCTAAGAGTAAGGGCAGAAGGGAGACGTGACATGAAGAAAAAGAATGCGCTCGCCATTCCTAAATCAGTGAAGCTTCTCGATTTGTCGTACTACCTCGCGCGGGTGTATCGCGAACATGAGTCATGCGAAGATCCGATATTCATCGGTGAGCTCGGCATGCTTCTGTTCAGCAAGTTTCTCGGTCAGCACCCACCGTTCGACGGAACCTACCGCTCGCAAGCGTATGCGTTTCTCGAATATGTTGATGCCGGCATTCATGAGTGGCTTGAGAAGCACGACTTGTATCCGATGTATCACGCGCTCGGCGACGCTCGCATCTACGCTGATATGCTGCGTAGCCTCGCGTATCAAATGCAGCTCGCCGCGCTTCCTGAGCAAAGGAAAACTGCGTTCGTTGCATAAAAGACCGCCTCGCCTCTGGCGAGGCGGTTATATGCTATCGTTCCCGCATGAAATCGATGTCGACACCTGCAGAACGAAAGACTCGAGCAAAGAAGATGCTCGCGTACCTTAAGAAGGCGTATCCTGTTCCTAAAACCGAACTCAACTACACAACACCGATGCAAATGCTCGCATCCGTCATGCTCTCAGCGCAAACGACCGATAAGCAGGTGAACAAAGTAACGGCAACCCTTTGGAAGAAATATAAAACAGTGAAGGATTTTGCGAGCGCGAAGTACGCGACCCTCGATAAGGAAATAAGCTCAGTCTCGTTCCATCGCAATAAGGCAAAAGCCATCATCGCAAGCGCGCAAAAGATCATCGATGATTTCGGTGGCAAGGTTCCGAAGACCGAGCCCGAGCTCGTGACGCTTCCCGGTGTCGCCTACAAAACTGCACATGTCGTTCTTGGGGAGCTCTACAACATCTGGGAAGGTATTCCGACCGACACGCACGTAAAGCGCTTTGCGCTCAGGTTCGATCTGACAAAGCATACGGATCTTAAAAAAATCTCGAAGGATCTCGAAGCCCTCATACCAAAAAAGGATTGGCGGTACGTCAATAATGGTCTGGTTCTCTACGGTCGTTATGTGTGTCCGGCTCGGCCTCACGACTGCGCTATGCACCCGCTCACCAAGATCTGGCCAGAGGCCCAAAAGCGCTGGCCTCGCGCATCCTAATTCGTTGACCCAAGGTGCTCGAGGTATACAATGTCCCTCAGACTCTGGCTACGTGGTATCCCGGCATTCCGGAGTGAGAAGGTCGGAGCGTGAAGGGAATCGGGAGCTCTTGCGAGCTCACGGCAGACCGCAGGCGGTTCAGCCACCATTGCCCCCGCCGACCAATGCTAGCAATATGTTGGGCAGTATCACTCGCGCCAGAGTAGCGCCCCTCGTTTGGTTTCCGGCCGGAACCTGCGAGGGGCGTTTTGCTTTGCTAGGATAGACCGATGACGATAGCGGCGTTCAGAAAAAGGGTACTCGATTTTCATGCGGCGCAGGGGAGGCACGCGCTTCCATGGCGCGAGAGCAACGATCCGTACCGCGTACTAGTCTCCGAGATCATGCTGCAGCAGACGCAGGTGGAACGCGTCATTCCGTTTTATAAGGCGTGGATAAAAAAGTTTCCAATCGTTCGCTCGCTCGCAAAAGCCCCGCTCGCGGATGTTCTCAAACTCTGGCAAGGACTTGGCTACAATCGTCGCGCTCGGCTTCTTCTCGAAACCGCAAAAGCGGTGGTTCGTGAAAACAAGGGAGTTTTTCCAAAGACACCGGAAGAGCTCGAAAAACTTCCCGGCATTGGCCCCTATACCGCCCGAGCTGTTGCGGCTTTTTCATATAATCAGGACGTGGTGTTCATCGAGACAAATATCCGTACGGCGGTGACACATCACTTTTTCCCGCATAAGAAGAAAGTAGAGGATAAAGAACTGATCGCGATTCTTGCGAAAGCGCTTCCGAAAGGAAAAAGCAGAGAATGGTACTCAGCGCTCATGGATTACGGTTCGTATCTGAAGCGAAGCGGCGTTCGTATTAATGCAAAAGCAAAGGGGTACACGAAGCAGCCGAAGTTTGAAGGCTCTCCGCGCCAAGCGCGTGGCGCTATTCTCAAAGCTCTCGTGAAGGGTCCGCAAGACGAGGCGTTTCTTATTGAACTTCTTGGTTCATCTCGCCGTGTGCAGATGTGCGCTCAGCTAGCAGTACTCACGAAAGAGGGAATGATAGAGCTCTCGCGAGGCAAATTCAGGCTTCCCAAATGAAAACGCGGCGCCAGAGGCGCCGCGTTTTCATTTGCATGTAGTACTAGACCCCGATCAGCACTGGAATGACCATCGGTGCTTTATTCGTTCGCGAGAAGAGGTAGCCCGCCATGGTGTCGGTGAGCTGGTTCTTCACATAGTCGAGGTCGACGGGGTTCATACCGCGAGTAGAATCCTCGACGGTCTTCTTGATGAGAAGGCGACCTTGATTGAGGAGATCCTGAGACTCACGCAGATACACGAAGCCGCGGGAAATAATGTCCGGTGACTTGCGGAGCTTGCCGGTCTTCAGGTTAATCGTGGCGATGATGACGAACATTCCGTCTTTCGCGAGCATCTGGCGATCGCGAATGACCACTTCCTGCATATCCCCGATAGCGAAGCCGTCGACAATAAGCGGAGAGTTCGGAACCTTTTCCTTGTGGATGGTAAGCGTCTCGCCGTCGATGATGTCGGCGACCGTGCCGTTCTCCGCGAGGATGATGTTTTCCTTCGGGAAGCCGGACTGCTCGACCGCCTTTGCGTGGCAGAAGGTCATCGAGTAGTAGCCGTAGGCTGGAAGGAAGAACTTCGCACCCACTTTCTTGTTTATCCAGACGAGCTCTCCTGTGTGGCCGTGGCCGCCCGAGTGAACATCGCTTGAGCGATAGTGAATGAGGGATACTTTGTTGTGATAGAGATTGTCCTTGAGTTTCTGGACGGAGATCTCGTTGCCCGGAATGACGGATGACGAGAGGACGACCGTATCGCGCTCGGTAAGCGTGATGTTCTTGTGCTGCTTGGTTGCGATGCGCATGAGCGCAGCAAACTCTTCACCCTGCGCGCCAGTAGCGAGCACAACAATCTTGTCAGGTGGGTAATCGCCAATTTCCTGAGCAGGGATGATGGTGTCCTTAGCGAGCTTCACGAGCCCGAGCTTCTGCGCGATTTCAAGGTTTGTCTTTATCGAGCGTCCCTCGAGCACGAGCTTCTTTCCGTATTTCTCGGAAATCTCGATGATGCTCACCATGCGTTCGAACTGGGACGCGAAGGTGCCGATGATGAGGCGGCCCGAAACGGTCTTGATGATGCCTTCGAGCGTCTCATTCACTTTCTTGTCGGGAATGGAGAATCCGTCCACTTCCGCACGCGTTGAATCGCCGATGAAGAGCAGGTTCTTCTGTTCGCCTATTTTCGACCAGCGCTTTTCTTCTTCGGGCACCGGAATGCCATCCACGTGCTCGAGCTTAAGGTCGCCGGTGATCACGATGTTGCCATAGGGCGTATCAATGAGAATGCCCATCGAGTCCGGAATCGAGTGCGTAACGGGGAAGAAGGTGCACTTGGTCGAACCAATGGTGTGTGTCTGCCAATCGTCGACGATGACGAGATTCGCTGCTGGCATCTCAGGATATTCTTCCTGACGTTTCTGGATCATGGTCGCCGAAAGCTGCTTCGTGTAGATCGGCGGATTGCCGAAACGATTCATGAGGAATGGGATACCGCCGATGTGGTCGAGGTGGCCGTGCGTGATGAATACGGCACGGACACGATCCGCGTTCTTCTCGAGGTATTTCGTATTCGGAAGGATGTAGTCGACGCCCGGAGAAGAATCTTCCGAGGTGAACTGGAAGCCGACGTCGGACACAAAGATGTCGTTGCCGACTTCAAACGCAAGCATGTTGCGGCCGACTTCTTCGACGCCGCCTAAAGGCACGACGCGAACGACGTTTGATTCGACTGGTGCAGGAATATAGTCTGCACCGCGTTTTACTGCGGGCGAGGGACCCATGTCGCGACGCATCGGGCCGCGCATCGAACGATCGCGTCCTCCGCGACCGCGACCTCCGCGCGCAGGTGGGCGTCCGCCGGCGCGATTGCCGCGGAAGCCACCTCCTCGGCGAGGGCCGTCTTTTTGTGGAGCGCCGTGCCCTCGGTTGTCAGGGGCGGGCGCTGGTGCTGGTGCTGTCATACTGATAGCTAGTTAATGTTCTCGTATAATTTTTTTGTCTGTTGCACCTGATGTGCAATTGATAGGGAACGGTTACTCGAAAGTATACCGCGCACTATCGACTGCTCACCTGTGAAAAAACGGGCCAGACGCGTTCCGTCTGTCGATACCATCCCCACACACCCGCAAAGCGATCCGATGGTTCCGCAATCTGCGCAAACGCGACGCCTCCAAGTCCTTTTGGAATCACGTACACGAAGTCTGGTGTGTGTGTGAAGACCGCAGGGTAGTCAGCGGTGATGAGCGCACTCGCTTTCGCGAGGTCATCCTTGCGGGTCTCTGCATTCCCTTCAGTGCGCATCTTCTCGAGGAGGTCGTCGACGCTCTTGTTCGCGTACATTGCGATGTTGAGCCCCGGATCGTTGCGTTCTGCGGAATCCCAGAAGGCGAAGAGGTCTGCGTCGCGGCCAACCACCATACCGAAGAGCAGCGCATCATACTTACGCGGGCGAATAACGTTCTGAGTGAGATCACCGGGCTCATAGAGCTCGATAGATACTGGCACATTAAGCGCTGCCCACTGCTCTTTGAGCGCCGTCGCGACGGCCTTCAATTCAGGAACGTTGCTGGTGCGAAGCGTAACAGTGAGCTCCAATTTGCTCTTTGCGTTCTTCCACGTGTTCGATTCAGTATCGAGTTTCCAGCCGTTGTTCGTAAGCGTCTTCGTCGCTGCGGCAACGCGTTCCTCCTGCGTTATCGGCGTCGTGCTCGATTGCGGGACTACGATGCCGCTTCCTGGCGGAAGCGGTCCTTCCACTGGCGTCGCAAACCCGCCAAGCGCGTCTTTCACGATGCTTCCACGATCCGTCATAAGCGAAAGTGCTTTACGGACCTCGATGTGCGTGAACAAAGGATTCTGGTTTCCATTCCAGAAGACGCCGAACACCTGCGCGTACGGAGCGGTCACCGCGCCCGCTTTCGCAATGCCGTAGGCGCTTTCGATACGACCGTTCTTGAGGGCGGCTTCAAGGTCTCGCTGCTGAGCGAAGAAATAGAAGCGTATCGAATCGAGGTGTGGGCGGCCGAGCGCGAATTCGCGCGAGGCGACCAAATCCATACGATCGATGATGCCGCTTCCGTTCCTATGTACGTTCGAAACACGGAAGGGACCTGCACCAACTGGATGCGTCATCAAGGTTGAGAAGGCGAACTCTTCATCAGAAACCGTGCGCCACAAGTGCGCGGGAAGGATACCGAGTGTCGTATCTTCGATGAAGGGTGCGTATGGTTTCGGAAGTGTGAAGCGAATCGTTCGCGCGTCGACTGCCTCGGCGCGGATGTTTGCCCAGTTCGCGAATTCAGGTGATTTAAGCGTCGGATCCTGCGCCTTCTCGACGGTGAACACGACATCGTCTGCGGTCACGGGCGTCCCGTCTGAGAAGCGGACGCCACTCTTCATAATGAAGGTATAAACGGTGCCATCCTCCGAAACTTCGTAGCTCTCGGCAAGAACCGGAACAAGCGCGCCGTTGGTGCCTTCGCCCATAAGGCCTGCGTAGGTGAGAGACGAGAGGTCGCGGTCGGTGTCGGAAATTGCAAGCAGCGGATTCACGAAACGAGGTGAGCCAACGATGCCCTCAGTGAGCTTCCCTCCATCGGTTGGCTTTTCTATAAGAAAAGAACTTTCAAGCGCGTAGAGCGCCCCGAGGCTTGCTGCTATTGCGAACCCTGCGAGCACACCAGCGATGAGCTTATCGCCCGCCGAAAGCTTCTCGAGGAAACTCTCGAGTTTGTGCGCGAATGGAACGCGAATAGAAGAAAAGAATCGAGACAGTCGCTCGAACATAGGTGGGTTAGATGAGGAACCCGGCGATTGCGCTTACGACGAAAAGGATAGCGACAACAATAGTTGCACGAAACAGGAAGCTTTCAGCTCCGCGTCGCTTGTAGAACGTCGATGAGAAATTATCGCCGCCGAATGCTCCTCCAAGGGACGCTCCACGATTCTGGAGCACGATCCCGATGATGAGGAGAAGGGAAAGGATGATTTCTATGTTGGGCAATGCTGCCTTGAGGGTCTCCATCTGTACGGGATACCGTAACACAGCTGGAACGAGCCTTCAACTGCTGTCCCCATTGACATTCTTATTTTAAATTTCATATCTATTCCTTGCTCGGTTTCCGCTGGCGGCGTACGCTTTGGAAAGGATAGTTCCAACGGAGGTTCAAATGTCATCAGGACATGGAAGAGATGGGCGTCGCGTGACGCTCTGGGGCGACGGTCAATCGGTCACGTATCTCGAAGTTTCCGAAGAGGAAGCGAGGGGCACCGGTTTCTTCGTTATGGCGGTCGGCTTCATTGCGTTCTTATTCGCGATATGTGCATCGACCGCACTTACTCATGGGCACTGGCCGCTCAAGGTTAGTCCCTTCGACGAGGCGCTCAACGGGGGATTCATCTTCCTCGGTCTCTTACTCTTCGTCCTCGGGCTGCGCAGTAATGCGCAGCGCGGGTTCATCCCGGCCCTTTGCTACATGCTCGTTCTTTCAGCAGCAATCTCGCATGGCGCGGGCATCCTCCCTCACAGCATGAGCGATAGTGAGGCGACCAAAAAAATCCTCATTCTGTTCGGATTGGGAACTGTGGCGTTTCCGGCAGGAGTCGTCTGGCTCTACCCGTATCCACATAAAATCGGCCTCGCGGTGGTGTGGATGATGAGCATGACCGCTCAACTTCTCATCATCATTTCGTGGGCTGAGACTGATACGGGAACATTTCTCGGCATCAGTGCGGATTGGGTGCGAATCGTCTTTGCAGGTTTCATCGGCCTCGGAATCTCACTCTACGGCGCAGGCTACCTCTCCCATCTTCACCGGATGCAGCACGATGCGTGGTCGAACTGGTTCATCCGGCACGGTGACTAACTCGTTACGCCGCAGGCAAAGCCTGCGGCGTTTTCCATATATTGACCAAAATATATATTAATGATATAATAAAATTAGCCTTATCTCCGGGTTCAGGAGAGGTTCTCTTTTTGGGAGAATGCATATGACGGAATCAATGATGATGGTCGGCTGCGCGCTTGCTTTGATGGCCGCGTCGGGCTTCGCGCTCGGCGTCGCTGTTCACTGCATCGGCTGCACCTCGATCATCTTCCGTGACGCCACCTTGCTCGTGGCGACAGGGGTGCTCTTGGCGGTGGCGGGCAGTGCGATCATGCAGCTAGCAACCGACTCGCTCAGCTCCGGCTGGATCATGTATCAGGTCGCCGGCTTCGCCGCGTGGGCCACGGGCTTTTCGCTCTTCTGGCTTGCTCGTGAGGCGTACTTCCGGCTTGCGTCGGCCATGGTCGTGGCTAAAAGCCGCGGTCCGTGGGGCGACGAATAATCGCTCCGATTTCCGCATAATTAAGCGCCGCCCAGAATGGGCGGCGCTTTTGTTGTAGGCGAAACTTGCTTTGCCTCTCTCACATTCATATACTGCGAGCACCTTTTACAAGCGCATAAAAATTTCCCATGGCAAAATCTGACACCCCCGCATTCAGCATCATCCCTCGCGGCGATCGCGTGATTGTGAAGCCGATGAAGAAGGAAGAGAAGACTGCGTCCGGCATCATCATCCCGGACACCGTGAAGAGCGAGAAGCCCGAGCGCGGCACTATCGTTGCGGTCGGACAGGGCCGCATGGAGGACGGCAAGCTCATTCCGATGGATCTTAAAGTCGGCGACAAGGTCCTCTTCGAACAAACGTATCGCGATCCTATAAAGGTGGACGGCGAAGAGTACTACATTTTTAACGAGGCAAGCATATTAGCGAAAATAAAATAATCTATGGCAAAGGAAATCCTATTTGGTGAAGACGCGCGCAAGCGCATCCATGGCGGTCTTGCGAAAGCCGCAAAGGCGGTGAAGGCGACGCTTGGTCCCCGCGGCAGAAACGTCGTGCTCGACAAGGGCTATGGCGGTCCGCGCATCACGAACGACGGCGTTTCGATTGCGAAGGAAATAAATTTCAAAGACAAGTTCGAGAATATGGGTGCGGAAATCGTGAAGGAAGTTGCAAGTAAGACGAACGACGGCGCGGGCGACGGTACAACGACTTCGGTCGTGCTTCTTGAGGCAATGATCGATGAGGGTCTCGCGAATCTCTCCAAGGGTGCGAACGCTATGGCCATCCGTACCGGCATGGAAAAGGCGCGCGACGCAGCGACCGTTGAGCTCAAGAAAATGGCGAAAGAGGTCACCAAGAAGTCGGAATACCAGCAGGTCGCGTCTATTTCAGCAGAGAGTGAAGAACTCGGAACGATAATCGCTGAAACCATCGATAAAGTCGGTCAGAATGGTGTCGTGACGGTGGAGGAGAGTCAGGGTACTGAGCTCTCAAGCGAAGTCGTCGAGGGACTCCAGATAGATAAGGGCTACGTCTCGCCGTACTTCATCACGAACGCCGAGCGCATGGAGGCCGAAATGAAGGATGCTGCCATTCTCCTTACGGACAAAAAAATCAGCACCATTCAGGACGTGCTTCCGCTTCTCGAAAAAGTCGCGGCAAGCGGCAAGAAGGAGCTCGTCATCGTTGCAGACGAATTCGAAGGCGATTCGCTCTCGACCTTCATCCTTAATAAGCTGCGTGGCACCTTCAACATTCTTCCGGTAAAGGCGCCGGGCTACGGTGATCGCAAAAAGGAGATGCTCGCCGATATGGCGGCGGTGCTTGGGGCTCAGGTGCTTACAAGCGACATCGGCATGACCTTCGAGAGCTTCGAGCTGCGTATGCTCGGCAAGGCTTCACGCGTCGTTGTCGGCAAAGACACGACGACGTTTGTTGGCGGCAAGGGAAAGAAGGCGGATATCGAAGCGCGGGTAGGAGAGCT
Organism: Parcubacteria bacterium C7867-001; assembly: GCA_001189095.1. Lineage (GTDB taxonomy): Bacteria > Patescibacteriota > Minisyncoccia > Phycocordibacterales > Phycocordibacteraceae > C7867-001. The sequence continues at coordinate 27,015 of LFCK01000004.1, forward strand.
CAAGGCGCTCGCCGAAAATTCCTCCTCGAAATTCGATAAGGAAAATCTCGAGGGACGCATTGCGAAAATCACTGGCGGTGTCGCAGTCATCCGCGTTGGCGCTGCAACTGAGACGGAGATGAAGTATCTCAAAGACAAGATTGATGACGCAGTGAAAGCGACGAAGGCTTCGATCGAAGAAGGAATCGTACCGGGCGGGGGAACCGCACTCGCGAAAGTGAGTAAGAAACTCGCTGCTGCGGAAACAAAGATGAGCGCGGACGAGAAAACAGGGTACGACATCGTTGTTCGTGCGCTCGAGCAGCCACTCCGCCAGATTGCGCTTAACGCAGGCAAGGATGATGCGTCAGTCATCGTCTCTAAAGTCCAGAGCGGCAAGTCGATGGCGGGCTATGACGCGGTCAAGGATGTGATCATCGAGGACATGGTCGAGGAGGGCATTATCGATCCGGTGAAAGTGACGCGAAGTGCGGTTGAGAATGCTGTCTCTGCAGCATCCATTCTCCTCACGACGGAAGCGGCAGTTGCCGATCTTCCCGAGCCGAAAGAAAATCCCGCAGCAGGTATGGGAGACATGGGTGGGATGGGTTTCTAAGAAAAAGCAAAAGGCAAAAGAAAAAAGGCGCGCCTCTGGCGCGCCTTTTGCTTGTGGATTCTGAACGCGGGCGAGTGCCGCGTACAGATTACTGGCAACCGGCCGAAGAGAACGAGCCGGTGTTGCAGCTGCCAGCGCCGACGGTCTGGGCGTTACCGCCTTCACCGCCGAGACCGACACCGATCGGAATGTTCGTGTTGTTGTTCACGTTCACCGGATCGGCGACGGCAACCGCCCCCGAGCTGCTGCTTTGAACAACCGTTGTGTTGTTGGTCTCTTGATCGGTCGCTCGGTGCCGCACCGCATCATTCCAGATGCCAGCGACACCGAGGTCGGCGATCGGTTTCGCAACAATGCCGAGGCCGCTCGAGCCAGCGGAGGTCTTGGTGGCGCCTTCGATTGGTTTGCAGGCGCCGCCGGTCGGGCAGTGGAAGGCGAGCGATTGAACGGAACTGGGGGCAATGAAGCCGCCCTTCTTGTTCGTGATCAGCTCCACCTTTGAGCCGTCAGGAAGAATAACTTCCTCGGTCAGCGGTTTAGCGTAGGCCGTCGTCGTCATGGCGGCGGCGAGCGCAATGCCGGTGAAGGAGGCGAGCAATTTCTTCATTTCGTACTTCTCCATGGTGGCCTTTCTGCCCCCGGCCACAAAAGGGGATTGCCGGCGCATATGCCGGCAAATAGAAACGCCGCTTGGCTTTTGCTAAGCCAAGCGGCTCTAAAATCGACCCTAACCTAGGCTGTATTTTCTGTCAAATATGGGTCATAAAACAAAACCCCGCGCCGGTAGGCGCGGGGTCGGTTTGTTGGGCGTCGGTGGGGTTAGCCGCCGTCATCCATTCGTGGGTTCTCGGAGCGGCCGAAGACCCCGTAACGGATCACGCCGAACGCGAGCACCGCGAGGATGCAGGCGCCGAAGATCCTTCCCGGCAGGGTCGGATCGCTGAGATCAACGTGAACACCAAAAATGTCCATTCAAACCTCCATCAGGCCGGAAATCAGCCTTTATTTCATAGTATCATATAAAGTGCTTGTTGTCAATGTGGTGTCTATAAAAGAGGCGTAAGGATTTGGTATACTACTCGTCACTAACCCTACATACTTATGATCATTCTTTGGATTGTGCTCGGCATCGTGGTCGTCCTCGCGTTCTGGCTCGCGGGCGCCTACAACGGCTTCGTTTCTCTCAAGAACCGCGCGAAGGAAGCGTGGGCAGATATCGATGTGCAGCTGAAACGCCGCTATGACCTCATCCCTAATCTTGTGGAGACGGTGAAGGGCTACGCGACGCATGAATCGCAGGCATTCGAGAATGTCACCAAGGCACGCTCCGCTGCTATGGGCGCAACGTCTGTCGCCGGTCATGCTGAAGCGGAAAACATGCTTACGGGCGCACTCAAATCAATCTTCGCTATTTCGGAAGCATATCCAGATCTTAAGGCGAACGAGAACTTCCTTCAGCTCCAGCGCGAGCTCGGCGACACGGAAGACAAGATTCAGGCAGCTCGCCGCTTCTACAACCAGAACGTAATGCAGCTCAACACCTCTATTGAGTCTTTCCCCGGTAACCTTGTCGCTGGTGCGTTCAAGTTCACGAACATGGAACTCTTCCAGCTTTCCGAAAGTGAAAGCGCGGCGAAGGAGCCGGTGAAAGTTAGCTTCAAGTAATACACGCGAAGGCAAAGCCTTCGCGCCCAACTCATGGCAACGCTGTACCAAGAACGCTCAAGCAACATCACTCGAACGTGGATCATGATGATCGGGTTCGTTTTGGTTGTGTCCGCGGTGGGCTACGCGGCGAGTTGGTACTTCGGTGACTACACCTTCCTCTACGCGGCATTTGGTCTCGCGCTCCTTACGAATGTCTGGAGTTACTGGAATTCAGACAAGGTAGCGCTCTCGCTCACTCATTCGCGACCTGCAACTCGCGAGGAATTCTTCGACTTCTACACGGTCGCAGAAAATATGGCGATAGCTGCGGGCATCCCAATGCCCAAGCTCTATATCATCGATGATCCAGCGCCAAACGCGTTTGCAACCGGTCGCGACGAAAAGCACGCAGTTGTTGCTGCAACGACCGGACTTCTCTCGATGATGAATCGCGCTGAGCTCGAGGGCGTCATTGCCCACGAGATGAGCCACATCAAGAACCGCGACATTCTCCTCATGACCATGGCAGTGGTGCTCGCGGGGTTCGTGGCGATACTCGCGGATATGTTCCTGCGCATGTCGTTTTGGGGCGGAGGGAATCGGGACAATGATCGCGGGAATGGCGGCGCGATACTCATGGTGATTGCAATCATCGGCATCGTGCTCGCGCCGCTTGCAGCGCAACTCATCCAGTTCGCCATTAGCCGTCGCCGCGAATATCTTGCGGACGCTTCCGGCGCACTCCTCACGCGTTATCCGGAAGGTCTCGCTTCTGCGCTCGAGAAGCTCGGCGCGTATCAGGGTCCGATGAAGAATCCGTCCCATTCGACTGCGCATCTTTTCATCGATAATCCGTTTGGCGACCGTAAGTCTGACTGGATCAATAACATCTTTTCAACGCACCCTCCAGTCCAGAAAAGAATTGAGGCATTACTCGGAAAGCAGTAGAGTTTCGTGCTATAACAGCCAAGCACGGAGGCGTCGCATAGTGGTCTAGTGCACCACCTTGGAAAGGTGGCATACCGCAAGGTATCGAGAGTTCGAATCTCTCCGCCTCCGCCCGAAGTATATGGATCAACAGACAATCGACACATACAACAAAATGGCCAAGGAGTATGACGATGAAACCGTTGATTTTTGGGAGCGTTTCCCTCGGACGTTCCTCGATACGTTTATTGAGTTGTCTGGCGAGAAAGTAATTGATATTGGAAGCGGCCCAGGTAGGGATGGGTTACTGCTTCAGCAAGCAGCTAAAGAAGTTGTTTGTATCGATGCTTCCGAAGCAATGGTAAAACTCTCTTCGGAGAGAGGTCTCAAGTCTGTCCTTGCGGGGTTTGATAGTCTGCCGTTCGAAAACGAGTCGTTTGATGGAGTGTGGTCGTACACGGCCCTTCTCCACATTCCCAAGAAATCCGTTGATACTCCTCTTCAAGAAGTCTCACGTATTCTTAAGCCTTCTGGTATTTTTGCCCTCGGTCTCATTGAGGGAGATGTTGAGGAGTACAAAGAAAGTTCCGGTGTCGATATGCCACGCTGGTTCAGTTTCTACCAGAAAGATGAAGTGGTAGATCTATGTAGAAAGCATGGTTTTGAATTTGTTCATTTTGAAACATTCAAACCGGGCTCAAAGAACTATCTAAACTTCATTTTTCGAAAATCATAGATCGAACCCCCTCCGCCGTTTTTGTTTATTTTGTGGTATAATGCACAACGGACCGATTCAGACGATCGCTCTCAGGATAGGAATGTCCCGAAGGGAGGAAAGTCCGAGCACAGGCATTCGCAAGGATGCAGCAGGGTAGCGGGTAACGCCCGTCCGCGGAAACGCGCGAGGTGCGAGCAGTGACGTCAAACGCGAAAGCGCGCGACAACCTTCGGGTTGAAGTCCATCGAAAGGTGGAAGTGAAACGGCTAAATCCTTACTTCTGTGCAAGGCCGTATCGATAATCTTCGGATATGTCGAGGCGCCGCTTGAGGTGTACGGTAACGTACATCCCAGATAGATGATCGTCCGTGTAGCAATACGCGACAGAACTCGGCTTATCGAATCGGTATCCACTTCATGAATAAACCCGCCTCACGGCGGGTTTATTCATACCCTTTGAAACTTTAGCCGTATCCGTACGGTATACTTTTTGTATTATCGGCAGTAGCAGTAGTTACCTTTATATATGACTGATTCATCAGCAAAGACGAGTGCGCCGAAGCGCTTCTCGTTCGATACCGCAGCGTCGATTGCGCTCGCGATTACGGTCGGCCTTGCCGCACTCCTTATTCTCCCAACAAGCACCGTTCCGGCGGGGTACCTCAAGGTGGGGGCGCTCGCCATCGGTATGCTCGTATCGCTCGTGCTCTTCATCCTCGCTCGTCTTACGCGCGGCAACGTTATCGTTCCGCCGCTCACGCTCCTCGGTGCCGTCTGGCTTCTTCCGATTGCGTACGGGCTTTCGACGCTCTTTTCAGGAGTGAACCCAGCAAAAGCATTCTTCGGTAACGGCTTCGATACGGACACCTTCGGCTTCATGCTGCTTGCGGCGCTTCTGGCAACGCTTGCGGCACTCGCCATGCGCCGCCCCGATCAGTACCGTTCTTTCTTCCTTGTGTCGAGCGTTGCTGCTGCCGTACTCCTCGTTTCTCAGCTCGGCATCGCTTTCATTGGCAAAGTGTCTCCGAGCTTCCTTTCGCCTATTACCTCGCTTGCAGCTTCGTTCGTTGACCTTGGAATGCTCGCTGGCCTCACGACGATTACGATACTCGTCGCGCTCCGCTTCCTTTCGTTTGCTGGTCGCATACGCACGGCACTTCTCGTCGGCCTTGCGCTCGCGCTCTTCGCGCTCGCACTCACCAACACGCTCATCGTCTGGATTCTCGTTGGCCTTGCTGCGCTTGGTCTTTTCATTGAGTCGGTCATGCGTCGCAAGATCTCTTCGGACGAGGATGATCTTGAGGGAGTCTCTGTTGTCTCCTCAGAGGAGGGCGGTTCCGTGCATCGCGGCGGTAACATGCTCGTCATTCCGCTTATCGTGTTGGTGGTCTCGCTCTTCTTTGTTATCGGCAATTCGACCATCGGCAACTCGTTCGTGAACTTCTTTGGCACAAGCATCATCGATGCGCGTCCATCATGGCAGTCCACCTTCGATGTCGGTAGCCACACCTATGCTTCTTCGCCGCTCTTTGGCTCAGGACCGAGCACCTTCGGTCGCGAATGGCTTAAGTATCGCGATCGCAGCGTGAACGACACGGTGTTCTGGAGCGTTGATTTCCCAGCAGGTATCGGCTACATCCCGACCTCGGTAGTGACGACTGGCGCTGTTGGTGCACTCGCATGGCTCGTCTTCATCGGCTTTTTCCTCTACGTCGGTCTGCGCACGCTTCTTCTCCGCGCCTCAAGTGATCGCTTTGTGCGCTTCGTGTCGATCTCGTCGTTCGTCGGAGCGCTCTACGTGCTTGTGCTCTCGCTCCTTATGGTGCCGGGTCCCGCGGTGCTTGCGTTCGGATTCGTATTCCTCGGCATCTTTATTTCGTCCCTTCGCTATGGTGCAAACCGCACGGAATGGGGCGTTATCTTTGCGAAGACTCCGCGTGTCGGATTCGCGATTGTGTTCATCCTCACACTGTTCCTCCTCGGCTCGGTGCTTTCCGCATACGTTGTGACGGAACGTTACTTTGCGCTCTCATCCTATGGCAATGCCGCTGCAGCGCTTGGAAAGGGCGATCTTGCGACCGCAGACATGTTGATTGGGCGCTCGCTTCTCTTTGCTCAGACGGATCGTGCGTATCAACTCGCTGCGTCGAGCGGTATCGCGCACATGAACAAGATTGCGAACGATACGACGCTCCCTGTCTCTTCTGCACAGCAGCAGTTCCAGACAGCACTCAGCAACGCTATCGCGAACGCAAATGCCGCAACGAAGATTGATCCGTATAACTACCAGAACTGGGCAGTACTCGGAAGCGTGTATCAGACAGTCGTGCCGCTTAAGATTGACGGCGCCTACGATCAGGCAAAAACTGCCTATGACAAGGCAATGGCGCTTAACCCGACCAACCCCGTCCTTCCGTTTATTCTTGCGCAGCTCGATATCGCTGCAGGGAACACCAAGCAGGCAGAAGAGAGTCTCGTGAAGTCCATCAATCTCAAGCACGACTACACGCAGGCCATCTTCCTCCTCTCGCAGCTTGAAGTGCAGCAGGGCAAGGCGAAAGAAGCGCTTCAGGCAGCCGAAGCAGCAGCATACTTCGCGCCGAACGATCCAACGGTTATGTTCCAAGTCGGTATCCTCCGCTCGGGGAATGGCGATACAAACGGTGCAATTCAGGCGCTCACGCGCGCAATCGAGCTCAATCCGCAGTATGCGAACGCACGCTTCTTCCTCGGCGTAATGTACGCGCTCAAGGGTCAGAACGACAAGGCGCTCGCCGAACTCCGCGCGGTCGGAAGTCTCTCGCCAGATAACGCCGCTGCGGTCGCAAGCGATATTGCGGCACTTGAGGCGGGCAAGAATCCGTTCCCAGCTTCACGGCTCGGCGCACTCGGCATCCCGTCGAGCACTGTTACTGAGCCATCGCCAGCAACGGAGCCAACCAAACCGGCGGCAACCCCAAAGACCACCGAAACGAAGAAGCCCTAGGGTTCTATGGTGCAGGAAATCCTCAGATCGCTCGCGGCCCCGATACGCGGGATAGCCCGACCGGTCTCGGGTCTCCATCAAGCTGCCTACCTACTCGCGATACTCACCCTTGCGTCGCAAGTGCTTTCGTTGGTGCGTGACCGCCTGTTTGCGCATGCGTTTGGTGCGAGCGAGACGCTCGACCTCTATTACGCAGCGTTCAAGATTCCAGACCTTGTCTTCGCGCTCGTTGCGTCGCTTGTGTCGGCGTACGTGATCATTCCTCTCATTGCGAACACGAACACGAAGGAATCGCGCGAAACGCTTTCGCATGCAGCGTCGTTTCTTCTGTTCGCCGGAGGTCTGGTGTCCGCAGTTCTTGCGGTGTTCGCTCCGCAACTCGCGTTCGCTCTTTTCCCGAGCTTCGAACATTCTGCACAAGCGGACACCTTCGTGCTGTTGGTGCGCATCCTCTTAGTGCAGCCGCTTTTGCTCGGTGTTTCTGGTGTTCTCACCAGCGTGACGCAGGTGAAGCGCCGCTTCATCCTCTTCGCGCTTTCACCCGTGCTCTACAATCTCGGCATTATCGCCGGCGTCGTATTTCTCTATCCCATGTACGGCCTTATCGGCATTGGGTATGGCGTTGTCATCGGTGCGCTTCTGCATCTCCTTATTCATGTGCCAGTGGTTCTTGCGTCCGGACTTTTCCCGCGTCTCGTCATTCCGTCGCCCCGCATCATAGGCGGCATCATTGCCCACTCGCTGCCGCGCTCGCTCGCGCTCTCGATGACGTCCGTTATCGCACTGGTTCTCGCGACGCTGGCTGCGACGGTGGGGAAAGGCGCCGTATCGGTGTTTTCCTTTGCGGCTAACCTTGCGGCGGTCCCGCTCTCTCTGATTGGCGCTTCGTATGCAACCGCCGCGTTTCCTGTGCTCGCCGAACAAGCACAGGAGCGACGCTCTAAGGAGTTCGGTCAAACGGTAAGTGCTGCTGCGCGCCACATCATCTTCTGGTCGTCAGTCGTTACGGTACTCACTATCGTGCTGCGCGCACACATCGTGCGCTTCGTTCTTGGTACCGGCGCCTTCGATTGGAGTGCAACGCGTCTTACTGCGGCGGTACTCGCCATTCTTGTCGTTGGACTCACAAGCCAAGGCATTACGCTTCTCTGTGCTCGCGCGTTCTACGCCTCAAAGCGTTCGTGGAATCCCTTTTTCATACAGCTCGGCGACATCGGTATCTCGATTGCGGTGGCGTGGGGTCTTCTTAAGGCTGCTGAAGCATATCCGATGCTGCGCTACTTCATGGAGTCGCTCTTCCGCGTGAGCGATGTTCCGAACACGGGCATACTCTTCATCGCGTTCGGAGCTGCCCTCGGTCAGGTGCTTGTATCCATCGTAGCGCTTGCAACCCTTCGCACGGTCGCGCCGGGAGTTGCGCGCTCGCTCACCAAACCGCTCTTTGACGGCTTTGGTGCGGCGATTCTTGGCGGTGCGGCAGCCTATGGGGTGCTTATCCTCATGGGAAATCTAGCGCCGCTCACCACGCTTCTCGCGGTCTTCACGCAAGGCCTTCTCGCTGGTATCGTAGGCTTTGCGGTCGCCTGTGGCGTACTTCTCCTCTTGGAAAACAAGGAGCTTAGGGATCTCTGGAACTCGCTTTCGCGCTTCTCGTCTCGTGCCCTTACCCCTTCGGGAGCTGCCACCCTCGACCGCTAATCAATGACTAGCCAGATACGCAATTTTTCAATTATCGCTCACATCGATCACGGGAAGTCGACTTTAGCCGACCGTCTTTTGGAGCGCACGGGCACCATCGAAGCGCGCAAGATGCGCGATCAGGTGCTCGACAAGATGGACCTCGAGCGCGAGCGCGGCATCACGATTAAGATGCAGCCGGCGCGCATGAAGTACAAAGCGAACGACGGTAACGAATATATTTTGAATCTCATCGACACTCCGGGCCATATTGATTTTGCCTACGAAGTTTCTCGCGCGCTCACCGCAGTCGAAGGCGTGCTGTTGCTCGTCGATTCGACTCAGGGTGTGCAGGCTCAGACGCTCACTACGCTCTCGATGGCACGGGACGCGGGCTGCACCATCATTCCGGTCATTTCTAAAATTGATGCGCCAGCTTCGCGTCCGGAGGAAGTGAAGGCAGAGCTCGCAAAGCTTCTTTCGGTATCGGCAGATTCGGTGCTTGCCGTCTCCGGACGCACCGGAGCGGGTGTTGAGGAATTGCTGCAGGCAATCGTTGACCGCGTTCCTGCACCAGAGAAGGGAGGTACCGAGCCTCGCGCGGGCATTTTCGATTTTTCGTATTCAACGCATCGTGGTGTCGCGGTGTATGTGCGCGTGTTTGATGGTGTGTTCAAGAAAGGGGACGCATTAACCTTTAGTGCGGCAGGGAAGAAGTTTGTATCGCTCGATAACGGCATCTTTACTCCAGATGAGACGCCGACTGAAAGTCTTTCGTCCGGAGAAATCGGCTACATCGTGACGGGAATTAAGGAGCCGGGTGTTGTTGCGGTCGGCGATACGATTCTCTCTGAGCGCGGCACACTCCCACCACTTGCTGGCTTCGAGCGCCCACGTCCGGTCGTCTGGGCCTCGGTGTACCCCGAGAGTCAGGACAGTTTGAATGATCTTAAGCAGGCGCTCGAGCGGCTCCGACTTACCGATTCCTCACTTTCCTTTGAAGAGGAAAGTTCGGGCGTGCTCGGGCGTGGATTTCGCTGCGGATTCCTCGGCATGCTTCATCTTGAAATAGTTACCGAACGGCTTCGTCGTGAATTTACGCTTTCCCTTGTGGTAACCATACCAACCATCGAATACGTGGTTACGGATACGCACGGAAAGCGTGAGCGTATATATACGCCGTCCAAGTTTCCGGCTTTTGGTGACATCGAATCCATTGAAGAACCGTGGGCGAAGATAATCCTCATTACGCCCCCCGACTCTCTCTCGGGTCTTCTCCAACTGCTTCATGAGCATGAGGCGAATGTGGGGGACACACATGCGTATGCCGACGGCCGCATCGAGCTTTCGGCCGAAATGCCGCTACGCGAACTCATGCGCGGCTTCTTCGACCGCGTGAAGAACGTTTCAAGCGGATACGCTTCGCTTTCCTATGAACTCCTTACGGAGCGTCCGGCGGACGTCGTGCGCCTCGACATCCTTGTTGCCGAAGAGGAGGTTCCAGCATTCGCGCGCGTCGTGAGCCGTCGCCGAGTTCAAGAAGAAGGCGAGCGCATGGTGGAGAAATTGCACGGCATTCTTCCGAAGCAGCTTATGGTAACGAAGATTCAGGCGCAGGCGCTCGGTCGCATTCTCTCGAGTCGTACGCTCTCCGCCATGCGTAAAGACGTGACGGGCTATCTCTACGGCGGCGACGTCTCCCGCAAGAATAAGCTCCTGCAGAAGCAGAAGAAGGGAAAGAAGCATCGCGCGCAGTTCTCGAAGAATCGCGTGGATATTCCGGAAGATGTCTTCATGAAAATGGTGCAGGAGTCAGAGCGTTAAAAGCGCTCGGACAGAGTTCTGCCGGACAAAGAGTCGTTCTCTGCACCGAAACCAACGTAGCTCAGTACGAAAAATCGGAAAACTCGCTACGCTCAAACAGTTCCGATTTTTCTATTCGCTTTACGCTGGTTACGGCGCCTCCACTCCAAGGTCCGGCAGAACTCCATCCTCGCTTAGGGGATGAGTAGAAAGGTATAATCGGAGGATGAACCGACGTCGTCGAGTCACCATGCGCGAATACCTTATCGTGGGTGTTTTGAGCGTGCTGGTGTTGGGGCTCCTCATTCAGATCTGGAGCATCGGCACTAAGGAAGAAATAGCACGTCATGCCGCGGACGACGCTAAACGCCAGCTGGTCGCCCTTACGAAGCAACAAGAAGAACTCAAAGGGAATCTTGATGAGCTCGCAACCAAGCGCGGGGAAGAGGCGACACTGCGGGCTACCTACGGCGTTGCGAAGCCCGGTGAAGAGGTTATTATCGTCGTACCACCGTCAGACGTAAGCGCGACTTCGACGGCGTCATGGTGGCAGCAGCTTCTGGGCTTCTTTAAATTCTAGCGGGTATAGTTTAGTGGTAGAACTTTCGGTCAGAGAAAAAGTGCGGGATTGGTTTAGTGGCAGGACGCGACCTTCCCAAGGTTGAGGCACGAGTTCGATTCTCGTATCCCGCACTTTTTCCCCGTACCGATGAATTGGGTCCCACCCCAATCCATTTCCCAAGCACCAAGTAGGGGTTCGATTCTCCTATCCCGCACCCTTTTTGTTTAAATTCCTAAGGCACCTCGACTCCTCTTTACTTAATAGAATAATTATTCTATTATTTTTAGTAGTCACCAGAACTGGAGTGAAATTGATGTTGAAGAAGTTGTTAGAAAATACCGCTTTTTGGGCAGTGCTCGTCGTTGTCTTTAGCGCTGCGGAAGCTGGGCTCGCTGTATATTTCGAACAAACGAACTATACCGCTGACTGGACCCTCATTCCGGTGTCGGTTTGCGGGCTTATCGCGGTTGGTTCGGTTATTCGGGCCACACTGCTCACCGAGCGCAAACTCAGTCGCGCAGGACAGAAAATCGGTTAACACGAACGAGCGCCCAGTACTTACTGGGCGCTCGAATTGTTTTAGACATATATGCATCGTAGGACCGGAGTACCTGTTGATAACTGAAATGGTATAATTTCGGGATATGGAACCCACAAAGAAGAACGTTCAGATTTACACGACCCCGACGTGCCACTTCTGCCAGATGAGCAAGGAGTACTTCAAGGAGCACGGCGTTGAGTACAGCGAGCATAACGTTGCCGCAGACCTCTCTAAGCGTCAGGAGATGATCGACAAGAGCGGTCAGATGGGTGTGCCGGTCATCCTCGTCGATAACGAGATGATCATCGGTTTTGATAAGAGGAAGCTCGATTCCTTGTTCGCTCCGGCACCCGCTCCGGCTGCGTAATCTCCTCTCCTACGGAAACCGCGCGGGATCTCGTGTCCTGCGCGGTTTTCATGCTAGTCTCTTTCCACGCCCCGATAGTTCAATGGATAGAACCCCTCACTCCTAACGAGGAAATCCATGTTCGACTCATGGTCGGGGCACTCGCGTAGCATGTATACTGAAGAGCATGCAAACACAGACAGATTACCTGTCGCTCGGCGACCAGATAAAGCACCTCACGCAGCTTACGGAGGAAAATAATAAGCTACTAAAAGCAATGCGTCGCGATAAGTGGATTGCCCTCATCGTGAACATCGTGTTCTGGGGCGTCCTGTTCTACTTCTCCTATGTCCTCACGATGCAGTTCATGGGCCCGCTCATGAGCCAAATGGGCTCGGGCTCGGCTGACTTCCAGAACCTCATTCAGCAATATCAAAGCCAGCTCGGCAAATAACAAAAAGCGGCCGTAGGCCGCTTTTTGTTATTTTCGGTGCTTGGACCCGGGCTCGAACCGGGGACCCCTTCCTCTTCAGGGAAGTGCTCTACCAACTGAGCTATCCAAGCAACTGCGCTATCCTACCACAAACCCGTTCTCGCGTGCAGTCTTGACGAGAAACTCCTGTAATCGATGAGATGCAAGGCGCGGAGCTAAGACTTCTCGACGCGTATCAAGCATACGAAGAGAGAAGTCGGGAGGCTCCGCAACGAAGCAGATCGCGATTACCGGAGTTTCTTCTAGCCCGCTTTGACGCGGAGTTTCGTCTGGCGAGTACGATCAAGCTTCGGAAGGGTAATGCTCAAAAGGCCATCCTTGCACGAGGCAACTGAATTATCGACGTCGATTTCCTGAGGAAGCAGTACGGTGCGGGTGAAGCTGCCCCAGAAGAGTTCCTGGCTGAAGTAGTCAGGGCCGGAGATGCGTTCGCGCTCTTCGCGCGAACCTTCAATGACGACCATATCGCGGCTGATAGAAACATTCAGTTCGTCCGGGCGGACGCCTGCGACAAAGGAGCGAATGATGATTTCATTCTGCGTCTGGTACACGTCTACCGGAAGCTGTCCTTCTGCAGCCTGCGGCTCTTCTTCGTGCACCATTGGCTGCGGCGCGGCCGCCTGCTGGTTCAAGGAGAGCTTCTTCACACCACCTTCACGCTTGGGAGCGGCGACCTCTTCGTCGAACGAATCGTATTCGTCCGAAAGGGGGACGGCACCTGAAATGCGCTGGAAGAACGAGCCTTTTTTCATGGTAATGAGGGGATAAGGGGGTGGTTAACAAACGTTTCTCGGGGCGTTTTGATACTGAATGAATTTTAGTACCTCAAACACCGCAAGGAACACGACGGTACCGGTCCAGACGACAAAGAACGAGAGGAGTGTCGCGGAACCGCTCGCATTAATTATAAAAAAGTTGAAGAGGGCATGCAATGCGATCGCAAGGATAAGTCCTATCGATGCGGTTATCGCGCGAGCGCGCGGGGACCATGTGTAGGAGAAGGCGAGCGCAAAGCCGATCGTCGCCGAGGCGATTGCATGGAGAAGGGTCGAGCCGATGAAGCGGAGATTATCGGTGGCGATGCCGGCGAGGAACTGTCCCTGCGAGAATGGCTGTATGAGGAAGAGGGTGTTCTCGAGTGCCGCGAATCCAAGAGCAACGGTGAGCATGTAAATGACGAGGTCGAGGGATTCGTTTACCTGCTTCCTCCAGAGAATGACGAGCGCAGCGAGTCCGTATTTTACCGTCTCTTCGATAGTCGCCCACGCAATGATGGTGCCGAGAGTGCCCTCACCAAGCTTTTGAATGGCATAGCTTTCAAGTGGCAGCACGATGGGCACGGCAATCATGCCCGTTATGAAGGCAAGGCCAACAAGCCAGCGCGGCTCAGGGCAACGGGAGTCTTCCTTATTCATGAAGTAGAGCCACACCAGCGGCGGAAGAATTCCGCCTACAAGCGCGTACCCTATGCTCTCAAGGAGAGGCATGCGTTCCCGTTGGCCAGCTGGTAATCATAAGTAGGTTGGAGCGATCAGGCATCGAAGACCAAATCTCTTCTGTAATGAACGGCATGAAAGGGTGCAGAAGTTTCAGAATGTCCGCAAGGGCGACACGCAAAAACTTCTGGCGTGACTGTTTAGCGTCAAGGTTCTCACCGTTCAGTATCGGCTTCGACTCCTCTAGGATAGCATCCGCAAGTCGGTTCCATGTGTAGTGATACAGCTTCTCAGCGGCGAGATAGAAGCGGTACTCTTCGAGGTCCTTGGTAACGTCTTCCGCAAGTTCGAAAAACTCAGCGTGGAGCGCTTGGTCGGCGTCCGCGAATTCCACCGACATATCTGCGTCTTCCGTATTTTCAAGAATGAAGCGGGAAATGTTCCAGAGTTTGTTTGCGAAGTGCTTGTAGCCCTTCACTTTATCCTCGCGCATCGCGAGGTCGGTCCCCGGCGTGTTGCCGACGACAAGCGCCATACGAAGAGCGTCGGTACCGTATTTATCGGTGAGGTCGAGCGGCGCAATCACATTGCCTTTCGATTTACTCATCTTCTTGCCATTTGCGTCGTTCACAAGGCCATGGAGATAGACGGTATGGAAAGGAACTTCGTTCGTCAGGTAGAGACTGAAGCAGAGCATGCGTGCGACCCAGAAGAAAAGGATGTCGTGCGCTGTTTCCATCACTGAGGTGGGGAAGTGTGTCGCAAAATCGGTTCCGTCAGGATAACCAGTCGTCATCAAAGGCCACTGGCCTGAGGAGAACCACGTGTCGAAGGTGTCGGTGTCTTGCGTCCATCCTTCTCCGGGGCTCTGGGCACTCGCAACCCATTCGCCGTCCTTCTCCCATGCAGGAATGGGGATGCCCCAAATGATTTGGCGGCTGATGTTCCAGTCGAGCGTATTTTCCATCCAGTTGCGGAAGATCTTTGCCTCATGGTCAGGGATGAAGCGAACACGCCCGGAGTTTGCCGCCTCAAGTGCGCGTTCAGCAAGTGGTGCCATCTTTACGAACCACTGATCCTTTATCTGCGGCTCGATCATTGTGTTGCACTTGTAGCAGCGCTTTACGACGTTCTTATAGCTCTCATCAGTTTTTGCAAGGAGTCCTTTTGCATTGAGTTTCTCCACTATCTTCGCGCGCGCGTCCGTAATCTTCATTCCTTCGAATTCGCCCGCGATAGGGAGGAGTTTTCCGCGCCAGTCGATAATCTGCTCGATGTCGAGGTTGTGACGCTTCGCGATTTCAAAGTCTATTTGGGAGTGCCATGGTGTAATGGTCATCACGCCCGTTCCAAACTCCATGTCGACTGCTTCGTCCTTGATGACGGTCGCGGTGATTGGGCCGTTGATCCACTCAAGGTCGAGCTGCTGGCCGTGCACGTACTCTTTGTAGCGCGGGTCCTCGGGGTGCATTACGACGTACTTGTCGCCAAACTTTGTCTCGGGACGCACGGTACCGATAGTGAACGGTCCGTACTTAAAGTAATAGAAAGGGGTCGTCTCTTCGACGCTCTCGGTTTCAATATCGGAAAGGGAGGTCTGGTGCTTCGGACACCAGTTGATGGTGCGTTGACCGCGATAGATGAGGCCGTCGCCAAACATCTTCACAAACGTCTTTTGTACCCGCTCCACCACATCCGGATCAAGGGTGAATTTCTCGCGCGACCAGTCACAGGACGCTCCGAGCTTCCGCACCTGATCCTCCATATTCTTCTTGTTGCTCTGCGTGAATTCGAAAATTTCCTTGTAGAGGTCTTTTGGGTCCATGGAGAAGCGTGAACGACCTTCCTTCTCAAGAATGCGTTCATAGACAACTTGAGTTTCAAAGCCTGCGTGGTCGGCACCGGGGATCCAGAGCGCGCGCTTCCCGCGCATACGAGCGAAGCGGGTAAGAATATCCTGCACGGTAGTGCCAAGCGCGTGGCCGACATGGAGATTGCCGTTGGCGTTTGGTGGGGGCATCACGATAGTGAACGGCTCGCCGTTCTTTTGGGGGAGGTTATCCGGATTGAAGTAGCCGCTCTCTTCCCACTCCTTATATATGCGGGGTTCGGTCTCAGAGGGCTGATACGGCTTGAGGAATTTAGCGTCCATTCAAAAAATATAGCAGATACGGGCTTTTTTCGGCATTGCTAAGGGGTCTATTGACTAATAGACCACAAAATGTTACAATGCAGTTTGAGTCGGCATAGGGCCGATTCTGTTCAGTGGGAGAAAGCGATGACTTCATCGCGAACGCGTGATGTGTTACGGAAAACGTCCCGTGTAAGGGACGTCAACGACGACACGGATGAAAATGTTCCGTTCGTTCCCCGAGGCGCCGTCGTCGAGCGATTGACGATCTGGGGCGCTGAAAACGCTCCGACCTTCCTGATGACCATTCCGGAGGGCGCGCTTCTGCGCGAGACGGATCATGCTGGCGTGTACCTTGAGTGGTCCACCGCCGGCGTCCAATTCTTCCTGCGCGCGGATAATCCGGAAGCCTTCGCAGGCAAACGGGTTCGCGTGCGCGGCGAGATCAACGAGAAGCGGTACGAGAACGGCGACATCAGCCTCTATCTCGACTTCTTCGATCCTGTCGACTTCGTCAACGACGGCACGACGCAGCCCACCCATGACGTGGTGGTGCACAATCGTGCCGATCAGATGCGCCGCGCGCCGCCGGTGTTTTCGGTTCCCATCCCAGGGATGCCGGGCGCCATCGCGGTGTATGACCATGTGGTCAGCGCCTACAAACAGAAGAGCGGGGCAGCGTAGAACATACGCGCGTAAGCCCCGCAAAACCTTAACGGGCCGCCCTTCGGGCGGCCCGTTTTTCATACCTATCCTCTTGCGAACATGCCGGTTGCGGTACATAGTCTCGGAAGGTCAGGACAAAGGAGAAATACATGGCCGACGGCATCGTCGAAACATGGCTTGAAAATCACGTCGTGCTGAAGATTGGGGGTCGTCTCGTGCAAGTGCCGAAAGCGGCACTTACGAAAAAGGGCGACCGCTACATCCTTTCGCCGGACGCGCGAATTGAGCATATCTTTCCGCCAAGGAAAGAACCTGATGTCGATATTGTCGAGGTTCCCGAGGAATTCGGGCGTCGACTTTCGGAATATCTCGCCGGCACGAACGTGTCTGCGGCATGAAATGGGCCGGAATCGCAGAGCGATTCCGGCCTCGTTCGTTTATGCCGAGAGCGAAAGATTGCCGTCGGCGCGCAGGGTGGCGATGTCAGCGAATTGCTTTTTCAGTGCACGGAAGTAGCCGGCGACGCCGATCATAATGGCATTGTCGCCAGTGAGCGACGCTCTCGGTATGAAGAGCGAGACGTCAGGACGTTCATCACGGAGTTTATCGGTGAAGACGCGGCGTATGTGCGTATTTGCGGACACACCACCACCGATGATAAGAGCCCGAGCGCCAGTTTCTTCAAGTGCGCGCAGTGTTTTTGCATACAGTACATCTGCCGCGGCATCTTCAAATGCCATCGAGAGCTGTTCTTTCTGGAGCTCAGAAAGTTCGCCGATTTCTTTTACTTTATAGAGGACGGATGTTTTGAGTCCGCTGAAAGAGAAATCGCAATTGTCCTCGTGGATCATTGGTCGAGGGAGTTGGAAGGGGTTGGTCGAGGAATCCTCTCGGTGGCGCTCGGCAAGCTTAGAAACTTCAGGACCGCCGGGATACGGAAGGTCCATCATACGTGCCACCTTATCGAAGGCTTCGCCGACCGCATCGTCTCGTGTCTGCCCGAGCAGCTTATAACTTCCGTCTTCCATGCGGAGATCAAGCTCAGTGTGTCCGCCTGAAATAAGAAGACCGAGCGTTTTTTCTGGAATGGAAACCGAGAGCGCCCCATCTTTTTCTTCGGCGAGCGCAACGAGGAAGTGGCCCTCCATATGGTTTACGCCGACGACGGGGATATCCCAAAGGACAGAAAGTGCGCGGGCGAAATTCACGCCGACCCAGAGCGCTGGCTCGAGTCCTGGTCCGTGCGTCACGGTAATTGCATCGATAGCCGGCTTCTCGCATTCATTTACGAACGCAAAAAATGCACCCGTAAGATCGGGTTCGCGGGAAAGAATCTCGACGATGCGTTCGTACTTTTCGGGAGAAATAACCTGAGTGTCTTCACGAAGCATTTCGGCCTCTTCGAGTGCGGCCTCCAAGAGCGGGACGAGATTTTTTGCGTGTTCGCGCTTAGCGATAGCAGGGAACACGCCACCGTACTCTTTATGGATATCAATTTGAGAAATGAGTGCGTTTCCGAGAACGTTGAAGGTTGCCCCCGCTTCGTCGCCGTTCGCTTCCAGAACGGCGACCGCCGTTTCATCGCACGAGGTCTCAATCGCGAGGAGTTTCATCTTCAGCAATAATTGTCCATGGGAATGGACCTTCACGCCGGATAAGGAATCCTGCGGAGTTTGGATGGCCGTTGCCGCCGAATTTCTGCGCGATTTTCGATACGTCTACCGAACCGTCGCCCCGAATAGAAACACCGTACCCGTTCGGGTGTGCCGAGATGACCAAGGCGCACGGACCCTTTTTCTTTGCAAGAAGATTCCCGACAAGAGATTTCATCGACTTCAGTGGATGTGCTTGTGCGAAATATACTTCGTGTCCTTCAAATGACACGAGTTTCGCATGCTCTACGGAGATAGCTGCGAGCCGTTCGAAATATTCGCGATAGACAGTCGCCCGTGAGAGCATCGTCTCTCTTGTCGATGGGTTGTCGAGGGCTTGAGCAATTTCATCCCATACCTGAAATTCAAATGGCTGCACTTCAAGAAAGGTGATAATCGCGCGAGTGTCAGGAAGTGAAAAACGGAATAGGTCGTCGTCCTCAACATGCTGGAGAAGCGTCGGAAAGGGGGTCTCGGGATGGAAATAGTCCCACGCAATTGCAGCTCCTGAATGGTCGCTGGCGTAGCGGTATTCCGGCATGCTACGTATGACATCTTCAACACCCTCGTGGTGGTCGAGCATCGTTACGCTTTTCGCAATTGTGATGAACTGATCCATTACCTCTTTCGTATAGCAGAAATCGATGAAGTAAAGGTTTGCACCCGTGCATGCTTCGTACGGCGGCTCACCGTTTCGTGAAAGTGGAATATATTCAGCAGCGTCGCCGAATTTCTTCCATGCGGCATACGCGCCGCCGAATCCGTCGGGGCAGTTGCCGTGATAAAGAATGATCGTTTTTTCCATAAAGTTAGTTTATCGCACGAAGCGGACGTACATGCCGGCGGGGATGAAGCGAGTTGAGTCGGTCTCAGGAATGCGGAGTTCACCATACTGTACTTCGTTGTTCGCAAAAACGCTCTGAACCAGCTGCTTGAACGAAAGTGGGGAATAGCCAGCGGCATAGCCGTTCAAAAGGAAGAATGAGCCGGAAGCATCTCCAAGAAGCTCCTTCAGCTGCTCCATGAGCGGGAGGAGATCTTCTTCTATTTTCCACACCTCGTCTTTGGCGCCGCGGCCGAACGCAGGTGGATCAAGAAGGATGCCATCATACTTCGCGCCGCGCTTCACTTCGCGCTTTACGAAGGTGCGCACATCTTCGTGTATGTAGCGGATTGCGTCTTCCGCAAGGCCGGATGCTTCTGCGTTTTCTTTGCACCACGCGAGGCTCGCCTTCGACGAATCAACATGGGTAACTTCGGCACCAGCTTTTGCAGCAAGTACGCTCGCAGCGCCGGTATAGCCGAAAAGATTGAGCACTTTTGGCTTCTTGAGCGTCTTGATGCGTTCGTCGGTCCACGACCAGTTCGCCGCTTGCTCGGGAAAGAGTCCCACATGCTTAAAGTTGGTGAGCTTCGCGTAGAGCAGCGCGTCTGTATATGCGACGGTCCACGATTCAGGCACATCGGAATTCTTCTTCCATGCGCCTTTGCCGTTTTCCCATACGAACTCCGCATTCGCGTTTCCCCAGAGCTCGGGCTTACTTTTTTTCCAGATGGCCTGCGTATCAGGACGCGAAAGGACGAGATAGCCAAAACGCTCGAGCTTCATGTGGTCTCCCGAGTCGAGGAGTTCGTAACCACTGAAGTCTTCTATCGAAAGATGTTTCTCCATGCCTAGGCGCGAAGTGCGTGCGGGTGTTTACCACTCCATGCATGGAAAACGATTCCCGCTGAGACGGCGACGTTCAAGGATTCGGTGCGGGGATGCATCGGAATAGAAAGAGTGATGTCGCAGGTCTCGAGCGTCTTTTCGCGGATGCCGTCGCCTTCGTTGCCGAAAACAAACACTGCTGGCGCGTCGAAGTTTTCATTCTGAATTTGTTCGCCGTCCATGGCGAGGCCGTAGATCCAGAAGCCTTTGTCCTTGAGTGTTCGGAGCGTTGTATTCACGTTGCCTATTGAAACGAGCGGAATGCGGAATGCCATGCCGGCCGAAGTCTTCACGACGGTACCGGTCACCTGTGCTTGGTTGTGTTCAGGAATGAGAACGCCAGCGAGTCCGAAGGCGGCAGCCGAACGGATGATGGCTCCCACATTATGGGGATCTTGTACTTCGCCAAGAACCGCGAGCGCCGTCGCCTTGGTCGGCGTAAGTTCGCGAATGAAATCATCGAATGAGCGAACAAGGAGGCCGGTGTCGACAACTGCGATGACGCCCTGATGCGTCTTGTCGTCACCGACCTTGCGGTTTGCTTCGCCAGCTTTGAGCTCGCTTACGGGAATGCCGCGCTGCTTCAGCTTGCTGCGAAGTGCAGCATCGGAAACGTCGGGCGAAAGGTGGACACGCTTAATGACCTGCGGTGCGCTCTCAAGCGCTTCCATCAGTGCGTTCTTGCCGTATATGTATGCTTTTTCGAGGGGTTTGGGCATGGGAAAAGGGTTAGTCGCCTACGGCTTTCGGATCCTGTATCGCGCTACAAAAACAATAGTCGCATATTGCTACGCAATCGGCTCCTTTGTTTTGTGCGCGATACAGGATTCGAACCTGTGACCCTCCCCACGTCAAGGGGATGCTCTACCAACTGAGCTAACCGCGCGTATGCGTCGCACTTTAACCCAAAAATGGCTACTATTCAATATATATGGAGCCGTACGTAGTCCTCGAGAAGAAGGTGGGGGAGACGCCGCTCATGGCCATGGAGACATGGAAGCGCTCGCGTCCGGACCTTAAGAACGTTCCCGTTACCTATGCGGGCAGGCTCGACCCGATGGCGAGTGGGAAGCTGCTCGTGCTGCTTGGTGAGGAGTGCAAGAAGAAGGACTCGTACTTGAATCTCGATAAGGAGTATGAGATCGAGGTCTTGCTCGACATTGGAAGCGATACAGGCGACGCACTCGGTCTTGTTACCTACTCGAATCTCGAAGTGCGTACGAACCCGAAGATGCTCGCAAGTATTCTCAAGAATGAAGAGGGTGCGCACATGCGCTCGTATCCTGCTTTTTCTTCGAAACCCGCAGGCGGTATCCCACTTTTCAAGCGTGCGCTTATGGGAACTCTCGACGAAGTCGAAACTCCCGAGCACATGGAAGTCATACGTAGTATCAAATACACCGGCTCGTACACACTCAGTACCGATGAGCTCAAGAAGGGAATAGAAGAATATCTCGAGAAAGTTCCGAAGAATGATGAGCGCTCGAAGGAGGTTGGTGCCGACTTTCGCATACATGACGTACGAGCCTCGTGGAAAGAGCTGTGGAGCGGGATGCGTGAGCGCGAATTTCGTGTGCTGCGGTTGCGTGTTTCCTGCGGAAGCGGATCGTATATGCGTACGCTCGCGGGACGCATTGGTGAAGCGCTTGGTACCAAATCGCTTGCACTCTCCATACGTCGTACGAAGCTCGGTCGAGAATGGAATGGCGTCTGGCTGAAATCATACTGATATTCATACTCGCTTCACACGGAAAGGCACATGATTGAGAAGTTCGGACGCGCGGCGGGGCTGCGTGCTCTGAGCACCTCTGTTCTTTCTCCTTAGAGCGCTCAAAATAGCTGCCGCGCGTATCGCGGTATGCAAACGGGGACACGCGCAGATTCAATCTGCGCGTGTCCCCGCGTATGCCAGCGTTCGCTGGCGCGCTTTTGATCCGCATGTTGCATACTACCTACATATGAAAACCAGACAGGTTCTTATCGTCATCGCGTTCCTCCTCGTTATTGGTGGTGGATACGGTACGTATACGTATCTAAAGGAGAAACCGCCACATTGGTTGATTGGTCTCCTCACGCGCACTGCACCGCCGCCGCCACTTCCCGAAGGAGAGACGGCGCCGCTTACGCTACCGGAAGGTTTTGTAGCAACCATTTTTGCACGGGACATCACGGGTGCACGTGTCATGCTTCGTGACCCAAAAGGCACGCTACTCGTTTCTGAAACGGGGGTAGGGAAGGTTGTCGCGCTCCCTGATGTAAATAGCGATGGAGTTGCAGACAAAACAGTTACGGTGCTCGAGGGTCTGAGACAACCGCACGGCCTTTCCATCATTTGTGCTGACACAGGAAACGCGAGCGCCGATCAGGATGCCTGCATGCTCTACGTTGCGGAAACAGGTTCACTCAAGTCGTATGCGTATGACGCCGACACCATGAAAGCGTCGAGTCCAACAGAGCTTGCCCAATTTCCAGCGGGTGACGGCCACTTTACTCGCACACTGCTTCCCGCGAAGGATAACTCGGGACTCTTCATTTCAATTGGATCTTCGTGCAACGTTTGCAACGAGAAGAATCCGTTACGTGCGACCGTACAGCTCTTTGATTTCGCAACGCAGAAGCTGACGACGTATGCAACGGGGCTACGCAACACGGTCTTTATGGCGTATGACCCCGTGACCGGCGCGCTCTGGGGAACGGACAATGGGCGTGATGTCATTGGTGAGGATATTCCACCGGACGAAGTAAATATCATCAAACAAGGCGGCAATTACGGGTGGCCCGTTTGTTACGGCGCAAACATAAACGATCGCGACTTTGATAAAAACGTCTACATTCAGAATCCTTGTAACGGAAAAATCGCACCGCATATTGAGCTTCAGGCGCACTCAGCGCCGCTCGGACTCGCGTTCATTCCCGAAGAAGGTTGGCCGGCGGATATGCGTAACGACCTTCTCGTCGCGTATCACGGCTCATGGAATAGGTCCGTACCAACTGGCTACAAAGTTGTGCGCTTCAATCTCGACGGTTCGCGCAAAGCGTCGGGAGGTCCTATCGACTTCGTTACCGGCTTTCTTGCTGCAGGAGCAGAAGAAGACGCTGCAATAGGAAGGCCGGTCGGACTTCTTGCAGAGCCAGGTGGCGTCGTGTATCTCTCCGATGATCGAGCGAACGCCATCTACAAGATTCGCTACGCAGGGAACTAAGCATCCATCGTTCACGACAAATTGTTATAGTATCTGAGAGCGTTCATTACGAATGCTTTCACGAGGAGTGAGTGAATGTACGGACTCTTGAAAGATGCTCCGGTTCCGGAAACGGAACGTACGGAACCACCGCGAAAGGTTGCTCCGCTCGATTCGAATGAGACGCGTGCTATGGAAGCGCGCATCCAAGAGCTCGTCGAGAAGACGGGTCAGAGCAGGCAAACCATTCTGCAGCGGGCGATCCGCATTGCGATGGGGCAACTGCCAACGGGCTGTCCGGGGACAAACCTCGACTGTCCACATCGGGCAACGTGTCTTGCGAATGCGCAGGACTAACGTCCTAAAAATACGAGCCGGCGCCATAGGCGCCGGCTTTTCCAATTTCAGAAACTTTACAAGAAACAGGGAATGGGGCATAGTGCGAATCAGTTGAACGTGCCGCACCCTGCGGCTTATTCAGGAGGTAGTAATGCCCAAGATTGAAAAAGTGGAAGGCGAAACCTTTTCGCTGCGCGTGACGCGTCGCAAAAGCCGCAAACGTTCGAAGCGCACTTCTGAGAGCGCGCGTATCCGCGTGAAGTGCGGCTGCTGCGACGAGGCTGTCGAGATTTCGCATGACGATCGTCTCATCAGTCCGGCGAGTAATTTCCTCGAGATCAACGGGGTCATGGGCACCGTCCAGGAGTGGAGGCACGTTTTCGCCCCGCTGCTTGGCTTCCAACCGGTGGTTTCGACCGCGAAGGGCGGCGCCAAGAAGACGACGTGGGAAAGCCTCATCTAGGCTCCACCGACAAGAATACAAAGCACGGCCAGAATGGCCGTGCTTTCTTTGTCTATATACGATTTTGTGTTATGTTTTCTTACTACGGCCCTATCGTCTAACGGTTAGGACAGATCCCTTTCACGGATCAAATCGGGGTTCGATTCCCCGTGGGGTCACAAGGAGAGGTGGCTATGAATATAGTGGGATTATATTCATCCGCGTAGACGGGAGTGTCCGAGGAGGACACGAAGTCACCGAACCGATGAAATACGGAGAGGTGGCTACGAACATGATGGGATCGTGTTCGTCCCCGAAGAGGGGAGTGTCCGAGGAGGACACGAAGTCACCTCGATTGAGTGAAGCGAAGGAGAGGTGGCTGAGTGGTCGAAGGCACCACACTCGAAATGTGGCGTACGGGAAACTGTACCGAGAGTTCGAATCTCTCCCTCTCCGCAATACTGGTGAAGAGGTGGCGAAAGCTACCTCTTTTCCTTTATCTACTTGGGTTTTTAGCAGTTCGTAATCTTTATTCAGCTTCGGTACCCACTCAACCAATAATTGAGCCGCATCTGTGTAGAATCTCCTTATTTCAAGCCTGTTTTGCTGTAAGTTCGTAAAGATTTGTGAAAAGAGTAATCGCTTCTCATCATTGTTGGCTTTCTCATAGATTTCCCGTGCCTTGTACGCGAGTTCGTGCACAGCAACTCCTAACTGTAGGTATTCATCGTTCTTATCACCACAACGAACCAGGGCGCTTTCAAGAGCCTCTTCCTCGGTTATCAAATCTCCAATCTTTCTCTCGAAAAATTCTGCTGGAGCCTCACGATTTATCTTTGCTTCATAGAGCTTATCCTTTTGGGCGCGAACACCTTGCAGCAATCCGTTGAGACGCTTCACATCACTTTCGCGTTCAGTAATCTGCTCACTGTGTTGGCTTCTTAAAATATCTTCAATAGCCGAAAGCACACGCTCATCTTTTGGAGCGATGCTATCAAAAATATCAATAAGCTGTAATTCAACTCTATCCTCTCGAATGCCTGTCTTTTGAGGACAGTTCTTAAAGGCGGTACTGTTATTACAATGCCCGTACCAATTACCTTTCTTTTGATACCACGTAACCATCCCACCGCATCCCTCACAGAAAATCTTGCTCTTAAATAAAGCGTTGTGCTTTTGATACTTTGGATTCTTCATCTGTCGTCTCAAGACAAGCTGCACTTTCTCAAAAACATCCCTAGCGACAAGCGGCTCGTGAGTTCCAGGGTACACTTCTCCTAGCCATCGTATTTTGCCGATATAGAAAGGGTCTTGCAGTAAGTTATAGATTCGGGATTTCAATAGCATCTTGCCGCTCGTATTGCGCAATCCAGCATCGTAAAACTCTTTTTCCAGTCGCTTGAGTGAATAATCTCCCGTTGCGTACAACTCAAACATTTTCTTTATATGAAAAGCAACAGCCTCATTAGGCGCGTGGATTTTATGTCCTTTTTCTCCCACACACTTGTAGCCAATAAGAGGCTTGGCAGGTAGTCCGCCTTGTGCGATTTTTTCCTTTTGCCCCTTCTTCACTTCTTCTGAAAGATTTGTAACGTACTTTTTCGCAAGCACAATTTCAATATCCCACCTAAACTTCTCATCAGATTTAGCATTTTTGTGAATGACAAGATTTTGTTTTACGAAATGGATTTGTCTTTCTTCGTTAGCCTCAAGCCAGTCATTGATAGCTAGAGCATCTTTAAGGTTTCTGGTAAGTCGGTCAACTTTTTCGCAGAGGATATTAGTGACTCTATTTTTCTCTGTGAATTTAATCATCTCATCGAATACCTTGCGTTGCTTGGCTCCGCTTGCTGATTCTGCCATCGAAAATATCTTTACGACGGTCAACTTTCTTTTATCAGCATGTTCTTTAAGTAATTTTTCCTGTGAATCGAGGGAATATCCAGTTTCTTCCTGTTCTCTTGAGGAGACTCGACAGTAGAGTACAGCTTTTGGTTTTAATTCTTTGTTAGTAGTCATAAATTTATTTGGAATGTTATTTCTTGGAGAAGTGTTTTGTGAGAATCACTGTCACAAGAATCGTTATTATTAAAATAAGCGCAAACACGATTACATTTCCATATTCATTTATGCCTGCTTGCGAAGGCGCGTTCTCTGCGGTAGTTGTCGGTTGAATTTTCAAGGCATCAAGCTCACTTCGGATTTCTTGGACTTGCGTTTTCAGTTCAGTATTTTCTTGCTGGAGATTTGAGCTTGGTTGCTGATTCTGCTGTCTTTGATAGTAAGTCTGTATACACGTTTGAAGCGCAGCCTCATCAGTGGTCTTACAACCTGTTGCAGTATCTTGATATTGTTTTTGAAACTGTAGAATTTTTGCCATAGGTGCTAGCACCTGTAGCAGTCCGTTACGCAAAAAGGGACAGCCCAGGAGCCTGCTACCCACAAGATTGAATTGCACGAGGCAACCAATTGCGGAGGTCTGGACTGCCCCTTTTCGCCCACAATTGGGGCTTAAAAAAGCAGAGACCTCGTGCACTATTCAAAACTTATGGGTAGCATAGTAAGTATAGCAAGATGTCAGCTTTTGGCAAGTTCAATATCACTACTTTTTATTGCCATTTTTATTGCGCTTGCTAATAGCTGAGTTCTTGACCAGCAAACATCCTCGTCGAGGTACCAAGACATCTTAATTTCATCCAACTCTACCTTTGTGAGTTCTCGTCCAAAATTTGCTTCAGCAAAACTTTGGATTTCATCCGTATCAAACTCAACTGTAAGTAATATTTCTTCCATTTTTTTGGTTAGTTAAATTTATAAATCTCTATATGATGAAATTTTACCCATCATCAGCACTAAAGGGTACGAGGGAGCAGAAGACGCTGTTTTTACCACCCTTCTTTGTGAAAAGTTGTGAATCTTTAATCATCTCTTCTATGGCTGTCTTGAATGTTGAGTGACCTGTTTTAATCCCAGTCTTTTCGACCAACTTCCATATCTCACTTTTGATTAAGGGGGTGCCAGTGTCCTCTAATGCTAGTTGGATAGAGGTTTTCAATTCCTCCTTTTTATTTGTTCTACCTTTGCTCTGTCCTCCATATTTGAAGTAACCTTTTTCACCGTCACTGTGCAAGCGAACTACAAAAGGTTCCATTTCTTGCCCCTCTCGTAATTTGTTTTGCTGGATGGTTACACTAGCGTCATTGCCACGTCTATCAACGGCGAGGTGACAATCCACTTGGGCAAGAATATCTGATGAGCCGCGCATATCCTGTGACGCGTTACTCCTGTCAGCTCCTTTCTTGCGATGATGATGGATAACAATGACCGCAATGCCATGATTGGTAACTTCCTTAAAGTGCTTCATTACTTCTCTCATTTCGCTTGCTACATTTTCATCTGAATCGTGGATACAGATGAGGGAGTCGAAAATCACAAGCTCGATATTTTTGCTTTTCGCAAATTCAATAACTTTTCCTACACTCTCCTTAGTGAGCAAAAAGTCTTTTTTGGAAGCAATGAAAATAGGCAGCTCGTTATTCTGCAAAAGCAGCTTCGCTCTATCTTTCAGAATCCGTGGATGATTCTCTTCGTCAATAATCAGCACAGGGCTTTGCCTGGTCTGAAATTCGTCAAATAGCTTCTCACCGCCAGCTATCTTTAGTGCAATATCTAGAGTAATAAAAGTTTTATAAGACCTGGGTGCTCCAGAAATGATAGTGACAGCTTCGTGTGGAATCAGTCTCTCAACAAGCCATTTAGTATTTTTGTATTCAGTTACAAGTAGTTGTGAAAGCGGTACCGCATCTATGCCACGGCTAGTTTTAGGTTCGCTTTTTTCTGCTCTCTGTTTCAGCTCTCGATTGGCAATACTGTTGAAGACATTTTTTAATTCTGCATCTGGAAGAGGTGGTTTGTTGTTTTGATTCCAGCGTTGCATACCAAGCCATACCAGCTCCCAGGTATCCTCTGGAAGATAACCCAGCATTTTTCCTGCCATCTGCGCCGATACCTCATTTCTACTTCCTTCCATTACTGGTTTTGCAATGGTTGCTTTCCAGTCAGCATCTTTTTCTTCCTCTCCGAAAGCCCAGTGCGGTAGTTCTGCAAGTTCCATTTCGCCTGGAGGGATGTTCCAAACGTATTGATTGCCAGATGAAAGTAAAGAGGGTGGCACTACCACGTATCCACCATCAGCTCTAATATCAACATTGGGTACAATGCGCACTCGATTCTTCACTTCTCGACCAGGGTGTTTGCAAAATATGTGCCGTCCGCCGCTTGCAGTTTGAGATGCAACAGTAAGAGGCAGTGGGTAGTCAATTTTTTCTGGAGTATCTATATCAATGACAACAATTCCAGAGATAGCGCCTGTAACGATTCCCACATTCGCATCTGGGTATCTTGTGAACCACGCCTCAATCTCTTTTTTCGTGGCTCTGGTACGTTGGTAGACTTCCCACTTAATGAGAGCTTTCTTATCTTTGCCGATTGGTATAACAGACCAGCCTAAATCAGCATATTGAAGCGCGGCTATGAGGTTTTGATTTTCATTTTTCATAAAATTATTTGGCATTGTCTTTGCTTGCTTCTTGATGGAGACGCAAATTGATTTTGGCGAGCGTAACGTAAAAAGTAGCGAAGTCTTTTAGAAGTTTCTGTATCTCGCTTTCAGAACGTCCTTCAAAAACACCTGTCTCTTCAATAGGGATTCGCAGCTTCGCAAGTTGTTGCGGTGTGAACTCCATATTATTTGAGAGCGTACAGACGATTCTTGAGCTGCTTTTGATTACTAAAGAGGCTCTGTATCGAAACAGAGATTTCAGCACCAGCCCAATAATCGCTTACAGCTTTTTCAAATCCTTCTGCGCGGCGAAATAGAAAGTTTATTCGTTTCGCATCTGCACGCTCCAAGCCGACCAAATCAAATTGGAGAGTAAGCAAAAGGGTTGCGAGTCCCAGGTCACTAATTTTTTCTGTATCTTCCACATAGAGATTGTCCCAATAATCGCCGCCGTTTTTTAGTGTTTGTCAGCAATATTTCTCTTTTGAAATACACTCACAAAAACAGCCGCCATACGGCGACTAATTCGAGTTATCAACAAACGGAAGTAAATGGTAATAAAAATCTACTTCTTTGGAGGGTTATGGAGCGCAATGCCTACTCTTGGCTCAATGCGAACGTAGCCCTTGATGAAATCTCCCGCTTGGCGATAAAGACCGTTATGAACAGCATTTTTGATACGCTCAATTTTCTTTTCTTTCTCCTCCAGCTTCGACTGATTATAAAGCGGCTTTTCAAGCTCGTCATTCAATTCTTCGTAAGTCATTGACCTGCTCAAGCCATCATCGCCGTAGAGGATATTTAGAACAAAATAATGAATCGAAGAATAAGTATCAAATGGAATTTTTCTGTCGTTGCAATAAAAATCATTTCCGTGTTTTTCGATTGTGCGGATTACAGTATGGGCAGACGCTAGGGAGGCGATATGTTTTTTTAGCTTCGATTCATCAACCTCTATCACGTAAACCTCTTCCTCTTTTCCTGCCTGGTCTCCATCATCAAATTGCGACTCGCTCCCAGTTTCTTCAAAAATCTGATGCTTTTCTTCCGCCTTCTTTATAAAAAATCCCCATCGTGCGCGGTACTCTTTGACAGCCCCCACTTTTTTCAATCGCTCCAGTGATACCTCAACTTCTTCTTTTGTAACTCCTCGGACATTGAAATCTTTTACCTTGATAGCAAGAGGGCGAACGCTCTTGGAGTCGTTCGCAACAATTTTGGCTACTATTATTTCGCTATCTTCAATACTCATTCCCATAATAATCATAGTCTAACAGAACTTGCCAAAACTTGCCACACACAACCAAAAGAGCTAAACTGTAAGGACATAACATTATGAAACAAGAAAAGTATTTAACACTGCAAGAAGCAGCAAAAATCTTAGACGTTAGTGAGCGCTCAATGTTCCGCTACATCCATAGTGGAAGGCTTAAAGCCAGCAAGATTGGTTCCTGGCGTATCAAAGAAAAAGACCTTGAAGATTTTATTAAAAAAAGTTCCAACCTTTCTTAGGTGTCTGATTTTATGAGTAAATCACTTTACAACCGAGGTTCAGAGTGGAGAAAATGGGATTTACATATTCATACCCCAGCTTCTTTTCATTGGAACGGTGGAAAGAGATTTTTCGAGATGACTGCGCCAGAAAAAGAGCAGGCATTTCAGAAAATGCTTGAGACTATAAATAATTCCGATGTTGCTGCTTTCGCAATGACTGATTATTGGACGTTTGATGGATATTTAGAATTTAAGGATTATATAAAAAGGAAAAATCTAAAACTTAATAAGACCGTATTTCCTGGAATGGAGTTGAGAGTAGAAGCACCCGTAGACTACCGATTAAATATCCAGGTAATTCTTTCAGACGAGCTGACTGCTCAACAACTCAAGGACTTTAAAGCAAAGTTAAGAATAGGTAGCCTTAATAGGAGTCTTTCAGATGATGCCATAAAAGAATTCGCCCAAACTCTGGACGACAGCAAAGCAAAAACTCACGGTTTTAAATCACCTTCGACTCTTAACGACACAGAACTACTTGAACTTGGTTCTAAGACTGTAGTAGTCACAAAAGAATCTCTTTGCAGAGATGCTTTTACTGCAATTCCACCAAAGTGCGGGTACATTCTTTTACCTTATGACACATCAGACGGCTTGGTGAAGTTGGATTGGGCTACTCACCCTCACGATGACAACTACTTTATGCAGTCCGCTCATATTTTTGAATCGCGCAATGATGAGTGTATTGATTTGTTTTTATGCAAAGAGACACCCAAAAATAAGAGTTTTATCAAGAATTTTATTAAGACGATAGGGGGTAAACCAAAACCAGTTGTCTCTGGTAGTGATGCCCATAAAATTGAAGACTACGGAAATTATCCTAGTGGGAAAATTACTTGGATAAAAGCTGATGTTACTTTTCAGGGTTTAAGACAAGTTGTTAATGAACCTGCGGATAGAGCATATGTTGGAACTTCTCCACTTAAGCTTATTGAAGTAGCGAATAATAAATCTAAATACGTAGACTCAATTAAGATTGCACACACTTCACCAGGCACCACGCCTGCTTGGTTTTCCAGTAAACTGCCACTAAACAGTGGTTTCGTTGCTATTATTGGTAAAAAAGGAAGCGGTAAAAGTGCACTTGCGGACATCGTGAGTCTTTGTGGTGACAGTAAGATAAACCCAAAGGATTATTCATTTCTCACAACCCAGAAGTTTAAAAAGCGTAGCTTGGCAAAAAATTATGAGGCTAATCTCACGTGGCTTGATGCCCAAGAAATATCTAAAAACTTGGACAGCGAGGTTGAGGTTGCTACCTCTGTTGAAAGAATAAAATACCTACCGCAGCAATATGTTGAAACTATCTGTAATGAGGAAGGTGTTAGTATTTTGTTTCAGCAAGAGATTGATAAAGTAATTTTTTCTTATGTCCCAGATGAGAGCAGGCTTGGCACAAATAGCTTGGCAGAGTTGATAAAAACAAAAACAGAATCAGTGGACGGTTCTATTTCTGTGTTACGTACAGAGTTGCATAGAATTAACGAAAAAATAACTTTACACGAAGACAAAGAAGCTCCTAAGTATGAGGAATCTTTAAATAAGAAACTTGAAGAGAAGCAACGTGAACTCAAGAATCTCCCTCAGCCGAAAGTTGTTAAGAAGCCTAAGACTACTTTAAACAAAGCAACGGAAGCCAAGATTAAAAGGCTCACCGCGTCCATTACTAAGTTTGATGAACAAATAACAGTTGCAAAGCAAGAGTTAAAAGATGTTAACGGCAGACTCCATAAACTTGAGAAGATTACTGATAAAGTTACTTCTCTTGGTGGAGATGTTGAAGCATTTATTGAAACTTTCCAAGAAGATGCAACTGGAATGGGCATTGACCTTACCAAAGTCCTAAGTCTCAAAATAAATGACGGAGTCCTTAAGACGAAGAAGACGGAGCTGTCTGCGGAAAAAGAAAAATTGGATGAGAAGCTAGAACAGAACAATCCTAAATCAACGACAAGTTTTTATATCAAGAAGGCAAAGCAGGAAGCAGAGTTGGCGAAGATTACAGCTACACTTGATGCAGACCAAAAACAATACAAGGAGTATTTGCAAGCACTCAAGGAGTATGGAGAGAAAAAGCAAGCAATTGAAGGGAAAAAGGGTGATACAAGTTTGGATACTATAATTTCCCTTGAAGAAGAAATTGATTTTGTTAAAAACAAGCTCAAGGGTTTTTTGCAGCAAGGATATAAGAAACGCGAGGAAACCCTAAAAAAAGTTTTTAAAGAGCTGGGACAAAAAATTAAGTTCTACCAAGAAATCTATACCCCAATCGTTAGTTTTATTGAAAGTGAAAAAGAAACCCAAGAAAAATCTGGTAATGTTTTAAGTTTCAGTGCGGGGCTTGTCTTTGGGCGACCCAAATTTGTTGATGACTTCTTTTCTTTTGTGAATCAAGGCAAGGACGGAAGTTTTCAAACTGTTGCGGGTGGTCAAAAAATACTCAACGCAATTATGGATAAGTATGACCTCACTAAAGAGGACGGGGTATGTGGATTTACCGAAGACCTTTTGACTCACCTTAGAAATGACAATACTGGAACAACTCCAAAAACAAATCACATCAAGTCTCAACTCAAGAAAGACCAGACTGACTTCTACGATTATGTATTCAACCTTGATTACCTAGATGTGAAGTACAAAATCCTTTTCAACGGGAAGGATTTGAACGCCAATGAATTTTCGCCTGGAGAGAAAGGTGCGCTACTGCTCATTTTCTATTTACTGATTGATAAGGAGAACATACCTCTAGTGATTGACCAGCCAGAAGAAAACCTTGATAACGAATCAGTCTATACATTACTTGTCCCGTACATTAAAAAAGCAAAGAGTAGACGACAAATTATTGCCGTTACTCATAACCCCAACCTTGCCGTGGTATGTGACGCGGAGCAGATTATCTGTGCATCAATGGATAAGAAGAAGTCGGAAGTAAAATATGTTTCTGGAAGTATTGAGGACTCGGATATTAACAAAAAAATTGTAGACATTCTGGAGGGTACGTTACCTGCCTTTACGGTAAGAGATAGAAGTTATATTAGGAGAAACTAATTTCTGAATCATAATTCTAAAGGCGGATACTCTCCAAAAGTTGTATATACTCAAGGCGATATGCCTTGTATAATTTTCAAATAAATTTTACCTATAGATATTTGAACACTTGCAAACATATAACTATGTAGTAATATGTTTGTATGAGTAGAAACCAAGTAGAACTTGAAGCCAAACTATTTAAAGGCTTTGCTGACCAATCCCGCCTCTTAATACTATCCACTATTTTAGGCCAACCAAAAACTGTAAGTGAAATTGTTGATGAAACAAAACTTTCTCAACCAAACACTTCGGCTCATTTAGCGTGTCTTTTGGAATGTGGTCTTATTCGTAACGAAAAGAAAGGACGAGAGGTTTTTTATGAAGTTTCAGGCAAAGAAGTTGTGGGTATGCTTCAACAGGCACAAAAAGTTTTGAAAAAACACTCCAAGGAGATTTATGAATGCACAAACTACTAACTATGTGTAAAGAAGATAACGACAATTTAGACCTTTCCCATATAAACCCCGCATATAAGCGGGCACTATGGATAGTGGTCATACTCAATCTAGGTTATGGAATAGCCGAAATGATTGGTGGGTTTTTAGCTAACTCTCAAGCTCTTAAAGCTGATGCTTTAGATTTCCTTGGAGACGGTTCAATTACATTTATAGGACTGCTTGCTATAGGTTGGTCATTGAGATGGCGTGCTCGTTCTGCTCTTACCCAAGGCATATTCCTAGGAATTATGGGTCTTGGAGTAATAACGACTACAGCGTATAAGATATTTGTGCTAAACACACCTGAAGCAGAACTTATGGGCATATTAGGAGTTATTGCTCTTGTTATAAATGTGATTTCGGCTGTCGTGCTAATTCCTCATCGCCACGGAGACGCTAATATGCGGTCAGTATGGCTTTTCAGCCGTAATGATGCCTTTGGCAATTTAGCTGTGGTTATTGCTGCAGGTATAGTTTATTGGACAAACACCTCTTGGCCAGACCTTGTAGCCGCACTTATCATCGCAGGATTATTTCTTCATTCGTCTTGGTCGATTATCAAAGACGCACGAAGAGATTTAAGTAAAATTAACAACAAATAATAAATAAAATTATGTCTATAAAAAGTGCCCTCAATTTTGACCGTCATCACATTTTTCTTACTAACGCCAGCCATCTTGCTCTTGGGTTTGGATTAGCTTTAGTTTTGCAGCATTATATTTCTGGCAATGCCTTTCTTCCAGTTGTCATAGGTTGGGTTTTGATAGGGTTTGGTTTACTTACTCACTTGGTTGCGTGGACAAAATAAATGTTTCTAAATAGGGTTTATGCTTGGTGTATAGAGCGGTTAAAATTAGCATCTATAGGTATATAGAATTTTACCCATAAGAAAGAGAGGTCTACGCCCTTTTGTATGCATCTGTTTGTTTTTGGTACTAAATGGTACAAAACTACACACCTGATAGTAATTTTGCCAGTACCATGTCTGTATTTGATGCTAGTCCTATGGTACTAACTGATAGTGGAAAGATGGTACATATAGAACTGTACATACCAGTACGTACCCAGACAAGAAAATTTTTCCTAAAAATAGCTCCTGGGATATGGGCTGTCCCCCCTAAAATAAAATCTCACGCCAGGGAAACACCCACCACCCCAAATACGAAAAATGGAGCTTCTATGCTCCTTTCCTTGAACCGAGTATAATAAGCCCATTAGGGGGCTGTTTAAGCCACAATAGCGAGCAACTGACGCATCTGTTGCAGGGAGACGCTAGGATAAGGGAAGATTTCTTCCCATTTAACAGTTCGTACATAGTCCCCCCAAGCCCGCAGATGACAAAGAAGGCGCGCAAGCGCCTCTTTTGTTTGGTGTAAGATTCTATATATATCCGTATGGAACTCCTTTCCTACACATGGACGTACTTGGCGCAGGCACCAGCAGTATGGAATTAATTGCAGGCGATAAAGAGCTTGAAGCGCTCAATATTCAGCTCAACGATCCAACGCAGCTTGCGGCGTACAAGGGACCGCTGGATACCTACCGGCCGCACCTCCTCCCGAGGGTATTCGGATCTTTTTTGGTGTTTTGCGGCAACCTTGTGTACGGGCGCGAACCGTCCTATCTAAAGTTTCGAGCGGTTGAGATAATTGCGCGCGTGCCATATCACTCGTGGTCATCTGCTGCTTTTACGCTCCTGACTCTGTTCTTTTCGAATGAGAAAAAAGCCTTGCGGCTGTCGAATGTTGCGCGCTACTCGCGTATTGCTTCTGACAACGAAACCATGCATGTGGTTGTTATTTCCCAGCTTGCGAGAAAAGAAGTAAAAGCGGGTTATGTTCGGCACACCCTTGTTCCGATGCTGTTCGCCTTTTTCTACTTCTGGGCTTCCTATTGGATGTACCTTATCCGTCCGCGCTGGTCATATGAACTGAACTATCTGTTCGAATCACATGCGTTTGCGCAGTACGACAGATTCCTTGAATTGCATGACGAGGAGTTGCGACACAAAGCAGTCGAAAGCGATTTCCTCGCATGGTACGGACGTACGCCGATACATCAGTATGACTTCTTCCGCTCGGTACGTAATGATGAGATTGTGCATCGAAATCAGTCTATTCACGACATCGACGAGGAAGCGGATCTGCGCCGCATTCGTCTCCTGAAACGCATCGCGCTTTTCGTTGTTGGGGTACTGCTGGTGCTCGTTGCCGCCGCTGTTCTGCTTGTTTGAGAAGAAACCATAGGTGCGGTTTCTTCTGGTATGTAGGGTATATACTTTTTGTATGGAAAAGATAAAAATCGAACAACATACGGTTTCGGGCGGCGCATGGATTGCGGCGTGGATGTTCACTATCGGCTACCTCCATCTTTCATTCTGGAACGGAGTACTTGCGGTGGTCATCTGGCCGTATTTCCTCGGTGCGTATTTCGCAGCACCAATGTAAGGAAAATAAAAACACCCGGCCGCGAAAGCGGCCGGGTGTTTTTTAATCGTTTATACCCACGCCGTGAGAATGGCGCCCATGAGGATGAGGGAGACTAGATAGTAGCCGCCTTGGATAAGCCAGAGCTTCCATGGTTTTCCTTCCCAGATCACGACGCCGAGTGTCACTGGTGCGATAAAGCCAAGCCAGCTCCAGAACGCCCCTTGAAGGGCTGAAGGGAATCCGCCGATACCAAGATAGCTTTGAGCGAAGACGAGACTGTGAGCAAAAACGTACGCCATGATGAAGGTTGTAATCGCCATCCCAAGATAGCTCATCATCATTTTTCGCTTTATCGCCTTTGTTAGTACGGCTGGCTTTTCAATACCAACGAGCTTCATCCACTGCTTGCCGAAGAGGGGGCCGTACCACAACGTTCCGAGAACGATGGCGGCAAGCGTGGCTCCGAATACGGAGAGATAATTAATGGGTACTTCCATAGGGAAATGTTAGGTTGCTATGCTTCCAGTATATCGCCGCAGGAGGGCAGTGGGTTCATGGGCGTGCACAATGTCTTGCGTAGCAAAAATTTTGGTTCATACTCCGTGCTTATGGACGGTTTTCGAATCGTCCTATTCGATCTTTCACATACGGGGGAACTCCTCATGGGAAAACCGAAAGAAAAAGCAGTGCCGTTCGTTGCGGTGCACGCGAACGAAACGTATCGCATCAGTCGCGGAAACGGCGGCGCTGCAGTGTTCCATCTGGAAAGCAAGAAGCCGAACGAGCAAATCGCTATTCCGCTTCCACAGCAGCTGTTCACGCTCATTCTCTCGGGCTCGAAGCCCGTCCGTAACAGATACAAGCTGAAGAACGAAGAGCTCGTCTCTTTTGAGCTTTGCGTTCAGCGCGGTGGTTGTGTCCGTCTCCCAGACGGACGGCTCATCCCGCTCGCCGAGATTGCCGGTCGCGGCGTCCTTGCGTATGCGGGGCGTAAACCCCAATTGGCTCTCGCTTGAATAGCATGACCCGCGCCAAAGGCGCGGGTCACTCTTTTTTACGAAAATGGGGCTCGACGCGTTGCGTCGAGCCCCGAGCCCTAGTGGGCTTTTTGCGCTTTCTTCTTCGGCCTGAACGGGTTGCGGAAGATGACACTGCCGATCGCGGTGAAGAGTTCACCGAGACAAAGCAAGATGCCGCCGATGCAGAACTGCACGAGGCCGATATAGAAGGAGGTGACACTCACAATGCTTTTAACATTCTGAGTGACCGCAATCGCTACTGCCATGCTTATTCCCCAAAAGGCGAGGATGATCGCAAGCAGCAGCGTGAGAATCTGGCGCAGGTCCAGATTCTGGAGGTCGAGAAAGGTCATGGAAAAGCTCCGTTGCCTGAACTCAGAGTACTATATTTTTAGGAAGTGTCAACCTTTCGTTCGTTGCCCGCGTGCGTTCCATTCAACGCGATCAAGGCCACGGCGTTCGAATATTCCTGCCGGACGAATGAGCTTTTTATTTTTGGCTGGAACGAGCGGGAAGTGGCGGATATCGTCGAGTGCTGCGCCGATGTCCCACAAGTCTTCCTCCTCAGTCATCCAGCTCGTTCCGTATCCCTTCAGAGAAAAAGGGCGGGAGTAGGAAACGAGCGTTTTCTTTCCTGAGCTCGAGAGGAAGTATTCATGAAAGTAGGTGAGTGCGAGTTCGCGTATCGAGCGGTGTATGGGATCACGGTAGCGCAGAATGGCGTGGTTTGTTTTACTTATCGCTCCCCAGTAACCATTCTCCTTGAACAATGCGACGACATGGTCTTGATCGCCGCCAGTTGTTTTAAGATCAAGAAGAAACGGTGGTTTGCCATGCATCCAGAGCGCTGTGGCTGCAAGGAGTGCGCCTTCGATGCAGTGCGCTTTTCGCTCGCGCAGCACACGCCGCGGACTCATGAGCGTATCGTTACCCTCATCAAAATTCTGGGGAAGGGTGTCGAGGAAATCTTGAATGCGGGTCGGTGTCGAAAGTCTCTTCAGTACCGCATTTTCCTCTTTCGTAAATCCGAACATTCCTATATAGTAGCTCGATTGTGAATAAACCAAAAAAGCGCGTTAGTAAATTCACACCCGGAGACTATCGTCTCCGGGTCGGACGTTCGTCTGCGGGGCTCGGCCTTTTTGCCGAAGAGGGGATTCCGAAAGGGAAATGCATCATCGAGTACGTTGGTCGCACCGTTTCAAAGGAAGAGGAGACGACGAGTCGTAGCAAATACCTTTTCGAGGTGAACAAGAACAAGACTATCGACGGAAAGCCGAAGTGGAACAAGGCGGGCTACATCAATCACTCCTGCAAGCCGAATTGCGAGATAGAGATACGCAACGCACGCGTCTATGTTATGGCGCTCCGGAATATCAAGCCAGGCGAGGAACTCTTTTACGATTATGGCGAGGAATATTTCGATGAACACATCAAGCCGTTTGGGTGTCGGTGCGTAAAGCACAAAAATAAGAACCGACCCGCGCATGCGCGGGCCGTATTCATGAAGGAAAGAAGTGGGGAAAAACTACGTCTGCTATAGTGAGCCTATGTCGCATTTCACTCCTCTTTCGCGTGCGTTTATCGGCGTATTTTTCGCTTTCGCGCTTCTTGTGAGTGCGGCGCCTTCGGCGAACGCAGCAACCTCCTCGTTTGAAATTTCTGGATGGATTCCGTACTGGCGCACAGCGACCGGCACTGCTGACGTGCTCCCACATCTTTCCCAGCTTACCGAAGTGAATCCGTTCGGTTACACCGTGAAGCAGGACGGCTCTCTTTATGACGTTGCAAAGTTCACACAAGAACCGTGGACGAATTTCTTTGCAAAAGCAAAGGCGGCGAAAGTCCGCGTTATACCGACGGTCATGTGGAGCGACACTGAGTCAATCGACCGCATTCTGCGCGACCCGAAACTCCGTGCCGAGCACGTGAAGAACATCGTCGCGAAAGTGAACGAGATGGGCTTCGACGGCGTCGATATCGACTACGAAGGCAAGAAAGCAGAAACGAAGCAGTACTACTCTGCCTTCCTCAAAGAGCTCTATGCAGCTATGGGAAAGAAGTGGGTTATGTGCACCATCGAGGCACGAACACCAGTCGACTCTCGGTATCTCGGTACGCCGCCAGCGGATGCCACGACCTACGCAAATGATTTCGTCGCTATCAATAAATACTGCGATCGTGTACGGCTCATGACGTATGACCAGCAGTTCGTCGATCAGAAACTCGTAAAGGCGAATAAGGGTGTGCTCTATGCTCCGGTCGCAGATCCTCTGTGGGTTGAAAAAGTCGTGAAGCTCGTGAAGAAGGACATAAAGGCGTCGAAGTTGGTGGTCGGCATCGCGACGTACGGCTACGACTACCAAGTCATTCCTAATTCTGATGGTAGCGGGTATTCCTACACGCTCGTTGAGGCATTCAATCCGAAATACGCACTCGATACTGCGGCTGAATTTGGCATCACGCCAACGCGCAACGCTGCAGGGGAGATGAGCTTCTCGTATGTTCCCTCAAATACTCCGTCCATGCTTCCATCGCAACAGTCGCTCGAAGCGCTCGCACCATCGGGAACCACGTCGAGCTATCTCGCTGCTGCGGGTGCCCTCGCGCTCCAGAAAAATAGCGGCAAGCAGGCGCCGTTCCATGTTCTGTGGTGGAGCGACTCGAAAGCCATTGCGGACAAAGTTGCACTCGCGAAGAAGCTCGGTGTGCGTGGAGTCGCCGTCTTTAAGTTCGATGGGGGAGCGGATCCCCTCATGTGGAGTGTGTTGAAGAAGTAACGTTGAAACGGCGGCCCCGAAGGACCGCCGTTTTTGTATCTGGTTCGCGTTAGTAGCGGTAGCGAACCAAATGATTTGCGGACTCGCCGAAGATCAGTGCGGACGCAAGGCCCACCTTCTCCGGTTCATGGCGAGTCCGTGTCGGACGCTTGTGTTCGGGGATCCCGAGCATGCGTCGCTCGCTCGCGGTAAGCTCCGCTTCGTCTGCGGCTCGTGTCGCATCGCGCAGTGCATACTCGTACCTGCGGCGCTCCGGGGTATCCCAGAACGCATTCTTGAAATGCATGACCGGCGCGAGAATGCGGCGGACATGATTCAAGCGTTGCTTGTACTCGTGTGCCTCTGCACGGGGACCGATTGCCTTTTGCACACGCTTCCGTTGCCGGTTGCGCGCACGTTTCGTATCGACTTTACGCATGGAACCTCCACGTAAAATGACTGAGATTAACTATATCATATATTATGACTATAGTCAATAGTACTGTGAACGGACATGAAAAAACACCGCGGCCTTGGCCGCGGTGTTTTCCTTATGCTGCTGTTTCTTCTTCAGGTGCAGCTTCTGGCGCTGCGCCTTCCATGGTCTCTTCTGCGGGTGCTGCTGCGACATCGTCAGCAGGAGGCACCATTGCTCCATCTCCATCCATAGTAGGTTGGTTATTTAATAATACTCCGGCAGTATAGCACTTTTGCCGGTTCGCAAGTACTAAACAAAATGGAGCCTCCCAAAGGGAGGCTCCATGCGTAGTTGTGGTAGCGCTGTTACTGCAGCGAGGCGAGAATGGTTTGGACATGGTCCATGTTGCCACTAAGTCAGTAGCCGCCATAGACGCCCGCTGTCCCGAGAACCGTGGTCAGGATGCCGTACGCCCATGCGTTTTCCGGCATCACTTCGTACATCTTCTCGATGATGAACAGGGCACCGAATGCCGCGGCGATGTAGAGCAGCTGGCCGTTATTGAGGGCCAATCCGCCGAAAACACCGAGGCCGATGATGCCGGCGCCGAGAATGAGCTTAATAGCGTAGGGCGGACGGCGTTTTTCTTCACTGCCGCCGTACCACCGGCTCGACATGATGAGCACGCCGATACCGGTCACGAACGTTC
Source organism: Parcubacteria bacterium C7867-001 (assembly GCA_001189095.1). Lineage (GTDB taxonomy): Bacteria > Patescibacteriota > Minisyncoccia > Phycocordibacterales > Phycocordibacteraceae > C7867-001. The sequence continues at coordinate 67,845 of LFCK01000004.1, forward strand.
CCATCCAGAAGGCGCCATCTTTGAAGATGGCGAACCACGGAGCGGAAACGCCGTACCAGGCCGCGAGCGAAAAGCCGGCGCAAAGTCCGAATGCGGCAATTGTCGCGCCCGGAATGTGGTCGTCATCTTCGTAGCCAACCGCGTACGACAATCCGCCGCCAATGGCCGTGAAGCCCATCGTCCCGAGGAACGCGATTACGGCAAGAAAGCCGATAGGCGAGCTCACGAGAAGTCCGGCGGAAATCGTGTAAGCGACCGTCATGATTGCCATGTACACATAGGTCGGACCCGAAGATCCAGACAAGACCGCGGCAACTGATGGCGCCAGCACGAGGGCGCCGATGAAGGTCACGACGCCTGCCGGCAGATAGTCGACGAACATCGTGCCCCACAAAGACCCGTAGGTCAGCATGGCGCCGGAGAGGACGCATCCGAGGATGCCCCACATATTCGCCGACATCCAATCGAAGTCGATGAGTTTGCTGAGCAGCGTGCCGACGCCGCCGAGCACCAAGAGCGCGCCCAAAAAGAGGAGCACTCCGGGTGTGTCAATGACGCCAACAGCTTTCTGAAGCGGCGTCAGTTGGACGCAGCTCGGTTCCGCAGCCAAGGCTGGGGTTATAAGAGCAGTCGCGAATGCGAGTGCCCAGAAGAGCATCTTTTTCATCTGCTGCCTTTCTGTGTAGGTATACAAGAACGCTGCTCCGAGGATGGAACAGACTGCTTAGTATATGATCATATTTTTCCATCATGTCAAATTTAGGGTAGATTCTCGAGACGGAAACTGTCGATGCGGACGTCCATGAAGTCCGTTCGAATGCCAGCCGAGCCCGAGCCGGTAATAGGTATCGTTCCTCCATACTGCCCGCTATCGGTCGCTTCGAGGAGCTTCGTCCACGTATTCGAGCCGATATAGCGCATGAAGAGCGCAAGCGTGACGTTGCCGTCGGTATTTGTTCGTGTTTCTGAACGGAGCGCAAACCACGTTTGATGGGGCAGGAGATTCTTCGTGTCTTTCGGCGCGTTGTACGTTCCGGCGAATACCGGTTTTTGCGCCATGGTGTAATACGTACCGCGATATTTCTTTTTGATCACGGCCGTACCGTCGACGCGTACACCCGTGTAGTAGAGCGTTTGCGAGTCCTTATAGCGGTTGAAGAGAAGAAGTCCGTTTGATTCGTTGCGGTTCGGCGAAGAAGAGAAATTGTCGCGAACGATGTAGAACGAGGACTCAGCGCGAACAGTATCCCACTGGGACTTCGTAATGAGCCGGAAGAGGTTCTGTGGATGAGTACCGTTATCTGTATCGACAGGGTTTGCCGCGGCGTAAGCGACACGCCACGGATTTAGAAGGGGGGCCGTTCCTTGCATGGTCGCGCCTATGCCGCCATCCATGATGAGCTGTCCGCCGGAATTGATCCACCAATACGGACTTGAGCTCTCAAGCAGAGATCCTGTCTCGTTCAAAATACCGGACGTGTTGAAAGAGTACACAAAAGGTGACGTCGTCATTGCGGTTTGCGTGACCGAAGAGGGAGTGACGGCGACAAGGTTCGCGGCGAGTGCGAGTGCAATAATCATGAGTACAAACCCGATGATATCGAGCTTGATACGCATGAACAACTTTTCGTTCATGAAAAACACACATACTCGCTAACGCGCACTCGTCACGGTTATCTTCGAAGTAGTGAGTGCTGCCGAGCCAAGTGTTGGAGACCACACCTCGATGCCGACGCTACCGCTTTTTGCGAAGCGTTCCGGCACGCTTGCGGTGAGTGATTCTCCATCCGCCGAACAGGTAACCGATGAGCCGACCGACCGCATCGAGAGTGTTCGCAGTCCGGCTGGGTGCTCAAAGTTTTGACTACGTACCGTTAGTTGCGTTCCGTTCTCATGTGTCTCAAGGGAGATCCGGTTCTTGCTGAATGCACATGATAGGAACGGTTCACTGTCGGAGCGATAGCGCGCGATGAGGGATATGTCGCTTCCGCTCCATGAACCAATCTCTGCGCGGACCGTGTAGTCGTTCCACAAGTTTGAACCGTTCAAGAGTCCGACGGATCCGGTGGTGTTTGAAAGTGCATGAAGTGAGAGTACGTTTTGTGCCGCAGATACCGAGCCCCAATTGCCGCTCCAGTCGAGGAATGAGCTACTCGTATACGGCATCTGCTTCGGTCCACTCGATTCGAGTATGCGGACAAGATCGGTTCCGGTCCATGAAGCGATCGGCTCAATACGCTTTATAACGTGAACGGAAGGGTTCGGATAGTTAAATGGATCTTCGCGCGCAGGATTTACCTGCTTCATCGTGAACGTATATATACTTCGCGCGATTTCATCGATAAGGTCGATTGACTTCGGATAGTTCACTCCCGCTTGCCCGTAGTCATTGAACGGATAGGCAAAAGCGATTACGGGTTTGCCAGTAAGATTCTCGAGCACGTCTTTAGAGGTCTGCATATCGGTGCGGATACGCTCCATGTATTCCGCCTGCGTCTCAACGCGCGCTGGTTCCGGAAGCCAGAATCGATTCGAGAGAAAGTGCTGCTTCTTCACCGTGTCGAGCACTCCCTCGGTCGAGGTTGCGGACGGCACGTCATAGAGTCGATGATCCTCATCCCCGTGCGACTCTAGTTCCCAGCGTCCGCTTTTGTCCATGAATTCAAGTTCGGTGTCGGAAAGATAGAATGTGCTATGGGTACCGTTTGCCGGAAGCGAGAAGCCAGTGATGACGAACATGACTGCGGTGTAGTTCAGATCTTTGAGGACCGGATCCACAGGATAAAAGCTTTCCTTGCGCGCGTCGTCAAACGTGAGAAGGAATGATTTTTCTGGAACCGTCCTGCCTTCTTGCATAAACTTCCGGAATTCATCGAGCGTTATGGTATGCCAGCCCGCTGCTTTGAGCGCGTGCATTTGCTCAACAAAGACTTCCTGTGGAAGCGGGGGATTGTCGTTACCTTCGGGTGGTGTGCCATGGTAGAGAAGCACTGGAATTGCGCGCGCGTTCTGCCCAGTTGCAGTAACGGCGGCGGCGGCGAGATTCCCACGCGTACCATACGCAAGTTGATACTCAAGGTCCCCGACAAAGCGTTCCCACAGGTCGCCCGTTCGCTCCACGACCTTCAGATTCTCTTCGAGGAGGATGAAGCCGATGATGGACGCCGCGAGCACAGCGCTTATCGAGATCATCTGTATCAGTTTGTGGTTAGAGAATTCGAAAAACATAGGAATTAACGGGTACCCCAGCGCGTGTCGGCGATGGTCACGACCGCCCATGGGAGCTGCCACATAAGTATCACGCTGTAGAACCAGAATGAGAGGACGGCTAGAAACCATGGGCGCTTGCCGACGTAGATGCGGTAGTAGATACCGTGCAGCATGAGCATGAGGAAGAGTCCGGAAAGATACACGAGTGGCAGGATGCCGTAGAGAATAGGATTCCATACCATAGCGTGGAGAAATACAATGGGACCGGCGAGCGCAAGGAAGACATACGCGTAGAAGAAGAACGCGGCGACCGGATGCTTCCTCCACACGAAGGAGGCGGCGATGAAGGTCTCGCGTACCCACGATTTCTTCCATCGTTGCTGTTGTCGTACGTACGTGCTTATGGAATCAGGAGCTACCGTGTGGGCAAGCGCTTCAGCCGAATACGCCGCACGATATTTCCTGAGAATGAAGTTAGTGAGCGAGCGGTCGTCACCGAAGGTGCATTCGGTCCCGAGGAATCTCTGATGATGCCACTCATCCACGAATTCAAGCAGGTAGCTGCGTCGGTATGCGCTGCAACATCCGGGACAGCAGGTGACGAAACCAAATACCGACTCTGCGGCTTTGTAGATCTTGAACGCGATGTAATAGCGCAGCGCCTGCATCTGGGTGAGCATGTTCGTGTCGCGGTTATAGACGTCCGTATGCCCCGATACCGCGCCTATTGTAGGATCGCTGAAATATTTTACGAGGTGGCGCACGGCGCCGCGCTCGATGAAGCTATCGGAATCGATGAATACGACGATATCGTGCGTCGCTCGATGAATGCCTTCCGCCATGCCCGCGCGCTTGCCGCGATTGACCTTCCAATCGACCACCTCGACGCGTGCGACATGCTGCTGAATAGAGCGCGCGGCACGTACCATCTCCTCGTAGGTACGATCGGTGGAGCCATCGTTAATGGCGATCACTTCGATCTTTTCGGCAGGATAGTCGACCGCCGCAAAGCACTCAATGGTCTTCGCGATATTGTCTTCCTCGTTTTTTGCGGGGACGACGAAGGCTATGGTTGGTTCGTAGTTCAGATCAACTGCAATCTTCTTGTGGAAGTGGGAGAGTATAAAGCGCGAAAAGATATAGCCGGTAATGGTAAGACTGTAAATGCGGAAGAACAGGTTGTCGTTCCAATAACTTCCCGTACCAAATTTTATGATGAGAATGAGGTATATGATGGCGAAGAAACAGAACCAGAGTCCTGCGTCTCTTCCTATAGCTGTAAACGGCGTTCGGACCGCAGATGCTTCAAGTGTCGTTGTTGTCATGATCAGGAGCGGCCGATGCCACGGTAGGTTATGCCCGCCTCGGCAAACGAATCTTTCGCGAGAAAATTCCGACCATCGATGATGATTGAAACGTCTTCGGCTTGAAGGAGGTCTGGCGTGAGCTCAACGAATGCGTCGTGACTGGTGGCCAACACGACCGCATCCGCTCCATGGAGCGCTTCGCGCAGTCCATGAACATTCGAATGTTCCGGAATATACGGATCGAATATCGCCATTGTTGCGCCGCGCTTCTCGAGAATTTCCTTGATTTCAAGCGCAGGGCTTTCGCGCATATCGCTTACGTTCGGTTTGTAGGAGAGCCCGAGAAGCGCAATGTGCGCGCCACGTAGCGACGTTCCACGTCGCGTGAGCTCTTCCTCGAGAAGGCCGACCGTGAACTCCGGCATTGAGTTGTTTATTTCCCGAGCGAGCGAAAGGAACCGGTGTGCGAACCCGTTTATGCGCGCGTAATCTATGAGGTAGTACGGATCCACCGGAATGCAGTGTCCGCCCACGCCGCAGCCCGGAAGGTGGAGCATGAAGCCGAATGGTTTGGTCGATGCTCCTCGAAGCACGTTTACGACGTCGATATTGAGCTTGGTAAACGACATAGCGAGCTCGTTCACAAAGGCTATGTTGATGTCGCGGAACGAGTTCTCAACCATTTTCACCGCCTCGGCTTCACGGATGGTTTCCATTTCGTGAACGGGCGCATCGAGGATCGAGCGATAGAAATTGGCAGCCTGCCGACGCGCGGATGGTGTCGAACCACCGATAACACGCGCTATCTTATCAATGGTCCATACGTCGTCTCCCGGATTAACGCGCTCGGGGCAGTGGGCAAGACCGAAATCCTCACCCGCAATAAGTCCTGATTCTTCCTCGAGGATGGGAAGGAGGATTTCTTCGCAGGTTCCCGGATGTATCGTGGATTCAATGATGAGCATGTGTCCGGGGAGCAGCTGTCGTCCGACGTTTCTACATGCGTTCTTAAGGGGTTCAAGATCAGGTGTGTGATCCTCTCTCACTGGTGTTGGTACGCAGATCATGATGATGTCTGCGTCGTGCACCAGCGCGTAGTCATTCGAAACGGTGAGACTCTCGTTTGCGAGAAGCCGCTCGAACCGTGGATCAAGGTCCGCAACCACGCGTGCCTTTATGGCTTTCCGTTTCGCAGGATCTGTATCGATCCCAGAAACGATGTAGCCCTTATCGCGTGCGAGGAGTGCTATAGGAAGGCCAACATAGCCGAGTCCGATAACGGCAACAGTAAGGCGGTCCGAACCTGTTTCAGTTCGGTTATTCGATTGCGGAAGCGTTGTGGTGTGCATATACGTGTCTCGTGAATCTCCAGTGTGCATGTACGTGCCTGAGGAGATGATGAATTCGATGTTCAGGTTTTTTCATTCCGCATTCATGTAAAAAAACGCCAGCGTTACGCTGGCGATTACTGCTACGCAGTTTTCTTTTCTTCTTGCGGCGGATACGGTGCCACAAGTTCCTTCTCTTCAGGATACACACGGCAAGTATCGCCGTTCGACATCTTGTAGTCGAAGTGGAGACGTCCAGTCCGCCAGTCTTCACGGCCGAATCGCAGTCGTGTGGGGCTGCCGGCGAGATCGGTATGCACGCCCGCTGTGAGCATGCTTTCTGCGACTTTTTCCATTTCGCGGGAGTGGCTCCGATCTTCATCGTGTGCCTTTTGGCTTGCGACGAGCTCTTTCTCGTTGTAACGAGTGTAGCCCCAGCCGACTTCTTTGCGTGGTTGCAGATATCCGCCGGCTTTCAGCTTTTCGGCAAGCTCCTGATCGATCTGAAAGTATTCGATACCGGAGCTGTCGCCGCCACTGCTGCCTTCCCTGTACCACGGTGAGAGGATCTCCCACGTCTTTCCGTCAGGCGAGTTCTCGTGAGCGAGGTGCACGGGGGTCCGTGACGAATTGTCGAAGGTGAGGACTTCAAGCGCCTCGTAGAGGTTCGTAATCGGAGCTGCGTTCCAATAGTACGTATGCTCCGTTCGTTTCACTATGCGTGGCATAGGCCACCTCCTTTGGTTCAGTCTTCGCCGATTCTATAGTAGCTGCCGTGCTACGGCAAACGAAAAACCGCCCCATGCTCGGGGCGGTTTTCGCTCTAGCTTATGCTCCCATTCCAGGGATTACGTTCGCTGGCATGATATCTATCCACGCTTCTGGAATTCCAAGATGCGGGTGATTTTCGAACATCTTCGTGATCGCTTCGTCCGACTCAGCCTGAACAATCGAGTAGAGCATTATCTCGTTGCGTGCATCAGCGATGCCTGCTTTGGTAACGCGCTTGGTGGCTCCGGCTCCGGCGGCTTCCAAAATTGCGCCGGCGTTGGCGGCACCCCACGCGCCCCATTCCTGTCGCATCTTCGTTTCAGCTTCCTTGCGTTCTGCTTCGGTTTTTTCCTTCCATGCGTCGAGGCCGGAAGTCGGCATCATGTAGAGGATGAGATATTTCTGCATACGCGTTATTTCTTCTTAGCGGCGTTGCGTGCGGCCTTCGCAGCAAGGCGCTTTGCCGTCTTATGTGGTCGACTACGAATTTTCTTTGGACTTACTCCGTGAGCGTTTTTTCCCATAGGTGTATGAAATTAGTATTGCTACACAATACTACATCTTCCGCGATTACGGATAGAGGCGCTGCATGTCTTTGTAGACGGCGCGCGAAATGGACGCAATGCTGTCCTCAAGGAAGGGAATAGAGTCTCCGGCACCCTTAGTCATGACGCAGAGGATATACGGATGCTCGGGATAGTAGACGATCCCGCAGTTATTGATCTGTTTGCCGAGGAGGTTTCCGTTTCCATCCGTCATGCGCACTTCGCCGAATTTTTCCGCGACAAGGACGCCGTTCGGGACGCCGCTCTCAATACCTTCGGTGAAGTCGGTTTCGGAAAGAATCTCAAGTGCAAGCTCGGAGTAGGTGCGGTTGAGATAGGTTGCATTGTAGAGCGCACGCAGGAAAATAGTGTATTCGGAGACCGTGAGATTGTCGGAGTAGTCAGTGAGATTCTTGAGGTCGACCCCGAGATCACGGAACACGTTTACGTAGGTCTCAAGGCGATCGGTGTCCGAAAGGTAGTGCGTGAGAAGGTCAGTCGCGTTGTTGTCTGAGTAGCGGATCATGCGTTCGATGAGCTCTTCGATGGTGTAGGATTTTCCGATGGCAAGCTGAACGTTCGACTTGATTTGCTGCACGTCACTCGTATTCCTGAGGCCAGTGTAGAACAAGCGATGGGAGAGGATTGAGGGGTCCGTCTCGGCTATTTTGAAATACGCCATCATGACGGGTACTTTTAGAAGGCTCGCCGGTGTGTACTTTTCATCAGGATTAATCACGAAACCGCCTTGCTCATAAATGTCGCGGAAGAGTACGGTTGCAGTGATGAGGTTCGATTTCTTGCGTTCATCGATAATCGCTTCGATATCATGCTGCATGTCGCCGTATTTTGCGGAGTAGTTGATGCCCTTGGTTGCGATCAGCGGATCGATGAATCGGTATTCGGTGCTCGCGGTCGGGATGTCGCTTTCGCGCAGCGCACGCGACTTTGTCGCAGGGATAATCCAGTTGTAGAGAGCGAGCGCGAGCATGGTGGCTAGAATTCCGGCTGCAAAACAGGCCCCGCCGAGTAGGAGGAGTCGCTTCTCAGGGATACGTAGCTGGAGCTTTTTCATGGTTTGGTACTGTCCAGTATACCCTCATTCGATATACTGGACGTATGAAGAAAATATCCGGTGGCTCTGTCCACAAACTCCCGGACGACATCAAGAAAGTTCTTTTGAGAGAACCAAAAGTGTTTGCACTTTGGGAAGACATTACGCCGCTTGCGCGCAGCGAATGGATCTGTTGGATGACTTCCGGCGCGAAGCCTGAGACGCGTGGCATACGCATCAAGAAAGGAATGTCGAAGATGCGCGGTGGTATGCGTCGTCCGTGTTGCTGGGCAGGGTGTCCGCACCGATAAAATTTCAAGTCGATTTATAAAAAGACAAGGCCGCCCAGCGTTTGGGCGGCCTTGAGACTACTGCGTTTCCGATGCTAGTAGCCTCGTATCAGTCGACGGCCGAAGCCGAAGACAAAGGACACGAGGAACAGGAACGGATGCCATAGCAGCGTAAAGGCTGCGAAGGCCGCCGCTCCTTGCAGAATCGGAAGGCGATCTTGTTCGGCGAGAAAGGGGAGGGTTGAAATCCCCCACGCGCCGACAAAGAGGAAGATGACTTCGGTCGCCATTCGGATCCCGGTGCTGCGCACCAAGACGAATTGGTTTTCCGGAGCCGTCTGTTCTCGGATAGCGGCCAGAGCAAGGAAGCCGCCGACGCCGACGTACCACCAGGGAGAGAGGAGGAGCGCAATGAGTCCCAGAGTCCTGAGAATCACCGCAAGTATTCCAACTTTACTCATCGTTCACCTCGTTTCTGTATCTTTTTTAAGAGTAGCATATAATTATACTTATGTCAAATATAAAAAGAAGCCCCGCCATTCTTGGCGGGGCTCGTGTGTTGGTGAGTCCGAATCTAGTTCAGATCACCTCGATCAGCAGGCTTTTGTATTCCGGCTTTGAGATGAATGTACCGTCTGGCGTGCAGAGCAGGCCGAACGGATTCTGCTCGCGCTGCGCAAGGGAATTGCACAAACGCGTGCGACGTTCAGGATCGGTTTCTTCCGCGAGTTTCCTCCGGATTTTCCGTTCCTGCTCCACCGACACCGGCGCCCTGAAGATCAGAGCTCGATGCGGTCCTTCCGTCCAAGCCTTATCGCTGTAGTCAGCGAGCTGCTTGCTGGCGATTTGCCCGCAGGCGCCCACATACCACTGCTCGTATCCGCACGACTTCGCAAGACAGGTATCCTGCGAAAAGTGGTCGTGATCGCCGACGAAGGTCTTATCCGGAAACAGCACGGTTTGGTATTCGTTGCCGTTTGCCGAATGCAGCGGCCGCATAGCGGGCAGCTCGTTCCGGTACTTGTACCAGCCGAGCATCTGCACCGCGTAGAAGTCAGCGCGATCACCGAAGTGGTCGCACAGTCGACCCATGATGTGCCCGATGTCAGGGTACTCAGGGTCGTCGTTGTCGCCGTCGAAGATGACCGATGTCGGGCCGTCTTCGATATACGTCTCGAGACGCGGAATCAAGTCCTTTTCGAGGATAAGATTGGCGTCCGCAGTCGAGATGCCGTTGAACGAGCCAGCACCGCGAAGCGCGACGATATGCTTGCAGGTCGCAAGCATATGTTCGACGGTCCTTTCCCACGTCTTTCCGGTATGGTCGAGGACGACCGAGCCTTGTAACGAGTTTTTCATTTCTGGCCTTTCGGATGAGAAGGGCTATGCACCCAAAAATTTAAATAACATAATATACTTATAATGTCAAATTACCCTGCTGGGCAAGGTGTCCGCATGAGTAAGGTCAGTCCCGCCTAAAGGTGGTCTTTCTTTAGAGTGCGTCTGTTCTTGGGTGAACGATGGAGACAACGGTGCCACGGGAAGTGCTTTCTCTGTGGACCTCTGCACTCAGCTGGTTCGCGAGCGATTCAATAATGCTCGTGCCGAGACCTTCTCCCCGTGCTGCGTTTGCAGAAAGCCCCACGCCATCATCGCCGACACTGAGCTTCCATGTTTCTCCTTTCGATTCATACGTAACGCTTATCTGGCCCTCGCCCTTCGGAAAGGCATGCTTAAGTGCGTTCGCCACCAATTCCGTAGTTATAAGTCCTAAACCAATAGCTTCGTCAGGGGTGACGGTGCCACCGCCACTGGTGACCTTGAGGGTAATCGGCTTGCGTCCGCCGATCATTGATCTTGCCAGACTCTCGCAAAGGGTGCGTAAATAATCGAGTACAGGCACTAAAGAACCTTCGCTCGTTGGGTCAAGATTGCGCTGCACGGTCGCGATGGAAAGAATCCGATCGTGTGCGTCTTCCAGATGGGCTTTGCTTTCTTCTGATTTCACGCTGCCGGCCTTAAGAAGAATGATGCTTGCAATGAGTTGCAAGCTGTTCGCGATACGGTGACGCATCTCTTTGAGAAGCGTGTCTTTTTGCAGCATCAGATTCTCCTTGTCGCGCTCCGTTTTGCGCTGATCGGTTATATCGGTTATGGAAACAAAAATGTCCTGGTGCTCGTCGCTTAAAGTTATTGAACGTGCGTTTAGAATCATCACTCGCAAGCCGAGTCGCTCAAACGTGTGGATGACTTCGTACGCTTCGACGTTTGTTTTCTCAGGAATGACTTGCTTGAGAAGGGTCACTAAGGCGGGTATATTCCACTCGCCATTGCCCAACTCCGCGAACTTCTTTCCATGAATCTTCCCATAGTCAACCTCGAAGGTATCGTAAAAAGCCTGATTTCCAACGACGACGCGCAAGTCGCTGTCGAGGATGACTATCGGTTCGCGTAACGTATCAACAATTGCATTTGTCAATTCAGAACTTAGACCATTACCATGAGGAGGTTTGTTCACAGTAAAATAGTATACCGATTGGGGGGTGAATACTAGGTGAAGTTTTCGTTAAATTTCGGCCTCCTAGAAGGAGAAGGTTCTCGTCCAACTTTGCTCTAGTATACGATTTCGCTCGTACCTATTTCGCCCGAAACCCGAACCCCTGATCTCTCGCGCCTCGCGGACTCGGCGCTCGCCCCGAGCCCTGTCCGCGCTTCTTTTCTTGTTCTGATTCGCGGGGGGGTATGC
>LFCK01000003.1 GCA_001189095.1 Parcubacteria bacterium C7867-001
TGGTGATGTTCAATCCTGACGTGATGCCGTTTGCAGTTGCGCTTGAAGTTGCGAACGTGATTGCGCCGGTCTGAGCAGAGCCGCCACCGGTCTGCTGAATAGAAGCTACCCCGTTATTAACCGACGATGTTGCGACCCACGTTGGTGTTCCGCCGACAAGAGCGAGCACGAAGCCGTTGGTTCCGGCTGAAGTCGTTGCAATTGATCCAGTTCCATTTCCATACACGACTGCCCCGCTCTGAATTTCTCCCCAACCGGTGCCACCGTTTGCAACCGGAAGAACACCCGAAACCTGCGAAGCGAGCGCGAGCTGACCGCTGATGGTCGAGAGCGTCGTGGTTGCGACCCACGTTGGGACTCCTGAAACAAGCGCAAGAACTTGGCCGTTCGTGCCGGCGCTTGTTGTTGCGAGAGCGCCCGTGCCGTTGCCGATGACGATGCTGTTTGCTTGGAATGCCGTCTGGCCAGTGCCGCCGTTTGCCGTCGGGAGCGTACCCATTACATCGGTCGTGAGATTCACGAGCGCTGTTGAAACAGCACCTGCAGTTGCTTTGAGGAATCCGTTGAGTGAACCGACCGAAAGATTTCCGAAGAAGGCGCTCGTCGACGATGCGTACGCCGCGGAAATATTTGTTGTAGATGCGTTGAGTGTCGTGACCGTTCCGGTCGCCGTGATGTTCGCTCCAGAAATATCTCCCGAGAAAAGACCTGCTCCTTGCACCGCGAGTTTAAAGAGCGTTGAAGCCGAGGTCGTTGCGATGCCGATAGTGTTCGAGAAGTACGAGCGGCCAACTACTTCAAGAATGTTCGTGAGTGTAGATGTTGCGCTTGCGCCGACAATGATCACATCGGAGGTGTCGGTCGGATACACCGCAAGACTATCAGACGTAGTTGCCCACGCGCCGGCACCACCGCCACCGCCCGAAGTGAGATCCGTTCCCCATGTCGGTACGCCGCCAGCGACCTTGAGAACGTTCCCTGCGCTTCCGATTGAGAGAACCGTTAGGTTGCCTCCAGCATCAGCGTAGATGATATCGCCCGGATTGTATGCAGTAATACCCGTGCCGCCCTTACCCTGCGCGAGTGTTCCTGAAATCGTGGAGAGTGTGGTGGTGGACTGCCATGTTGGTACACCGTTCACAAGCGCAAGAACTTGGCCGTTCGTTCCGGCGCTCGTCGTTGCAAGCGCGCTCGTCCCGTTTCCATAGAGAACCGCACCACTCTGCACAGCAGCCCAACCGGTGCCGCCATTTGCGACCGGAAGCGTGCCGGTGACCTGCGACGCAAGATTGAGCGTTCCCGAAATTGTTGAGAGCGTCGTGGTTGCGGTCCATGTCGGTTTTCCATTGGAGAGCGCGAGCACAAAACCATTCGTTGTCGAAGCAACTTTCGCAAACGACGTTGCGGTATCCGCGTAGAGGATGTCTCCCGGTGTGTAGGACGCGAATCCGGTACCACCGCCTGCTGCGGTAAGCGTTCCTGAAAGTGTTGGCGCGAACGTGAAGGCGCCCGAAGAGTTCGTGACGTTAAGACCGAGTGCAAGGCCGTTTGATGAAGCCGACGAAGTTGCGAAGGTTATTGCACCGGTCTGTGCTGAGCCGTAGGTCTGCGCGAGCGAAGTGAGACCCGTGTTCGTGATGACACCAGTCGATGAGTTGTAGTTGATGCCTGCGCCACCTGAAAGCGACGATGAGCTGATCTTGTCGTTGAACGTCGACCAGTCGCTTGCAATCAGGAGTCCGCGGTTGCTTGCACTTGCTGAAGGAAGATTGAACGTAATCGTATTTCCTGAACCAGTGATGGTGAAGTCGGTTCCTGACGTCGAAGATGCAAACGTAATCGTTCCGCCCGTCTGCGTCTGTCCTGCTGGACCAATCGCGGTGATACCAGAACCACTGGTCGATATCGTCGTGCCGTCGAACGAAAGTCCTGAACCAATAGCGAGCGTACGGACCTGCGACGTTCCGTTGCCGACGAGGATTCCTGAGAGTGTTGTCGAGCCGGTACCACCGACCGCAACAGCGAGCGTTGAGCTTGAGACAAGGCGCGTGCCGTCGAAGATTACTGGCTGATTGGTTGAGAACGACGTTGCGTTCGTTCCGCCGTTTGCAATCGGAAGTGTGCCACTCACCTGCGAGGTAAGCGAAAGCGTTCCCGAAATTGTTGAGAGCGTTGTGGTTGCAACCCACGTCGGGACACCTGAAACGAGCGCAAGGACTTGGCCGTTCGTTCCTGCTGAAGTTGTTGCAAGTGCGCCCGTGCCGTTACCGAGGAGAATCGTGTTCGACTGAATGTTCGTCCAGCCCGTGCCGCCGTTTGCCGTTGGAAGCGTGCCGGTGACGTCAGAGGCGAGATTCACAAGCACTGTTGAAACGGCCCCTGCAGTTGCTTTGAGGAAGCCTGAGAACGAACCGACCGTGAGATTGTTTACAAACAGATTTGTCGAGGTTGCATTGGTCGTTGAAGCATTCGTTGCGAAGAAGTTCGTTGAGGTTGCGCTCGTGAACGTTGCGATGGTGAACGTGTTGCCGCTCGTAAAGACGTTCGTGCTGTACGTCTTTGGGATGGTCGAAGAAGCGGCGATGTATGAATTCACGCGTGCATCGGTGTAGTAGAGATTGCTGCCTTCCGTGAGATTCGTCGTCGACTTCGTGGTGATCCAGTAGTCAGCCGAGGTTGTGGAGTAGAAATCGCGCTGAGCCTTCCAGTAATCGGCCGAAGTGGTCGAGAACGCACTCAAATTCTGGATGGTAAGCCAGTAGTCTGCGGACGTCGTTGAGAAGAAGAACCCTTTGTTCACTGTGTCGAGATACGACTGCACACGCGCGTTGGTGAAGTAAAGATTGCTGCCTTCCGCAAGTGCGGTAGTCGTTGTTGCGCTGAAGAACGAGTAGAACGGCACGCCGAAGTTTGAAAGGTTCGAAGCGTTGAGATAGTAGCTGCCTTCCTGCCCATCAAACGTTCCCGTCCAGTCACCCGTCACCGACGCGAGGTAGTCAGTACCCGGTGTCGCCACTGAGACAACTCCCGTTGAAGAGCTTTTAAGAAGCCCACCAGCAGCATTTGAAATAGTGAGGTTCGAGGTGGATGCGGTGCCGAAGTATGCCGTTCCTGAGACGGTGATCGCTGTTGAGCTTGCGTACGGAAGATTTGAGGCGACTGAAGACGTTGCGATAAAGCGAGGCGCCGAGACGGTGTCATACGCGGTGAGCGTGCCACGGAAGAGTGTGGTGCCGACAACTTCAAGAATATTTCCCGTCGTTGAAGTTGCGCTGCTGCCGATGATCACTACATTCGCAGTGTCAGTCGGATACACCGCAAGACTGTTTGAGGTCGTTGCCCACGCACCTGCACCGCCGCTTCCAAGAAGATCTGCGGCCCATGATGGAACCCCGCCCGAAACTTTAAGTACCTGTCCTGAAGAGCCGACGGGAAGTTTCGCAAGATTTCCAAGAGAGTCTGCGTAGAGAATATCTCCCACTGTGTACGAAGCGAATCCTGTACCTCCACTTGCTGCAGCAAGTGTTCCAACAAGCGTAAATGATCCACTGCTGGTAACTGGGCCGCCACTAAAGGTGAGACCGGTAGTTCCCCCAGAAATATCGACCGAGGTAACCGAACCAGTACCGCCACCGCTTCCTCCAGCGCTTGGCCCATGACCATTCTCGACCTGTCGATCGAGGAACGCGCCGAGAAGTTCCTTCACACGGAAGTCGACATAGGCAGGAGTAACGCCGTCGAAGTAATTATTCGTAACGCCAGTTCGGACGACGGTCGTTCCCGGAGCAGCAATGACTGCGGACGTCGTGCTGCTTGTTACGCTCGAGGAGTGTGCTGGAACCGACTGCGGTGCGACCACCACCGTAGTGCGATGCGGGCTAAAGATATTTGCGATAGCTGTCGCTCCGTGCGCGAAGAAGTCGTGAATTGCGAAATAGGTCCACACCGCAATTGAGCGGGGAACTTCTATAACCGACACCGGCGCTGCAGCGAGTGTTTTTGCTGGTCGGGAGATCTTGATATCAGGAATTGCGGCTCCCAGAGATGAAGCGACAAATGTTCCGCTTCGACCAACGGAACCTGCAAGCGTACCGAGACGCTCCACGCCTTCCGCAGAGACTGAGGAGACGAGTGTCCCACTCTTCGCAACGATCTTTACGTGAGCATCAAATGCTGCTGCGAGAACTCCCGAAAATCCTGACGCAATGTGATCCGCAGCAGTACCACCATCGACAGCCGCGTCGTACGCAAGAGAACCGAGTGAAGAAACCGAAGCGTAATATGCGCGAGAAGCGCGAGCGGGAATGGAGGCTACGATTCGCTCGATGGCGTCGCCAAGGGCATACGCAGCATGCACTGTAGCGTCTGGTGCACGCACAGCGGAATCGACATACGCGTACGTAAATGCACTATGAGAAGCAAGAATAGATCGCGAAGCGTCTGCGAGCGAAACACCAAACTCAGTAGCGCCAGAGAGGAGTGTCGATGGCAGCGCTCCGAGCACATCGCGCATAGCAACACCCGCTTCGTAGCCAAGCACCCCTGCGTCGAAGGACACTCGTTCGTTTGTTCGAGAGGTAAGAGCAACTTCGCGAGTGACCAATGCTTCGTACTCAGGAATCGAATTCCATTTCGAAGAAATCACGAGTGGCACAAACGAGAAGGAAGCATCATTCACGTTCGAACTGCCGGACGAAGCTGTATCTGCAAGAGAATGCATCTCGGTTGCGCGTTCACGCGCACTCGTAAACGCTGCATGCATGACGTCTGAGGCATTCGCAAGTTCTGCAATCGTGGATTCAGCAACGCGTGAGGTACTAAGAGCGACCGAAAGATATCCACCAGTCAAAACTGTGAGTAATGCGACCGCAAAAGCAGTGCCTCGAGCAGCGAATGAAACGACCGACACCGGCTCAAAGGCCGGTGTTGGATTTTTCTCCGAAAGTGGAGCTAGTTTTTTTCGCAGTCTCCCGAGGGGATCTCGGGATTTTTTATACTCCCGTTCGAGATGTTCGGACCACGCCTGAGCATGTTCTTTTTTGCGAGTGTCCTGTTCGTCAGCAAACGCTTTGAGCGATTCTGCATCGACAAACCATGAGCGGCCGACCTGCGTTCCAAGAACTTTTCCAATGCGGCAGAGGCGCGCAATGTAGTCCGGATGATAACCAAAAAGCTCCGAAGCTTCTTTGGTCGAAAGGAGGTTTTTTTCAAAGATCGAAATCATGTCGGATATCCGAATTAGCTATATTCTACCTAGTTTTTTCGGATTTACTCATGATTTGTTTGTGGATAAGATTACTGCTGTTTTTTTGCATGTAATTCAAGTCACATGAATCGATCGACCTGTTTGATTTCGTTGGTATCTAGAAATCCAAGAAAGCAACTTTGAGTTCTTACCGACGATCTTTTTTTGAAGGGAACTGAGCTGCTGAAAATAACTATATAACTACAGGGTTTTTATGGTTTTTGCTCTAAAAGACTAAAAATCTGCACCGCGAGTACTTTGAGGAAGTCTCCAAGGGACCCGTAAAGCAAAAAGGCGATCAGGTCTGAACCTAACCGCCTTCTTCTCTTCCCTGCTTGACCTCGTCTCGACGAGACGAGATATACAATAATATATAGGTATTATTTGCTTATCTCGGTGACTCCCCGTAGGCCATTGATCGCACTTGCGTCTACATTCTGTGCGTTAAGGTAGGAATCTGCGCTTCCGGTCGCGATAAGTGTAAGGGCGATCACAACAAGACTGCATGCAATAAGAGTTGACTGGAGAACAACCGAACGCGCCCATAGCGAGGCTCTTTTCTTCCTAAGAGGACGCTCTTTAGTATCTCCCTGCCCGATACGTGCTTCTACGGTAGGCCGAGGAATGTCTTGAATGACTCCTGCAGGCTCGCTGTGGCGCTCGTATGTCCTGTGTAGAGGTACGTACTCCTCTTTTGCTGGCTCTTCTTCTGCATACTCCTCTTCCATAGGAGCTTCTTCGGCAATTTCTTCGTCGATGGACTCTTCTTTTGATTCTTCCTGGTACACTTCTTCAGAAATTGAATTCGAGGCGTTAAAACGCTCTTGGTCGAACCACTCTTTCCATATCGACTGCATATCGGTAAAGCTACTTGAATCGTCTACAGGCTTATTTTGAGGCTCCTCGAGGGTCTCCTCTTCTTTTTTCTCTTCGAGCTCCGGTATAAGTGTGGCTTCTTCCGATGTATACGTCGCCGTTGGGATCATCACCTCATCTTCTTCTAGAATCGGGGTGCTTTCGAAACTATTACTCTCGTTTTCCTCGTTAATATCTGCCTCTTCTCCGCCAAATCGGTGTTCTTTGATGGAATCCTCGAGCACGTACCAGCTTCTGCCGACCAAACGAGCCTCAATTCTGCCTTCGCGACACAGCTGACCTACATAGTCCTTAGCATAGCCAGTGATTTTAGCTGCTCGTTTTGAAGATATATATATCTTTCCATCAAGAGTTAGTTCATCCATGCTTTAAATATAAGCTATCTCGTCTTGTTTGCCCCATGTTATGCACACATTATAAATTACTAAAAAACGCCGGCTTGAGCGGCGTTTTTTAGCAAGAACGTGGCTACTTTACAAGTTCTTCGACGAGGAGTTCGCGTATGAGGGCTGGCTTCCCCGCCCCCTTGGTTGCCTTCATGGCCATGCCGATAAGGAACTGGAGCGAAGCCTCCTTTCCTGCTCGGTACTCCGCGGCGGCAGCTGGGTGCTCGACGATGACCCCTTGGATGCTTGCACGAAGAGCTTCTGGATCGGAGACCTGCGTTAGTCCCTTTTCCTTTGCGAGCGTCTCAGGTTCACCACCTTCTTCTAGAAGAACGAGGAGAATATCTTTTGCTCCACGTGAAGAAATGGTGTCTGCAGCAATCATGCGCACGAGCGTAGCGAATGCTCCGGAAGAAAGTTTTGATTCCGCACTTGGATTCTTCGCTAACCATCCGGCAACATCTGAAACGAAATAATTTGCTGCGATGAGCGCGAGCGCCGCATCATTTTGCAATTCAGAAAGAACCGTATCGAAAAATATTCCGCGCTCAATCGTTTCTGCAAGATACGCCGCATCGGAAGATTTGAGTCCAATGTTTTCATAGCGCGCGCGCTTGTCCCATGGAAGTTCCGGAAGCGAGGTTTCGATGACCGTATTTGCAAATTCTGGAATCTCTGACGTAATGAGCTTGGGCAGATCCGGCTCTGGAAAATAGCGGTAATCGGCGCTCCCTTCTTTGAAGCGCTGGTGGAAGGTCTGCTGCTTGTTTTCGTCCCAGCCGCGAGTTTCCTGAACTATCGCCTCCCCTTTCTCAAGAGCCTCAACCTGACGCTTGATTTCGAAGTCAATGGCACGCTCGACCGAACGGAACGAGTTCAGGTTTTTTACTTCGACTTTCGTACCGAACGTATCATCTTTCGATACTGAGATATTTGCTTCGATGCGCATTTCTCCTTTTTCAAGATTTGCTTCAGACGCACCAAGCGTACGGAGGAGCAACTGGAGTTCGCGCGCAAACTTCCCTGCCGTTTCCGCATCGTGAATGACCGGCTCGGTGACAAGCTCCATGAGTGGAACCCCGGCGCGATTGAAGTCGACGAGTGAGCCGTCTTTCGAGTGCGACGAGCGCGCTGTGTCTTCTTCAAGATGCACGCGAGTGATATCGACGCCCGAGAGCTTCCCGCCTGCAACAAGCGGATATTCGTATTGACTGATCTGATAACCCTTTGGGATATCCGGATAAAAGTAACTCTTGCGATCGAACTCTGTGTAATCGGCGAGCGTACCGTCAACCGACGAGCCAACACGCAGCACGTGACGAACCGCTTCTTTGTTGATGGTCGGGAGTGTACCGGGGTGCGCAAGGCAAACTGGACAGACGTTCACATTCGGATGCTCCTCATCCGGATTGTTCGCGGAATCGCAGAACATCTTGGTTCGCGTCTTAAGCTCGGCATGGATTTCAAGGCCAATAGTGGGGCGATATGCCATTACCCGAAGTCTATCGAATATGGCGAAAGTGTCTACTTGGCCGCAAGCGACTGAGCAAGCCTATCCGAGAAGCTTTTCATGAGAACGTCGTCGATAACCGAGAGTGGTACGACCTCCTTCCCTGCCTCCTTGGTGAGGGCTTCGAGCTTTTCTTTCTGCTCTTCGGGGGTCAAAACGTCGACTTTCGAGAGGACGACAAGCTCCTTTTTCTCGGGAAGCCCATGACCAAAAGCTTCAAGTTCCTTCCGTATGGCCCTATATGCTGCGACCACGTCTTCTTGTTCAGACGAGACAAGGTGTACAAGGAATCCGGTCCTTTCCACGTGCCTGAGGAACTTAGAACCGAGACCTCGTCCATCCGAGGCGCCCTCAATAAGCCCCGGAATGTCGGCGAGCAGGTGGCCGTAGAAGTCCCCGAGGTGGGGGTCAAGGGTGGTGAACTCATAGCTCGCTACTTTTGAGCGGGCACGAGTGAGAGCATTGAGGAGCGAGGACTTACCCGCGTTCGGGAATCCTATAAACCCCGCTTCTGCGATGATCTTGAGGGTCAGATGGATATCCCCACCCTCCCCGACTCGACCGTCCGTTTGCTGGAACGGGTTCTGATTCGTAGAGCCTTTATAGTGCGCATTGCCGAACCCGCCGATGCCACCCTTGAAGGCAACGATCCGATCTCCTTCGGCAAGGAGTTCGAATGTCTCGCCATTTTCGAGCGTCGCGACCGTACCAACCGGAACCTTGAGTGTTGCTGGTTCGCCATCAGCGCCATGCTTGTTGTTCGGTCCTCCCGCCTCGCCATTTTCTGCGCGGAAGCGTTTATCGAAACGATAAGTTGCGAGCGCCGCGAGATCGCGGACGCCTTCAAGTACGACGTCACCGCCGCGCCCTCCGTCACCACCAACAGGCCCGCCCTTAGCGGTCTCCTTTTGGCGCAACCAGCGAATGACGCCGTTGCCGCCCTTTCCGGCGTGCGCGGTTATGGTTACCTCATCGACAAATGCCATATAAAGGTCACCTTAGCATACGAGGCTTGGTTTGACGCGTATACCTATTTCGTGCAGACTCGCCCTAGGTAGTTCCTATACAACACAGAAAGGAATCACATGTCACGCATCGTGGTCGCCAAGTTTGGAGGGTCATCGCTTGCTTCTGGTAAAGAGGTGCAGCGAGCTCTCTCCATCATCCGCGAGGAACCCGACCGCCGATACATCGTCGTATCGGCTCCGGGAAGACTCTCGAAAGATGATGTAAAGGTCACCGATCTTTTGATCAAAGCGCACGCGGCCTCCGGCCGCGCTCGTGCGCAAGCACTCAAAGAAGTCGGCAACCGATTCACATCGATTGCCGCTGAGGTCGGAGTACCGTTCGATACCAAGTCCTACCTGGAAAAAATCGAGCAGCGCATCAATTCGAATCTGTTCAGGAATCAGTATGATTTTCTGGTCAGTCGGGGCGAATACCTTATGGGTCGCCTACTCGCTGACGCGCTTGGATATGAGTTTCTTGACCCGATGAGGTTCATACGGCTCACGCAGGATGGAACCTTCTCGCTCAAGGCAACCCAGAGCGCGTTTGCTCGGATAACGTTTCCTGAACGGGCCGTTATTCCGGGCTTCTACGGCGCCTCGTCGAGCGGCTGGATAAAAACCTTCCCGCGCAACGGCTCCGACATTTCAGGAGCTATCGTTGCACGATTGGTCAACGCCGACATCTATGAAAACTGGACGGATACCGACGGCGTCTGCGCTGCAGACCCACGGCTCGTACCCTTCCCAAAGCGTATTGAGGTAATGACGCGGCAAGAAATGGCTGAGCTCGCCTACCGAGGAGCAAGCGTGCTCCACGGAGCTGCGCTCGCGCCCCTTAAGGACCGCGGGACGGTCATTAACATCCGCAACAGCCGGAACCCAATGCATCCCGGAACGCAGGTTGTTCCTGAGACACGGGAACTTCCGAGAAATCGGAACCCTGTGGTCGGGATCGCTGGGAAGAAAGACTTCTCGGTCCTTACGGTGACCAAACAAGGCATGAGCGAAGAGGTTGGTTTCCTCGGAAAACTCTTCACCGTGTTCGGAACGTACAACGTGAACATCACGAGTACGCCCGGCGGCATCGAAGGCCAGACGGCCATCTTCGAGGATGACCAGATCCAACCGATCAAGGATCAGCTCCTCGCCGCGATTACGCGCGTAACGAAACCGGACAGCCTCGAGCTTGAACGTCGTTCGCTCGCGTTTATCTGCATCGTGGGCGAGACTATGAAGCACCGTCACGGCATTGCCGCGAAAGCGCTCAAGGCGCTCTCGAGCAAGGACGTGAACGTTCGGGTCATCGATCAAGGTGCGAGCGAAATCTCCATCATGATTGGAGTCGACAACGCTGACTACGAAAAAGCGATTCAGCAGTTGAGCGTAACGTTCAAACTGACTGAGACGTAAGTACAAGCGCCGCCCACAGGGCGGCGCTTTCATTTGACATACAGGACCCTTTGGAACAAAGTCGTTGCAGAGAAGACACGGAGAATACTATGCCCCTGTACGGACGCCAATTCCATGCCCAGTTCGGGGATGAAGATCCTGACAGATCGTTCGTCTCGTTTGAGGCAGTGGACGATAACGCGGCTCTTAAGGCGACGGAAGAACGCTGCCGGCCCGGGAACTCCTATACGGTGTTTCGGAAGGTTGGCGATGTTGAAAAACCAATGTCTCAGCCAAAACGACGCAAATAAAAGGAGGCACGCATGCCTGCGCTCGAAGAGCTCCGGCAGCGTGTCGCCGCCGGAGCCGCATTCCTCGATGCTCACGATCCCCAGTGGAGAATGAGAGTCACGAAAAAAGTTAAGGTAGCTAGTACGCACGAATGTGTGCTCGCTCAACTCTACGGTCGCTACCGCGCCGGAATGGAAAAGTACGGACTGTCTGAAGACGACTCGCTCAACTACGGTTTCCGTGTTGATTCGCGGGAAGTCGGCTACGAGCACGAAGCATCGAGGCAGTACTACTTCCAGCTCAACGAATGCTGGGGTGCAGAATTGAAACGTCGGTAAGAGTAAGCGCCGCCCACAGGGCGGCGCTTTTTATTAGTAGTCTTTTTTAGGAGGAATAATCGCGCTTCCAGACTTTATGAGCCCTCCCGTGACCACGTCGGCAACGAGACCGCCACGGTCGTAGAACGACCGCTGGAAATTTACGACCTTTCCTGCAAGCTTGCTCGGCCGCTGGCACGGGTCGCAGTATTTGACCCCGAGAAAAACGGCTTCGCCGATCTTGAATTCCCTGCCGATGAGCCACATCAGCTCGACGTCTTTCGTGATGATGTTGCGTCGGCATTCGTCGAACTTAAAGCTCGTGTCTTTGAAGAAACAGTGGTTGATGAGGGTCACTTGGCGCTTGCCGGGCTTGCCTTTGTTATAGCTTCCCTGAGCGTTAGCGTACCGATCTCCTTTGAGACCCACTCCGGCAATCGCCTCAACATCCCGCTTGAATTCCATGGGCGCACCTGCCTTTGGGCTGGTATAAATTCCCACGACATATCCGTTCATTGACGTGCTCCTTTCTCGCCGCACCTTACCTCATCCCGTTAGATTTAGAAAGATGACTGTGCTAGGCTCGGTCCAGAAAGGAGGCTCTGATGTCTCTGAACAAAAGCTATACGCAAATGGTGCGCGACACGGTCCCCATTTCGCTTGTGGTGACGAGATATGCCACCGATCAACGATATGAAAACCATATGGCGCCCGGAGGGTTTGGGATCCGCAAGGTCTGCTATCTGAAGCGGGAAGGCGCTGGCAGACTTGGAAAACGATTCTCCTGTCTCTGCCCATTCCACATTGAAAAGACCGCTTCGTTCTATGTAATGGACGCTGCCGGCCGCTTCAAATGCTTCGGCTGTGGTAGGAGCGGGAACGCGTTCGACTTCGTGATGGAGATCGAAAATGTAAATCTGCCTCAAGCGATCCAGATAGTCGCCGAGTTCGGGAAAGTGTATCCGAAACCTGCGCGCAAGCCGCGCCTCACCAAGCGTAAAAGAAAGCGGGCGCGTTCCTCATAGAGGAACGCGCCCTTTGCCTTTGGGGTCGTATTTAGAAGAAGAGGAACGTGCTAGGTTCGCACAGGACTTTTGGGCCCAGCACGTCCTCCGTTCACTCGCACGGCACCAGTTGGTAGGTAGTACTGCAAACCTGACGCTTTCCGAGTCTTCTGCAAACGACTATACAGGAGACCTTTTTAAAATCAATTTGCTTCTACGAAGGTAATTCCCGAACTAAAGACATTCATTTCTAAATCCTTTTGCTCAAGTGTCGCTTTCATAAATACAGCACGACCTACAACAGGATTAATTTCAATAAATCCTTTTACCAAACGGGCAGCTGTCTTAAAAGTATTCCGATCAACTAGAGAGCTTAGATCGATATGTAACTCTACGTCGGCTTTCTTTCCCTTTAGCCACGTTCGCAATTCATCGACGGAAGCGGGCTTGTACTCTTTACTGGGTTCAGCATTGAGCGCTTCAGGACCTTCCATACTCTTAAACAATAACCCAACCCTCTGCGAGAAGTGGTTCGGCTTTTTTGTACTTGAGGGTTTGAGTTTCCTCCCCTTTCTTTATGGTGACCATATCGTTGCGGCTCGGCCCATCTGCTTTTATTACTGGAGTTTTCGAAGTCTCAGCCCCCGCCTCGCTTGCAGCGAGCACAGCCTTGCGTGTCTTCTCCTCTTCCGCGCGGATGCGGGAATCGTCCGCAAGCATGATGCGCGGGAGCGTTTCCGTGAGCGCGTGCGCGATAGAGCCTTCAAGATTACGGAAACGATTAAGGCCTTCGCGGCGGTATTCAAGCAACGGATCGCGCTGGCCGTAGGCACGCAGCGAGACGGAGCGACGCATGTATTCCATGGTCTCGAGGTGCTCGAGCCAGAAGTTATCTATCACTTGGAGCATGAGGCGACGTAGTATCGGGAGGAACGGCGCGCCGATGGACACCTTCTTCTCTTCGAAGACAGCGCGGGACTCTTCGCCAACGAGCTCAAAGAATGCGCGCTCGACTTCCTCATCCGTCCCGAGGAGTGGAATGTTGCGGCGCGCGTACACGGCAAGGCGCTGCGTATTAAGGACGTCGTCATACGCGAGCACCTGCTTGCGGGAGTCGAAGTTGAAGCCTTCGATGCGCTTCTGCGCGGTCTCGAGCGACTTCGTGATGAGCGAGTTTTCGATAGGTTCGTCTTCAGCGATCTTGAACGTTCCCATGACGCGCTTAAGCATGTCGGACGCGAACACGCGCATGAGACGGTCTTCGAGGCTGATGTAGAAACGGGTCTCGCCCGGATCTCCCTGACGACCGGAACGACCGCGCAGCTGGTTGTCGATGCGGCGCGCCTCGTGACGCTCGGTACCAAGGACGACGAGTCCACCGAACCCAACGACTTCCTCATAGAGGCTCTGCTCAACTGGCGCGCCGCCGAGCTTGATGTCGACACCGCGACCAGCGAGGTTCGTCGCAACCGTCACACGACCCTTGCGGCCGGCCTGCGCGATGATTTCTCCTTCGCGTTCGTGATTCTTTGCATTGAGCACCTCGTGCGGAACGCCTGCCTTTGAGAGGAAGTCGCTCACCACTTCGTTGTCTTCGATTGATACGGTTCCCACGAGCACTGGCTGACCCTTCTCATGGAGTTTCCTCACATCGCGTGCGAGCGCCATATATTTCCCTTTCGCGGTCTGGAAGATGACATCATCACGATCGATACGCTTTATTTCGCGATTCGTTGGAACGACAACGACATCGAGTCCGTAGACGGTATAGAACTCCTCTTCGGAAGAGAGCGCCGTACCGGTCATGCCGCCGATAGCTTCGTACATGCGGAAATAGTTTTGGAACGTCACCGAGGCGTAGGTGCGAGTTTCTTTCTGGATGGGCACATGCTCCTTCGCTTCGATTGCCTGATGAAGACCCTCGGACCAACGGCGTCCCGGCTGGATACGGCCAGTGAATTCATCGACGATCATGATTTGGTCGCCCTGCACCACGTATTCCTTATCCTTACTGAAAAGCGCCTTTGCGCGTACTGCAGTCTCAAGATGATGCGCATACTTCATGCCGCCTTCGGTATAGAGATTCTCGAGATTGAGTGCCTGCTCTGCCTTTCGGATTCCCTCCTCGGTTATCTGGACCGCCTTCTGTTTTTCGTCGACCGTATAGTCAGTCTCCTTTTCGAAGGTATCTACTATCGAGGAGAAGCGTTCGTAGAGCCCTTCTGCATCAGCTGCAGGACCCGAAATAATGAGCGGCGTACGTGCCTCATCGATAAGGATGGAGTCGATTTCATCGATGATGGCGTAATGATGACCGCGCTGCATGAGCTGCGATGCGTCGTAGGCGGTGTTGTCGCGCAAGTAGTCGAACCCGAGTTCGTTGTTGGTCGCGTACGTAATATCCGCCGCGTACGCTTCCTTTTTAGACGCAGGACGCAGGTAGTCATAGAAAACCTTGAAGGAAGCTTCTGCATCACGCTCTGCGTCCTCTTCAGGAGCGACATGCGACGCATCATATATATAGGAACCGCCCGAAGTGACGACGCCGGTTGAAAGTCCGAGGGCAGCATACACCTGACCCATCCACGCGCCGTCGCGGCGCGCGAGGTAGTCATTCACCGTCACAACATGCACGCCCTTCCCTGCAAGCGCACGCATCGTCGCTGCGAGTGTCGCGACCTGCGTCTTTCCTTCACCGGTACGCATCTCAGCGATCTTCTTATTAATGAGCGCGAGTCCGCCCATGAGCTGCACATCGAAATGCGGCTGATTGAGCGTGCGACGAGCAGCCTCACGCACGAGCGCAAAGACCTCCGCGATATCCGCGTCCTTCTCGGGAAGACCTTTTGTGCGATCCTTAACCACCGAAAGACGCGCTTTGAGATCATCTGCCGAAAGACCCTTCAACTCCTCTTCAAGAGAGCGAGCATGACGCACCACCGGATCCGCGCCCTTAAGGAAGGACTCGGACTGGTTGTGGGAGAACATTTTCCCTAAGAAACCGGCCATAATAGGGCTGATACTAGCATTTTCAGGCGATTTTTGCCCGCCCTAAAACAAAACCTCCCGATTGCTCGGGAGGTTTTGTAAGAGCGAGCTTACGCGCGCTTCTTCTTCTTTGCTGTCTTCTTCTTTGCAGTCTTCTTGGCTGCTTTCTTCTTCTTTGCCATATGCGTAAAGTGAAATGATATAGCTAGCTAATATTGTCGACCCATACATAAGCGAAGACATTTCTGCTTCTCACTTATACATGTGTACTAAGGATTATTATTACGCGCGTAGAAAAAAAAGGTGAGAAAAAAAACAAATGTGTGGATAACTTTGAAAAAATATTTTACGAAGAAAGTTTTCTTACTTCGCGTTCGATGCGAATGTTCGTTGCGTCATACACACGCGATGCTATTTCATTCGCGAACGCATCGATGTCGTTTGCACTCGCATTATTTTCTGCAACAACAACAAGCGGTTGATTTTCAAAAAGGAAAACGTTTCCGTTTCGAAATCCTTTGAGCCCGAGAATCTTATCGAGTATGTACGCGAGCGGTATCTTTACACCCTGCGTACTCGGGAAGCTTGGTATGAGGCCGTACTTCTCCACGAGTGCTGCATATTCCTCCTCACTAACCACTGGATTCTTAAAGAATGAACCGGCGGTCCCAACGAGGGACAAGTCTGGAAACTTCCTCGAACGAATCGCTCGTACGGCCGCAGCTATCGCGGCGGGCGTCGACAGATCAACACTTTCTTCCTGCGCTCTGAGGAGATCAGGATACGAAAGGGACGGTGCGCCGCTCTTCGAGAGCTTGAGTGTAACTTCGAGAATAATGAACGAGGAGTCGTGCTTGAAGCGACTGTCGCGGTAACCGAATGCGCAGTCCTCCGTACGGAAGACTTCGACGATGCCTGTTTCGACATGTAGTACACGCGCGCAGTCGAAGATATGCACGAGCTCGGCGCCGTAGGCGCCGATATTCTGAACTGGTGCGGCGCCAACCGTTCCCGGAATGCCAGCGAGATTTTCCATGCCCCACAGTCCTCGTGCACACGCCTCATCAACAAGCGTGTCCCATGAGTATCCTGCTCCCGCCGTGAGATAGACGAATTCGGAGTCCTCGCGATCGCTGCGCTGCTGCGCCTGCATATGAATAATTGCTCCTTCGTAGCCTTCGTCCGATGCGAGAACATTACTCCCCTCGCCGAGCACATAGAACGGCACACTGCGCTCGCGTATGAACGCGAGCGCAGTGTGTGCATCTTCTTCGGTACTACACTCAATCACGTAGCGCGCCTCTCCCCCAACCTTAAACGTGGTGAGCGAGCGAAGCGGAACGTGTTCCCGAACGATCATTTAATACCGAGTTGCTGGAGAAGCCCCGCACCTTGCGCCGCTGCTTCGGGATGATCCTTGATTGCCATCTCCACCTGAGCTTTCGCCTCCGCATAGCGCCCGTTAAGTGCGTACACCTGCGCAAGACTGAAGCGCGCGACCGCAGAACCTCCGTCTTCCTTTATCTTCTGTTCGAGGGGACCAATCATCTTAGCGTATTGCTTGGTTTCGTAATACGAAGCGATGAGGATGTCGCTGTTTACCGCCGTGGTGCCATATGCGTCGAGAAGAAACTTCTCGCCCTCCTGCGTCTTGCCAGTGACGATGCGACCCGCGGCAACATAAGCAGCGAGCTGCGGGAATTGCGGCGCGAGGCTGTACGCCTTGGTGAAGGCTTGATCCGCGACCGCCGTATTGCCTCCCGTCCATGCCGTGACACCGTATTCGATGAAGAGCGACACTTTATTTGGGGAGAGCGACAGCGCGGTTTCGAACTCATTGGCCGCGTTCGGGATGGCGCCGAAGCTGCGGTATGCGATGGCCTGCTGCATATGGAGACGCGCGTCCTTTGGTGCTCGCTGCAACTCTTGGTTCATCTGATCAATGCCATATACGGCAAATTCATTTTTGAGCTCATTCGATGCATTGCTCTGCACAACCGCCGTCGCAAACGAAAGGATCTGTTCGCGAACTTCCTGCGTGGCAAAGGAGTTATTCCCTACCGCCTCCTTAAAGAGTGCAAGATTCTTCGAAAGATCCTGTTGCGGGGTAAGTGCCTTTATGAGGGTTCCTGCGGTTGCCATAGCTGGAACGTTCACGAACCACACAATAAGAAGACCTGCGATTGCGCCCACCACAACTATCGGCGTCGTTGCATTCACACCCTTCGGCTCTGGAAGCGCTTCGAGCTTCTTGATGGGACGCGCTGCCGCAGCGTGCGCACACGCGAGAAGTGCTGCAAGTGGTATGTACGTGAAGAGGTTGTCGAAGACGAAGATGCTTTGGAACGCGTATGCGGCAAGCGCACTTGTCAGCATGACGCGCTCTGCTTTGGAAGCTCCACCACGATAGAGCGTAAAGACGGCACTGCCGAGAAGCGCGAGGAAGAGAAGGAGCGCCGGAAGACCACCTGCAATGAGCCAGTCGAGGAAGACGTCGTGTGCGCGGTCGAACCACTGCTCCTGTGCATAGAGCGCGGGATTGTAGTGTGAGTTGAAGACATAGTTGAAACCTTCCTGACCCCAACCAAATACGGGACGCTCGAGGAATCCTTGCCATGCGATATCCCAGATAGCGAAGCGTGTACTGCCATCGTTAAGCGAGATTGAGGCGATGCGACCAAGAACAGGATCGTTCTTTATAAAGGAGGTGTCTTTGAGCGCGAAGAACCCGGCAACGAGCACCAAGAGAACACCGAGCACGATGCCCGCACTCTTGCGCGCCTTCTGCTTCGATTCGAGAACCCAGAGACCTGCGCCGAGAATGGCTGCACCTACGAGACCAAGAATGGCACCGCGTGTTGCAGTTGCGAAGAGGATGAATACCTCGACCGCGGTGAGCGCGAAGAGCGTGTAGCGCATTGCTCCCTTTGATTCGAGTGCTTGCCACAAAGAGACTGCAATCGCGAAGAGGAGGTATGCAGCGAGATATGCCGCATTACCGAGCGTTGCATCGACACGGGTCGAACCCTGATGGATAGCAAGCCCGCCGCCCACCTGCAAAAGGGCGTAGAAAAGAACAAGCGAGACCGCAGAGAGGAAGGTGAGCCACCATTTGCGCCAAAGCTTATCGACGGTGAGCACGGTGCCCGCCACGAGGAAGAATCCGTAGAGGTGAATGAGCGTCACGAAACCGTCCATGCGCTCGAAGTTGCTCCAGAGAGCCTTGTGCGGATTTTCAGCGAGAAGGTCGGCGATCAGCATCCAAACCGCAAAAGCACTGTAGAGCACAAAGGTCCACGAGAACTGCGGACGATACTTCTTATCAAGCACCGCAAGGAGCACATACGCCGTCACCGCTACCTCGACCAAGATACGGAAGAGGAAGCCCTTACCCGTTATGAATGGGAAGTAAAAGGTCGGCAGGAGCGGCGAACCGAACACAATGAGCGAAAGGAACGGGATAGCGAATAAGGGGATGTAAATAGCCCAGCGCAACGCGGTTTTCATATGGGGAGACTATACCACGCAGCAAAGCTCATGATTTGTACTGAAATATAAGGGTGCGAGGAGCTGCAGCCACAAGTTTATACTCCTTCTCCGTAAGGAAGCGGTACGCCTCACTCGCGGAGGGTTGTGCCATAGTAAAGGTAGTGTCCTCGATAGCGATGAGGCGTGGAGGATGTTCCCAATCAAGCGTCGAAAGGACTTCTACATCAAACCCTTCAACGTCTACCGAGAGAACGTCGACAGCAGTTACTCCCTGCTCACGAAGCATTTCAGACAAAGGCCGGACTCTCATGCTGCGTTCTCGAACGAAAGCGGGATAGGGCTGCGAGCGCACAATGTCTGCCTGTTGCTTGCTGAAAGTATTGTATGCACCATCCGAAAATTCATAGTACGTGCTTGTACCAGCAACCGAAGCAACCCCCTCTTGGACGAAACGGTCACGCGGACGGAAAAAGGAAAAGAGTGGGCGCAGAGATGCATTCGGCTCAACTACGACCCCTTTCCAGCCGCGCCGATAGAGGCGGTAGGTATTTGAGTACTGTATCGGGTGGTATGCGCCGACATCAACGTAGGTTCCTATCTTATCTTTCGGGAGGAACGTCTCGACGAGAATATCTTCTCCGTCTTGGCTATAGGAAGAGCGTACTCCTCGCCCGAGGACGAGTTTCAAAAGAATTCTTGCGATGGAGTAGAGAGCTCGGAGCGACACAGTGCAACCATGGTACGACGTGAGCTAGTTACACTCAAGCAGGCACGGGAGCCTGCGAGGAGGTATTATTAGGTACGCACTCATGCTACGCCACATTAAAGAACGAGCAGCAACCGCTCTCCGCTCGACCGAACGATATACAAAAACCGACATGGTATACCTCGTCACCAACGGCGGGTGGCTTACCTTTGCCCAAATAGCAATTGGACTTATTGCCTTCCTTCTCTCGATTGCCTTTGCAAACTTCGTTCCGAAGGACGTGTACGGCGATTACCGATTCCTTATCTCAATTTTCTGGACACTTTCCGCGTTTTCAATGACCGGTCTCGCACCGGCACTTTCGCGAGCCGTTGCTAAGGGAGAAGACGGATCTTACGGATCGGCAGTGCGATTAAGTATCTTGTGGAGCATCCCAATGGCTCTTGTAGGGATGGGTATTGCAGGCTACTACGCGACGCAAGGAAACTTCGAGCTCGCTGGAGGAGCGCTTATCATCGCACTTATCGGACCCTTCTGGCAGGGCTCATATTTCTTCGGATCGTTCCTTGAAGGCAAGCAGGCTTTTCGTGAAAACGCGATCGCAGGAATCCTCCTTAATCTCATACCTGCCGCACTCTTACTCGCAGCGATGTTCCTTGCGCGCGACGCCCTTGTCTTCCTCAGTATTTATCTTGGCGCCAGCATCCTGACCGCGTTCGGCATTTCGTGGTATGTGTCGCGGAAATACGGAGCTGCCAAGACGCCACTCTCTGCGGAAGCAAAGAATCTGAGCGGGCATTTCAGCATTATGTCGATCCTTTCCACGCTTGCCCAGCAAATCGACAATATCCTCGTCTATCACTACCTTGGAGCGGTCGAGCTCGCACTCTACTCATTCGCAACGGCCATACCCGACCAGATGAAAGTTCTCTTCAATACCGTTGCGACCATCGCGCTTCCCCGCTTCGTCAAACGCCCCTTGGCGGAAATACAACAGACGTTCTGGTACCGTTTTGCCGGATTCTCGGCGCTCGCAATTGTTGCGACGCTCCTCTATGTTGTACTCGCTCCCCTCTTCTTCCAGATCTTCTTCCCCACCTATGCAGACGCCGTTCCCTACTCCCAACTCTTCGCGCTGTCGCTCATACCGATCGGAGCGATTATTCCTGTAACCATACTAGAAGCGCATGCAAAGAAACGTGAATTGTACATATACAACGTACTCGGCCCCGTCTTCCAAATCGTCAGTATGTTTATCGGCATCGTCTTCTACGGACTTGTAGGTCTCATCGTCGCACGCATCGTCTCGCGCGTGTTCGGACTTATTCTTGGAGGAATTCTTATTCGGACCGCAAAAGGAGGAAACGAGGTGATTAATCCTGTCTAGGATTAATCGAGAACGAGCGAGCTTCGGGACGAAGAAGCCATGCGTCGAGTGTTCCAGCGGCCTGATCGCGCGGTGAAAGAATGGGATCCGTAACCGGCCACGCGATGCCGATACGCGAATCATTCCACACAATATTTGATTCGCCTTCAGGATTATAAAAGGTGTCGTAATAGTATTCGACTTCAGTCGGGTCGGCGAGCGAGCAGAAACCACTGGCAAAACCAGCGGGTAGGAAAAGTCCTTCTGCTGTTTCCTCGCTTAATTCGCGCGCTTCCCACTCCCCAAGCGTTGGGGAATCGTGACGAATATCCACCGCAACGACCAGTGCGCGACCGCGCGCAACGCGGATCAGCTTCGCAAGTGGCTTATCCCACTGAAAATGTAGGCCGCGGACGACTCCAGCCTGCGAACGAGACCGGTTGTGCTGATGCACGGTGAAGTCGATACCAGCGTCCTCGAAAGCGCGTTTGTTCAGCGACTCGAAGAAAAAGCCGCGCTCGTCCCCATGCTTCTTAGCAGAAGCATGCATGAGACCGGGAAGTCGAAGTGGTGTTAGTACCATTGTGCTTTTGACTGCTTTTCGTAGTGATCGACAAATTCCTTGCGCGCCTTTACCGACTCCCACCACGCGCGATTATCCGTGTACCACTGCGCCGTCGCTGGCAACGCCTCCTCAAGAGCTCGTTCGCGCTTCCATCCAAGAACCCGCTCGATCTTGCTCGACTCAGGAGCATAGCGGAAGTCAGCAGCAGGGCGATCCCCGACGGTAACGATGTGTGCCGCCATGTCCTTGCCGAAATGCGTTGCAAGCGACTCTATGATCTCAAGATTCGAACGGTGCTCGCCCGAGATGTTAAAGATATCGAACTGCGCATCATGGTGCGCGATCAGGTCAACGGCACGCGCAAAATCGTCGACATGCACCCAGCTGCGCACGTGCGTACCACTTCCGTGGATAGGGATCGTGCCGCCTGACATAAGGTTGGTTATAGAAAGTGGAATGAGTTTCTCAGGATACTGATTGGGGCCGTAGTTGTTTCCGCTGCGGACGATGAACACCGGAAGACCGTACACACTCGCATAGGTGCGTGCCAACATGTCGGCAGCTGCCTTTGACGCAGCATAGGGATTTGAAGGATTGAGCGGTGCTTCCTCTGTCGACATCCCTTCTGGGACGTTGCCGTATACCTCGTCGGTGGAAATATGCACCGTGCGCGGGATTTTGTGTGTGCGTGCGGCCTCAAGCACCACACGAGTCCCTTCAACGTTTGTACGAATGAAGTCGCGGAAATTAAATATCGAACGATCGACGTGAGACTCCGCCGCGAAATGCACCACGAGATCGAACGACTTCCCTTCGAGAATACGATCAACAAGCTGCGAATCGCAGATATCGCCCTGTATATGGTCGTAGCGACGTTCTGCTGGTGCCTTTACGGCTTCGGCCTGTTCCAAATCCTTTAGATTCTCCGGATTTCCAGCATACGTAAGCAGGTCGAGATTCACGATTCGATACTCCGGATAGCGGGTATAGAGCCGTCGTATGAAGTGCGAACCCATGAACCCGCACCCTCCGGTTACGAGGACGTATTTCATAGTTCTAGACGCGGTCGAGGAACTTCGCGAGCGTCGTGAGCAAGTAACGCATCTGGGTGTCGGACAGACCATGATGGGCACCGACCAAGAATCCATTACGCGTGACATGATCCGAAACGGGGAACGAAGGTACGGCCTTTCGGTGTTTTATGCGCGCAAACGCAGGCTGGCGCAGCACGGTGCCGGTGAAAATAGGACGCGTCTGAATATTCATCTCTTCGAGGTAGCGCGTAATCTCTTCACGCTTGAATGGAACATTCGGACGCAACAGGAACGGGAACGCGAGCCAATTCACCTTCGCTTGTGGGTGTTCCTTCGGGAGAATGAAGAAACGTTCGTATTTCTTCGCGAATGCATAGAGCTCCTTGAACCGCTTCTTGCGGAGCGCAGCAAAACGCGGAAGTTTCGCGAGCTGCGCGAGACCGAACGCCGCAGAAATCTCGGTGGACTGGAAGTTGTAGCCTATTTCGGTGAACAGGAATTTCGCGTCGTACGTTTGACCATCGAGCATTCCCGCAAAACGGAGCTTAATGTCTTCCGATTGCTCGTGACTGCCAAACATGGTTGACTCGCGACCCCATGCCGCAAGGATACGGGCACGACGGGCACGTTTCTGATCATGGAAACAGACCATGCCGCCGGTGGCTGCCGCAGTAATGATGTGGGAGGCATAGAAGCTTGTGGTCGAGATATCCGAATACGCGCCTGTTGGCTTCCCTGCAAAAGATCCACCGACCGTGTCGCAGGAATCATCTATCAAGAACAGTCCGTGTTTCTTTGCAATGGATTGCAGTCGCTTGAGGTCAGGAATATTTCCGAGCAGGGACGGCACCATAATCGCCTTGGTTTTCGGTCCAATCGCCTTCTCCACCTGAGACACATCGATGAGATACGTTCCCTCTGCGACGTCTACAAAGACCGGCACAAGACCCTTCTGCACGATAGGAGCGATGGTGGTACCGAACGTCAACACTGGCGTAATCACTTCGCTTCCCGCCGGAAGTTGGAGTGATTCGAGTGCAATAAGATTTGCCGAAGAACCGGAATTCACGAAAATGCCATCTTTCTTTCCGAACAATGCCGCAATCGATTTCTCGAATTTTGCTGCTGCAGCCCCGGGGGCGATATGGAGTGGGTCCTTGAGGACACGGTTCACCGCCGCAATTTCCTCTCGACCATATACTGTTCCTGCATACGGAACTCGGATTCGTTTTTTAGAATTCATAAGACCTCGTTATTCGTGCCGAAACAATAGCACGCAGGATACTGCTGAGCAAAGAAATGCAACCTGCGTTTTACTTTCTGTCAAGCCACGCGAGCGTGCGTTCAAGACCTTCTTTAAGTGAAACCTTTGGGCGCCATGAAAAGGCACCGAACGTCTTGGTCATATCGGCCTGCCAACGATCCGAGTCGTACGAAACCGAGCCGAAACCACCCCACACGACTTCGCTCGTAGAACCTGTTATTTCGAGCGCAGCGTTCGCCAGCGTTTCAAGCGATGTCTTCTCGCCACTGCCAACATTGAATATTTCGCCCTTGTATTCACCGGCGCGCTCTGCCGCCTCTATTAAAAGAGCGACCACATCATCGATATAGATAAAGTCCCTCGTGACCGTTGGACTGGTGAGCTCAAGCGATAGACCTGCACGAGCCTTAGTCAGTACTTCGCGCACCAGACGCTTTTCCTGTATACCCGGACCATACGGAGTAAAAAGACGCAGTGCCACCGTCGACGCGCCTCGCCTGCCGCTTGCAGACGCGAGAAGGGTGCCCGCAAGCTTTGAGACGCTGTAAATTTCGGGGGGCTCACAGCGCAAATCTTCTGTGAGTGCGTTTGGCTGGGCACCGTATTCGAGAAAGGTACCGACCGTGACACATTGTGCCCCGATCTTTGCAGCAGCTTCGACGACCGCATGAGTTCCAAGCACGTTCGTACGGACGACCTCTTCTGGAGCTGCGGTGACACCACTGCGAATATTGGACGCAGCAAGATGAAAGACATGTGTCGGCCGGAGCTCCTCAAACAGCCGAGTCACAGCTTCTGCATCAGTTATATCGATTTCGTGAGAACGTACCTTTCCAGTCGACGGAACACTACCGACACGCACAAGCTCCTCTACTTCAACATCGCGGGCGTGAAGCGCTGCAATAAGATTTCCGCCGACAAAACCACGTCCTCCGGTAACAAGTGCTTTCATGAGAGTTAGATAGCCACGCGCTTCTGTGCGGCTTGGCTACGCACAAAATCGTAACACTCCGGAGAGACCTTGTAGAGATAGAGATTTTGCCCCAGTCGCATGAGCCGCCAGAAGTCAGGCGCGAAGTACGAGCCGAGGTTACGCTCGATCGTTACTGGGTGATCATCCCTGCCACCCCCTACAAATGAGGCGATCGGCGACTCTCCACAAGCAAGTGACGGTGTATCGATAATCACATATCGATGTGCATACGCGCTCGGCGCAATCGCGTCAGGGGTACTCTGCCAACTTTCAGTTACTGGAGTGAACGTCGAGAGTTCATGCGTACGTAGATACGCGCACTTGCTTCCGCAAAACTGTTCTTGTGTTGTCCGAGCAGTCTCGGAGTTCATTGGCAAATCGAGCTCCACCACATCTTCGTAAACAAGTGCTTGTTCGCTACGGTATTCGTTTATCACATACGTTCGGGCCAGATTATACGTCGTCGGAACACTCAAGAGCATGAGTGTATATGCACAAACGACACATTGCATGCCGATGAAGGCGAATGCTGGCAGATGGAGACGCTCAAAGGAAAACGCTGCGACGGCAAGCGCCAAAAAGAATCCGAACGGAAACATGTAGCGCAGGTAAAGACCCGGATCTGCGTACCATGTCGCTAAGAACGAAAGCACAACGAGATATGCTCCCGCGAACAAAATAGAAACGATGAACAGCAGCGTATGCTCGAGATTACGACGGAACAAAGCGATTGCGATGAGTGCTAGTGCGAGCGGGTACGCACTCACGGCCTGAACGGCATGGAGATTGAACGATTCGAGAAAGGAGAGCTTGGTGGCACCAACGAGCGGATGATAGTCGGAAAAAACAAGCGCAACGAGCGATACGATATTTTCCCCATTAAGAAGGAACACAACCGCTAGGAGCGCGACGGACAGAAGGAGTGCTCGTACCCCCGCACGAAGGTAGGTACGCGTACGCGGAAGATATGCGATAAGGATCGGGACGCAGAGGTACGCAATGCCCGCAAAGAGGAAGTTTCCTGATGCTATCGCCGCCGCCGCGCCGCAGGGATACAGTGCGCGGCAGGCACCCGCGTCGTCCCCTTCCCTCGCTTTCCGAATAGACCGATACGCATACAAAATCGCGACCGCGACCGCGACAAATGAAAGCACCCACATTTTACCCGTATGGAATATCACCAACGGCAGCGCGGTCATGAAAAGCGTCGAGAGTGACGCAAGCCGTGCAGTAAGTGAAACTCGCTCTTCTTTCAGGAACCTGTTGAGAAACCACGCAAAGGCAACCGCAATAACAACGCTCACAACGCGGGGTACGAGGTACGCGAGCTCAGGTGCCAACACAAGCGTTTGTCGAAGCATGTCAACGGAGCCGTGCGACACCAGAAACATCACTGCAAGAAATGGCAGCATGAGCGCATACGTAAGATAGAACGTTACGGTGCCATACGGCACGTCTCCCATGAGAGGGACGAGACTCTTTGCTTCAAGGGCTCGTAACGAACCGCCTACGTAGTACTGCTCATCGGCAATAACATTTACCAAGGGAAACGCATGCCACCACCCGATACAAGAAATAAGAACGAGTGTAGCGAGAAATGCGTATTCGACGTACCTTGCGCCGAGTATGTTCATGGGATTAGGAGAAGAGACGTCCGGCCCTCACTCGCTTGCGCCATACGTTCATATTATTGAGAAACTCGAAAATATGCTTCATGCGTACGGTTGACTTCCCCTCAAGACGCGGATAGTACTCGATACCGAGCTGCTCCACCCTACGTCCGAGCTTTTCCGCCTTTATCACGAGTTCCGCATCAATAAAGAAGTCATTCGATTCAAGACGTGCCTCTTCGTAGAGAGCTCGAGTGAAGATCTTCGGGCTTGCGTTGATGTCGATCGAGCGCAGTCGGAACATAAGCTTGAAGAGTGTATTGAAAACGAAACTTATGACAACCCGCTGAAGACCTTCATTCATGCGATGTAGACGTATCGCCTTATAGAGGTCAGCTCCGTTATTTTCGAGAAGCGCGAACATGCGCACCAAATCCTCCGGCTTCTCCTGATTGTCCGAACGAATGATGCCGATATACTTCCCTGTCGATGCGGCGAGCCCTTTGCGCACCGCACGGCCGTAGCCACGCGTCGGCTCGGAGAGCAATTTGAGCTGCGGCATCTCGTGCATAAACGACGAGATCACCGCATCAGTGTTGTCCGTCGATGCATTATTAACGAAAAGCACTTCATAGGAGTTCCCTGTCGCGTCAAATGCGTGCTTCAGGCGTGGGATGAGTACTTTTAGGTTCTCAGCTTCGTTCAATCCCGGGACGATGATGGAGTACTCAGGTTGCATGGACCAGTGATGTTCGGGTGAGCATATCACGCTTCACGAGACCCTACAATTTGGACCCTGAACGAGACCCCTTAAAGGTTATGTAGTAATTTGCGAGGAACGAGAGAAAGGCGACGAAAACCACAATTGCACCCTGCGCCGCAACATAGTACCAGCCACCGAAAAAGTCGACACCGAGCGCTTCAGCTCCAAGCTTCGCAAGATGAATAAGTCCGGTCGAAATACCGAGATTGCCGAGCGCAATGCCGAAGTACGTCGCGAATTGTAAGTGAATTCTATCGTGCGTCGTATCCTTGAACGTCCAGTACTTCTGAATCCCAAACGTCGTGAGGAGCGCAAACCCAAGCGCGACTGCCGATCCGAGAAGGTAGTGGGCTGCGAGCCCAAGAATCGATATCCAAACGTAGAATGCGCCGACCTGCACAACAATACCGCATACTCCGGCGACTCCGTA
The DNA here is from genome assembly GCA_001189095.1 of Parcubacteria bacterium C7867-001. GTDB lineage: Bacteria > Patescibacteriota > Minisyncoccia > Phycocordibacterales > Phycocordibacteraceae > C7867-001. The sequence goes on from LFCK01000003.1 coordinate 27,217, forward strand.
CCGAATAATGAGAAGTATCCGCTCTCGGTCTAATCCAAGACGGCGAATGAGTGCAATCGAAGCGGAAATCATGGAAGTTCGTACACTACAATACCATTCGCCTCGTATCTCTTGTTGAGTCCGGAGACGCGATCGATGCGCCAGTCGGGATTTTTCACCGTATCCCAGACAATATAGTCGATGCGCATCCCAGCTACCGCACCCTCGAACGTTCCGGCACGGATATTTTCGGAAGACGATGCGAGACGGAAAAGTTCCTGCTCGCGGACTTTCTCCGTATCAACCCGCGCTAGACCGAGAAGCGAACGAACTTTGTTCAGCTGCGACTCGTGTTGCGCATGTGCGATGAACGCAAGACCAAACACATCGGCCTCAGTCGCCCGCAATTCTTCGTAGCCGAAGACACCGTCCAAGTAGTGGGAAGCAAGATACCGCTGCTCAACCTCGGTTTGAGGCATGTACGACAGGAACGCGTAGGGCGCCCACAGAACATTGTCCCGCGTATACGCTGGAATGTAAGTGCTCAGTTCCGGATTTGCGTACACGACTTCGTCAGTCACGGTATTCGCTTCAAGCCAGGTAAGCACCGGTCCGTACCGCTGCGCAGCACTGTCCGATGGCTGTGGTGTTGCAAGCCGGTTCATAGCGGGAACCGCCTGAAGTCCCGCATACACAACTGCAAAGGCAAAAAACACATATGAGAGTGTGGCGGCATGCTTGCCGAGGTAATTTTTCACAAGCGGTGGGAGCGCAAGTGCGAGTGCGAAAGCGCAGGTGAAATAAATGAATGTCGTGTAGTGGACTGTATAGAAATAATTAATTCCTGTAATGACCTGCTGATTAATCGCGATAGCACCAGCAAGAGCAGCACCTCCGACAACAATCGCATCGGAAGCCGGAACCACACGTTTACGCAACGCAAGGAAAAGAATGACGACGGTTCCCGCAACAAGAGCCGTAAGCATTGGTCCTGACGGCATATGGCTTTGTATCGCGCCGAACCGCGCGACTGATTCGTGATAGAACGGCAACTGCATCACCGCGTGCCAGTCGAGAAGATACGGAAGTCCTATGATTCCAGCGACGAACAGCCCTCCAAACAGCCGCAGACTACTGGTCCGCTCACCCAAAAGGAATGCTCCCGCACCCATCAGCCCAACCATGATGACCCAGTACGTCCAGTAAAAAGGATAGACATAGAACAACAAGCCGCCGAGAACTGCTGACGCAAGAAACAGGTTACGTCTCTTCATACGGAGCGCCGCAAGCAAGAGAAGGATGCTTACCAAAAGAAGGACGAACAGCTGCGGATTAGGGCTTCGCAAGAACGGAACGAACACCAGTCCCGGATCAAGAAGTATTGCGACACCAAGCGACAATAGTCGATTGCGCGTAAGTGTGTAAACAATCGCGTACGAAAGAAAAACAATCAGGAATGGAAATACGAACTGCGAAATGAGTACTCCCGCTCGCAGACTACCAAAAAGCAGCCCGAGCTTTGCGAGAAGCATGTCAGGAATCCAGAACTGAACACCCGGTGCCGCCTTACGCTCCGCAAGGTACGCACTCCCGAGCGTGGGGTGGCCATCCACCGTCTCATGCGCCCGCGCGAGATAGTAGATCTGATCGTCTATAACGAGCGGATGAATGTTCTGGAAAACCGGACCCATACGCACTTCTGCGATAAGTTGCGGAACCACGGTGCAAAGACCAACTACCACTGCAATACCAATTGCAGGCGCATGACGAACTATGGTACGCACGGAGAAAAAATGTGGTTCCATTATTCAATTTCAGAAAGGATATGTTCGGCCCGAGCGGTCCAGCTATAACGAGTGACATTCTTTTGTGCCGCACTGGCGCGAGCACGAGCTTCTTCAGGATGAGCAAGAACGTAGCGCACCGTCGCTGCAAACGACGCCGGATCATCCGCTTTTGCAAAGAACGTATTGGACTCCGAAAGCACCTCCCGCAACGACGGGAGGTCGGACGCAACAATCGGCTTCCCCGAAGCCATGTACGAGAAGAGCTTGAGTGGCGACGTATATTTAGCGGAAATGGCTTCCTTGCCGCTATTCGGAAGGATAAGCACATCAGCAATCTGCTGATTATTCGCTAGCTCTCGGTATGGTTGAAATGGAATAAAGGTCACGTGCGGATATTCAACCGCAAGACGCTTCTCCGCCCCATCATGGGCACCAATAACAACCGTACGCACTTCGGGCATGAGCGCTGCGGCTGCATACAGTGTTTCGACGCCTTTCCACGTATCGAGAATTCCGATATACAGCGCTACCGGCTTATCAGAAGGAATGCCGAGACGCTTACGAGCAAGATCGCTCGACTCAGGACGCTCGAAGTCTCCGAGAGAGACACCGTCAGGCGCAACGACCAACTTCTCGCGAGGAATGCCCGATACTACGACGTCATCCGCAAGACCTTGTGATATGCATACAACCGCCCGCGAACGAATGAGCGAGTGGCGAGCACGACGCACGGCATCCGTCTGCGAATGAAGCTCGAACACTGTCTTTGTGAGATCTCCGAGCGCGAACAATTCACGCGTGTAGAGTAGGTCGTAAGCAGTGCACAGAAGATAGCAGCGTGCGACAACAAGGAATGAAAAAGTGCGTAGCCAGAACAACATCTTCCCTTGCGAACCCGGGTTCACATCGACACAAGGAAGTTTAACGATTCGAAAGTTCGAACGTACGCCCGCATAGGTGAACGGATCCTCGCCGCTTGTGCGACCGCGCTGCGGAATAGCGAGCGTAACGTCGTGACCTGCGTCAGCGAACGCTTCGCACATTTTCATGATCTGAATAACATGAGCCCACTCATCCGGAACACGGGCAGTAGAAAGATAAACGAGTTTCATAGCTTGCGAGAAAATCTGTCCAAATAGATCTATACGCGGATGCGTTCCTATGCGGGCAGGATAGAGATACTCAATCTGCTCGTACAGGAGACCATAGGTTACATGTGTTTCAAAAACTGTTCAGAGTGCTTGGTCGGATTTTGATATTTTTCCATATCCGCGTCGACCATCATCTGGACCAATTCTCCGAACGTTACTTTTGGTTTCCAACCGAGCTTCTCGCGCGCCTTGGTCGCGTCACCAAGCAAGCTTGGTACTTCGAGCGGACGCTTGAACTCGTCTTTGACCTTTACATAATCGCGATAGTTGAGACCGACACGAGAGAACGCCGCCTCGCAGAATTCGCGAACCGAGTGGCACTCTCCGGTCGCAACGACATAATCGTCACCTTGTGACTGCTGCAGCATAAGCCACATCGCCTCGACATAATCACCAGCGAATCCCCAATCGCGGTGCGCATCGAGGTTTCCGAGATTGAGCTCTTTGCTGTACCCCATCTTGATACGTGCAACTGTGTCTGTGATTTTCTTGGTAACAAAATCGACGCCGCGTATCGGTGATTCATGATTAAAGAGAATTCCTGAAGATGCATGCATCTTGTAACCGGTACGATAATTCCCCGTTACCCAGTGGCCATAGAGTTTTGCTGCCGCATACGGACTTTGCGGGCGAAACATAGAATCCTCGTTGTGCGGCGGCGGTGTCGCACCGTACATCTCGGAGGTCGATGCCTGATAAAAACGAATCGATGGATTATAGAAGCGAACGGAATCGAGCATGCGAGTAACGCCGAGTCCAGAAATCTCGCCGGTCGAAATAGCTTCATCAAAGGAAGCTCCCACGAAACTCTGTGCAGCGAGGTTATACACCTCATGAGGATCAGACTTCCTAAGCGCCATGAGAATCGACGTCTGATCAATAAGATCCATCGGGATCAGTTCGATATCCTTCTTCACGTCGAGATAATGGAGTCGCCAGAAATTACGCGTCGAAGTGCGACGGTATCCTCCGTACACTTTGTAGCCTTTTTCGACAAGGAGTTTCGCGAGATACGCGCCATCCTGTCCTGTAACACCGGTTATAAGGGCTCGTTTTGCCATATGGTCCGACTATATCATTCTTTATCTGCGAGTAAGCCAAAAACCTCCTGACCCGCCAAACACACCCTCTTCCGACTGATAGCTCCCCTTCCAGAACGAATGAAAGGTGGTTTTTGTGCGAAGATACCCCGCAAATACCATTTCGGCGCCCGAAAAGAGCCATGCGATACGGCGAGAAAGTCGGAAAAAGAGCGAACGCAGCGTCAGGAAGCCGGTCGGTATATACAACACCCGCGAGACCCCTGCGGTTGCAAGAGTCTTGAACAGGTCTCGCCACTGCCGATCGGTGAATTGCGCGTCGAGTCGATATATGAGTACCAGCGTTGTTGCTGCGTCGATTCGCTCGGTTACCGGTGTCCAATCACCTGAGAGGAGATCGAATGAGCGGACCTCTTCTGCTTCGAGGAACACCTTGCGGAGCAGCTCAACCGACTTAGGTGCGTATTCTGATGCAACGATCCTTAATTCTGGGATCCGCTTCTTAAGCTGATACTCGAGACCGCCCCCACCTGCGCCAACCGAAAAGATGGTCGTGATGGCGTGCCTTTTTAGGAGTGGGACGATATCGGCAGCACGCGCTCCTAAGTTTGCGTCCTGACCGTCTTTCTTAACTGAGAGTTCCGCTGCCTTTAGCCACTCTTCGCGAGTTTCTGCTATGGAAAAAGAAGGTTCCTGCTCACGTAGTGCGTCCCACGATTCTGGCGAATCAAGTTTTCCATCCTTGAGTTTCTCTTTCCGAAAGCCAGAAGCGAATTTATGGTAGTGCGAAATAGTGAGCGGGAACGGAAGCTCGTTTAGCTGACGGAGAAAACTCATGCGTGTAAGCGGCCTTCGACAAGGTCGGTGAACCAACCGAGTTTAATCGCTGTTGTCTTGCGTAGATCGATTGTTGCTGCAAACTCCGCGCTTCGACGCCCCATTTCTTTTCGTTCTTCGAGTGACGCGTGGTAAACCTTGAGGATTGCTTCACGCACCGCAGGTAGATCATTCATGGGAACCACGTAACCATTCTTTCCTTCGGGCACAACCTTCTTTAAGGCGCCGTTGTCGTAAACGACGACCGGAAGTCCGGTTGCCATAGCCTCCGCCAGCGCAAGATCAAATCCACAACAACGCTGCGTGTTGGAAAGATTCGTATACAAATCCGTCGCATGATGGAGCTTCACGAGCTCGTGTTCTGAAATGCTTGAGAAAAAGAAGGCACGGTCTGCAATCCCTTCCTCTTCGGCAATCTTCTTCCATTTTGCGTTCCCTCCCTGACTGCCGCATATGACAACGCCAACGTCATACCCTTCTTTGGCAAGCTGCGCGACCGCCACCAAAAGATGATCGTGCCCCTTGCGTAGCTCGAAGGAGCCAACCGCGCTTACGAGAAACGTCTTTTCCGGAAGATTGAAATGCTTGCGGAGCTCCTCACGCGTCTCTGATACTGGCTGGCTATAGAACTCATAATCACCCGTATCCCAAAACTCCTTGAGTTTCCCTTCCGGCAGATACGCACGCATTTCAACAGAGCAGTTATCCATGCCGAGAACGAGGCTTGCCTTATTGAGAAAACCAACCCAATAACGCTTGCGTTCATCCTCATTCAAGTGACGATTCTCACCCATCGAGAGATCGCGCACTTCAGCGTATACATCGAAAACGATTGGGATACCGCGGCGATTCGCAATCTCTGCGGCCATAAATGATTTGACGAGTACTGCTTCACCAAGAATGATATCCGGCTTGAAACGCGCATACACTCCATCGAGATAGACTCCGTATGCTGCGTACAGATAATTCTCCCGCGAAACATGAGGGCAGATTGCTCGGTACGCTTTAAGGAGGGACACGTAGAGTGTCGGATTCGTGAGGAAATACCGCGCAAGGAAAAGTGCTTTCGCTACCTTTCCTGGCCGTTTTTCGTACTCAAAAAAGTACGTCGCCTTTGCTCCGAGATCATCTGGATTTTTTGGCTGATACGTAAAAGTGATACCGATGTCATGTCCCGCCTCGCGCCAGAGGCGCGCTGTGGCAAGAATTAATTTCGGGACCCCCGCGTACGGCGGCGGCATGCTGTTCCCTGTTGTTCCAGTGATGAGAATGCGCATGATTAAGAAAGTTCAGCGGCAACTTCTTTCATCTGAGCAACGACGTATGCCTGCTCTTCTTCTGAAATGTCAGTCCCGCTTGGAATATAGAACCCGTCGCGACCCGCAGCACTTGCAACCGGACAGTCCTCTGGCTTCGTGAGTCCGCGCTCAATGAATATCTTCTGATCGTTAAACGGAATGAACGCTTCACGCGTCTCGACCCCCCGCTCCTTGAGTCGTCGCATGAGTTCTGCTCGCTTCCCCGACAATGAACCTGTAAGCACGATATGGAACATCCAGTACATATTCTTCGCATATGGTTTCTCGATCGGAAGCCTAAAGCCGGAAACACCCTTTAAATGTTCAAGGTAGTACGCTCCCATCGCACGCTTCCGTGCGAGCGTGTCATCAATATGATCCATCTGACCAACGCCGACCGCAGCCTGCAGATTCGTCATACGGTAGTTATAGCCAATGTCCTGATGCATGAATTTATTTTCCTTTCCGAAGGCAAGCTCTTTCAAAAGTCGAACGCGCGCGGCAAGTTCTGGATCGCTGGTCGTCACCATACCCCCCTCCCCAGTGGTCACTATTTTGTTCGCATAAAAACTGAAGCAGCCAATGTCACCGAGTGACCCGACCCGCTTTCCGTTATATTCCGCACCGTGCGCCTCCGCAGCGTCCTCGATAACGGCGAGTCCGTGCTTCTTCGCAATCGCAAGAATCGGATCCATATCGACCGGATGACCGTAAATGTGTACGACAATGATCGCCTTGGTCTTCGGGGTTATCTTCGCTTCAAGAAGCGCCGGGTCGATATTGAGTGTGTCTGACTCTGAGTCAACTGGAATAGGTGTAGCGCCTTGATACAGCACGGCGAAGAACGTTGCCATGTTCGTGAACGACTGCACGAGCACTTCATCTCCCGGCCCGATCTTGAGCGCAGCCACAGCAAGATGGAGTGCCGACGTGCCGCTCGATACGGTGACCGCCTCCTTCGTGCCACAAAACTCAGCGAAGCGTCGCTCAAACTCGGGCAAGTATTTACCGAAAAACCCCGATATCTCAGTAGTATCGATGGCATCACGCACGTATTTCTTTTCAGTTTCCCCGAAAAGCGGCTTGCCGACGGGAACGTGCATAGCTAGCGGACGAGCTTCTGCTCATCGGTAAGACGAACAACGTCGTTTTCGTAGTCTTCTCCTGCGCGCGGACCCTCAGCGAAAGCAAGCGTTACGGAGTCCTCGAGGGCCCTGAGTGCATGGTGCTCACCAATTGGATGACGAACGAGATCGCCGGGACCAACTACTTCCATATGTATCTCACCGTCGAATCCGTCTCGCGAATAATTCTCCAGTCTTCCTGAAATGACATAGTCCCACTGCACCGTGTGCTCATGGTAATGATTTGCGCGTATAGCACCCTTCGTATAGGTAATGAAGGTTACTGCATCGATTTTCTCTTTGGTAACGAGATCGCGAATCTCCCCGCGATCATCTTCAAAATTCGGTTTGGTGTGGGTAATTTCCATAGATGTGTTAGACGATTTTCGGGACGGGGACCGGAATAATATACTTGCCGCCCTTTTCTTGGAACGCACGCGTGTTTTTTATGATTTCAGGAGCAAAATTCCACGCAAGAAGAAGTGCGTAATCCGCACCCTCGTTCACGAGCGCGTCGTCTGGAAGAATCGGGATATAGCCGCCGGGGGAAAATCGTCCGATCTTGAGCGTTGAACGCTCCGTGAGAAAGGCGAGTTCGCGCGTCGTAAGACCGCAATAATTGAGAAGAGTCATTCCCTTTGCAGGAGCTGACACGCCGACGATTTTCTTCCCCTCTTTTCGTAAACCTTCGATGAGCGTAATAAGTTGCTCACGATTATCGGCCACGCGCTTTGCGAAAACCGTAAGACCTTCGAGATCATGAAGTTTACGTTCTTCCTCTCGTTGCAGCATTTCGGTAACACTCGCATCAATCGCATGATTTCCTTGGCGGCCGATATATACACGGAACGAACCGCCGTGAATGTCTGACTCTTCCACTGCAAATACCTCGAATCCGAACCGGAGAACAAACTTCGCAACCGGCGCGAGGGAAAGATAGGAGAGGTGCTCGTGATAAATCGTGTCGTACTCAAGATGGTCGACGAGATTCTGGAAATAAGGCGATTCGAAAATAAATACACCTTCGGGACCGAGTAACCGCGCATTGCACTCCATGACGTGCTCGAGATCATCGATATGTGCAAACACATTCGTGCCGACAATGACGGACGCGTGATCGTGGGCATCGGCGACCTTTTCCGCAACGGCCATGCAGTAGAAATCGCAGTAGGTCGTTACACCGGCGGCATTCGCCTTGTCGACGATATTCTGCGCCGGATCAATTCCGACGACACGCATATCCTCGGCTCGAAACGATTCGAGAAGGGTGCCTACGTTGCTGCCAATATCCACCACGAGACTGTTTTTGGGGAGCGCGAGGCGACGCACTACCTTCTGAGCAAATTCATCCCAGTGAATTTTCCCTGTCTTCGTGGTGGATGATTCATAGGGATAGTCATGCTGATACAAGACGCGCGGGTCGACAATGTGATTCAGTTGCGATAGACCACAGCTCTGACACAAGACTACTTGAAGTGGGTACGAGACTTCTGGGAGAACCAGTTCTTCTTTCGTTCGAAACTGGTCGGCTGGCGGCGTGTGTCCTAAGTCCAAATAGAGCGCCAAATCCTCTGATTTGCACATGCGGCATTTAGTGAGGGGCCGCGAGAGCGGCTCGATGGCTTCCCGCTGGACATCTTGATCGTTCATAGAGGTGGGGTGTTGGGCCTAGTATAGGAAACGACGAGTTCTTGCACAAGCTAGACGTTAGAAGGGCTGGCGAGCAACTCGCGAGCAAGGTACGGGGAAAACGCATCGTAACGCAAGTACCGCTCATACGCTTCGCGAGCACGCTGCTGCATCTGGATGAACTCTTGGGGATCAAGTTGGTCGTGAAATGCAGCAAGTATCTCTGGCGCACGAGCAACGTCAGTATGATCGATAAAAACGCAGAACGAACGGTAATTGATTATGTCAGCAAGCGGCAATACGCATTCAGTATCGATGAAAACGGGGATACGACCAACGGAAAGAATTTCATAAAAACGGGTCGCGATATTCGCGTCTCCCCGCACAACAAGGGCATAATCGTTTGCCACCAAATTATCGACGTATTCCGCACGAATTTTTTCTAAGTTACCCGAGGCAGTCTCACTGTGACCCGAATACGACGAACGAATAATGAAATTGGTCGTAACTACGCTCGACCGCATAAACGCCCGCACTGCGCGCTCGCGCCAAAAGACTCCCTTTTCCTTTGCGCGATAACGATTATCAAAAAGACCAAGGAATCGAATAGGAAGCTCTTTAATGAGCGAGCGTAGGCGCTGCTTCAACGAGAGTTCAGCCCACCCGACAAAACCGATGGTCGGGATCTTGTGCTTCTCACGCAAAGCAAGCGTTCCCTTTTGATACACCTCAAGCAAATCTTCGCAGGAGACGGGCATGGTGATTTCGTACGGTCGTGGCTCGAAACGATATTGATTGATTCTCATGACCCGCGCGTTCGGAACTTGAACCACGCCCGACTGATCACTTGCTGCGTCTATCAAAAGAGGCTTTTTATGCGCCTGCGCGTCTTGAACCATTGCGCGAAGCAGATCGGGACGCTTCTTCTTGAGGCGCCAGTAGTCGTGCGGGATAAGAACGTAATCGGCAGCATCGATAGCATCAACAAGCTCAAAGTATTTCTTGTCGAACCCATGCATGACGAGAGCATTCATCACGTAGGGCATAGCCTTCTGTTTATCAGGAGGCCCCCAAAATGGATACAGGAGCGAGCTATAGCTCATGCCGGGAGCCATAAGCTCTTTCTGAACAAATAAACGCACCTTTTGGTCCATAGTGTATCTAACTATACCAAGACAAAGAAAGTGCCCCTTCCTGAAAGAAAGGGGCACGTAGCTTAGTGAGAAACTCGAAGGATACGGGACGGGAGAACCGTCTGACCCATCGAGTGCTCATAGGTAAGCGCAGCAGCACTCGGATTGAACGGAATCTTGAGCAACGCGCGCAAGTTCCGCTCGAGCGCATCACGCTCTCGGATGAGAGCTTCGGCCGACAAGAAATCGGTCGAGACGTGCGACACGTACCCGTCATTCGGGTCGCCCTTGTAGTAATCAGCGCTTTGCGTGTAGTCGATCTCCTCTTGGTAGAGACGATCGCCGTTATCAGCGGTATACACCCACTTTCCAGGCACGTCGCCCGGAAGCGCTTCATCGTAGTAGGGCGAGCCGGGATAGGGCGTGATGATGGTCACGTCGAAATCCGCCGGCTTCGTCTCCTCGATCCATGCTCGAGTCTCTTCGACCGTCTCCCGAGATTCCCCGGGATGGCCAATCGACATGAGCGCCTTCACTTTGATGCCGTGTCGATGCGCGATCTCAAGACAACGAGTGTTGTCTTCGCGTGTCGCACGTTTCTTGATCGTATCGAGAATACGGGGAGACCCCGACTCGAATCCAACCAGGAGCCACCGGAACCCAGCGCGATACATAGCAGCTGCCTGCTCCTCCGTGAAAAGCTCTGCTTTCACGAAGCCGCGGAGACGCCACTCGGTACCGAGATCGCGTTGTGCGCCATCAATACGCTGCATTAGATCAACCAACTCCTTGTTTACGTTGAGTTCGTCATCGTAAAACATGAAGCCGGTGTAACCGTAGGTCGTGTAGAGATGAACCATCTCCTCCACAATGTTCTCGCTTGACCGCGTGCGGATATGCCGCAGCATCGGTGAGAGTCGGCCCGCACAGAACCCGCAGTTAAACGGGCACCCGAGCTGCGCAATGATCGACGTAGCGTTCATGCCATCGATCGTGTAGTGATAGCTCCCGACATCAATGAGATGCCGAGCTGGAAACGGAAGGGCGTCGAGCGTACCGCGCTTGAGAAAGAGCGGTGAGTGTCGTCCATCCGCATCGATGATACGAGGCGCGTCGGGAGCAAGTGCCGCAAAAACAGCCTCTTCCCCATCGCCCGCAACAATCACATCGAAGTAGTGTTCAAGGCCGGAAAGCGCGCGCTTCGCGCGCGCTAACTGACCGAGCTCTTCTTCGCGGCGCCACGCCGCATGAACCAGCGTCGCATGCGGACCGCCAAGAATAAGGCGCGCCGAAGGAGTTACCCGACGAAGCGTCTCGGCAATCCGTGCAGCCGCAGGCATCTGAGGCGTCGTTGCGGTTATGCCGTAGAACGGTGCCTCACTTGCCGCTGCGTGATCCGCAACCGCATCGAGGTAGTTTGCAACTCCGGAAAGGTCGAGCATTTCTACCCGCCATCCCGAACGCTCAAGCACCGCCGCCACCTTCAAGATCCCGAGCGAGATGAATACTCGCTCATCGAGAAGGAAGGGCGACGGAGGAATTATCAGGCAGATAGTCTGCATGAGGTTTCTCCTAGTGGTCTGTCCTATCCGAAACTGGAAAGAACCCTGTCCCGCCTAAAGGTACCGGCTATTCCTTATATATGTCAATCTACACGATTATTTTTTACTCAAACACGACTTACGCCTTTAACTCTTCATGAAGTAGATCCATGAGGAGGGTTAGTCCCTGCGTCGCCGCAAGGGTGCGCACATGCTCTTGATTGCGAGTACGATCGGTGCTCGTAGCGGAGAGGTGCGATGATAATCGCTCGGCGAGCGTGTCGACCGTGCCATCAAAATAGAAGGAGTCGCCAGCAAGTAAGCGCCAGTCCTCGTTGTTCGCGAGCACGATGCAGCCCGACGCCGCAGCTTCAAATATAGTTTTATCGTACATTCCTGAGGGGGAGGTATTCACGAACATCTCGTGAGCAGCGTAGATACGCGGCGTGTCGATGTTTGGCACTCCAGCACAGAAATGTATTTGATCGGACGTGTACCGCTTTTTGAGAGCCTCATAGAACGACTCATCGCTACCTGCCGGAGAGCCGTAGAGTGAAGCGGAATAATCGACACCCCACTCTGAAAGCTTTGCGAGCGCATCGAGTAGGAGCTGAGGGCGTTTCGAGGGCGCCATGCGCGCAAGAAAGAGAATCGAACGCGCCCCACGAGCGGTCTGCGGTGAAGTGACGAATCGCGCGAGGTCGACACCGACCGGCATGAGTTTCGTCTTTGTATAGCGGGCGGTATAGGAATCCTTTGACGTGCAGAATACTTTTGTCGCAAACACTGCAGCGATGTCCGTAAGAAACGAACCGGCGTAGTGATTGCGCCAGAGATATACCGGCTTTTGAAGAAGTTTCCACATTGGTCCCGCGACGAGAATGTATTCCTGATTCATATGCACAAATACTCGGTCGTACGTATGACGAAGCTTCCACGCAAGGAGCTTGAAGCGGACCGCGTACGCCAGTCCTCCAAGAAGTGGTCTCCCCTTCTCTTTTCCAAGCGAATGCACCCGAACGTTTTCAGGAAGATGATGAACTCCTTCTGTGAGACAGATAACTTCTATCTGTTCGACGCGAACAGCGAGCTCGTTGAGCCATGTATGGAAAAACCCGAGCACAGGGTCCTTTTCGTCTACGGTTTGTGCTACAACAAGCAACCTCATACCGTTATGGCTCTTCGGAGATCTTTGGCAATAAGTTCCGGTTGGTTTTCGTACTTCAAAAGATGCTCTTTCACCGCCATTTCCGCAGCACGCACGTAGAGCTCGCGCGCCTGATGATCGGACAGTAATGCAACGATACCAGCAGCGATATTGACCGGATCGGCGACCGGTACGGAGAAGATTTCTTGATACCCACGTAGCACCTCGCCGACAATTCCGACATCGGTCGAGATGATGGGAATGCGTGCGAGTGCAGCCTCGATAAGCGTACGGCCATACCCCTCATACGCACTGGCTTGAATGTACCCCCGCGCACTCTGCATGAGACCGACGGCGTCGCTACGCTCACCAAGAAACACAACTCGTTCCTGTACGCCGAGTTTCGCGGCGTATGCTTCGAGATTCTTTCGTTCCCTGCCATCACCTACGATGACGAGTCCTATCGCAGGATGCGCGAGCGCAACGCGCGCGATAGCATTAATGAGATCTTCGACCCGCTTCTCTGGCTCGAGTCGTCCGACGAAGATGAGCGGAAAGGTAAACGGGAGCTGCGGAAGCGCTACCCGCGGCGGGAGCGTATCTGGAACCGCAATAGGAATCACAGTCGGTTCGACGATGCGGTCCCCGTATCGCTTCATGAGCGAATCCTTCACTCGACTCGAAACAACACGGATGCCGGATGCTTGGGGGAGCACGCGATCGGCAAGAGTGATACGCATACGATTCAGGAGTGGAACTGACGCTTTTGGCGAACGAGCGTTCCCTGAACGCAAGAACCACGGAGAAAGAAAATCAGTATGAACTTGGACGTGAAGCTTCGCGTTCGTGCCGCGCACCGCTTTCAGAGCCGCGTCGCCGTACTCAAAAGGATCCTGTGCGGACACGACTTCGATACCCGCACGAGGGATGAGCCGCTTTGCTTCATTAGCGAGAGTCATTGGCGCAAAGAAACGATTTGCACGGACTACATGAACGGTGAGCGGTCCGTCGACAATGTCTTCGCGCTTGGTGCCGCGCACGAGCACATGAAGTGTGCCGATCGTGCCAGCATAGGAACGCATGCGCGTATACGCGCCACTTCCCTTCGTACCTATCGAGGTGTCGTTCGAAATGAAGAGCGCATTCATACGAGTGATTGAAGCAGTGTAACCGTTTCTTGCACGAGGCGCTCCTTCGAAAACGAGGCTGCCTTTTCGCGTGCTGCACGGGTCATCCGCCCGCGGAGTCCGGCATCCGACCGAATCTTCGTAATCGCAGCCCCCATCGCGTCCGTATCGTCGGGCGTTACCATAAGCCCCGTCTCGCCGTCCGTAACTATTTCGGGATTGCCGCCAACCGGCGTCGTGATAATAGGTGTACCGAGCGCGCACGCCTCAAGCAGAAGGTGGGAAAGGCCTTCGTATTTCGTATTAAGGATAAGAGCGTCGGCGTGCTTGAGGTAGGCAAGTGTCTCGCTATGAGGAAGCGCACCAAGAAAACGAATCTTGTCTGAGGAGCGCCGCGCAAGCTCTTCCTTTTCGGGCCCGTCACCAATAACGACGAGTGAAAGGTTCGGAATACGAGAGACTGCGTCGATAACTCCCGCGACGCCTTTCCACGGGACAAGGCGCCCGACGGTTACCACATACGATCCGTGATCCGGAACCGTTCCCGTCGCCACGCTCACGCTGGGCGCGGCATTGTAAACGACGCGTACGCGCTTCTCCTGAATGCCCCACGCGATAACGATACGTTTCAAGTATTCGCTTGGAACGATAACGACGCGTGCGCGCCGCGCTACGAATCGCTCAAGACCACGAAGGAACTTCACTTGCATCGGATATTCGGTGCGGGTAACGAATTCATCGAGGAGGTCGGTTACGCCATAGCGCTGTACACCCTGCTCCCACGCATAGTCCCCCACCATCTTGAGCACGAACGGCTTACCCGCGAGCTTTGCAGCGCAAAGCGCCGGAAGGCCGGTCGACACCGGATCGAGCGCATATACGAGATTTGCCCGTCGTGCCGCAGCATACACTCGCAGAGAATAAGCGACGTGCCGAACGAGCTTCGGGAGATGACGGACATCGCTAAACTTAACTGTCGCAACTGAAATCCCTGAAGGCGGTAGTACTTCTTCAAGAAGCGCCGCATAGGTTGCGGGCCCGCCTGATTCAGGCGGATAGAGCGGCGTCGCAAGCACTACCTTCATAGCTCTATTCTAGCGGTTGACGAGCAATCGGTCGAAAAGCGCCCGCATGTTCCGCGCGATAAGATCCCAGTCATATTTGAGGAATGCGAGCTTCTTTGCGGTCTCACACACCTTCGTAACCTTCTCGGGGTGCAAAAGGATGTCATTCACAGCATTCGCTATCTGTTCAGGCGAATCCTTATCGACGGCCCAGCCAGTGGTCTCCTGTTCGGGATTCCGTACTTCGTCGAAAAGAAAATCTGCGATACCTCCTTCTTGCGTTGCAATAACCGGAAGCTCAGCAGCCATGGCCTCAACAAATGAATTACCCATGCCTTCAGAACGCGAAGGGCGAATGAAGATGTTGCAGGATTTAAGTGCTTTCGGCATTTCGGCATGCCCAATCTGTCCCATGAAATGCACGCGAGCCTCAACTCCTTCTTTCTTCGCGAGTTCACGAAGCATCGCCTCATCAGGCCCAATGCCATACACGATGAAGTGAATGTTCGCCGGAAGAAGCGCGAGCGCCTTAATAACGTCATCGGTCGCATTCTTATGCACAAGTCTCGACGTGGTGACGAGAAGAACATCATCGTGAGCAACGCCAAGCTTTTCTCGGATCGCAGTTCGCTCCTCCGAGGTTATGGTTCCTGCAAAATGCTTGGTGTTGACCGCGTTCGGAATGACTTCAGCGTAACCGGTAAAGCCCATGCGCTTCCCCCACGCATCAAGAAAAATCGAGATTGATTGCAAATAATCAGCGCGCGTGAAGCCAGCACGAAAAGGTCCCCGCACGTAGCGCATCATGCCTTCGATTTTCCGGGGAGAATCACCCTCTTGAAGCGTCAGGAGATATGGAATGTGAGGATACCAACCCTTGAAGATACCTGCCGGAATACCGCACGAATGGGCCATCATCGCCCAGATTCCATCAAATCGATACTTTGCATGCAGTCTCCGTGCCGTATATGCGGCAGCTATTTGGTATAGAAATTTATTGAGATGCAGCGGGAAGGTACCGAGGTCGGTAATGCTGGGATTCTTCGTTGCAAAGCCGATACGATGCACCCTCACATTTCCGATTCGCTCCTCAGCCGGTAGCTGTGTATCAAAACGAAGTGTCACGAGATGGAACTCAATTTCTTCGGAAGCAATTCGATCGGTAATCTCCTTTATGGCAACCTCGGCCCCACCAATAAACCGCGGGTAATAATTTAACGAAAAGATAAGGATGCGCTTCATGATGCTCGTCGTTGCTTCGCGAGCACCGTCGAATACGCGAATCGAATTTGATTTGCGAACGCGTCACCCGCACCAAGTGAACGACGCGCCTTCATGCGTTCGCGTAGCGAGACCAGCTTCGTTCCCTGCTCTGGTAACGAGGCATATACCTGATCGGTCCTTGAAATAATGAGACGTAGGAAAAGTCGTTCGTACCAGGAAAGCGTCTGGTCGGCGAGCGTGACCAGAAGCGGCACCAATTTCCCGTGACGAACTGCAAGCGCTGGGAGCGTTCCGTAACTCGCCATAAGCGACCACGCGAAGAGATAGCGATGCTTGGCCGCAAGTTCGAAGGCCTTTTCACGCCCGAGGATGGGGAGGAGGTATTTATCGAATGGCGTTCCGAATCCAATGCGATGTACCGTTGCATTCGGGATCGCACATGGTGTATCGAGCGCCTCTTTCGTGTGAGCGGCAGTCACAATATCGAAATGAATGTCCGGCAACTGCGCCATAAGCGAACAGAGTGCACGTTCAGCGGGCCCTTCGATAGGATGGAATGTTGTTGTGAAAACAAGAACCCGTTTTTCAGAAACCGGTCGCTCGAGATTTGGAAGCGCTTCTTTAAACGCGTCCACGTATTCGGCGAGCTGCCGCTTCGGCATCCAACCAAGTTCTCGGGCGCGTTTCGTATCAATTATGGACGCCATGCGGTTGCCCGCACGCTCGGGGAGCATCACGATTTCGCCGCCGAACAGTTCCGCCACCTCCTGAATGGTGAAGGAACGCTCGTTTCCAAGCCCAAATTCATCTCCCTCTCCTTTTTCACCAACAAGAACAAGTCCGTCGACGATATCATCGACATGCGTAAAGTTGCGCTGCTGCGTACCCGGAGCAACGACACCGAGCGGGCGACCGGCGAGCATATTCTGCCGATAAATCTCGATGAGCGTACCCATTGCACCAGCTCGTTCGCGTGGGCCATACACATTATAGAAATAGGTAATCGCATAGCGTATGCCGTACCACACGGCATAATTCTTCACCAATTCGGTATTTGCGGCTTTTGTCCATGCATACGGACTCTGATCGCGTCCTGACCCTCCATCAGCAAATTTCGTGGACGAGCCAGCGTACACAAGCTTCGCGCCACGACGTCGAACAAATTCAAGGACCGCAAAGGTGCCTGTTTTATTGAGATCCCAGACCAATTCGATGTCCTCGAAACTTTTCTCGACGCGGGAGTACTCGCCGAGATGGTAAACGATATCAGGAGACTCGGGCACAAGTTGCTCAATGTCCTTCGTGTGCCCCTCGCGGTATTCAACGCCAGTAATATGGTTCTCGCGGGTTCCCGCAAAATAGTTATCGACGGAGATGACTCGGTGCCCCTCGCGAGCAAGACGCTCGCACAAGTTAGAGCCAACAAGTCCGGCGCCGCCGGTAACGAGAATAGTTTTTTGGGTCACGGTCATAGTGAGAATACGCGTCGCCTGCTGAAAGACAAGGAATAGTATAGCGCCCACCCGCGACCTTGGGTTTCAAGGCCGCGGGTGGGCTCTTATGCGTTTATCATGAGCCACAAAGGTTACCTGTCTAACGGTGCGTCCGCTATCAATAAGAACCTCTGTCCATCGAGGAAGGTTGCGCCCTAAATATCTTCCTTAAAGACGTCTTTGAGAACCTCTTCGGGAACCTCAAATGGCTTCTTTCCCTGACTCTGCTGTGGATTCTGAGGAGGTTGCGGTTCGCGCTTTTCCTGTTTTTGCTGGGGCGGACGTTGATCCTGAGTGCGTTGAGGTTGTTTCTGCTGCGGCTGCGGTTGACCCTGCGACTTCAGCTGCTGAGGGCGCGGCGGCTGCGGCTTTTCATTTTTGTGACCCGGCGGCAGCTCTGGTTGGGGATCTGTAATCACCGAACCGAGCACTCCTTTCAGCGCCTGTGTCTGCGTGTCCGCTTTTCGTTCTTTATTCTTCGCAGCACCTTGAGCGAGCGTCTGCACAATCGCGCGCAAATCCTCTTTCGTCATCGAACTCGAAGGCGGTGGAGCTTTCTGTTCCTGCTGCGGTGGACGCGGACGCTGCTCGTCCGTGCGTGGACGTGGCGGACGTGAGTCTTGGAAGTCGTTCTTTGGCGCACGCGGACCGTATTCTTTCTTTTTTGGTTTTGGTTCGGCAGGAACATCCTGCTGGCCCTGCTGGAGCTCAGTGAAAATAGCGTTCTCTATATTTGCGCGCGGCGAAGCGAACTGTTTCCGCGAAGAAGCAATCACTTCGTCTTTATACGAGCGTGGAGGCGGCTCAATCGGAGGAATAGTGACCGCGGAGAACGGGCGCGAACCGACGCCATCAATCATGAGCGTCAGGTAGATCTGCGCGAATCCAAGATTCACCAAGTCCTCTTTCAGAAACTCCGGCGTAAATATGGTTTCCAGTATTTCAGCGTCGAACGGACCCACACGGAAACAAACTGTGGTACCGACGTTGCCGAATACGGCCGCACGCACCTCCTCTTCCATCTGCTCGACGTACTGGTGCGCGATGATGAGATTGAGATTGTATTTGCGGGCTTCTGAAAGGATTTCGGCAAACGTCTCGTTCGCGAAATTCTGGAATTCGTCGACGTAGAAGTAGAACGGCGGTGATTTCTTAAGCGTTACGGGATCGAGGTTTGCTCGCGACATAGCGCCGAGGAAAAGACGCGTCGTAATCATGGAGCCTAAGAGCTTCATGTTCGTATCGCCCACAAGACCTTTCGAAAGATTCACGATGAGTATCTTTCTTCGGTCCATAAGATCTCGAATATCGAAGGAGGATTTCTCCTGCCCAATGATGTTGCGAATGAGCGGGTTGCTCGTGAACTGACCTATTTTGTTTTGAATGGCTGGCGTTGCTTCCTGCGTATAACGATCGGTATACGTCATGAATTCCTTGATCCAGAAATCCTTCACTACCGGATCCTTGATGTTCTCGACGACCGCTTTGCGGTACACCTTGTCGGTGTACATACGATTCACCCCAAGGAGCGTTGCGCCGGGATATTCAAGGAGCGCGAGAAGCGTGTTGGAGAGAATGTATTCCATGCGGGCACTCCACGCATCGACCCAGATTTTCTTGAAGGTCGCCATGAGTCCCGAGACCACGAGGTGGCGTTTGTCGTAGCCCACGTCCTCCATGACGTTAAAGGCGATCGGGTTTTCGAGATCGAATGGTGCGAAGTAGACAACGTCATTAATGCGGTCCTGTGGAATGTAACTCAGGAGCGTCTCCACGGCGGAACCGTGCGGATCGATGAAGGCCATGCCTTCCCCATTGCGAATATCCTGTATGGCCATGTTCTCGAGCAGGGTTGATTTACCCATGCCCGTCTTCCCGATCACGTACATGTGGCGAGAGCGATCCTTTTGCTTCAAACCGAACGGTACTCGCTTGCCGCGACTATCGGTGGCTGCAAAGTACGTTACCCGATCGGGGTTATCCATGCAGAGTATTATATCTGATATATCGCAAAACGAAGCGGCACCCCTTGGGTGCCGCTTGAATTCTTCTAGGTGACAATCGCCATCGCGCGTTTCTTTGCGAGATAGTAACGATAGACAGTCTTCGCGTACGAAAGCTGTGGGCCGTCAGTCGACTTTTGGCTCGGATCCCGTTGAAGTGCTTCGACTTCGGTCACCGAGTAATTCCTGATCGCCGCAGCGTACTTTTCATCGAGCTCCTTAAAACTCAACGTCTTTAGGAGCGCTTCGAGCGCTTGTTGTTCCATCACTCACTCCTCTAGGTTCGACTATCGAGGTTATACCACGGGCGTGGTCATGCTGCTCGTTTCAGGAGAAGGTGCGACTGTGCGCATACGGCGAGCACGCAGCGTAACCGCCACGAGCACAACGAGAAGCCCCAGCACCGGAACGATATAGGCGCGCCACGAGACAGGAAGACCGATAAACGGCGTAAGCATGATAAGAACCCCGAGGGCAATGAGAGCTGTTTCTCGCGTCATATAGAAAGTTTAGCAAGTGGAGACGATGACGACAAACTCGCCGCGCACCTCGCCTTGATGGGTTTTGAAGTAATCGCGCACGTCAGCAGCACTTCCCCGCACCACCGACTCATGGAGTTTCGTAAGTTCACGCAACACGCTCACCATCCGATCTTCTGGTAGGAATTCGACGAGCGACTCGAGTGCCTTCTCGATGCGATGCGTCGATTCGTAAAAAACGACCGTTCGCTCTTCCTCTGCGATTTCCTTAAAGAGTGTCTGCCGCCCCTTCTTGTGCGGCAAGAATCCAAGGAAGACGAATTGATCGGTCGGCACACCCGCGATGGAAAGTGCAGCGGCAAGGGCGGAAGGTCCCGGTATCGCTTCTATCGTTACCTCGCCTCCAAGACGCGAGCGCACCTCGGCAATGAGTGCGGTTCCGGGATCCGAAATCCCCGGCGTACCAGCGTCAGTCACAAGCGCAACGCGCTTTCCTTCACCAAGTAGCGAAAGAATGCGGGTTGTCGCACCTTTTCCGCTCTGTGCATGGAAAATAACGAGTGGTTTTTGTATGTCGTATTTCGCAAGAAGCTTGCTCGAAACACGCGTGTCTTCGCACGCGATGACATCCGCGTTCTTGAGCGTCTCAATAGCTCTAAGGGTGATATCCCCGAGATTCCCGATAGGCGTCGCAACGACGGAAAGAGTGCCAGCCATTGAGGCGAGCGTAGCACCCTAGGGAAAGGCGCGCAAAGCAAGAGCTTGGTATGATAGCCAAATATATGGGCAAGCGTATTCATATGATTGGCATGTGCGGGCTCGGCATGAGCTCGGTCGCTCTCCTTCTTAAGGAGGAAGGAAATACGGTTACCGGCTCCGACGCCGAGTGCTACGGACCGCCGCAAGAAACACTTGCCGTGGCCGGACTTACCCCACTCCTCCCCTATTCCCCATCAAACATTCCTGCTGATGTAGACGAATTCATCATTGGACGCAATGCAAAACTCGTACGCACAGAAAACGCGGAAGTGGAAGCGGCGTATCAAACCGGCAAGCCTATCTACTCTTTTCCTGAAGTCCTCGGTCGTCTCACAAAGAATCGCCGCAACGTTGTGGTCGCCGGCTCGTACGGGAAATCAACAACAACTGCGCTCTTGGCCCACATCCTTCGTCACGCAGGACTTGATGCCGGTTATTTTGTTGGCGCAGAACCGGTCGCCGACACTCCGGCAAAAATCGGCACGCATGAACTCTTCGTGCTTGAAGGTGACGAATATCCTTCAGGACATGACGATGCTCGCCCGAAATTCCTCCACCTCCACCCGACCGACGTCCTTCTCTCTTCTGCGGTGCACGATCACGTGAATGTGTACCCAACGCATGAATCCTACCTTGAAGCATTCCGCCAGCTGCTCGCGCTTGTTCCAGACAACGGAACCGTAACCGTGTGCGCGGACCAGCCCGACGCGCTTACCCTCGCACAGGCATCTGGGAAGAACCTCGTTACCTACGGCGTCACGAACGGGATGTATGCGGCACGCGATATGAGCTTCGATGGACGTATTTCATTCACCCTTATAAAGGAGGGCGAGCCAGTCATCGCCCTCACGAGCGAACTCCTAGGAAAGCACAATGTCGAAAATATCGTCGCTGTTTCTGCCTATGTCCTATCACGCAACCTTATGGCACCCGAAGCGCTCGCTGCCGCAGTCGCCGATTTCAAAGGCGTACGCCGCCGTCTCGATAAAGTCGCGAACTCCTCGATTCCTATGCACGAAGGGTTCGGTTCTTCCTATGAAAAAGCTCGCGCAGCGATAGAGGCGTTGAAGCTCCACTTCCCGAATCACCGACTCGTCGTAGTCTTCGAGCCGCACACGTTCGGCTGGAGGAACCGCGCAAACCTTCCGTGGTACGACAACGCCTTCGCGGGCGCAGGACTCGCTTTCATAGCAGCACCCGAAACCCAAGGCGCGACCACGCACGACCAGCTTTCCCATGAAGAAATACTCGAGCGCGCAAAAGCCGCTGGAGTTGATGCGCGTCCGTACGATGCGAACAACCGAGCATCCGTCCTCGATGCGATCGAACCGAACGACGTCGTGCTCGTCCTCACGTCGGGAGACCTCCACGGCTCGCTTCCGTCGCTCGTTCGCGACTTCGAAGAGCGCTTCCCTGCTTAATATGCGTATTTATACGAGCGAATTCGCGCACGACTACGGGACGTATTCGTTCGGCTACACCCTTCACGCGGCACTCGAAGAAAATGACAACCCGAAGCTTCCGTACGAATCCGGCTTCCTTCCCTACTCTGCAAACCCAAACGCCTACAACCTCCTCTACATGGCGCGTTCTGTGCGCGTTCCGGTGAAGGAATTCGATCCCTCAAGCGAAAATCGTCGGGTCTTCAAGAAATTCGACGGTCTCGCCACTTCTGAGGTCGTTCCACGCGAAGAGCTCGCGAATGACGCTGAATTCCAAAAGCTTTTCCTCGACTACTTCGAGACACGACACGGTAAGAAAATAATGGGCGAAGAGCGTTTGCAGGGACTCCTTAAAACCGTTCTCCCACTACGAGGCATTCGTTACCGTGACCAAAATGGCGAACTCATTGCCGCTGTCTTCGAGCCTGCTGGAGAAAACTGGGCTCACTTCTGGTTCCCCGCATATCGCGTTGATTTCATCGGTAAATCGCTCGGGATGTGGCTCATGCTCGATGCTATTCGCCGTGCAGCAGCAGATGGTCGCGACCACCTCTACCTCGGAACTGCGTATGGAGAGAAGGCGCGCTACAAACTGAATGTTCCCCAACTCGAATTCTGGGACGGCATGATGTGGGCGCGCGACGAAGAAGAGCTGAAGCGACGCATGAAAGAAGACGGCGAGCGCGTCAAAGAAGCGGCCAGCCGATTCGCTCTCCGCTAGGAATTACTTGCAATCGATCGCTACCGTCTCGTCCGTGTGCGAGAGCGCACCTTGTGTCGGCGCCACCAACACGAGTTGATAGGGACGGAACGCTACGCGCTTCGGTTCGCATCCCTTCTCAGGAGCGGTGTGTGTGATGGTAACAACTCGACCCTCTTCGGTGTCCGCGATGCGGGACACAGCAATGCCGTAGCCGTTAGTGGCATGCGGACCATCGAATACCGCAAGTACCTCGTGTTTGTCAAAATCAACAACTGGCGGTTTTGCTTTTGGTCCATGGACGATTTCCCATACCGACGCGAGCTCTTCCGAGTTTCTGAGCCGGTAATTCTTGCGATCAATCGTCTGTGCGGTGCTTGTTCCTTCTGCAAGAACATCCCACGTAACGGGTCCCGTATGGACTGCAGCACGCTTTTCAGGTTCCTGTTGGGTAAGCAAATATGCACCGAGCGCAATGAGGGCGACACAAGCAAGGAGAATCACGAGTTTCGTTCGCATGCCCTCAGTATAAACGCGCACGGGCCCGCCAAAGGCGGGCCCGTGCATAACTTAGTGCGCGCGGAAGGATTCGAACCTTCGACCGCTCGAGTATCAGTCGAGTGCTCTACCAACTGAGCTACACGCGCATATGTCTAACTTCGGGATACTACCAGAAATCCCCAGTATCTTCCACCCTTCGTGTATTCTTCACCCAACCCCTTGGTATAGTGGCAATATAAATGGTTCACCGAGGTACAACTCGCGAATCGAAACAAATCCGCAAGGCGGAAATCTCCACCTTCGAGCAAAAATGGCGCCGGCATAAGAATAAGCAGCGTATCTGGAAACGCTGCGTGCAAAAACTTGCTCTTGCAACCGTAGAAGCGTAGAAAAATCCCCAGCCACAGGCTGGGGATTTTGAATTGGTCGGAATGCTCCGCAACGGCCTGACCCGGCAAAGGTTACGGGTGAGGTGGTTCCGTTAGCTTAGGGCTTACGCGGCTGCGGCCTAAGATAGGTTGCCCCATCGGAAATCTCAGGATCTCTCCCGAGCTTATCGCAGTTTCTCGCATATCCCTTTCGACTACATACAAGGCGGCCCGAAGGCGTCCAAAGCATCGAAAACGACCGAGGCGCTTTCACGTCCTTTATACACGGAACACTCCGGCCTGTAATTTAGCATGCTACGGAAAACACGAAAAGCGCCGCGGCAATGCCGCGGCGCTATATTCTTTCGGAGCGTGCTAGAGCTTCAGAGCTGATTTCGGCACCATAATGTCGGCGACCGTCCAGTTCAGATGCTGTGCGCACTCCTCGGCGAAGCTTGCATGCGCTGGGTGCGCACGAAACCGATCGAAAGCCTCTTGGCTTTCAAAGACGGCGACTTCGACGAGCTCAACACCCTTTCGAGTATCGAGATTCCGAGTGAATTCCCAGAACAGGATCCCTGCTCCGTAGCCACCGCAACGCTCCCCCAGATGCATGCCGAGCGCAAGAATCGCGCCGACCCGCAGTGGCGAAGTGTCTTCGCGTGGCTTGAAGTGAATCGTATGCAAGAGAACAGTATCTCCCACGTGAACCTCCTTACGGTTTGCGTGTTATATAGATTATACATTATTTTATACATACGTCAATAGCCCCGCGTTGCGGGGCTATTGCGTTGTGAGCAATACTGAAATGAAAAGGTAAGGAGAAGAACGCGCTCTTGCGTTCCGCCTATTCGTACCTTCGAATCGTCAATTGAGCGATTCGACACGTACACCGGTAACGTTAACCGGTCTCCGAGCACCATTTAAGGATGTGTGCTATTTCCTCTTGCTGGACCGAAGTCCAGAGATCGACAAGTGATTCCTCTTCCGAGGAGATCGGTTCCGATTGGATATGATCCACGAGCAGCTTCCGCTACCCGTGCCTTGTTACGACTTACTCCCTGTCATTGAATTTACCGTAGTCCTGCTAAATGCAGAATATCGGGTACCTCCAACTTCCTTGAGTTGACGGGCGGTGAGTACAAGACTCGAGAACGTATTCACCGTGGTATGGCTGACCCACGATTACTAGTAATTCCAGCTTCAAGAGGTCGGTTGCAGACCTCTATCCGTACTGAGGACGGTTTTTGGGATTTGCTCCACCTTGCGGTCTTGCATCCTTCTGTACCGACCATTGTATCACGTGTGCAGCCCAGGGCATCAGAGGGACATGCTGATTTGGCGTCATCCCCACCTTCCTCCCCCGTGAGGGGGCAGTCTCGCCTGACAATTAACAGACAACGGGGGTTGCGTTCGTTACCCCACTGAAGGGAACAGCAGGCTCCCAACGTTTCTGCTGGGATGCAGCTGCATTTCTAGCCCTGGTAAGGTTCTTCGCTTATCGACGAATTAAGCCACATGATCCACTACTTGTGCGAGTCCCCGTCTATTCCTTTGAGTTTTAAGCTTGCGCTCGTACTACCCAGGCGGCTCGCTTACCGCGTTAGCTTAGTCCCGCAGAGGGTCGATACTCCGCAGAACGAGCGAGCAGCGTTTAGGGCCAGGACTACCGGGGTATCTAATCCCGTTCGCTACCCTGGCTTTCGTGTGTGAGCGTCAGAAACAGGCCAGTGCGCTGCCTTCGCCTTTGGTGTTCCCCACGATATCAACGGATTTCACCCCTACACCGTGAGTTCCACGCACCTCTCCCAACCTCAAGTCATACCGTTTCTCTTGCGAGCCGTAGGTTGAGCCCACGGATTTGACAAAAGACTAATATGACCGCCTTGACACCCTTTACGCCCAGTGATTCCGGATAATGCTTGGGGCCTCTGTATTACCGCTCCTGCTGGCACAGAGTTAGGAGCCCCTTATTC
>LFCK01000005.1 GCA_001189095.1 Parcubacteria bacterium C7867-001
GAAACCCGAACCCCTGATCTCTCGCGCCTCGCGGACTCGGCGCTCGCCCCGAGCCCTGTCCGCGCTTCTTTTCTTGTTCTGATTCGCGGGGGGGTATGCGGGAAATGCGTTTGGAGCGGCAGGGCGAGGGTTTTATTAATGTCCGTGTCCGGGCATTATTATTCCATCATATATTTCTTTATTCTCTTCTCCTGAGACTTTGAGAACGCCCCAGGCTCCTTTCTCCATGCGCGCAAGCGCGTGATCCACAAAGACATAGTTGCCAGGAACTTGAAGGTCGAACTCGACAACGGTCGCTCCTCCGGCAGGTACGATAGTCGTTTGTACATCTTCATGAGGAGTCGCAGAGAGCGATGCTTCGGGGAAGACTTTGCTGAACACTTCGCCAATAACATGGAATGACGAGACGAGGTTCACTCCACCATTCCCGAAGTACACGCGGGCAGTCTCTCCCGTTTTCGCTTGCATGTGATCAGCCAATCCTCCCACGCGTCCATTGAACGTGATGTAGGAAGGATTACCGTCGAGCATCGCTTGCGCATCGAAGAGCTGAAGTCCCTTCCTTCCCGTACCTCCGACCGAGTAATACTCTCCCTGCATGACATAGTATTCATGATCGACTTTCGCAAGTCCTTCTTTCGGTTCGACAAGAATAAGACCATACATCCCGTGCGTCATGTGATTGGCGACGTTCGGCGTCGCACAGTGATAGACGAATACTCCAGGATGAAGTGCCTTGAAGGTCACGGTTGCCGTTTCTCCAGGAGCAACCATCGTTGAGACCGCGCCGCCACCAGGACCCGTCACCGCATGAAGGTCGATGTTGTGATGATGGAGACTTGTCTCATTGTTGTGGAGCGTGAGCTCAACCGTATCTCCTTCGCGTACCCGGATAAAAGGCCCCGGTATCTTCCCGTCAAACGTCCAGTAGTTAACGTAGACTCCAGGTGCCATTTCTGCGACAACTTCTTTAGTTTCAAGCGCTACTTTCACGACTGTTGATTCCGTTCGGTCAATCGGAGGCGGAACCTCATTCGGATCCCGTGCAATATCTGAAACGCGCTCGAGTTTGTCGAAATGAGTAAACAGACTCCACACGTTTCCAAACGGTAATACGGGTCCTTCTGCGGGACCATAGGTGGTGAGTCCTAGCGGATACTCGAATGCGCGCGGTAAACCGTTTGGCACATAGAATACGACTGAGGCAGCAATGAAGACGACAACAAGCGCGACGCGCATCCAGCGCCAGCGCAAATGACGCAGCGCAAGATATATAAAGAGCGCGGCGAATATGAAGGCGACAAAGATGCCTGCGACTTGAACGAAATAGGACCAGGTGTACCCGAAGAGTTGAAGCATAGATTAGAAAGGAATCTTACACTCCTCGAAACAGTGGGCGTCACGATTCAGTCGATATACGCGCTCTCGTCCTTTGTCTTCAAAGGAGACCGCATTGACTGAACGAAGGGTGTTTAGATGATGAGTAATAGTCGGTTGAGTGAGTTTGAGCGTTTTCGTTAGCCCTCCAACAGTAAGGCCCTTCTGGTTCTTGCCGAGAGTGCACACAAGGCTATATCGGCTCTTTGAGCCGACCACCTTGAAACAGTCGGGACAAAGCTCCTCTTCATCGACAACCCCCTTCGGAACCCACGATGGCCTGGCGTAGGTGCGGGGTTTCTTTGCTTTCTTTGTTTTTACATTAGTTTTCCCCAACGGTTTTTGATTCATAGATGAGTATCTATTGATATACTAAAGGACTAATAGATGACTATCAATATAACACGCTATGCCTATGAAACATGCTGCCGCCCACCTCCCTGGGGAGATCGTAAAACGAAACGGATCGCGTGTTCCGTTTGAGAAGGAGAAGATCGTTGTCGCTATTGCTAAGGCAGGGAGCGCAACCGGCGAAATAGACGCGAGCATGGCGGCAGAACTCGCTGAAGAGGTTCTCCGGCTCATCAGACTTCCGATACCGAGCGTCGAGCACGTACAAGACGTGGTTGAACAAGTTTTGATGCGGCAGTACCCAGCAACCGCAAAAGCATACATCCTCTATCGTGCACGTCGTACCGACATGCGCGGTGGAAAAACAGAAGTATCGGAAAAGGTGCGTGCGCTCGCCGAAGAAAGCAAGAAATATTTCATTGGAAATCCGCTCGGTGAATTCATATATTTGCGTACCTATGCCCGTTGGATTGCTGCAGAAGGTCGGCGCGAGACATGGGTGGAGACGGTCGACCGCTACATCGCGTTCATGAAAGAAAATATTGGCGACAAGCTTGCCGAGCAAGAATACGCTGAACTGCGAGAAGCAATTCTCCGCCAAGAAGTCATGCCGTCGATGCGACTCATGCAATTTGCGGGAGAGCCAGCGCGCCGTTGCAATACGTGCGCATACAACTGTTCATTCATCGCACCCTCAGCACTCGAGGACTTTGCCGAAATTATGTATCTGTCGATGCAGGGTTGCGGTGTTGGATTCTCGATTGAAAGCCAGACGGTTGAGCAACTACCGCAAATACGAAAACAAACCAAGAAGAAACTACCCACCCACATCGTTGCCGATTCAAAAGAGGGATGGTGCGATGCGCTCCTACTTGGTCTTCGCACATGGTACGACGGCAGCGATATTGATTTTGATTTTTCGCAGGTGCGTCCTGCGGGCGCCCGCTTGAAGACGATGGGCGGCAAGGCGTCGGGCCCCGATCCACTTCGCGCCCTCCTTTCGTTTGCACGAGAGAAGATACTCCGCCGACAAGGACGTCGACTTCGCAGTATCGACGCGCACGACATTATTTGTAAAATCGGCGAATGCGTCGTCTCGGGCGGCGTGCGTCGTACCGCGATGATTTCGCTTTCGGACTTGGACGATGCTGAGCTTCGAGACGCAAAGAAAGGACAGTTCTACCTCACCGAGCCACATCGCTCCGTAGCAAACAACTCCGCCGTCTATGAAGCGAAGCCCTCTAACATGGAGCTGGTCGAAGAATGGGTCGCGCTCATGAAAAGCGGCTCAGGCGAGCGCGGTATCTTCAATCGCGGCGCCTTGGGGAATACGCTACCGGAACGCCGCGCGGCATATTTCAAGACATCGGGATTCCTAAACGAAGACGGCGTCGTTGAGGGATCTATTGGCACGAATCCCTGCGGCGAAATAATCCTGCAGTCAAAACAGTTCTGCAATCTCTCGGAAATAATCGCGCGCGCTGGCGACACTGCAGAAACGCTCATCCGGAAGGCGCGCCTTGCCGCTCTTCTTGGTACCTACCAGTCGACACTCACGTCGTTTCGCTATATAGGAAGCGATTGGGCAAAGCACTGCGAGGTAGAGCGGCTCCTTGGCGTGTCTGTCACCGGACAATGGGACAGCGAAGTGGCGCGCATGCCAGAGACGCTTCGCGCGATGCGCGACACCGCAATTGCGACGAACGCGGCGTATGCAAAACGATTCGGGGTCAGCCCTTCGCTTTCGGTGACTGCCGTAAAACCGTCAGGCACGGTCTCACAAACATTCAACTGCTCGTCGGGTATTCATCCGCGCCACGCGAAATACTACATACGACGTGTGCGTATCTCAGCAACCGATGCCCTATTCTCCATGATGAAAGACCAGGGAGTCCCCTACTACCCTGAAGTCGGACAAACCGAAGGATCGGCGAGCACGTATGTACTTGAATTTCCGGTTCAATCCCCAGGGACCACCACGGTGTTCAAGGACGATGTGTCTGCGCTCGATCAGCTTGAATACTGGAAAGTCGTAAAGCTGAACTTCACTGAGCATAATCCTTCCGCAACCATTTCCGTTGACGAGAGCGAATGGATTAGTGTGGTCGACTGGATTCAAAAGAACTGGGACATCATCGGTGGGCTTTCATTCCTTCCACGCTTCAATCACGTGTATAAACTTGCACCCTATGAAGTCATTACCAAGGAAGTCTACGAAACGATGGCGGCGAATTTCCCTGATATTGATTATTCAAAAATCGTTACGTACGAGCATGTCGATGAGACGGAACAGAAGCAAGAACTCGCGTGCGCCGGTGGTGTCTGCGATATCGATATGATTGTACCGACAGAGGCTGTCAGTACTGCCTAACCGTATGCTGTACACCCGCAGAGGAGACGATGGAACATCCGGACTATTCGGCACCAAAAACCGATTCCCGAAAGATAGCCTTGCATTCGAGGCACTCGGTACTCTTGATGAACTGAATTCATTCATCGGCGTATGCCGTGCACATGCATGCACAAAAAACATGCCAGTACCCCTCATCAATGACCTCTTGAACATGCAGGAGTGCCTATTCATCATTCAGGCAGAGCTTGCCGGTTCCGGAAAGAGCTTGGAGCCAGCGCATCTCATGTCGCTCGAACGTACTACCGACGAGTATGAAAACCACATCGATAACCCGCACGCATTTATTATTTCTGGAGCAACCGAGTTTAGTGCCCTTCTTGACTACGCACGTGCAGTATCCCGACGAGCTGAACGTGCGGTCGTGCGGGCGGGCAGTGTGCAACCGCTCACACATGCCTACCTGAATAGGCTCTCAAGTGCCCTCTACGCACTCGCACGCTACGCGAGTACGAGAGATGGTGCAAAAGAATTATCACCGTCGTATTAACCCACTCTTACTATGAACGCATCCATGACTATCACAGGCGCAGCGCCGCTTCAGTATCGTGCCGGGAAGCTCCGCGATTATGTATTCCCCCTTATCGCCGCACTTGCCGTGTTTGCACTTCCGTTTACGTACGTTATGTACGCCTACATCCTCGTAGGGCAAGCGCACTTTCTCATGGCGTACCTCTATCAGTATCGAGGTGGAAAAATAACGAAGACATATCTATTCGTCGCACTCGCGCTTGGCGCGGCAGCTACGCTTTACCTTACGTCGGGTATAGGCATTACTCCTCTCTTCATCATTGCCGGTACTATTTTTTCCGCGCATTTTGCGCTCGACGAGTTTACCTTGCACGGTGAACCGCTTTCACTCTCGCGTATCGCGACTATTGTTGGCTTCGCAACCTTGCACTCATCGCTTATCATCGTCGTTGCTTTCCCTACGCTCTCATACCTCGGGTTCGTGGTGGGCGGCGTACTTGCGCTACTTATCCTGATACGAACCTTGTTTGGCAAAAGTGCGCCGTCGCGCGCTGAGTACTATCTCTGGTTCATTGCAGCAATACTTTTCTTCTTCGCTACGGTCATCGGCATGCCAAGCCACATCCTCGGCATCATTGTTCTTCTTCACTTCGTGAATTGGTATGTAGGCTATGGCGACCGCCTCAAAGAAGTGCCTGCAGCAGCACGTCGTTACTGGAAAGAAGTTGCGGCAACACTTGCACTATCATCCTCACTTCTGCTTCTCTACCTTCTCTTCTCCATTCCGTTCCTTGACGTCTTCTTTGATCTTACCTACTTCTATCTCTGGACTGCCGCTCATATCGTCCTGTCTTTCGTTACGGCAACGTACCGACTCGAGAGGTAATTGAAAACACTCACCCTAACGCACTACTTATGAAAGACTACACATGGCTCGCAGTATTTTCAGTCTTCACTCTCGTCGTGGGACTCTTGTTCACCTATGGTAACGGCACGAGAGCGGACGTACAGACACCGCCCATTCAAGTGTTCGTCACTTCAACTTCAACGCCTTCAACCGCTCCGATTATCATTGAGAACTCGACCCCCCAACTAGCGCCACCAGTCATCACAGTCAATGTGATAATCGCTACCTCTTCGCTCACCACAACGGAGCCTGCGCCAGCTCAAAAATCCAATGAGAGTTCACGCACTTCGCGCACGTACTACGTCACGAACAATACCTACACGACCGAGACCGAAACGGAAGAGGAGGTCGATGCCATAACTCTCACCATCGAAGGTGTGTACGAGGCGACGACAACGCCAATCGAGAGCGGCGAAACCGTGCTTGAACTTCTGACACGCCTCGATGCAACCAACTCAAATCTTAGCCTTACGACCGAGGACTACGGAGACATGGGAGTGTTGGTGACCGCAATGGGCGGACTTGTAAACGGTACCGATGGGAAGTATTGGCAATACCAGGTGGACGGAGAGACGCCGATGGTCGGAGCAGACCAGTACGAGCTCACAGACGGAAAGACGGTGCTTTGGGAGTTCAAGGGATTCTAGTATGAAAACATTGCTCTCCATCCTCGGGCTGATAGGGGTCGGCCTTCTCGGACGCCTCGCGCCGCATCCGCCTAACACAACGCCGGTGACTGCAATCGCATTTGCTGCGGGAAAGTATGTCGGGCCTCTGTGGGCCGTTGCCATTCCTCTTATCGTCATGCTTGCTGCAGATTTGGTCATCGGGTTCTACGACTGGAAGGTACTTGTAAGCGTCTACGCATCCGTTGCAATGATTGGCGGCGTAAGCATCTTCGCTCGAAGAATGAAACCTGCGATAGTTCTGCTCCTTGTCATGGCCTCGTCCATACTCTTTTTTCTCGTGACGAACTTTGCTGTATGGGCTGCTTCTACGTGGTACCCGTCAACGCTTGAAGGCCTTATCGCTTCCTATGTCGCTGGACTGCCTTTTCTAAGAAACATGTTTATCGGGGACCTGTTTTACGCCGCTTCTCTCCTTGGAGCATTTGAGTGGGCATTCGCCATGTTGCAAAAGTGGCAGGCGCGCAACGCATCTTTAGCAGAACCTGTTAGTACATGACGACTCCCTTTTCCACGACATTAAAAGTCCTGGAACTGCCAGAACGCGAACGGTACATTGTATGTCACTGACAGATAGGGATCCTTGCTTGTTCCACTTTGTTCAGATGCATAGAAGTTCACGCCTGTATATTGTTCTACGTCTGGAGCTACACCTTCGAGATCGTGACCTTCTCGCAGTCCAAAGCAGCTAATACCGGAGGTATTGGAACAATTGCTCGCCTGACCAGATTTTGCGATCCAACCCCTGCCGACGGCGTTCAGGGTAAAGGAAAGGTAGGCACCGGTAGCGATAGAAGAAATATCTTTACGATCTCCTGAATCTACACCCTCAATCGTTCCGATGTTGTCGTAATCAGCCGTGACAAGTTGCGTGTGGGATGCTTGTGAGGTTTGCACCACTGTAAGGTAGTCATATCCGTCATTATCCGCGTCGTAGACGCCGCCACTGACCCATGTGTATAGATTGAGAGTCGCAGAAGTGATGGCAACCCCCGCTGGTATGACTGACGTATTAAATGGAATAAACCCGCGCGAAATAAGGTGATAGTTGCACACCCACGTCTCTCCTTCAATACTGCAGATTGCCGGTATTACTTCGGAGAACGGCGCTATATGCTGGGTATACGATGCCGCCGTTCCTGTGGTTTGCGAGCGTACTGCAGACCAGTCGCCACTCCAGTCAGAGTAATTCACATATCCATCTCCTGCTTGGCTATAAAAGAGCCCATACGTCGCATGTGCCGTAGGTAAAAATGAGCGAATGATATCGTTCGCCTGAAATACCTTGAAGTTCTCCTTGCGCACCGTTGCACGCTCTAGGTAATACCATCCGTCAGATTGCTGTATATACTGCGGGGTTGGAAATAGTACTGTTTCAAATATTCGCTCATTCCCCTCTTTAGATATTCCCCAGTCCCTTGTGTATGAACTCTCGGTGCGCATAGCGGGAACCTCATTAGGCACGATCCGCTCTGAAAGCTGCTCCCCTATATATGAGAGTCGAACTAGGTGCCTTCCTGATACCAATACGTCAGTCGAATCGATAATGTCCTTATCCTGCACAAATAGCCGCTCTTTCTGATCCTCGTTTGATATCTCTTCATGTAGAAACAAGTTTGATGGGCTAGCAATTAAGACAGTTGCCATACTTATGCCAAGCATCAGCATCACTAAGTGCGTACGACTCATGCCGAACATACACACACCGCGATATATAGATACATATCTATATATTAGCATACCCCTAAAGCACGTGTATTTGCGCGCATGATTACTGACCGCATGAATCTAACCAGAATACTAGAATGCGAGAGTATATCTCCATATAGATAAGCTCGTACGGATTTTGAGAAGATCTAGGGAGCCGCCCCTGCCGTTTTATAATTTCTCCTAAAA
Organism: Parcubacteria bacterium C7867-001; assembly: GCA_001189095.1. Classification (GTDB taxonomy): domain Bacteria; phylum Patescibacteriota; class Minisyncoccia; order Phycocordibacterales; family Phycocordibacteraceae; genus C7867-001. The sequence goes on from LFCK01000005.1 coordinate 8,099, forward strand.
CGGCTCGGGCGAATGTGCGCGCATGGGTGGGAGGGGCAAGCACTATAAACCTTCTGTCTCGGATTAGAGACGATATTTGGGGCTTTGGGCTACCCCCGAGCCCTGCCGCTCCAAATGCATTTCCTGCATACCCCCCCGCGAATCAGAACAAGAAAAGAAGCGCGGACAGGGCTCGGGGCGAGCGCCGAGTCCGCGAGGCGCGAGAGATCAGGGGTTCGGGTTTC